>NZ_OZ038525.1:0-600000 GCF_964036645.1 Tenacibaculum sp. 190524A02b | reverse complement strand
TCAGTAATATGAATTAATCCGTCAACACCACCTAAGTCAACAAATACACCATAAGAAGTTACATTCTTAACAACTCCTTCTAATACTTGTCCTTTTTCTAATTGACCGATAATTTCACGTTTTTGATCTTCTAAATCAGCTTCAATTAACGCTTTATGAGATACAACTACGTTCTTAAATTCATGGTTAATCTTAACAACCTTGAATTCCATAGTTTTTTCAACATATTGATCGTAATCACGGATAGGCTTCACGTCGATTTGAGAACCTGGTAAGAAAGCTTCAATACCAAATACATCTACAATCATACCTCCACGTGTTCTACACTTAACAAAACCATTAACGATTTCTCCAGTTTCGTGTGCATTATTAACACGATCCCAAGCTTTGATTACACGCGCTTTTTTGTGAGATAATACTAATTGACCAGAAGAATCTTCTCTTTTATCAACTAATACTTCTACTTTATCTCCAACAGCTAAATTTGGGTTGTAACGGAACTCATTTAAAGAAATTACACCTTCTGACTTAGAGTTGATATCAATAATAGCATCACGATCAGTAATACGAACTACTAATCCTTCAATTACATCACGCTCATTTACAAAACCTACTGTACCTTCTAAGGCCTTTTCAAATTCTTTTAATTTAGACTCATCAACTTCATCAATACCTTCTTCGTATTTATGCCAGTTAAAAGTTGCTAAAAATTCTGCTGGATTTACAGCTTCTGCTGTTTTTTTTGTTTCTTCAGACATGTCTGAATAAAATTTTGTATCTTTTTGTTAGCCAGATTTTTAACGACACTAACGCTAAGAGAAATTAAACTTATTATAATTCTTTTTACCTTTTTTTAATCTGTTCTCGCAAAAAGGCGTGCAAATGTACGGATTATTAGTCATTTATCCTAACATTAACTCAATAAGTAATTAGGTAAGCTATACTTTCTTTATTTCAACTTTAAAAAGAGAATCAAAAACATTAAAAATTACTTCAGCCTCTTTTTTTCTAACAGAAATTATATACTCACAATCTAACTCTAATTTTTGATTAATAATACTTAAGCTTCTTTCCTTAATAATTCTCTGAACTTTATTCATCATATCGTATCCAAACAATAATTTGAAATGAACATCAATTGTCTTTTCTACAATTTCAGAAGCTTCAATAGCCAATTTAGCTGAGGATCTATATGCATTTATCAAACCTCCAACCCCAAGTTTAGTCCCTCCAAAATAACGTACTGAAACAATTAACACATTTGTTAAATCAAATGCTTGGATTTGTCCATAAATAGGTTGTCCTGCTGAATTACTTGGCTCTCCATCATCATTTGCTCTAAATCTTATACTTTCCGTTCCTATTTGCCATGCATAGCAATGATGTCTTGCTGTATGATGTAACTTTCTAAGCTCCTCTAATCGTTGTTTTACATCATCTTCTGAAAAAACTGGGAAAGCATACCCAAAAAACTTACTGTTCCTATCTTTAAATAACGTTTCTTTAGATGGATTTGTAATTGTTTTATATGTGTCTTTTATATCACTCATTAAGCAATGGTTACTAGTATAATTCCCAGAATAGCTAAACCTACTCCTATCTTATTCTTTGTACTAAAATTTTCTCTAAATAATAAAAGTCCAACTACTGTGGAAAATATTACAACCCCTACATTATTAATAGTAAATAATGTAGAGCTTTCAAAGTTTTTATTTTGAAGTGCTTTTATTAAAAATACTATAGAATAGTAATTCGGAACCCCTAATACAAGCCCAGCTAAAACACTTTTAACTTCAAGTTTTTCTTTAACGACAAACTGTTTCCCTAACAGAATTACTATTCCAAAAAAAGCTGCAAAACCAAATAAACTACCTGAAAAAAAATCAACACCATCCTCTGGAACAAAATTAGTTTCAACATATTTTATTGTAGTATCAATTATCCCTGACCCTAGAAACAAAAGTATTGGTAAAACAATTCCTGCTTTTGTATTTGACCTTTCTTCTTTTACAGAAGATAAGTATACTGCTATTAAAGCTATTAATATTCCTAAAACTTTAAGTATGGTAATACTTTCATTGTATAATACTATTCCAAAAACAATAGGAACTACTACCGACATTTTCCCTGCTATGGAAGCTACTGAGACCCCATTATTTTGTGCTGTTTTTGCCATTACAAAAAATATAGTCACGAATAGAAAACCTAAAACGACTGCTCCGTACATCCAAGGTTGAGCATTAATTGTTGCTAATTTTGTATATGCACCTGCAGAAAATATCCCTAAAACAAATGCCACGATATAGTTGACAACTATTGCTTGTAATGTATTTACCTTAAAAACATTGAAATACTTAAATATTACAAATAATGAAGTTGAAAAAACTATACTTAATATTAAGTATATCATATTATAAAAACTCTTTTCTATCTAATAATTTAGTCACATCTTCTTCACCAGGAATGATATTCCATATTTTTATCCCTAAATCTTTAGCAGCTAACGTATTTTCTTCTGTATCATCTATAAAAAAAGTCTCTTCTGCTTTTAATTCATTTTCTTCTAAAACAAATTCATAAATATCCTGATTAGGTTTTCTTAAATGAATTTCATGTGACAAATAAAATTTTTCAAAACAGTTTTTAAACTCATTATATAGTTTTTGTCCCCAATCATTTTGTATCCAAGTAATATGTAAATCATTTGTATTACTTAATAAAAACAAACGGTATTGTTTGTTTTCTGCTAACTCTTTTAAAAACTCAAGTCTATGTAAAGGAAAATCTAAAAGAATAGCATTCCATGCATTAACCAAACTTTGCTTATCCAAATTGAATTTATCATGAAAAAAAGTTACAAACTCATCAGTAGATAGTAATCCCATTTCATACTTATAATAAACCTGCATCATTTCATCTGATACTTCCGTAACCCCAAGTTTCTCTAATTCTTTATAGGTAGCCTGTTTATCAAGATTGATAAACACGTCTCCAAAATCGAAAATGATATTTTTAATCATTCTTATATATTCTTAATATGTCGTTATCTATTTTTTTCTCTTCTATTTGTAAAGCTGAAATATTAGGCTTCTCAACTCCTTTTTTTAGTTTACTATTTCCAATAAAAACGTAAGCTTCATCCCATAAATTAGCATCTATAAAAGTTTGAATAGTTTGCCTTCCTCCTTCAATAATCACAGATTGTATTTTATATTTTTGTAAAACTTCACATATTTGATTAGACAATTCTTGTGCAAAATCAATAGATTCAACAATTATCTTTTCTGACAAACTTAAATTATTCTCTTTATCAATCTGCTTTAAAACAATTGTCTTTATACTAGCATCAAAAACATTACTGTTTTTAGGGATTTTTAACTCTCTATCTAGAATAATTCGCACAGGATTATTACCATACCAACTACGCACATTCAACTTAGGGTTATCATCTAAAACTGTATTTGTTCCCACTAATATTGCATGTTCTTCAGCTCTAAATTTATGTACTAATTGCTGAGAATAAGAATTAGATATCCAAACCGGATTTCTACTATCTTTGGTTTCAGGCGCTATAAATCCATCTTTAGATTCTGCCCATTTTAAAATTATATATGGTCTCTGCTTATTTTGAACGGCAAAAAACCTTTTATGTTGGTTGAAACACTCTTCTTCTAAAACACCTACAACAACATTACACCCTGCTTTCTTCAATCGTTCAATTCCTTTTCCTGCCACTAATGAATTTGTATCCAAACAGCCTATAACTACTTTAGGAATTTTTTTTTCTATAATTAAATCTGCACAAGGTGGTGTTTTTCCATGATGTGAGCATGGCTCAAGTGTTACATAAATTGTTGATTTTTTTAGTAAGTCTTGGTTCTTAACCGAATTTATTGCATTGACTTCCGCATGCGGTCCTCCATAGGGACTTGTATATCCTTCTCCTATTATTTTATTATCATAAACAATAACAGCTCCTACTGATGGATTTGGCCTAGTAGTTCCAATACCATTTTTAGCTAACTGTAAACACCTTTGGATATATTTTTCGTGATTCAAGCTTTACAATTTAATTTTTAATTCCTCTGTTTTATCAATAGTATACGTATGAGAAAAGCCTAAAACTTTGTACTTTAAATCTCCTTTCAATTGAATTTTTAAACGCTGACTTAACAAAGAAGAAATAATCCCTCCTAAAACTCCATTCTTGTTATTTTCAAAAACTTTTTTAGTAGGAATTACTACCTTTAAAGGTAGAGCAAACTCTTTTTTTGCAGGTACTTTAAACTCTTCTGAAAATACTTCTGCAACTTCTACTCCATCAACAATTACCTTTATTCCATCTGTTGCTATCTTCCCTCCAATATCATTAGGGTTTCCAAAATAAGCGTTTGCACCTATTTTTAAGGTATCTGCTCTCATTGATAAAAACTCAACATCATCTACTTTTAAAAAAATAGGCTTTTCTTTCACTGTACAACTCACTAAGAATATAACGGATAAAAAACAGATAACATTTTTCATTTGTATAATTGTTTTTTGGTAATTTGCTCTCGCAAAAATACTATATTCCTATGACTCCTTCTGATTTTATTATTAGAGATATTAAACCAGGTGATAATAAACAAATAGCTACCGTTATTCGTTCTGTTCTCATTGAATTTGGTGTACCTAAAGTAGGAACTGCTTATGAGGATGAAGCTACCGACGCTATGTTTGAAGCTTATCAAGAAAAAAACACTAATTATTATGTTGTAGAATACAATAATAAAATAGTTGGCGGAGCTGGTTATGCTAAGCTTGATAATTTTGATGGTAATGTTTGTGAGCTTCAAAAAATGTACTTTTTACCAATTACAAGAGGAAAAGGGCTCGGCTCAAAATTAATAGAACATTGTTTACTAAATGCTAAGAAAAATGGTTATGAAAAATGCTATTTAGAAACTATGCCGTATATGGAAGCGGCACGAAACTTATATAAAAAGAATGGTTTTTTAAATATTGATAAACCCATGGGAAATACTGGACATTACTCTTGTAATGTTTGGATGTTAAAAGATTTGTAAACTGTTTTAAATTAATATAAACTGAAGCATGAGATTAAAGGAATACAGAATATCTTTTAACAATCAACTAATATCTATATATCCACAAACAGAAATAGATACTTTTTTCTTTTATTTAATTGAGGAATACTTAGGATTACATCGTATTGACTACTCCTTACAACCTAACTTTGAAATACCTGAGAATAAACAAATTTTATTCAACACAGCTATTGAACGTCTCTTAAAAGAGGAACCTATTCAATATATACTTGGCAAAACAGAGTTTTATGGCCTCACTTTTAAAGTTACAACTGATACTTTGATTCCACGTCCAGAAACCGAAGAACTAGTTGAATGGATTTTAAAAGACACAATTGAAAACGCAAATATGCTTGACATAGGTACTGGTACTGGCTGTATTCCTATTAGCCTAAAAAAACATTTACCCAAAGCAACTGTTAGTGCCATTGATATTTCTTATAAAGCATTAGAAGTAGCGAAACAAAATGCAAAAATTAATAATACTTCTATCCAGTTTATAGAATCTGATATTTTAAAAATTAATAATTTACCAAATACATTTGATGTAATTGTTTCCAATCCTCCTTATGTAAGAAACTTGGAAAAAACTGAGATTAAAAATAATGTTCTAAACAATGAACCTCATTTGGCTTTGTTTGTTGAGGATAAAAACCCTTTAATTTTTTATAAGAAAATTGCAGATTTAGCTACTAAACATCTCAAAAAAGGTGGTTTTTTGTTTTTTGAAATAAATCAATATCTAGGAAAAGAAACAGTTGAAATGCTAGCTATTAAAGGTTTTAAGCATATTGAATTAAAGAAAGATCTATTTGGAAATGATAGAATGATAAAAGCTTCCTTAATATAATACAGAAATAAGTCTTTAATTTATTTTTACAAAAAAACAGATTGTGTTTATTTCTTTTAATTAATTTGAGCTAACACAACCCTTTTCTACATTTGACACCGTAAAACAGTTTATAAAATGAATAGAAAAGACTTATTAAAGTTGGCAGACACTTATGGGTGTCCTTTGTATGTTTATGATACAGATGTGATTATTAATCAATATAAGAAAATCACCAATGCTTTTTCTAAGGTTAAAAATGTAAAAATTAATTACGCTACCAAAGCATTATCTAACATTAACATCTTAAAGGTTTTTAATTCTCTTAAAAGTGGATTAGATACCGTTTCTATTCAAGAAGTCAAACTTGGCTTACTTGCTGGATTTGAGCCAAAGAATATTATTTATACCCCAAACGGTGTTTCTTTGCAAGAGATTGAAGAAGTAGCTAAATTAGGTGTTCAAATTAACATTGATAATTTATCTATACTTGAACTATTTGGACAAAAGCACCCAGAAATCCCTGTTTGTATCCGTATCAATCCACATGTTATGGCTGGAGGCAACAGTAAAATATCTGTTGGACATATAGATTCTAAATTTGGTATTTCAATACACCAAGTACCACATATTAAAAGAGTTGTTGAAAATACTGGTATGCGAATTAATGGAATACATATGCATACAGGCTCAGATATTTTAGATATAGATACTTTTTTGCGTGCCACCGAAATATTATTTGAAGTAGCTAAGCAATTTAAAAATATTGATTTTATAGATTTTGGAAGCGGCTTTAAAGTTCCTTATAAAAAAGATGATATTTCAACTAATATTGATGAACTTGGTAAAAAACTATCTACCAGATTTAATGAATTCTGTAAAAATTACGGTAAAGACGTTACGCTAATGTTTGAACCCGGTAAATTTTTAGTTAGTCAGTCTGGTTATTTCTTAGCAAAAGTAAACGTTATCAAGCAAACCACCTCAACTGTCTTTGCTGGTATTGATAGTGGTTTAAATCACTTAATTAGACCAATGTTTTACAACTCTTACCATGAAATTGAAAACATTTCTAATCCAAAAGGAAGAGAACGTTTTTATAGTGTAGTAGGGTATATTTGTGAAACTGACACTTTTGGTTCTAATAGAAGAATTTCAGAAATAGCTGAAGGTGATATTTTATGTTTTCACAATGCTGGCGCTTATTGTTACTCTATGGCTTCCAACTACAATTCAAGGTTTAAACCTGCAGAAGTTATGCTTTACAAAGGTAAAGACTACTTAATTAGAAAAAGAGAAACGTTTGACGATATTTTAAGGAACCAAGAACAAGTTACAATCTAATAAAAAAATTCCAATCTTTTCTCTCGAAGATTGGAATTCCTATACGTTTCATCCCCTTATTTGAAACATATCATACGCTATGCAAAATACCCCTAATTATTTTGCTTAGATCTCAAATATAGTTTATTTTTTTAATTTTAACAAAAAAACATGTTAATAAAATACCATTTTACAATAAAAAAGTATCTATTTTTAAAGATATTACTAACCATACCAGATTAAAAAGCTTATTAAATTTACTGTTATTATTTCTTTACTTTAACTGTAAAGCATATAAAAATAGCTATAAAAATTCAAGCTTTTTTACTTTGAAAACGCCGCTTACCCATAATTTGTTATTTTCTTTAACATAAACAGAAATTATATTAGTAATTATTTGAAATTACAGATGGAAGAAAATACAAACAAAAAAGAGGTTGTTTAAAAGTAAAACAACCTCTTTTTTAATATATTAAAATACTTTTATTTACTTAAGTACATTTTTCGTCTTGAATATAAATCATAAAACTGATCGTCTCGTAAATTATCTATAAACAAAATACTCTCACCAGTACTCTTCATTTCTGGCCCAAGCTTCTTATTTACATTAGGAAATTTATTGAAAGAGAAAACAGGTTGCTTGATTGCAAAACCTTCTAACTGTGGATTGAAATTAAAGTCTGTAACTTTCTTTTCTCTCAACATCACTTTAGTTGCATAATTTACATAAGGCTCCTTATAAGCTTTTGCTATAAAAGGTACTGTCCTTGACGCCCTTGGATTGGCTTCAATTATGTACACCTTATCATCTTTAATAGCGAACTGAATATTTATTAAACCTACAGTATCCAATGCTAATGCAATTGTTTTAGTATATTCTCTAATTTGCTCTAAAACTAACTCTCCTAAATTAAACGCTGGCAAGGTTGCATTTGAGTCTCCTGAGTGAATTCCACAAGGTTCAATATGCTCCATAATACCTATAATATATACATTCTCCCCATCACAAATAGCATCAGCCTCTGCTTCTATAGCTCCTTCTAAATAATGATCTAATAAAAGTTTATTATTAGGTATTTTACGTAATAAATCTACTACATGCTCTAAAAGCTCTTCTTTATTGATTACAATCTTCATTCCTTGTCCTCCTAATACATAAGATGGACGTACTAAAATTGGAAAATCTAATTCATCTGCTAAAGCTAAAGCCTCATCAGCATTCTCAGCAACACCAAATCTTGGGTAAGGTATGTTATTATCTTTTAATAAAGTTGAGAAACTACCTCTATCTTCAGCCAAATCTAATGCTTTGTAGCTAGTTCCAATAATTGGAATACCATAACGATCTAGTTTTTCAGCTAATTTTAATGCTGTTTGACCTCCTAACTGTACGATAACACCTTCTGGCTTCTCATGCTTAATAATATCATAAATATGTTCCCAAAATACTGGTTCAAAGTATAATTTATCCGCTGTATCAAAATCAGTAGAAACAGTTTCAGGGTTACAATTAATCATAATTGTTTCATAACCGCACTCTTTAGCTGCATAAACTCCATGTACACAACAATAATCAAACTCAATACCCTGTCCTATTCTATTTGGTCCTGACCCTAATACAATTATTTTCTTTTTATCAGAAACAACACTCTCATTCGCAGGCTTTTTATCACCATTAGCACTCTCCATTTCATTTTCAAATGTAGAATAATAGTAAGGTGTTTTCGCAGTAAACTCAGCAGCACAAGTATCAACTAATTTATAAACACGTTTAATACTTAATTCTTCACGCTTCTTGTATACTTGACTTTCTAAACAACCTAACATATGTGCTATCTGACGATCACCATATCCTTTTTGCTTCGCTTCTAATAATAGTTCTCTATCTAAATTTTCAATAGAATATTTTGAAATTTCTTGCTCTAATTCATAAAGCTCTTCATACTGCTTTAAGAACCACATATCAATTCTTGTTATTTCATGAATCTTACTTAGAGGCATTCCTATCTGAATAGCATCATAGATAGCAAAAACACGATCCCAAGAAGCAAATTTCAATTTCTCTTTTATCTTATTATAGTCTGTATAACTCTTACCATCTGCACCAATACCATTACGTTTAATCTCTAAAGATTGTGTAGCCTTATGCAATGCTTCCTGGAAAGAACGTCCAATCCCCATTACTTCACCTACTGCTTTCATTTGTAAACCTAAAGTTCTATCCGAACCTTCAAACTTATCAAAATTCCAACGTGGAATTTTCACAATTACATAATCCAAAGTAGGCTCAAACAACGCTGATGTTGATTTCGTAATTTGATTATCTAGCTCATCTAATGTATATCCCATTGCTAATTTCGCAGCTATCTTTGCAATTGGATACCCAGTTGCTTTTGAAGCCAATGCTGATGAACGTGATACACGTGGATTAATTTCAATAGCAATAATCTCTTCTTTTTCATCTGGCGATACAGCAAACTGAACATTACAGCCTCCTGCAAACTCACCAATAGATCGCATCATTTTTATAGCCATATCTCTCATTTTCTGATACGTTTTATCAGAAAGTGTCATAGCTGGCGCAACCGTAATAGAATCTCCTGTATGGATTCCCATTGGATCCATATTTTCAATAGAACAGATAATAACTACATTATCATTATCATCACGAAGTAATTCTAACTCAAACTCCTTCCATCCCATCATTGCTTTATCAATCATTACCTCATGGATTGGAGAGATTTCCAACCCTCTAGTTAATGATTTTTCAAACTCCTCTTCATTATAAACAATTGAAGCTCCTGCTCCTCCTAAGGTAAATGAAGCTCTAATACATAATGGAAAACCAAATTCTTGAGCTATTTCCTTACCTTTCAAATAAGATGTCGCTGTAGCCTGAGGCGCCATAGGAATACCTATCTGCGTCATTAACTCTCTAAACTTCTCCCTGTCCTCTGTAATGTTTATCGCATCAATATCTACTCCTATAATCTCAACTCCAAAATCTTCCCATATTCCTTTTTCATCTGCCTCGATACATAAATTTAATGCAGTTTGCCCTCCCATAGTAGGTAATACTGCATCAATTTGAGGATGATCTTTTAATATTTGAATTAATGATTTGGTAGTTAAAGGCAAAAGATAAACATGATCCGCCATAGATGGATCTGTCATAATAGTTGCTGGGTTAGAATTGATTAAAATAGTTTCAATTCCATCCTCGCGTAAAGAACGCAAGGCCTGAGATCCAGAATAATCAAATTCACATGCTTGACCAATTACAATTGGTCCTGATCCGATAATTAAAATTGACTTAAGGTCTTGTCTTTTTGGCATTACTTAATTTTCTTGTATAGTTGTGTGTAAAAAAATTTTGTTATGGTATAAAAAAAAGGTGCTACTAATAAAAAGTAACACCTCTATATGAATGATAGTAATATCATTATTTCTTAGGTCTTGCCTCAGATGAAACAGTTAATTTCTTTCTTCCTTTTGCTCTTCTTCTAGCTAGTACTTTTCTACCGTTAGCAGAAGCCATTCTTTCTCTGAAACCGTGTTTGTTTCTTCTCTTACGTTTTGATGGTTGATACGTTCTTTTACTCATTACAGTATATCTTTAAAATCTTCTTTAAAAAAATGTTTTGCTTTTGTGAAATTCCGTCTGCTAAAAGCGTGGGCAAATATACAACAGTTTTTTTGTTCCGCAAATCCAAATTCATTTTTTTTTGATAATTATTTTTTAACTTCAAAAATACATCTTTTTTCATTTTTTTTGTTTGCTGAATTTATTAGACTTCTTACTTTTGCGCAAACCTAACAACACCATGAACAATACTAAATATGTTTTTGTTACAGGAGGTGTAACTTCATCTCTTGGTAAAGGAATAATTGCAGCTTCTTTAGCTAAACTATTACAAGAAAGAGGATATTCTGTAACCATACAAAAACTTGACCCATACATTAACATTGATCCAGGAACTTTAAATCCTTACGAACATGGAGAGTGTTATGTAACCGATGACGGAGCCGAAACTGACTTAGATTTAGGTCATTACGAACGATTCTTAAACATTCCTACTTCTCAAGCTAACAATGTAACTACAGGAAGAATATATCAGTCTGTAATAAATAAAGAACGCAAAGGTGAATTTTTAGGTAAAACCGTTCAAGTAATCCCTCATATTACAGACGAAATAAAACATCGTATCCAAATTTTAGGGAATACCGGTGACTATGATATTGTTATTACTGAAATAGGCGGAACTATTGGTGATATTGAATCTTTACCTTATGTTGAAGCTGTTAGACAAATGCAATGGGAATTAGGTGAAGAAAATGCTATTGTTATTCACTTAACCTTAATTCCTTATTTATCTGCTGCTGGTGAATTAAAAACTAAACCTACGCAACATTCTGTTAAAATGTTAATGCAAAGTGGTATAAGCCCTAATATCCTTGTATGCCGTTCTGAACATGAAATTAATGATACTATTAAACGTAAATTGGCTTTATTTTGTAATGTAAAGCAGCAAGACGTTATTCAATCATTAGACGCTGAGACTATTTATGATGTTCCTAATTTAATGTTCCAAGAAGGTTTAGATTATGTTGTTTTAGATAAATTACGTTTATCTACAAGAAAACAACCTAAATTAAAAAATTGGAATAAGTTTTTAGACAAGCATAAAAACCCTACGTCTACTATTGAAATTGGATTGGTTGGTAAATATGTAGAATTACACGACTCATATAAATCTATTACAGAAGCATTTATTCATGCTGGAGCTGCTAACAAAACAAAAGTAAATGTACGTTGGATACATTCAGAAGAATTAACTCCTGAAAATGCCGTTAGTATGCTTTCTGGACTTAATGGTGTATTAGTTGCACCTGGCTTTGGAGATAGAGGTATTGAAGGAAAAATAGCAGCAGTTCAATATGTTAGAGAAAACAATATTCCTTTTTTAGGTATTTGCTTAGGAATGCAGATGGCTGTTATAGAATTTGCTAGAAATATTTTAGGTTTTCAAGATGCCAACTCTACAGAAATGAATTCAAAAGTTAAGTATCCTGTAATTAATTTAATGGAAGAACAAAAGGAGGTTACTGAAAAAGGAGGAACTATGCGTTTAGGTGCTTGGGACTGTCAATTAACTCAAGATTCTAAAGTTTTTGAAGCATACAAAGATGAGTTAATTAGTGAACGTCACCGCCATAGATATGAGTTTAACAACAAGTTTAAAAAACAAATTGAAGAAGCTGGTATGAAGGCTACAGGAATAAACCCTAAAACTGGGTTAGTTGAAATTGTAGAAATACCTTCTCACCCATGGTTTGTTGGAGTTCAATACCATCCAGAATATAAAAGTACCGTTTTAAATCCGCATCCTTTATTTGTAAACTTTATAAAGGCAGCCTTAAAACAGTCTAAAAAATAAATTTCAAAATCCTGCATATGAATTGCAGGATTTTTTTTGTGTTTTGGAATAGCCTTTGAGCTACTAACCATAATAAAATTAATCAGAAGAAAACTAAGTAAAATAATGCTAGTTTTACTACATTTGTCGGGTTTTTCAAATATTAAAGAACAGATAACCTGACAGGTTGACATTTATAAAATAAATCAATGGAACAAAAAAAATTCGATTTTAATTCCTTTATAGGAATGTTATTATTAGGGGGAATTTTACTTTGGTGGATGAATACTCAAAAACCAGAAGAGAATACAGAAACTTCAACTGAAACTACTACAGAACAAGTTACCTCACCTACTACAATTTCAGAAAATACAACTGCTACTGTATCAAATGACTCATTGAAACAAATTGCTTTACAAAACAAACTAGGTGCTTTTGCATATAGTGCCTTAACAGCAAAGCAAGGAACTTCTATTATTGAAAATGAATTATTAAAACTAACTATAGATAATAAAGGTGGGCAAATTTCTGAAGCTTTAATTAAAAACTTTAAAAGCCACGATTCTTTACCATTATATTTAATCAAAGACAAGAATGCTTCTTTTAACATAAACTTTGGTACCACTGATAACCGAATTTTAAATACTTCAGATTTATTATTTATACCTACATTATCAAAAATTGGTGATACGCAGGTGTTATCAATGAAATTAAAGGTAGCCGAAGATAAGTTTTTAGAATATCGTTACGAAATTAAACCTAATGACTATAGAGTTGGTTTTGCTGTTCGTTCTCAAGGTTTAAGTAATACTATTAATAGCTCGCAACAAATCAACTTAAACTGGAAATTAAATGCGTTTCGTCAAGAAAAGAGTATGAAAACTGAAAATACAATGTATTCTTGGTACTATTACAAAGCTGATGATGAAGTGGATTATTTAAGACCTGGAAATTCAGAAGTTGTTAATGAAGTAAACTGGGTTTCCTATAAACAACACTTTTTCTCATCTGTTTTACTTTCTGACACTCCATTTAACAATGCTACCTTAACCTCTACTGATTTAGTTAAAGACAAAGAAAATGATGTTGTATTTACTAAAGCTTATGAGTTAAAAACTCCTCTAGCACTTAGCAATGGTGAATTAAATTATAACATGCAATGGTTTTATGGGCCTACTGACTATAATTTATTAAAAACATACAAAGGAACAGATTTAGATGAAACTGCCGATTTAGGTTGGGGTATCTTTGGAACACTTAACCGTGTTATATTTTACCCTGTATTTAACATGTTAAAAGGTTTTATTGGGAACTATGGATTAATCATTATTTTAATGACTATTGTAGTTCGTATTATCATGTCACCAGTGCTTTATAAATCGTATTTATCTAGTGCTAAAATGAAAGTTATTCGTCCAGAAATGGAAGAAATTAACAAAAAATATCCTGGTAATGAAAATGCTATGAAACGCCAGCAAGAAATTATGGCTGTACAACGAAAAGCAGGAGTTAGTATGATGTCTGGTTGTATTCCTGCTTTATTACAAATGCCAGTATTCTTTGCTTTATTTAAGTTTTTCCCTACTAACATAGACTTTAGACAAAAAAGTTTCTTATGGGCTAATGATTTATCATCATATGATATTATCTTCAAGTTACCATTTGAAATTCCATGGTATGGTGATCATGTAAGTTTATTCCCAATACTAGCTTCTATTGCTATTTTCTTTTACATGAAAATGAACCAAAGTCAACAAGCAAACATGCAAGCTCCTCCTCAAGAAGGAATGCCTGATATGAGCAAAATGATGAAGTATATGATATACTTCTCTCCTATTATGATGTTATTCTTCTTTAACAACTACGCAAGTGGATTAAGTTTATACTACTTTATTTCAAACTTATTAACCATTGCTATTATGTTTGTTATTAAAAACTTTGTTATTGATGAAGCTAAAATTCACGCACAGATAGAAGAAAACAAGAAGAAACCTGTTAAAAAGAGTAAGTTCCGTGAACGCTTAGACGCCGCAATGAAACAAGCTCAAGAACAACAAGCAGCTCAACAAAGAGCTAAAAATAAAAAATAGCATTATAGTTTTTAAACTATAAAAGTTAAATAAATAAGGCCAGAAGAAAATAAATTCTTCTGGCCTTTGATTTATAAAAAAACTATATTGGGTTATTTTCTGAAATCTATTCTATTAACAGTTTATCATAGAAAGTCTCTTTTAATGTTCTAACAGTAACTATATACACTCCTGACTTTAGAGTATTTATTTTAATAGAAGTATCTTTACTCCAAATACCATGGTAAATTACTTCCCCATATTTATCAGCTATTTCTATTTTTGCTCCTTTTAAGCTAATATTACTTTTTACAAATACTTCCTCTACAGATGGATTAGGGTAAAGTTTTATGTAATTCACTTCATTAATTTCATTTTTCATGTTTTTTATTTGGCTCATATTTTTTTCATGATTAATTTTTGAAACAAAATATTGCTTTTCAGAAACTAATTTATAGCTAAATTTACTTTCTTTCTTACTTAACATCTCTTCATTCATAAACACATAAAATACTTTATCTGTATAACTAATTTGAGAGCAATTTGTTCTTGATATATGCCTTACTAAATAGAACATTCCATTTTGTACATTAGGCACATTATAAGCATGAGTTGGGGTATTAGAACTTACCCAAGTATGTAAACTCCATGTAGTAAGACTAGGGTAAGTATTTACTGTATTTTTAAAAACAATCCAATTACTAACTACATTAGTGTGTACTGCAGCATTTACATCAATAGTTAAGCTTCCATTTGATGACGAATTAATATAACCATTAAAACCTGAATCCACCATTTGGTTAAAAGAATAAGGAATTTGTATTACTTTTCTTTGCTCTTTCCAGGTACAAATCGATGTCCATACTCCATGCTTAATCATGTAATATTTTCCTGCAATTTTAGGAACGTTATATGTACCAGATGCTGCATACACATATCCTACTACACTTACAACATCCGCATCTGCTATGCTTAAACTATTCATTTCTGATATTTCATACATATGTGCCGTACCATTTGGATTAGTTCCTGTATTATTAACATTAATAGAAACAGTATTGGATTTCTCATTACATGTTAAATTATTAGTGAAAGCTGCATTTAAATTACACACTACTTTAGAAATGCTAACATCATCTACTAAAATAGCTCTAGCATTATTATTCCCCATTTTTTCAATAGGCCACATTTTTAGTCTTATTTCTACCTTATCATAAATATTGGCTTCAGATTGAGAAATACTAAAAACAGTACTATATTTCTGCCATTGAAAATTAGTAATGCTTGGTGAGGTATAAATGATTTTACTCTGTATACAAGAATTACCTTTACGTAATACAACCTCCACATTATAATAGTTAACAGGATCTAATTGTGGATTAGATAATGCATAAAAGTTTTTTGCTCTAGCCAAATAAAGAGACAAATCATATCCTCCAGCTTGTAAAACATTTTTTAAAGTTCCTCTAATTCGTTCTTCGCTAGCTGGACTAGGTGGATATATAGCTGTGTATATTCCTGCATATCTATTTTTCCCTGTTCTTTCTGCTAATCCTGCTGACGTTGTAAACTTATTATTTGGAACACCTATCTGAGCAGAAGAACTATTTTTGTCAAATAAATCTGAGCTTGGAAATGTACTTTGAATATTTGGGTTATAAGCAATACATTCTCCTTTATAATGTGTCCAATATGTAGCTCTATGTAGCTCTCCTTGATTATTTGGGGGAGTTCCCTGTTCAAAACTTGGGTTTTCAACTAAATTTTGTGATAAACAAAATTGAATAAGAAATAAGCTCATCAATAAGCTTATAATTGTTGTTTTTTGATTGACTTGGTTCTTCATCTTTTAAAGATTGTTTTTTATTTAAAAATCATATAATACCTACTCTTTTAATAAGGATTTTCAGTTTCCTCCTTTAACATTTACAATACATGTAACACCTAAACCGAAGTATTAATTTATACATACAGTTTAGTTTCAACTTAGTAATGTTTCCGAAAAAATAGCCTTTGAAAATGAAGGTAAAATAGTTGTTATTACACTCTTTAAATTAATCTTAGAAAACAACAATAGCCACTAACTTACTCTACCTAAAAAATTTAAATAATTCTTCAAATGTAAAAACTATACAAAATCAAAAAATATTTTTATTTCCTAACTAAACGTTTTTATTTCCTAATGAAAAATAATAAGCTATATAATTAATAAAACGGATACTTTTTTATTAAGTCAAACTAGATAATAAACTTAATTTAACATAGCTTTAACAAGACGTTTTTAAACCAATAAAGAACTTAGCAGTCAAAGAGGTTTATAAACTAATTTCATGAAGAACATAACACTACTTTTTTTATTCCTTAGTGCTTCCTTATTTGCACAAAGACCCAATTTTAAAGGAAATATACCTAAAGTGAAGTTGACAGGAAAAATAATTGAAACCCAAACCCAACAACCTTTGGAATATGCAACTATTATTTTAACACACTTGAAAAGAAAAAAAGTTACTGGTGGAGTTACCGATAATAATGGTAATTTTGAAATAGAAATTCCAAAAGGAATCTATGCCGTTAAAGTTGAATTTATTGGTTTTAAATCTAAAAGCCTTCCTAACCAAAAATTATTTACTGACACCAATTTAGGTACTATAACATTAAGTGAAGATGCAGAAACTTTAGAAGAAGTTGAAATTATAGCGGAAAAATCTACTGTTGAAATCCGATTGGATAAAAAAATATATAACGTTGGTAAAGATATGACAGTAAAAGGAGGAAATGCAAGTGATGTGCTCGATAATGTTCCTTCTGTAAATGTTGATGCCGAAGGAGCCGTAAGTTTACGTGGAAATGAAAATGTACGTATTTTAATTGATGGTAAACCTTCTGCTTTGGTTGGACTTAATGGTACGGATGCTTTACGCAACTTACCTGCTGAAGCTATTGAAAAGGTTGAAGTGATTACTTCTCCATCTGCTAGGTATGACGCTGAAGGAACCGCAGGTATTTTAAATATTATTTTAAGAAAAGGTAAAATTACTGGTTTTAATGGTTCTATAAATACCACTGTAGGAATCCCTACTCAATTTAGCTTTTCACCCAACCTTAATTACAGAACTAAAAAGTTTAACTTATTTTCAAATCTAGGTTATTCTTATAGGAAAGGACCTGGTAATTCTTTTTCTGAGTTTTCTTATATTAATAGAAACACTAGAACTATTGATAGTACACAGGTAGAGGACCGTGTATTTGATAGAAAAAACAACAATTTTAATGCCTCTTTAGGTTTAGAGTATTATTTAACAAAAAATAGTTCTATTACTGGTTCTTTCTTCTATCGTAACTCTAAAGGCGATGATGTTGCAACGAATTTAACAGATAGATACTTATTTACAGACACTTCTCTAAATCTATTTAAAGAAACTCGTATTGAAACAGAAGAAGAAGATGGAACTGATACACAATACGCCCTAAATTATACAAATAATTTTGATGGAAAGGGTAAAAAATTAATTATTGACTTGCAATATAGTAATAGTGAAGAACAAGAAAATTCCCCTGTAGTAGTTAACAATGTTTTGTCTGAACAAAACTCACAAATAACAAATTCTCAGGATTATTTAATTCAAATAGATTACGTGCATCCTATTGGAGAAAATAGTCAAATAGAATTAGGGCACAAATCCACTTTACAAGATTTATTCTCTGATTTTAAAGTACGAGATCAATTGGGAAATCCTTTTCAGTATGACCCTTCTAATGCTATTGAGTTTAAACAAAATATTTATGCTTTTTATGCACAATACGGTAATAAAATAAACAAATTCTCTTATTTATTAGGACTGCGTACAGAAATTACTGATATTGACTTGAGAGTACTTACCGATAACTCTTTCTCCGACAAAAATTATACAGAATGGTTCCCAACTGTGAATTTAGGTTATGAATTAAATGACACTGATAATTTAACCCTTGGCTATAGTAGAAGACTTAGAAGACCTCGTTACTGGTTTATTAATCCTTTTGAGTCTCGTAGTTCTGCCACCAATATTTTTAAAGGTAACCCAGATATTGACCCTACTTTCACCAGTTCTTTTGACTTAGGTTATACTACAAAAATTAAAAAGCTTACGTTAAATTCTTCTATCTATTATCAGTATTCAACAGATATTATGCAAGGAATTTCTTTTAGAGAAGAAAGAATTGTAAACGGAAAAGAGCAAACTGTTTTTGTTAGAACCCCTGTTAATTTAGGTACCGAAAACAGGTACGGTTTTGAATTTACTAGTAATTATTCGCCTGCAAGATGGGCACGTTTATCAGCAACTTTTAACTATTTTAAGTTTAACACAGAAGCTTTTACTTATAATTATACAGATATACAAGGAGCTAATCAATCTGTTATATTAAACGAAGTTAATGAAAGTAGTTGGTTTGCTCGTTTTAATTCTAGAATTACCTTACCAGGAAAAATACAATGGCAAACTCGTTTAATGTACCGTGGACCAAGATCAGATGCTCAAAGTGACCGAAAAGGAATGTTTGTTACAAACTTAGCTTTTAGCAAAGACTTATTTAAAGACAAAGCTTCTCTTGTATTAAACGTAAGTGATTTATTTAATACTCGTAAAAGAGAAAACACAACTTATTTTGGAGGAAGAGAAATGCCTACTTCCATTTCTGAAGGTGCTTTTCAATGGAGAGAAAGACAAATTTCTTTAAGTTTTACGTACCGATTTAATCAGAAGAAAAAACGTGAACGCCCTAGTAGACAATATGATGGTGGCGGTGAAGAATTTGGTGGGTAATCGTGAAGAATTTTTATAATAAAAGCCAATGTATTTATACTTACTACATTGGTTTTTTATTTTTACACTTGTAAATATTTTACATGTAAAATAAATTAACTACCTTTGCCTTGCATGGCAAAAATAGATGACGACATAAAAACTAATTTTGAAAACAGTAGACACCGTTTAATAGCCAATATTATACATACTGGAAATTGGTTTAGAAACACCTATTCTAATTTTCTTAAACCATTTGGAATATCTATGCAACAATTTAATATTCTCAGAATTTTAAAAGGATCTAATGACTGGAGAAACATGAATGATGTTAAATCTTTAATGATAGATAAAACTCCTAATACTACACGATTATCTGACAAATTATTAGAGAAAGAATTAATAGAAAGAAAACGATCTGATACAGATAGACGAGTTGTTTATGTTCGTATTACCGATAAAGGGCTTTTGTTATTAGAAAATATTGATAAAAAAAGTGATGAAATAGGTTTAATGGATTTTTTAAACAATATTTCTGTTGAAGAAGCCCAATTCAGCAGTGACATATTAGACAAATTGAAGGAATAAAAAATTTATCCAAATATTTTACATGTAAAATATAAACACTTAAAATAAATTAAAATTAAATATTATGACTAAAAAAATGATCATCACGAGAAAAGTAGTAAAAATAGTATTCACCCTATTAGTATTGGTGGGAGCCTTGCAATACTTTTTTAATCATGAAATGGTAAAAGGAATGTTTACACAAATTAATTACCCTACCTATTTAATTTACCCAATGGGTATTGTTAAAATTTTAGGCTTAATTGCTATTTGGTTTCGAGTTCCACAAACAGTAAAAGAATGGGCATATGCTGGTTTTTTCTTTAATTTTTTATTAGCAATTTCAGCACATATAGCAGTAAATGATAATGAATTTTATCCTGCAACTGTTGCCTTACTATTTTTAATAACTACTTATGTTTTAGATAGAAAAGTAAATAGATAATTCAGAAGAAAATAAACCATTATGGACTGAAAGTGCCAAAGTTTTTGTTACAACTAAAAGTCATTCTAATATAAAGTTTGAACCGTCATCATATGGTTTTCTATGATGCTCTTAATATTCATTTACCATTTTATCTGTAATATTGCCTGTACTCCAAACTATATGTACTGTTAAACGACTTACTGAATGGCTATTTCTTCTTTGACTAACTGATATTATATAAATATAACGAAAGTTTTTAGAAGCTAAAGCCAGATGCACTAAAGTGCATAGTTTTAACTTTTTTTGAGACCAATAAAAGCTTATTCTACATCGAATAAGCTTTTATTCAATTTGTTATGTTATTTTTGATTTATGAAAAAAGCTGTGATTATCTTAAAACTGAATTTTTAGAAACGAGAAAAGTTTCTCTCTTTATGAAAAGAATTACCGAAATACTACTATCCATCCTAATTCTTATCATTAGCCCTGTTATCACTATAATAGATGCTTTAAAAGTTTTTTGGGAAAATAAGAGTGGGGGATATTAATATTTTAAGTTCTTTTTGCAGACAACTATTATCCTTTCAAAAAGCATTACTTTTTCTAGTTATCCAATATGCTACCAATATATTTGGAACCCAAGAAAGCCATGCTACTATTTTATAAGCTACCGTAAAACCACCTAAACCTGCTATTAATAATGGCAGCCAAATTCTTAAAGTTACCGCTGCAAAACATGCTGCATAACTATAAATCATAAACTTTTTATGTAACTCAACTTTTCCTTTTTTAATAGCATTAAAACCAAAAATGGTTGTGGTTAACCAAACTATACCTAATAAAAAAAAACCAGTTCCACTAATAATACCTCCTGTAGCAAATAAGGCAATATATAAACCTCCTAATCCACTAATTAAAACGGCAATGGTATAAATTTTTCCAATTAACCTATGTAATTTAATATTTCTTTTTCTTAACTTTTTATTAAACTGTAACCAACCTATTAATAATGCCAACCCTCCAAGTATAATATGAGCATAGAAAGCTATATTCCATACGTTATCACTTAAAAGCTCTGTCGATTTTGAAGCTAATAATCCAAACTTTCTATCAATTAAAAAATAAGTAATAGGATATAAACCTATCAACGAACATAATATCCCAAATAAAATCCAAAGTAGTTTTTTCATCGTAGTTATTTTTACACTACTAAATAGCCCCCTAAAACTTTAAAGTGTTACAGTTCGCATTAACTTGAAAAAAAGCCCGCTCAAAAATGAACGGGCTTAAAAATATTTTATAAATAACTACTCTTATTTACCTTGAGCAGCTTTCTTAGCTTCTTTCTTTAATTTGATGTTTTCCCAGATAGTTCCACCAATCCAGTAAGGAACTACAAATGTCAATAAGAAAATTAACAACCAAAATCCAGCTGTAAATATAAACATGAATAAAACTAAACCTGAGAATTCTGAAAAATCTAACATTTGTCTATTATTATAAATTGTTATCGGGATACAAAATTATAATTATTTTTTGTATCCGACAATAAAATATAGTAAAAATCAATAAGTAAAACTATTAGAATTTGTAATTTTGGACATCAATAATTAAAGCATATTAAAATCACTATACAAATGAAATACAGAATCGAAAAAGATACTATGGGACAAGTAGAAGTTCCTGCTGATAAATATTGGGGAGCACAAACAGAACGTTCTCGTAATAACTTTAAAATCGGTGCTCCTGCTTCTATGCCTTTAGAGGTTGTTTACGGATTTGCTTATCTAAAAAAAGCAGCTGCTTTTACTAACTGTGAGTTAGGTGTTTTAGCAGAAGAAAAACGCGATTTAATTGGACAGGTTTGTGATGAGATTTTAGCTGGTAAACATGATGATCAATTTCCTTTAGTAATTTGGCAAACAGGTTCTGGAACACAATCAAACATGAATGTAAATGAGGTTGTTGCTAACCGTGCTCATGAGATTGCTGGAAAAGTGATTGGTGAAGGTGAAAAAACAATTCAACCAAATGATGATGTAAACAAATCGCAGTCATCAAACGATACTTTCCCGACTGGAATGCATATTGCTGCCTATAAAAAGATTGTGGAAGTTACTATTCCTGGTATTGAACAATTACGCGATACTTTACAAGCAAAATCTGAAGCTTTTAATGATGTAGTAAAAATTGGACGTACGCATTTAATGGATGCTACTCCCCTAACCTTAGGTCAAGAATTTTCAGGATATGTAGCCCAATTAAACTTTGGATTAAAAGCCTTAAAAAACTCTTTAGTTCATTTAGCTCAATTAGCATTAGGTGGAACTGCGGTAGGTACAGGTTTAAATACACCTAAAGGCTATGATGTTCTTGTAGCTAAATACATTGCTGAATTTACTGGATTACCATTTGTTACTGCTGAAAATAAATTTGAAGCTTTAGCTGCTCATGATGCATTGGTAGAAACACATGGTGCTTTAAAACAATTAGCCGTTTCTTTAAATAAAATTGCTAACGATATTCGCTTAATGGCATCCGGACCTCGTTCAGGTATTGGTGAAATTATTATTCCTGCCAATGAGCCTGGTTCTTCAATTATGCCAGGTAAAGTAAACCCAACTCAAGCAGAAGCTATTACCATGGTGTGCGCGCAAGTTATGGGGAATGATGTAGCAGTAACTGTTGGAGGTACTCAAGGTCATTATGAATTAAATGTATTTAAACCAATGATGGCTGCTAATGTTTTACAATCTGCCCAATTAATTGGAGATGCGTGTGTATCTTTTGATGTAAATTGTGCTGCTGGTATAATGCCTAATCATACAAGAATTAATGAACTTGTAAATAACTCATTAATGTTAGTTACAGCATTAAACACTAAAATAGGATACTATAAAGCTGCTGAAATAGCTAATACTGCGCACGCTAATGGTACAACTTTAAAAGAAGAGGCAATTAACTTAGGTTATGTTACTGCTGAGGAATATGACCAATGGGTAAAACCTGAAGATATGACTGGGAGTTTAAAATAATTATAACTTCCGTTATTTTATATAACTAAAGGCTGTCTTTTCTGACAGCCTTTTTCTTTTTATATGTATTTTGATATTGAAAAATTATCTTAATATAAAACCATCTTTCATTGGATCATTTGGATCAATCACAAAAGTATGTTTACCAGTAATATAAGCAGTTCCTTCTACTTGTGGAATCACAGCTTTAAAAGTACCATAATCTTCTTCTGCCACTACTGATCCTGTAAATACTGATCCTGTAATACTCTCAATGGTCATAGTTTCTTCACAACCAATTTCTTTTCTTGCTTTATGAATTGCCATACGTCCAGATACTCCCGAACCTGTTGGGCAACGATCAACTTCTCCTTCTGCAAAAATACATACATTTCTACTATCAACTCCTGATGCTTGTTTAGTATTATCAACAAAAATGGTTCCGTATAAAAAGCTTAAATCTTTTTCAAAAGGATGTTCTATCTCATTGTCCGAATTCATTACAGCATGTTTTATCTGCATACCAGTAGAAATTAACTTTCTGTAATTATTGGTAGTTAAGTCAAAATCGAAATTGTTTTTTGCCATATCTACATAGGCATAAAAAGCACCTCCATAAGCCAAATCATAAGTTACTTTACCTATTCCTTTCACATCTACTACCCTATCTAAACCTACTACAAAACTAGGTACACAATGAAAACGAACTCCAGTTACTTTACCTTCTTTAACACTAGTATAAGACACTATTCTTCCACAAGGCGCATCAATTTTTAATACATTATCTCCTTCTTTAACATTTACCCAATTCATTTCTATAGCTAATGTTGAAATGGCTATAATTGCATGTCCGCACATAGTTGAATACCCTTCATTATGCAAAAAGATAATTCCAAAATCACCTTCATCGTCATTAGGAGGTAATAAAATACAACCATACATATCTGCATGACCTCTAGGTTCAAACATCAGGGCTTTTCTTAAAGTATCATAATTTTCTTTACAATACCTTCTATAATCTAATACACAACTCCCTTTTAATTCAGGAAAACCATCTACAACTATACGTAAAGGCTCACCTCCAGTATGCATATCAATGGTTTTTATTTGTAACCAATCTTTGGGTGTTTGAAAATCAGTTTGTTTTAAAATATTTTGATATACTTTACTCATTCGTGAATTTTTTATAGTAATAGTTAGCCGCTGTTAAATCTTCCAAAGCATGTCCTACAGATTTAAAGAATGTAATTTCATTATCAGATTTTCTTCCTGACTTTTTACCCGAACATAATTCAAATAAATCTGCTTGTACCTCATCTTCTTTTAATACTCCGGTTTTTAAAGGAATTACAATATCTCCTCCTTCTTTTAATCCTCCTTGATAAGTATCAATATATACTGATGATTTTTGAACTGCTTCATCATCAGCCTCTCTAGTATCTTTTCTGTAAGCTCCAACTAAATCTAAATGTTGTCCTTCTTTTAAATACTTTCCAAATACTAATGGCGTTGGTGATAAAGTTGCACTAGAAATAATATCTACTTCTGATATTTTATCTTCTATTTTTTCTATGGGAATTATCGTAAACGATTCTTCTTTTAAAACTTCACATATGACTTTAGCTTTGTCTAAATTACGTCCCCAAACAAACACTTCTTTTATAGGTCTTACCGAAGCATGTGCTTTGATTAGGTTTGTTGATAACGCTCCTGTACCAATCATTAACAAACTACTTGCATCTTTTCTTGACAAAAAAGAAGAAGCCAATGCAGATGCAGCAGCAGTTCTTTTTGCTGTTAAACTTTTAGCTTCTAAAATAGCTTTAATAGTTCCCTTTACGGCATCTAAATATAAATAGGTTCCATTAATTGATGGCAAATCAAACTGAGCGTTTTCTGGGCTCACTGTTACTATTTTAACCCCTGCACTTTTACTTGGACTCCATGCTGGCATTAGTAATAAAGTAGAATCTGCATTTACTTCTGGGTTAGGAAAATCATGATGATGACGCATAGGCACTATTACATCGTTAGCGGAAAATGTAGTGTGTAGTTCGTTAATTAATTCTAAAAACACTGTGTTTTCCTCAATAAACGTATCGGATATCTGGCTAATTTTATTCATAGGGTTAAAAATAACTATTTCCTATAAATCACATTCAATATTACCTTTTAACACACAAATATAATATAAGATATAGATAATATTATATTACTTCTTCTTATCTTAGAGCTTGTATATTTACCTTTTCTAATAACTTACTTTAATGAAATATTTATCAAATACGCTAGCATTTTTTCTTCTAGTAGCGGTTAGTTTTTCTTGTAAAACTTCCAAAGAAGAAAAAAAGCCTCAAAGTTTTAAAACACAGTTGCAAGCTCTGTTTCCAGACGCAACTATTGACTCTATAAAAACTAAAGATCATTTTACTGAAGCTTATAAAGTTGTTTTAAATCAACATTTAAATCCTAAAAACCCTGCTGAAGGTACTTTTAAGCATCATATGTATGTATCACATACAGACTACACTAAACCAACTGTATTAATTACTGATGGATATGGATCTTACAACAGAACTACTGAATTAAGTAAGATTTTTAAAGGAAATCAAGTAATTGTAGAATATAGAATGTATGGTAAGTCTAGACCCGATTCTATTCCTTGGAAATATTTAACTAATGATAATGCTATTGAAGATTATCATGGTATTGTTACTAAGTTAAAAACATTATACAAAGGAAAATGGCTTTCTTCAGGAATTAGTAAAGGAGGAGAAACTACTTTAATTTATAAATCTAAATATCCAAATGATGTAGATGTAGCAGTTCCTTATGTAGCTCCATTGATTAACGGAACCGAAGATCAACGAACTACAGACTTGATTAATTCTGTTGGAACTAAAGAGTGTAGAGATTTAATCAAAACTTTACAAAGAAGAGTTTTAGAAAATAGAACAGAAGCTTTAGAAGCTTTTAATGAAATTGCAACGAAAAACAAATTAAGTTTTACAAAAGTGCCTCATGAAGAAGCTCTAGAATATACGGTATTGGAATTCCCTTTCTCTTTTTGGCAATGGGGTGGCGGTGCTTGTGATAAGTTACCTAGTTCAGATGCTTCTGTAAAAGATATTGTAGCTTATTTTCATAAAGATGTTGGTATTGGTTTTTATAGTGATAAAGGCTATCATAAATACTTACCTTCTTTTTACCAACACATGAAAGAATTAGGTTATTATGGTTTTGATTTTGAGCCTGTGAAAGATTTATTAAAAGTGGTTAAAAGTACTTCTAATAAACGTTTTGCTCCAGAAGGCGTAGATTTAACTTATAATCCTAATTATATTGCTAAGGTTAGAGATTTTGTTGAAAATAAAGGTAATAAGATTATATACATATACGGTGCTTATGATCCTTGGGGTGCTTGTGCTCCAACTCCTAAACCTGAAGTAGATGCTTTAAAAATGGTATTAGAGAAAGCTGATCATTCAACAAGAATTAAACATTTTTCTAAAGAAGATCAAGATAAAGTATATGCTAAATTACAAACTTGGTTAGGGCAAGAAACAACAATTTATAAATTATACAATAATTAAACTATACATACATGATTGGTATTGGAGGTTCTACAATAGCTGAAGAATTAGCTAAAATTAAACCAAATGTAAGCGATGTTCAACCTATTCAAAAAGAAGAATTTGCACAACGTATTGAAAAAGCTACTGCTTTATTAAAAGAGCAAGGAGCTGAAGCTATGTATTTACATGCGGGAACAAACTTGTATTATTTTACTGGTACAAGATGGAGTTCTAGTGAACGTATGGTTGGAGCTATTTTATATGCTGATGGCAATCTAGAATACATTGCTCCTAAATTTGAGGAAGGTACTATTTTAGACTTTATGCTGGTAGAAGGTACTGTTCGTTGCTGGGAAGAACATGAGAATCCATATGTTTTATTTTTAGATTTATTAAACGAAAAAAACATTACTAGCGGTACTATTCTTATTGATGAAGCTACTCCGTTTTTTGTTTCTAATGGTATTATAAAACTAACTTCAAGTTATCAGTTTGAGGATGCTAAATCTGTGACTGCTACTTGTAGAATGATAAAATCTAAAGCTGAGATTGCTATTATGCAACGTGCTATGGATATTACTTTAGAAGTACAAAAAGCAGTTGCTAGAATTTTACGTGTTGGTATTAGCACCAAAGAGGTTACTGATTTTATTAATGAGGCGCACAAACGTTATGGAATTCCATCGGGGTCTTATTTTTGTATTGTTCTTTTTGGTGTAGACTCTTCTTTTCCGCATGGTGTTAAAACACCTAAGAATTTAGAAGAAAATGAAGTAGTTTTAGTAGATACTGGATGCCAACTTCATGATTATATTTCAGATATTACTAGAACCTATGTGTTTGGTACACCAACTGAACAGCAACGTACTATTTGGAACATTGAAAAGGAAACACAATTGGCTGCTTTTAATGCTGCGCAGCTAGGCAATACGTGTGCTGATATTGATAATGCTTCTAGAAAAGTATTAGAAAGTCATAACTTAGGTCCTGACTATAAATTACCAGGATTACCTCATCGTACAGGTCATGGAATTGGATTAGACATTCATGAATGGCCTTATATTGTTAAAAATGACAACACAAACCTACAACCGGGTATGTGTTTTAGTAACGAACCTATGATATGTGTTCCAGATGCTTTTGGCATTCGTCATGAAGATCATATTTATATGACCGAAGACGGGCCTAAATGGTTTACGGAACCCATGCTTTCTATTGAAAACCCTTTTGGGCTACAATAAATACACCTACACACAACACACACTAAAACAACAAACAACTAAATCTAAAAAAGCTCGCCAATTTTGGTGAGCTTTTTAATTAAACATACGTTAGTAAGCTCCCTTTTGTATTACATTTTTACAGGCACAATAAAGTTTTTAAATTAACTCTGTATACTTACAACTCACCTATACTTTTACTTAAATTCATCTAAACTTTCAGTCAAATTATTATTACAACTAATACCTTTGGAATACAACCAACCATAAACTTTAAATAAGATGTTCTCGAAAATTACAACCATTCTTATACTTAATTTATTCCTAGCTTCAACAGTAGTAAGCCAAGAAGAAGCTTACAATTATCTTTTGAAAAAACATGTTAACCCAAGTACAGGAGATGTTAATTATTGTATGTTAAAAGAAGATAAACATTATCTAGATACTTATTTGAATTTTTTAGCTCAAACAAGTCCTACAGAAAAATGGTCTATAAGCAAAGAGAAAGCTTTTTGGATGAACGTCTATAATGCGTATGTTTTAAAAATTATTATTGATAATTATCCATTTCAAAAAAGCTCCATAGTTAAGCAAGAAAAGGAAAAAAACATGGAAGTTATCATTAACTATTCTTATAAAGAAAGTAAAAAAAGTAGTATACTTTCCGTAAAAAAAGAAGGGAAAAGTGTATGGGAAATTCCTTTTGTCAATGTTGGTAGTAAGGTATATACTTTAAACCAAGTTGAACATGAAATAATTAGAAAAAAGTTTAAAGATCCAAGAATTCACGCAGGGTTTAATTCCGCCAGTAAATCAAGTCCAAAAGTTGCCGTTATTGCCTTTACAGAAAAAGGCGTTGATGAACAACTAGAAGTATTAATGAAAGGTTTTATTAATGACACAACTAGAAATATTGTAACTAAAAATAAACTAAAACTGTCAAAAATATTTGAATGGTATGAAGGTGATTTCACTCAGAATGAAAGCTTGATTGACTATATTAACAAATATGTTTTAATAAACATTCAAAAAGATGCTACAATTAGTTATATGGAATACAACTGGAATTTAAATGACGAATAATTATTTAAATTTACTCTCAGTTACTATAGCTTCTAGTTTCCTTTTTTGGTAAACATCTAAATAAGAAACTATTATACTTAAACAAAAGCCTTTTTTAAATACGCAATAATACTTTTGCTTTATTTCTGTTCCTAGATATTTTATTGAACAACGCATTGTATAAAACGTTTCTCCACTTATTATTTCCTTTTCAAATTCGTCTTCTTCAAAATGATATTCAATAGCGGAACGTTGTAATAACTTTTTTGCATGCAGTAAATACTCTCCCGGATTCTTAACCTCTGGAGTATTTTTTAAATTTTCTGCCAATAGCATAAAATTAGGGTTATAAGTTACTTCTGTTCCCAATTCATACTCATACACTACTAACAAATTGGCTGAATCTACCTCAGCAGATTTAACCGCCGATTTCAAATACTCGTCATCACCAGCAGCAAGTTCTGCTCCTTTTTCTGCTAGTTTTTGAGTTTGTTCTTGAGACTGTACTGCCCAACCTTCAGGAATTTTAACCTCAAAATCAAAAAAAGAATTAGTATACATATTGCCTGTTACCTTACCATAATCAAACTTTTGGGGTTTCTTTTCAGATTTGCAATTATAAAGTAATGTTACTGTTATTATTATACTTACTATGTTTTTGGCTATTCTTATCATTAATTACTTTTTGTTTTTAACTCAAATAAAAAACTCACCACATAGGTGAGTCTTTTACTATATTATAATTTACTTCTATTTTTAGTTCCACTCTAAGGTTAACTTTATTTGTAAACCTCCACTATTAGCTAGTACTTCCGATGGTTTAGTAATTCTATATGGATTTAAGTCTAGATAATACGAAGTTAACTCCTTATAAGCTTCTCCATATACAACACTTGCTCCATAAAATTTAAAAATACTACTATACCATTGACTATTTGGGTAATAATTTCCTGTTTTATAAACTTTTATTTTATAATCTACAGCTGAAATATCCCAACTCATTACCTTAAAATCATATAAATACACTCTAGCGTTCTCCAAGTTTTCAGAAGAAGTATGTAGTATAGCATATCCTCCAACTTCATCTTTACCTTCTATTTGGAAATAGCTTTTCATTGAGCAACGGTTAAATTGGTTGTATTTAAAATTTTCAAAATAACTATAAGCCAACACTTCTACCTTTTTAACTGTAACTAAATATTTAGGTTTTTCTTTAACAGTTACTGTTTTTTCTACAATTTTTGTTTCTGAGTTACTGCTTTGTGGTTTATAGTAAATAATTTCTGCTTTTATTTTAAACTCTCCAAAAGCGCTAAAAGTATAATGCAAATCATAATATCCTTCTACTGAATTATTATTAACATACCATTTTACTTCATTAATATTAACATCTTCTTTATTTCCAATTTTAAACTCTACTTTATCTAATTCTTGAATATCGTTTAAAGATTGAGTAATAGAAAAGTTATATTCCTTTGGAGTAGGAATATTATTATCATCCTGAATATTATCTGAATTATTTGAGCAGCTATAAAAAGTAACAAAAGTTACTATTAATAGTAGTACTTTTAATATTTTCATATTTCAATTATTAGGTTTAGTTTTTAACAATTTAACTCACTTTTTCTTTCCTTTTACACTTTCTTCTTAATACTCTTTTCCTTAGTAAGAAAAATATTTTTTATTGTCTTCTATTGGGTCAAATATAAAACTAAATTATTTGCAAGACAATATTACTTTTACCTATAATCTAAAAGAGTGTCGCGAAAGGTTCTGTTATAAAAAAACAAACCTCAGTAAATTATCACCAAGGTTTGTTTACACTAATAAACAATTATTTACTTAGAATACTGTTAATTGGTTTTGGCTATTTTTTCTAAAACTTCAAACATTTCTGCTTGCTTCTCTGGTTTGGTATTCTTTATGGTAAATTTTGATATTTCTCGTACATTTCCTTTTAGTTTGTTAATATAGCTTTCTTTATACCTAGTAAAAAAGTAAACACCTGTAACTACCAAACTTGCCGAAAACAGCGTCATTATTAAATAAGTTACTTTACTAAAATCTTGAAATACGCTAAATATCCAAAAGAAGTAAAACATCGCTACAGAGATAACAAACCCATGAAATACTTTACTAGCCATATTTCTACGTTCGTAATAAAAAGAACGAAATAAGTTATATAGGGAATAAATAAAAATCAAAACAGTTAACCCTAACCTTTCTATAAAGTAATGAACTGAATTAAAACCATAAATTTTTTCATTTTCTTCTGCTCTTTTAAAAACACTCCAAGCTTCATTTGTCTTATCCCTTATCCGCTTATAATCTTCATAATAAACAGTACCTTTAGCATAATCTTTAACCCTGCTTAAAGCTATTGTTCTTTCTTTTTTAAGTTTTTCATGTTCTTTTAATTTACTCCAATAATCATTACTATATGGTTGTATAAATTTATGAGAATAGAAGAGTATAGCGCAAAACACAACAGATATATAAACTAAGCTCTGCTTAGCCTTCATCATTATCCCCGTTGCCTCCACTTTCTCCTTCTGAAGTACTACTCCCCTCTTTATCTGTTGCTTGAATTTTAAGAAGCTCTTCATGTTCTGTGGTATTGTCTGTACAGGCTGTAAAAACTAAACTTAATACGGTAATCAATACGTAAATTTTTTTCATGTTTCTTTATGTTTTTTGGTTATTCAATTACATAAAGATACAAAAGCCGTTTTTACATAAATATACTGGTTATTTGTTACTTAAATTCTTCTTTTATAGCTAAGGTTACTAAACCTACATTTGTTTTAACATTTACCTTTTCTCGCATGCGTTTGGTATGCGTTCGTAAGGTAGCATCATCCATGTTTAATTTTTCTACTATTTCTGTATTGGAAAAATTTTGTAACATGAGTCGTAAAATTTCTTTTTGTTTGCTAGATAACTTATCTTCAAAAGGTGTATCGTCTTTTTTATGACCACTTTCATACCCTATTATAATGTCTTTTACATAATCAGAAAAATAAAAATGTCCGCTATGTATTTTTTCTAAAGCATTTACTAATAGTTCATGTGCTTCTGTTTTTAATATGTATCCGCTAGCATCATTATTTATAGCATGTTTAATAAAATTGTAATGGGCATACTCTGATACCATTAATACTTTTTGCTCAATATTATTGGCTACAAAATACTCTAGTACATCACCTCCATCCATTTCTGGCATTCTATAATCCATTATTAATACATCTGCTTCATTGTTTTTAAACCACTCTATTACTTGCTTTCCGTTAAAGCTATGGCCAACCACTTCTATATCATAAGCTTCCAATAAAACTTTAACGCCTTCATAAATAATAACGTGATCATCTGCAATATGTACTTTCATTCACTCTTAATTAATTGGGGTTACTCAACAAATATAGCCTTAACTTTACAATTGTACTGTAAACATAAGTACAAAAATGCTGTACACAATCCCCCTAACACCTCTTACTCAATAACCCTTAGACAGTTAAGTGTTTCCCCTTAGAAATCTTTTAGGGATACTGGGGGTTTTAAAAAACTACAAGATGTTGTTAATTTGTTATAGTTTACTAACCAAAGTATAGGTTACTATGCTAGTAAACGCGACGTGTATCCAATTAATTTTATAGCCTACTCTTTAAAATTGGACTGTTAATTATTAACACTAAACTACATAAGGTTTATCAACATATGTGTATTAATATTTTAAATAATTTAACTAACCCCCAAAACAAAAAATCATGAACATTTTAATTGAAAGAATTGACAAGTTAGAATTCGATTTTAAAAGACTAGACTTATCTAAACCTGAGTCTAAGGAATTAATTAAAGCTAGAGCACGAAATATTATTCCAGCTATTGAGATTAGTAAAAGAGCGCAATTTAACATCAAATATTTAGATGTTTTAAATTTCTTACAAAAAAGAGTTTCAAATATAATTGCGCAATTATAAGTTAGAGAATTACTTTTTATAAATTTTATACGGTTTTTTATTTAGATACAGGGTTCGGTAAATTAATTTACTTAGCCCTGTTTTTTTATTAAGGGAAAATAGGTAACAGCTCTAATGGATTATAGGTATTTGATTTACAGTAGTTTTACTCATTTTTTTTATTCTTTTTATTATGTAACTTGCTTATGCTTGAATATTGTTTCGAATGTTATATAGTATGTTGTTCTTAAAGACTCTTTAATTAATTAAAGGGTCTTTTTAAAAAAAGAAATAATCTTCCTCAACAAATAGATTATAGATTAGATTTTTAGCTCCTTAGGGAGCTTTCTTTTTAAGTTTATTTTACTTTAATCTAACAATAGTAAATTTTTAATTGTATAATTTTGTAATGTGTAGTAGTAAGCGGCTTTTATAACCGTGAAAAAATAGGCTTTATTTAGCTGACCTCTCTTTTTAGAGAGGTTTTTTCTTTTTATGACTGGTATTTTAAATACTTCTTTTGGTAAAACAAACCATTGCTTTATTTAAAATTTATATTTTATTAATTAAAATATACTTCCTTCTATAAATTACACAGCAAATCTCTCTTATTATATTCTTTTATAAACAAGAAAAAATTTATTACAAATAGGCTTTTGTTTATTTAGACTGATTTCTTATTACAGCTTTTTCAATATTAGCTGTTTAATTATGTGTAATTTTTACACTAAGGGGTATCAGGTATGCTTTTAATGGTTTCTACCTATATAACAATAAGGTGTTTCCCCTCTTTCATACAACACTGATTTTCACTAAATTGCATATGTACAAAGCATAGCTTTATACATTATTACAGTAGGTTCATAAAGACTCTTGAATCAAGAGTCTTTTCCAAAAGATTATCCCCCCGTATGTTTTCATATATTACATTAGATTGCTCCTTAGGGAGCTTTCTTTTTATATTTAATTATTTTATTATCAAAATTTTACGTATCTTAAACTTGTGTAGTAGTTAACGGTTAATACCGTAACACAAATTAATCGGCTATATTGACTGCCTCCCAAACAACGGGAGGCATTTTTTATTAAATGATTGAAGCAAATCTAAAACTTATGTTAAAAAAAAGAACTTTAACATAAATCTATTGTAAGTAGCTCTTTATTTTACGACTATTGCAGTGTATAATTTGATTTAGAACAAGAGAAGGGGTTCTTAAAAAAATTAATACAATTGTTTAGTTTAGCTTCTCAAATTTTTTGAGAAGCTTTTGTTTTATTTATAAACAACTTAAAAACAATAAATTAATTGTGACTTATTAAAAAATTGTGTGTCAAAAGAATGTAACTAAATAACAAATAACCAGTTTTTAGTTTCTGAAAGTTAACTTGTTCTTTTTATTATTGAATATATAAATGAAACATAAAATAAATCTCACCCCTGTTTCCCTGAGGTCACTAGAAAGAAACATTTATATAAACTCTGATAAAAATATTATAAAAACTCCTAGTACTAGGTTTTAAAAACATATAACCAATATTATTGAGAAGTCTCCCCAACATTTTTTCCCCTTATACTTCTCAATGAATTAAAAAATTATACCGTTTAATCTCTGTATACTTATGGAGACTGTTATGAATGCTATATTTACTAACTTAAATAATCTTTTAGTACACTACAAGCACTTTTTTCTTCTAATAAAATAGTAGTAAATCTATCATCTATAGTATTTTTATCTTTTTGAATAAAGTTTCTTATACCACTATAAATTATACTTATTGTAATAAGTTAAATCATTACTTACTGCTTAATACATTTGTAGTATAATTTTTGTTTGGGGAGACAAAAGATTATTCTATTTATCTATTTAAATGAATCGGCTAACTTATGGTGTTAGCCGATTTTTTTAATATTAAAAATTTTTCTTATTCTGATTATTTTTAATTTATACATCTTGGATTTCTAAAGTAATACTGAATCTTCCATTCTTTTTCTAAAAGCTCTTTTCCTCCAGTTTTCCAATTTTTAGGAGTAACAACAGGAATAGAAGACTTACAACTGTTGGATAATTTTAATTGATCTTGTTTTTTTTCATTTTGTTTTATTTTAAAAATAGGGACGTTTGTAGGGACGGCACCGATAAAAACAAAACTTACAGGAAAGTAAAAAACACAAAAAAGCCCTTTGTATAAAGGGCTTTGGTTTTGGGTGAAAGATGGGTCTCGAACCCACGACCTCCGGAACCACAATCCAGCTACCTTTATAAGACCATACTTAAAACACTGTTTTACAGGTGTTTAAAAAATATTGATTCAACAAAAATAAGTCTTTTTTTTAATTTAAACACGGCATTAAACACGACAATTTTATTTTAATACTTACTAAATATACTTTTCTTATAACCTATAGTAAAGTGCTTTTGCGTATTAGCACCAAACTCTATAATATTTCCTTTTTTGTCCTGATACCCCAAATTCAATTCAAATGAAGCTTTTTCGAAATCGTATGAAGTATTTACCTTACCTCCTACTAAAAGAGAAAATTTAGGTTTAACATTTTTAGTAATAGTTTTTTCATAAAAAGAAACTTTCTGAGGCTTTAGTTTATAATCAAAATCTATTGATTTTAAATACCCTTTAGTTTCAGTTGTGACATTAGCACTAATTATAGAATCTTCAAAATGCTCTTTATAGGTTCTAACTTTAGTAGCCTGTAATAGTTCTCGTAAAATAGTAAGAGAATCGGCTTTTTGTTTGTGTTTCTTCTCAATTTTATCAATTAACTTTTCGTAATTCTTATTTTCTGATATGTAATTGTGTATTACAATAGGTCTAGGCTGTTTAACACTAAAGCTTCCTTTTTTTTCAGGAAGCTTTAAAGTTACTTTAGTACTATCAACAGAAGTACCGCCAGGATTAGCATTTGTTTTATTAAAATCACACTTAAAAAAAACTATTAGAATTAATAAAATGATTCCTATATATATGAAATCTTTTTTCATAGTCTTCTATATTGTAACAATCTGTTTATAGGGTAAGCTATAATACATACACTATTTCTTTGATTGCCTCCAAGAATGTAGATATGTCGATTAGTTTTCCTTATAAAAAAACCTACATGTCCCTTCCAGCTATTTGGCGATTCTCTCCATAAAACTACTACATCACCCATTTGTGGGCTTGTAACTTCTCTACCTACTTTTAACCAACTTCTAGCGTTTAACTTCCCTGTAAATTGCATGCCTGCTGTTTTAGCTACCCAATTAGCAAAAGCACTACACCAAGCAGTTTCATCGTGTAATTTTCTACCATTAAATCCTATTTCATCAAAGTATTTTAATACTTCAGGATTGTCTGCACTTCCTTTAACTTCCTTGATACCTATTTGGCTTAATGCTATTTCTAAAATCTTATTCATCTTCTATTTTATTGTTTGGATATTCTATTTCTTCATATTTGACAGGGACGGAATTAACATCAATTTTCATTCTATCTGTTATGATTGTTTCTTGCTCAACTTCTTCCTTACCCTTCTTAATCTCTTGGATATTCAATACATGTTGTTTCCATTCTTTAGAAACCCTTCCCAAAAGAATTACAATACCATAAACAATACCTAGAATCATAGCTATTTTACTAGGTATTGCATTTTGAATCTGTAAAAAGAAATCAGTCTGTGTAAACTCCTGTTCAATAAAAGCTAATGAACTTAGAGTAAATGAATACCCAAATATCCATTTTAATAGTGTGCTATTTGTAATAACTGTAATCATGGGGAATTTAAATTTAATCGCTAATATTTCGTTTTACTATTTCTGCAGCATTGTACACTAATGCAGAATCCCTTAAAGTACCTAACACACCTCTAGAATTTGCCAATTCAGCAGTGTTTAATAATATGTTTAAAGCTGATTTAAACTCATCTGTTAAATCAATCTGTTTTTGCTCTTTTTTTTGTTTTTCCATTTTATCTTATGTTAAAATTATTTTCCCCCAGGTTATAGAATCAAGCCTAAAGTGAAGCTCTTTTTTATACGGGTTTAAGACTGACATACCATTTGGGTTATTTGCTCCCGCAGGAAAATCAGAATTTAATTGTTCATTAGTCAGAGTTGTACTAGAATATTTAATTCTAGATTTTATATCATTTATCAAAGCCAATGTACCACTCTCTTTAGGGCTAGAAACTGTAATGTTTTTTGTTAATTCTGAATTTTGAATAAATACCGCATTTTTACCAGAAGATGAATTTTCAAGTATAAATGATGGCAATGGGCTTCTTGAAATTAAAGTAGTAGATCTTAAAAAAGCATTCGACGTTAAACTTCCACTTATAACTAAATCCCCTGCATTTTTTAGGTAATTAGCATCAGCATACTGTTTATTTAATAAGCATCGATTAGAAGCCTCTTTTATGTCATTTGTAGACACATTCATTTCGATTATTCCAGAAAACAAACTCGGAAGAGTTGTTAGAGATTTTATAAAATGAGCTGATCCTTCAACAGCGGGTAATTGATCATTACCTGCTTGAATATAAGCAAAATCACCTATAATTTTTGCACTTCCATTTGTATCATAATCAACATCTAGATAAAGTACATGGGAATCTTTTATAGTTCCATTTACATACTTGATAGTAGGGTGCATACCTTGTGCATTGTTAACTGTAATATTCGGATTATCGATAAGTATATGCGGAGACAATCCCCTAGCATAATCAACGGTTCCAACGCCAATTCCTTTTATTTCCAACTTATGAGATGTTGGCAACATAAAATCTATGTTTCCACTACCGTTATAGGCTGATTTAAAAAGTGATCCGTATAAATAATCAGCATTCCCACCACCAACATGATTTGCAACATAATTCGCTGCAATCAATCCTTTACTATCAAAATTCGATGCGTTTTTTAAACGAACTACCGAACCGTAACAATCACTTGTTGCATTGGTCGGCGTATTTCTATTTACATCAATAAATGAAGCAACATCTATACCCGGTACCGTAGAATCTTTTTTTACTGTAAAGATTGAATTTGCAATACCTGATAAACTTTTATTTTTATCTATTACTATTGATTTTTCGACCTGTATAGAATGTTCACAAAAAACATTATCCCTCAAAAAAACTTCTGCATCTGTAGATAAAACTCCATAAACTTCAACATCATCATCGAATTTAGATGTTCCATTGAAAGTAGATTCTCCATCAAAAGTCATATCTCCACTTACCAAACCTCCCGTAAGTTTCAAATACCTGTCATCGTGATAATGCTCAGACGGAACAAATGAAGTCGGTAAATCTGTTAAGTCATTAAAAGAGTGTTTATGACTTAACAATGAGTAACGACCATCTAATGAAACTGAACTTGTCTCATTATCATTTAATACTGCCGTGAAAACTCCAGTTGAAATATTAAAATTCAAACTATTCAGAAACACATCAGAATCAGTATCAATATCTTTAAAAGATGCATTAATTACACTTCCGTCATATCGTGTTAACGTAAGTATTTTATTAGTATCTCCAGTTATTGAAAGACCAGATATGTCTCTATCTAAGCCACTTTGTAGACTAGTAATTCGTGATATAGGCAAATCAGGTATGAATACTTCATTGATTTTACTTGAACTATTAAGTCCTACATATCCGTTAGGCTCGCCTTTTTCTTGCCTAAGCTGATAACCTGATAAGCTTTCATATCTATCTATGTGAGGAAATTTGACAGTTTTACCTGTAGTTGGGTCATAAACTGGGATAAACATACCCAATTTATAAGAAGTTTCTTCTGTAAGCTCATTAATAGACTTACTATTAAAATTCAGTTTCTGAAATTCCTGATTTATTAATATAAATTGCTCTTTTACCCAATTCTCGAAGCTCATTTTACCTATAAATATTTAGCCATCACTAAATTAAGATGAAGTTTTTGAGTTTCAGTATTTAAAGACCTTACAAAGTCGTAGTGTTAGTATTTTTATTGTATATTTGATATATGGAGTTAATTCTAAATATCTTTTTATTTTTTGTAGTCTTAGGTCTCGCTATTTCAAAAATATTTAAATCTTTAGTACCTAAAGAAGAAGAATCACCTTATATAGATATTGATGAATATCTATCAAAACAAAAAAGTGACTCTACTATAATAAACAACTACACAATAAATATTCAAAACAACTTAAATGTTTCTGAAGATGAGTTTAAAAGATTAACTAAATCTTAATAAAACCTCCATCACTATTTACTTCAATTAAATTCGGTAACTCGACAATTCCGCCTAGAATTGGAGAATTATTTTTGAATGATTTAGAATTATAAACTTCTGATGATTTAATTAACTTGGCTTTTACTACATAAAGGTTTGTTTCCTCTAATGCACCTTCAACCTCAGGCACGTCACTGAGTACATATTGAATCTTATCTATAAAGAGTTTTCGATGAAATAACGCTCTAAAAAGTTTAATCATCATACCTCTAGTACAAACTTCAAACTCAATTTCTTTAGTTTCATAAACATTTCCACTTAAAAGAACTGATTTAGTGTCGGTTTTATGTGTATTAACATTACCTATTGGTTTGTCGTTTATACTTTCAACTCTTATCCATATTTTGTGAGATATTCCTGATTTATAGTTTACATCTGTATTAGTGTCATTAGCATATAGTATTTCTACAAAATCATCTGTGTTTGTTACTTCTATATTCTCGCTTTTGTGAATAAGAGTTGGTAACCCTCCTTCTTTATTTTCTATTTCAATGGTAAATACCTGATCTATAAAATCTTTAAAATTTACTTCAAATTCAAATACATCATAATTTTCTCTATTGTAAATCGTTCCTGTTTTGATTATAGCTTCATCACTTGTATAATTATAGTCAATTATTAAAACTTCAGCATTTTTATCTCTACTTATAGTAGTATTTTCAATTTTAAACCAACTATTATCAATCTTAATGTATTCACCTATTTTCCCCCACTCTGGCAAACTTCCATTCAGCTTATAATCATCACCAGTATACAAGCCTGTATCAAAATTATATCTTTTACCTGTTGTAAAATATACTCCAGCTTTCCCTCCTTCTAATTTAAATATTCTAGCATCTCTACTATCTTTAATCAATAAATTATCAGTTAATTTTGTCACAAATAAAACCTCTTCTGTACCATCTTGTAAAACAGCTTTTACATTTATATTTGAGTAATTAGATTTAAATTGTGTTCTATCTCTATCATTACTATTAAAACAATAATACTCTGTATTAACCTCATTCACATCATCTTCATAGCTAAACCTATTTTCATCAATTCTTTTATCTGTTAATTCTCCGTTAACAGAATACGCTACATATCTTATAGAGTTAGATTTAGAAATGTAAAAAAATGGTTCTTTCTGCCCTATTTCATCAATTAAAACTTTTTTAGATATTTTACACCCAAATTGATCTCTTACGTAGACTTCATAAGTTCCCGCTGGTAAACTATCATAAAAATTAGATGTTTTCCAATTAACATCATCAAGAGAATATTCTAAATTTAACCCAAAAGCTTCATCTACATTAACATTTAAAGTTGCTCCATTTGGAGAGTTATAGACTTTAACATCAAGATTTGCTACACTCAATAAACTAGGCAGAATTAAAGCATCCCTAACACGTTGTCCATCATAATCCTCTAACTCAACATTTAGTAGTTTTTGTGTAGCACCTGTAGCTCTTAAAAACTCAGATTCAAAAAAATCAAAAGATAAATTATAGGTTAATCTTGGTCCATAGACATTCTTAATCTTTTTATTTGTTTCAACTCTTAATTTTATATGGGTACAAGGTTTCGTGTCTGACTTTAAAAGCTCTATTTTATTAATTTTAAATACATCACCAGTAAAATTTTTGTATTCAAATAAAACATTTACATCCTCTGGAACTGGGTTAGGATTTGGATTCTTAACATCCTTGATTGGTACATATTGAGCAAATCCATTACTAAAGGTAATATCTGGTCTTTTGGATTGAATAATAACCTCATTAACATTTCTAATAATATCGAAATTTGCACCTGCTGCATCATAATCCAATTTAAAAGAATTTATAAAGTTTATAGCTGTACCTTCTCCAAGTCTCCATGTTGAATTACCATGCATAACTTGATTAGATGCTGTTCTATAATTCACCCATTCTTCAAACACATGAATTGTTCCTGTAGGACTATTTATTAAGAATGTAATAAAACTACCAATCCTTAATTCTTCATTGAATGTTATTTTAATTTCTGAGTACATCTATATAGCTTTTAGAAATTTCCACTTCACTTTTCCGTTTGGTTTTAGACCTAAAAATCTCCCTTTTTCAATCTTTCCTTTTTCATTTATATATTCAATTAACCCGTAAATATTCATGACTTCTTTGCCGTTTACAATTGTTGTTCCTTCAATTAATTTTTTCAAATTATAATCTAACTCATGTTCAAATGATACTTCCTCAGGTAAAAAATTTGGAAAACCTAAATCATGAGCTGCTATATCTTGACTTTCTTTGTATTCAATCTCCCCTTTAATCTTAGTTTTCAACTGCCTGTTACCTTCCGTTGATCCAAAGCGCAATAAATCATTTTTAAAATTGTACATTGTATTTGATATACGTCTAGAATTTTTCATTACTAGATTAATTGGACTGTAAAGCAAATTATATGCAGTTTCTGGGCTGTAAACTCCTTCGGGAGCTTCTTCTAAATCATCTTGCCATTTCTTAATTTTTAATACCCCTGCTTCTTTTTTCAAATCAAAAACAAATATTTCTTTATCATTGTTATGATCTAAATCAGGGTAATCTCTTTTTTGTTTTCTTCTTATAAATTCTGCTGCATAAGAAGCATAGATGTATTTAGTTATTAACTTTAATTGATTCTTTCCTTTTGTAAGTGGTGTTATAAATGTTGCTTGTGCGTTGTATTCATCCAAACCCATTGCTTCCTCATTCTTCCAACCTTTAGCACACCCAATCAAAACACTAGTGTAATAATGCTTTTCTGCTATCTTTCTTTTAACATTACTTATTTGATATGGCAATCTAATAGTAACCTGATTAACATAAAACTCATCAATTGGTTTTATGTTAATTTTTTGTTGCTTCCCTACTTTTTCAATCCCTAAATCAAGATTCTCTGTTACTCTTAAATCTTCTACAAAATCTTTGAATGTAGTTGTAAATGCCTTGTACTTATTGCTATCATTATTCGGTAACTTATCAAATCCACGAATCCAATGTCCGCATGTATAGGCTTTGTATGCTCCTGGTCCATCTTTTTCATAACCTAATTCTTTTCTACCCAAATACTCACAGTAAAAAGCGCCTTTTCTTCCTGTTATAATCTCAGTTAACCTTTCCCCTAATTCATGAGCTAAAACAACTTTTGTTGTAGTTTTCTCAAAAAAACTATCTTCTTGAATAGTCATGGTGTCTATTTTCAGATCATAAAAGTCGTGAATAAACATTCCTCTATTCCAAAACCACCCATTTTGAGCACCTGTATAGTATCTTAAAACTAAACTGTCTCCTTTTTCTAATTGTAATTTATCATTAAAATCAAAATAGGCTGTTTTGGTTGATTTAAATGCTTTAGGACTTGGGTCTACCCATAACTTGTAATCCTTTTTAGGGTTGTAATTACTTCCGCCACCATAAACAGTTAAAATCAAAGCTACAATTGCGAAATCTTCACTATCTATTCTTGCATGGTGGGTATTGGTTACTTTAAAACTTCCTTTTAACTTTAAATTTATCGTTTTAGCCCTGTCATTGATTCCGTAAAACACATGGCTAATACTTGGTTTATCATTAGTACCTACAACATCTTGCCCTATGTACATACTTGGTATAGGGTTATTGATTAACTCATCTGATTTAGTTACATATTTAATCGGAACAGGTATTGTAGCATCTCCATAATCACTTTCTTTTCTTTCAAATACCCTAGTACTTACTACATTCGTAGCTGAATCTTCTTTAAACTCAGAATGCAGGAAAATATCACGTCCATCATGGTCAATTGTATATGTCTTTAAAGACTCTAGTGTATTTCCATATAAATCTGTAGTTCTTTCTATTTCTACTTTTTCAGACTCTCTGGCTTTTAATTCGCTTTCCAAACCATTTGAATTAAACTTCACCTTAACTGCAAAGCCCTCAGTTTCCCATTTCATTAAGTCTAAAGTTCCGTTGTAATCAACTACCCAATTATCTTCATATGGGTCTCGTATTTCTTTTTTTAGCCATATATCATCATTAACACTATAATTATCTTTTATGTAATTAATAAAATCTGCGGCATCATCATAATATTTTGATGAGTTAGAGAATTTTACTACTACTCCAGAATATTTAGAATGCTTTAAATATTCTTTTTGGTCTTCATCCCAACCATCTGGCTCCGTAATTTCTAATGAACCATGTGTTTTATGACTTAATGTATATCGTACTCTATCCCTGTATCCTAAATCAAGCATCCCAATCTGTATTTTTTAACCTAAAGAACTCATGTTCGAAGTCTGTAGGCTGTTGTTTTTCAACGTAAACATTTGTTTTATTTTTTTCTGTAGCAATTCTAGTTTTAATAGTTTCTTTTACTAATTGATCTAAAAGAATATTATCTAATTCTTTCTTTTTTTCGTTATAGTCATTTAATTTCTTCTTCTCAATAGATAATGAAGTCATTACTGAAGCATTCATTAAACTTTGATATTCTTCTAAACTAGGAACTACCTTAGTTCCCTTTGGTAAATCTAATACCGTTGGTTTATTAACTACATAAGGTGCTTTATTTGGTTCAATTATAACCTCTGGTCTTTCTTCTCCAACTTCTGCGAATCCCCCAGGGTGAAAATCTGTTCCTTTTGCGTATTTCGGTAATGGTCTTGAAGCTACTGCTGCCATTTGTGCTAACCCTAAGCCACCTACAAAAGCAGTCATCAACCCAGCACTAATACCAAAATCAACTTTTGGCACATCTGCCCAAATACCTAATATTGCTTGTGCTGTATTTATACCTATTTGAAAAAGCGCAGCGTCTCTTTGATATTTTGCTTGTTTATGCTGTTCCTTTTTCCTTTTCTTTTCTAGTTCTTTTCTCTTTTGCTCCTTTTCTTTTCTTAATTCATCTTGTTTGGTTTCATTTCCTTCTGCAAGTTCAATCTCTCGCTCATAATATTCATCATTCGCTTGGATTTGATTGTTTATTTCTTCAATATTTCCTTGAGATATAGAACTCATTACATCACCTATAACAGAAGCTACAGACGATACACCATTTAATATTCCCTCAGTTCCTTTACCAAAACCATCAACTACACCTGTTAAAAAACTTTCAATATTAGAAGCATCTAAGTTTAAACTATCTGCTATTACATTTGAAGCTTTTTGAATTTGTTGAGTTTTGTACTCTTGAACTGCTCTTTCTTTCTCTTTTTGCTTTTGCAAGTTTTCAATTATACCTTGTGTGGTAATATCTGATAAAGCTAATTTTAATGAAGAAAGTAACTCGGCTAATTGTTCCTTTTGTTCTTTTGTATAACTTTCATTTTTAAGTTCTTGTTCAAGTAATGAAATTTGATTTTTTAAATTCTTCTCAGCTGAATCTTGTTTAATTTTAGAAACTCTCTTTTCATGTTCTTCAATTAATTTTTCTCGCTCTTTTAAACTTAAACCTTCCTGTTTTAAAGACTCTTTTAATTTATTATTTTCAAGAGTAATTAATTCTTGTAAATGATTTTCTTCTGCATTTTTTTCTTTTTCTATAAATGCTTTTCTTTTATCAAAAGATTCTTTTAATATTTTCTTTGCATTATCTTCTCCATTTTGCCTTATCTCTCTTACTTTCTCTTGTAACCTTTCCTGTATCTCTTTTACTTTATGTGATCTTCCTTTAGCATTTTTTATTGCTTCTTTAGCCTCTAACTCAGCTAACTTTATAGATTTTCTTACATAATAAAGGTTTGATTTTAGTCTATTATAATTAGTTTCTTCTTGATTATCCCTAATTTCTTGCTCAAATTTTATGGTACTTTCTAATTGATATTTTTCATACTCAAACTTATCTTTAGCTAATTGTTTTCTACGTTTTTCATCAATGTCTTTTTTTTCTTTACTAGATTTCCTATAATTTCTTAAAATCTCATTTTCTTGCCTTTTCAAATATTTTAAATACTTCTTTCGTTCATCAATTTCACCTTGTATATAAGAAGCTCCTATTTCATCTTTCCTTTCTTTTAAAACATGTTCTTTCTCTTTTTCTCTTAATTCAATCTCCTTTTTAAATAATTCAGTTTTATCTCTAATAATTTTTAACTGTTCATTTAAAGACTGTTTTTTTATAGCTATTTTTTCTTTTTCAGTCTTAGCAAGAGATAATTTATTTTTTTCATCTTCTTTAACTTGATCTAACTCCAACCCTATAATACTTTTAAGTTTTGAAATATAATTATCAATATTTTTAGCACCTGCTGCTATAGCTTCATTTAATGTCATTTGAGCAGCTGCTGCTTCATTAGCTCCATCCTTAAAACTCTGGTATAACTCATATATTGATCCTAAAGCGACAATTAAAAACCCCAAACCAGAAGTAGCTGTAGCAACTTTCATTGCTTTTAATGAAGTAATAACTTTTTTAATACCTCCATTCATAGCGACTAAAGACAATTTGTACAATCCATTTGCTTTAGATGCTAAATTCACAGCTATATTTGTAGAAAAAGTAATGGCTTTATATATTCCAAACCATTTAACTGCTATTAGAACTGAGTTAATTACTTTATCTAGATTATCAGCTAAAAATTTTAAAATCTTTTTCAGATCATTTGAAGCCCCTGAAGCTTTATCAGCATTTAGAATATATTGCTCCCACCTTGATTCTAACATCTTAAAATGAGCATCTAAAGACTGTAACTGTTCTTTAACTAAATCATTAAGAGCACCACTATTTTCTCTAATAGCTTGTGCATTAACATCTATTAATTCTGTATTATCAGCTAATACAACACCTAATGCAGCAGCTTGTTTCCCAAAAAGTTCAGAAGCTAGTTTTAATAAATCAAGCTCACTAACATTTGCTTTTTTAGCCACATTAAGAGCATCTAATGCATCAGTTAATGTTTTTCCTACTTTTGCTAAACCTTGTTGTGCAGTTCCCAATAAACGACCAGCTCTTTCAGCCTTAATTCCATTATCTGCAAGAATACCAATTAAAGAACCTGTGTAAGCAATGTCTTTGTTTAAAGCCTTGGAGATTGGTGCTAGATATTGGAAAGAATCTCGCATTTTTTGAAAATCTAAAGATGTAGATGTTCTTATTGTTGCTATAATATCAGCATACTTCCCTGCTTCATTTGAACTTGCGCCAAACGTATTTAACATCTGTACTAAAAACTCTCCTGCTTCATCAGATGCAGCATTTAAACCAATTGATAAATCATTAACCGGAGCAAGTAATGTTTCAATTTCTTTATCAGTCTTACCTAAAGTTGCTAAAGACTCAGCCAAACTTGCAACTTCTGTTGCTGTATTTACTGAAGCACCAGCTACGGATATAATTTTAGCTTCTAATGATGCTAATGAATCACGATTAGTACGGTAAATACCTGCAATGTTGCTCATCGTTTTACCAAAAGACCTAACAATATCGTTAGCCTCTCTCATGGTTTGCACAAAAAGGAATATTCCACCAGTAAAACCTAAAGCGGACGCCATATTCCTAGCTGCATTAGCTGCTGATGCCATAGCTTTTCCGTAGTTTCCAACATTTCGTTGAAACTCTCCTACATTAGCATCAACTCTTTTTAATGTAGTATCGAGCTTTACAATTTGATTTCTTAATTCTATAGCTCTTTTACTTGTTTCTCCTTCACGTATAGCTACATCCTTGTATTGCCTTTTTAATCGATTTAAGACAATTACCTGCTTTTCATATGCTGTTGTTAAAGTTGATAAAAGCTTAGCGTTTTCTTTTTCTATTTTATTTAATCGTTGTTTATCAACTTTATATTTTTGAAGTGATTGGTCTAACTTTTCTATCTGACCAATATTTTTATTTAATAGCTTTTGTTCTTCTTTAGATAATTTGTTTCCTTCCTCCTTTTTCTTTAGAAGATCTCTTACTATTTTAAGTGAGTTTTTCCTTTTAAGATTAAGTTGTTCTAATTCTTTAGATGTTTTCTTTTTTAAATCAATACTTTTTTTTGACAAATTAATGTCCTTAGAATTAATTTTGTTCTTTTGGTTAACTAATACAAGTAAGTTTTGCTCTAGTTCAAACAGTTTCGCATGAGCTTCTTTGTTTTTTTTAAGTAACTCTGTTTCCTCTTTTTTTAATTCTAAAAAATCTTTCCTTGATGGAGCAACTTTAAAGGCCTTTTCTAATTTAGAAAATTCTAAAGTTTGTTTTTTAATGACAGAATAACTGTCACTCATTTTTAATAGAATCTTATTTAATTCCTCTCCAGCTTTTATTCCTGGTTCTAAACTCTTAGCCCACTTTTGCGCAAATTCATAGGCGCTTTGGTCTACAAAACTCTTTTCTGAAAGTTTATTCGTTTTAGCCATTTTTTTGTAAAGATTTAATTTTAATTGTCACTTGTTTTTCTAGACCTACAAACTCTAACAGAGTAATAGTATTTGCATCTTTAAAGCCAAACCCTAAAACAGCTAAATACCCCATAAAGACCTCTTCAAAAAGGGCATTAGATTTGTCATTAGATTTACTTAAATTTTGAAGTTTTTCATTTAAAGCTTCAATTTTAATTTCTATAGTATCGCTAAGTGTTTCTATTCTGTTTAAATCAGCCATAAAACACTCTTCTCTAAGTTTATAATTATATAACCTTAAATCTTCTTCTAATTCATCATCCCTTTGTATTTTGAGTAAATAGCAGCAATTTCTAATAAACTTAAACCTAGCGGATAAGCTTTGTATTTTCTTAGAAAGCTCTAGTAGTTTATCTGTGGTGCTTTTAAACGTTATCCGTTGATATTCTTGATTAATTTTTTTCCATGCTTTAAGTAAAGCATCTTCTTTCTTTTCATTAGGAGACAACAAGCTTAAATTGCCAGTTTCAACAATTTTAAAATAGATTTTAGCAGGAATAGTATCAATATTGTACATTACCCGAATAGTTGAGTTAAATAATACTTAATAAAATATGGGACAAACTTTTCTTCTATAACTTTGTTTAAATCTTGATCAGAAAGACCTAATATATCTGGAGATAAAAGATTTGAAATTACTTCGTTTTTTTTGGGGTCGTTGGATTCAAAAAGAATACTGTTGCTGTTAACTGATGCTGTAATACTTTTTAAAAAATCACCAGTATCTTCTAAATCATATGGTTCACCTTCTCTTTTGATTTTAGAACCTTTAACTAGTAAAGCGTTATTTAGCGTAATGTATTCGGTAGTTTTAGTATAAAAACCTAAAGGATTACCGAACACATCTTGACTATTTTTATTTAACTGTTCTTTGTTTAGGTTTGCTAAGTAAGTTTCTAAACCTCTTATAAACCTAAAGAAATCATGCCTAACTCTCTCTGGCTTTAATGCCAGAGCTCTCTTTTGTAGCTCTATTATTTCCTGCATTTGGAACAGCTATTTTATAAGCTTCTTTCAATGATTGTTTCCTTTTATCTGAAGGAATATTTTTGAACACTTCTTTGGGCTCATAAATTTTACAGAAATCACTAAAAGAGCAGTTGATTGTTTCAGGAAAAACAATACCTAAGTACTTTTTCATTTTAATTTAGATTTAAAATTAGTTTATTAGCTCCTTCAACAGACATTTCTGTTAAATCTATAACTCCATTTATTTCAACTGTGTAACCAGTCTTAAAATTGGTACCGTTTATTTCAAATACTCCATTACTTGTAACTGGAATACTCCCTAATCCACCTACAACCGCTTGATTTTCATCTTTTACGACAAAATCATCATACTCTAGTTGTGTGATTTTAGTTCCTGTTGAAATATTAAATACTTGAAACTTAATACTTGTTGTAGAGTTATCAATCAATTCTAGCCTTAAGTCATAAATACCCTCTAAATCCGATGGTTCTCCATCTGTTTTCAAAATAGAGTGTGTATTTTTTGCGTACTTAATAGTTACATCTGCAAAAGGAACATCACTATCAGTTGCTTGATTACGATTACCTATTAAAAAAGAGCTAATTTTACGTCCTTTTATACTACCATCTGATTGAATATCACAAAACACTTCGTCCATATTTGTGATTTCAAATACTCTAGTAAAATCAGAGTTTTCATATGTTAAAAACGCCTCATAAGTTGTATTTGAAATATCAAACCTGTACTTAGTTCCAGATACAGCTGCTGTCAGCTTACTGTCTATGTATCTCCCTTCCTTATACTGAGCTTCTTTGTTGTTTAATTCTAAACCTTCAGCATTTGGAAATGGCACAATATTCTTCTTTAGAATTGCCTTTTTCCATAATTCAATATTTTTAAAATCATTAGACTTAAAAGAAAAGTTTTCTTTTGCTAGTATTAATGTTTTAACAGGAGCTTCTAATCTTTGTTTTTTTCCTCCTATATTTCTAGGAGCTTGTCCTGTACTTCCTACTTCGTTTCTTACCATTTTTTTGTTATTTTAATAAATTCCTTGATATCTCATCGTACCATTAAACCTCAAAAAACAATAGGGATGGATTTCTTTTAAATCTGTTTTAAAACCCTTAAGAACATCATTCCCTTTTATTATTTCATCTAACTGAAAATACTTTTCTGTTTCTATTATTGAATAAATTTCAGTTTTCACTTCTTCATCTATTCTTTTATCATTTATATTACTTAGCTTTTCTAAATCAAGTAATATTATGAGGCTAATTGGTGTTATTAATTGTGAGCTTTTTTTCTTTGTAGTACCATCTTCAATAAAGAAAATGTTCCCATTAATTCTATCGTTTAATAATACTTCTTTGTATTCACCGTTTCCTTTATAATACTCTGGCACTAATTTGCCTTCAATTTCATTCAAATAAACTCTACCGAATGAATGCATCCCATCATAACTAATTTTATGATTAAGCTTTTTTTGTAATTTCTGAATAAGTAAATCAATACCAACAGGGTTTTCTTTTAGATGTATCATTACCATTTATTTACAAACTCAACCGTTAAAGGTTTTGATGGAAATAGTTTGTTCTTAATATTTTTAATTGATTTAGAATACAAATAGTTAACACCTACAGATAATACTTTTCCATTTTCGTTTTTGGTACCATCTAATTCAACTTTAAGTTTTGGGTAACTACTCTTCAATAACCTTTCTTCTGAATTTCTTCTATTAGTTGTTATCATTAATTGAATGACCTGTATAGTCATATAATGTTTTAATGATTCATCAAACAATGAAGGATTATTAGAAACTAGTAAATCATAATTCTCTTTAGAATCAACCTCACTATCAAATACATCTTCTAGTATTTTATAAACACATGAGCTTACTAATTGTCTTAGATATTGGTTAAACTTTTCTTTTGAAATATTCTCTTCTGGTTGAATTGCATGTATATTTGAAATGGTTACAAGCTTATGAGCATGTTGATAACATTTCGATAAAGGTTTAGCTTTTAAATCTTCTTCAAGAACATTAGCAAGCTCCTTATCAAAAGGAGCATGCCATTTTATTCTATTATACAGTAATTCAATTGAAGATTCTGAGTACATTAAATATTATTTAGCTTTAACACTTCCTCTTTAACCAACTCCTCTTCCTCGTTTGAAAGTTCATTGATTTTTGATATTAAATCACTATCCGTAATATTATTATCAGTTTGGATGTCTAAAACATTCAAAATGTTTATTACTTTTTGCTTATCATAAACACCTCCCCAAATATTAATTTGTGTATCTCCTTCAACTTCTTTACTACTTACCTCAATAGCTTCTTCTGTGTTTAAATAGAAAAATGATTCAACATTTTGCAAAACAGGAAATACAATAGCCTGACCTGTAGTTTTTTCGCTTGGTGGGTCTGTTTGTCCAGATTTACCAATTAAAATATAACTATTAGGTTTTGCATATTGAACCCCTTCAACTGGAAAAGACTCTTCAGCTAAAGTACTATATACTAAAGTTCCCAAATCCGTTCCAGTAGTTAACACAACCATATTAGGAGCCCATCCCTGTGTAACAATCTTTTTACCGTCTTTTTCATGAACGAATGACCTATCAATAACAATCACTTTTAATTTTAGTTTTTTACTTAAAACGTTAATTGTCTGATCTTCATCTAGAACTGGAATTTGTGTCCCAGTAAAATTTAAAAAGAAAGCATGTTGCTCCTTAAACTGTTTGTTATTACTCAATAAATCAATAGTATCACTATTCATCCATATATGTGTTGGGTATTCTCCTTTATCTCTAGCAGATTTCAAAATCCTTTTTATATCATCAATTGGCTTAGCATCAGGCTTACTCCATTTAACAGAAGTTCCAAATTGATTTGATTTCGGGATATCATAATCTATCCTAATCCCATGGCCTACATTTTCAGAATCTTGAATCAAAGTTGTTCCTGAAGAAAACCCAATCAAAAACGCTTGTTCAATCCTTTCTTTTATTCCAAAAACACATCCTTCAACATCTGAAAATATCTTTTTTATTAACTCTTTTGATTTACCAGGAACAGATTGTAAAATCCTAAGAGTATTCATTTGCTTTTCATTTAACACATATTTCATCCCAATTTTAGGAATGTCTCCAGATGCTTTTTTAATTGTACCTCTTGACTTAAGTGGTAAAGGAGAATCAAATGCAACTACATCAGCTGTTACCCTCGTATAATTACCACTTATAGAATCATAAGTCATATCCACTGAATATTCCTCTTTCAGATACTTGTCATGGAAATATTTTGGTTCTTCTTTAGAGCCATTTACTTTTATATAATAAGCTTTAGTTATTTTACCTAAATACTTTTTGATTAATTCTTTGAAATGTGATACCATTTTAATCTACTTGATTTTTAATTCCTTTTCCTTCTAACACTTTCAATGATTCCTCATTAAATGGGTATTTCAATGTGTTATTATTGATTACCCCAATTGTCATAACCCCAGTTGAAGGCATACTTTTCTTTGTTGTTGACCTTACAACACCAATCAACAATTCATGTTTTGTTCCATCTACTGGTTGTGGTTTGTATACATTACCTTCCAAAATAACCCCATGTCCAGCATAGATATAATCATCAGGAAAACCTTCCACATCTAGCACCGCACCACCTTCTTTTCCATGGATATATTTTTTAATAGCTATACTGTCATTGCCTCCAGCATATTCTTCTTTTCTTGTTTTTAACTCTAACGGCATAATTTGAATTTTAATTAATATATTCACTTATTTCATCATCCGTTGGCTCACTATCATTTACTAGATTAGGAAAACCTTTAGAACCTACATTAGTATCTATTATTGATTGTTTAAAACCAGTTGTTTTTTCAATCGCTGTTTTTATTTGATCCTCAATTGAAGTCTCTGATTCTACATTAATAAAAGTTTTAAAGAAGTAATCATCTTCCTTAATTTCTTTTGGAAGCTCTGAATCTTGCCAAGCCTTTTCTGCTTCAGAAAGTTTTGAGTTTTTGGAGTTAGAACTTTTTAGTTCAATTACTTCCTTTTGTAATTCTTTTAATAATAGAATAGTTTCGTCCTCTTCATCTTCCTCTGGATCGTCAATCTCCTCTGATTTTTTACTTTTTGACTTTTTTCTTTTTTGAGTGTTCAATGCTTTTGTTACTCTTCTGTCAAATTCACTCTTTGCATTGGGATTCTCTTTTAAAAAGTCATCAAGTGATTTAGGTTCTTCATCCTTAGTCTTATGAAGTTTTTCTAGTTTATCCAGAACACCTTCAACTTGACTTTCTTCTGTAACGGTTATGAATGCTAAAAGCTCCTTAGGCAGTCCTTTAGCTAAAAGTCCAGCCAAAAGTTTCTTTTTTAATTCCTCGTTCATAAATAATAGTGTTTTAATTAGATAATTAATTGAACACTAAATTATAACCTAGTATTATATAAACGAAGCTTTTAAAGCTTGCTATGTCGTAGTGTTAGTAATTTTTTTTAATATTCTATATATTGTATACTCTGAAACAAATAAATGAAACCTAGATAGTTCAGATACAGCTTTAGATATATTCATATCTGGCTCATTTTTAGGTATCCAATTATCAATATAATATTTAATATATGCTTCTCTATCACTTAATAATCTTTTATCTCTCTGCATTGCGTAATCTTTAAAATCTTTCTTAACTTTTATTGCTTTAATGATATTTTCTTTATTGATATAATTAAGCTGCTTCTCCATCATCAGAACCTCCTTCTTTTTTTATTTTTTCCATTTCATCCTTTACATTATCCACTAACCCTAAATACTCAATAGCTTTTTCTCTAGAAATAATTTTGCCTTCAGTTGCTTTAACTAGCATAACAATTAAATCAGCTAAATCATTAGGTAACGGACTCATAAACTTAACATCATATACCAATCCTTCTAATTGCCCTTTTAAATTTATATCAGTTGCATTCGTAATTCCTGATAATAATACATTCACTATTCTCTGTATATCGGTTTTATTCTTCCCTTCATTTAGTTTTGCTTTAAGAATTGAACCTAAAAACATTAATTCTAATGCAACGCCTGCTACATTACCTATTCCCTTTAATTTATTAAAAGATAGGTTTGGCGTATCTGTCAAAGAAAATATTAAATCCTCTAATGTTTCTTGTTCAAGTTTTATAGACTCAGGAGCATTATCATGGGTTAGAAACTTAGCATCACCATGTATAACTTTACCATCATTAGTTTTTTCCATTTGAGCGTTAATCATTTTACCATCGCTATCTCTATCTGGCATCCCTGACACTTTTCCTACTGTGAATAATAATGGAGAACCTGAATAATTATTAGCAGCTCCTAGCTTAGATAACAAAGATTCATACCTATCAATTAACTCTTTTACATCTTCCCATTCTGGTTCATCCTGAGTTAATACAACGACAGGTATTTTATCAAAGCCATGAACTTCTTGAGAATCTACAGCCCAATCTTTTACTTTTTTGTATTTGTAAATTATTTTTTCATCATAGACCCACAAGTTTAAAACTTCTTTTCCTCTCTCCTTAGTTTTAAACTTCCAACAGAAAAGTATCATACCTCCATAGAAATCAAATACAGGCCAGAACTCTCTTTCTTTGTATCCTAGGACTTTACTTTTTATACTATTCTCTTCACCTTCTTTTTTCTTTATTTGAAATATAATAGCAGATAAAGTTTCACTCCTTTGTAATATTTTAGCTTCTTGTATGTTGGAATCCATTCTATTTTTAACCCAAACATTTTTCAATTTAAGAGTTAAATCATTTTCGATATTAGGCTTTAATTGTGGCGGATTTCCAAACTCAAAAGCAACACTATTTCTAACTATTTTCTTTTGAAAAGAAACAATAGTTCTTATAGCTTTTACTAATTTTGTATTTCCTTTTTCATCTTTAATACTTTTATCTTTTTGTGTTTGTCCTATTTGAGTCTCTCTAATAGTTCTATCTTTCTTAGAATACTCTTTAAAATACTCCTCAATCTTTCCGTAATCCTTTTTAGAATTAGATAAGTCTTTAATATCTTCCTCAGTAATACTACCGTTTTTAACTTTTTTTATTAATTCTTCCATTGATTAAAAGTTTATTCCTAAATCTCCTAATGATTTTGCTTTTGTTTCGAATATTTCACTTTTTGGTCTAACATCAAATATCCTTTTCATCATTTTACTATCTAATAAATCAGGGGATTCTCCATTTAAATATTTTTCTTTCATTTCATTTTTAGGTATTAAAGCAAATGGCTCTTCATCCCTCTTAATTTTCTTTTTTATAGCTTTTCTTTCAAATAACAGTCTTTGCCTTACTGTCATTTTATTATCATACATCTTATTAGCTACTTTGCTAGATATATATTGAGATTCATTTTCCCCATCTAAATAGTAACATTGAGATTTTAAATTTTTGAATTTCCTTCCATCTTTCATTTCAAAAGCTTTACTTGCATTATCAAACGGAATTGAATTAGGTATAAATGCATTATCTCCACCCCCAATAAATGCCCCTACCCCATTAGCATCATAAGTAACTTTAGAATTAGACACTCCGTACCTCTTTTGGAACTCCTTTATAGCATCTATAACATCTTTCCCAGAAGATTTAGCTATGATCTCTATGTCTTCCCACCTATCACCTTCAAAATAAGATACAACTAACTTGTTGCTTCCCGACATAGCTACATCCACAGTAATGCACTTCTTACCTTTCTCAACCCAATCATTAGTAAAATAATCCTTAAAACTATCATAGTTATATACATCTGCTGGATTTACAGAAACTTTCCAGTTTCCATCTAAAAGCTGTATTCTTGTATCTTCATCCTGTGAAGCCAAATTTGCTAAGTACTCTGGATTGACTGAGAGCAACTCTTTATTATCATAAACTGACCCTCCAATAAAAGTTATAGACTTTACAAAACTCTTAGGGCTAACCCCAGAGGCTTTAGAAAGTGGATCAACAAAATAAGAGGCTTTTTCAAGACATTTATCTACAGAATCACCCCAAATCAAATTTTCTCCGTCTTTTACAAAATACCTAATCACACCTTGTCTTTCTGGGATTGGAAACCCATCATCTCCTATCCACCAAGATATTAATTCAGAAACCCAACTATCAGGGTCAGGATTACATGTAGCTCTTACTCCTGGTCTAACTCCACAATTAGACCTATTTCTTGATAACAAATAGAAGAAGGTTTTTTTACTAAAGTGTGTTAACTCATCAAAACCTATAAAAGGTATCTGAGCACCTTGCCAGCCATATATATTCTTCTCATGCTCTAAATGTGTAAACTTAATTTTAGCGCCTTTTGGAAATTTCCACTGTAGCTCTGTTTTATTAGCAATCCCACCAACAAATGGATAAAGCTTATTACTTTCATCCCATAAACCTCCCTGAGCTTTAATTTGAGTTGTAAGCCTTCTAAATATAACAGCACCAAAATCAGGATTATTTATTGACCTTAAAGGATCTAATAATAAAGTAAAAGTTTTTCCAGCTCCAGCTGCTCCACCACCAATAACAATATCAGCTGAACTTGACAAAGCCATCATTTGATACCCTTGCTGTGGTTGTATAACTTTTACCTGTCTTTTCATTTACTCTCTTCCGTTTTCTGGTAACCTAAACATAACAACATTATCATTCTTCTTTTGACTGTTATCCTTCTCATAGAAACCAATATGTTTAGCTATCATTTCCATAGCTTTTTCCTTTGATACAAAATGAAGCTCTATAACCTCTTCTGTTATATCTTCTCCTATTTTCTTTGTTGTCTTTTTGTATTTTGTGATTAGCCTTCTGATTTCTTCTGGTAAGGCTTCTACTCCTGATGGAGTTAATGATATTGTTTGAGTGATATCTGAATAAGCCCAGTTATGAAGTTCTTTCAATACTTCCTGATGTGTAACATCTAATTCCTTTTGTGCTTTTTTGTTTTTAGCTTTTATATACAACTCAACCTCTGGCAAACTCTGGATTTTGCTAAATGAATCGTCTGCTCTTGAGTTATTTGGATAAAACTTTTTGTAAGCTTGTGCACCATTGAATCCGTTATTAAACCATTCGTCAATAATTAATTTATATCTTTCTAAAGTACTCTCTTTCATCTAGTAAATTGTTTTAACAGATGATAACTCTATTTTATAACACTCTGTTTCCCCTTCCTTGTCACTTACCAAATAAGTATATACATTATCTGGTCTTTCAATAACTCCAGTTACAATTCTTGGCTCTTGTAGTTCATCTGTCCTATGGTAAACAGTGTCTCCTGTTTCAAACTCTTTTCCCATATATCTATATACTTACATGCCAAAAACCAACATAGCAGCATCCCTCTTTTCTTGATTTGTCCTACCTTGGTAATTGGTGATTTTATTAAATGTTTCTGCTTTTAATTTACCTTTAGGCTTTACTAATTCAAATTTTATGTTTTTATACTCACAAAACTCTTTTATTAGAATTCCTGTTTGGTGATTCATACCTACATTCTTTGCTATTTTTTCTGACTGAAGTTTACCGTTTGATTTATGCCAATTTGATTTTTTAATTAACCAACCAGCTTCTATCATTACTTTTAAATCTGAAGTTTTATTTAAAGAATACAACTCATTCACTAAATCCCAAAAACAAAGTGTCCTAAGATTTAGATTATTCTTATCCCATACATCAAACCCAGACTTATCTATATCAGGATCTATGCCTACGTAAACTTTTTTCAAAAAATAAAAATGTGTTTGGAATCTCTTTTGCCTTATAGCAAGGACTTTGAATCTAGTTGCCTTTTTGAGAAAAGGACTTTGGAATCGCTACTACAAATATAGTGAATATCTATAGATTATAAAAGTTAAAACAATGATTAATAGATTGGTTGTGATGAATTATATATTATAAAAAACATTAACCAATATTCTATTAATTGTATTATATTTGATGTGTCTTTGGAGACGTCCTCAGACTTTTCTTTTTCATAGCAATTTTCCCACTCTATTTTGAGTGGGTTTTATTTTTTCTTAAATGCTGATAAATTAATCTTATAAATGGAATCTACTTCTATTCCTTCAACACGTCCTTCTTCAGTTTCTTTTTTATAAATACTTGATAATTCATTGAAATAATTAATAATTTCACTTGAAAGTGTTAAAGAATCTTTTATTGATATTTTTTTTATTTTATAAATATTAAATTTTAAATCCTTCTTAGACTTTATATATTCCCCCCAACTATTATCAATTGAATAACTATCTTCAATTACCACCCTATCTTTAACCTTAAAATTTAAAGAATCATCTATAAATTCTGGTAAAATTGAATTTTTAATAAATACTGAATTAAATACACTTGAATCAAATTGACAAATTAATAAATTGCTTGAAAAAATCCTCACATTTTCAAAAACAGAATCGTCAAAATTCGCTCCTACTAATTGACAATATCGAAAAGTGATATCTTTTAAATATGCATTACCGAAATCCGAATTAGCTAAACATGAATAAATAAAATTTGAATTAAAACCTTTCATATCTTTAAAGCTAGCTTCAGTAAAATTAATTCTTCTGAATAAACTTTTTGAAATAAAACTATTTGATAAATTAATCATACTAAAATCTTCATATTTAAAATCATTATATCTAATCCTAGAAGAAAAAGAAGTATTATTTATTTCTGAATATGTAAAATCTGCATTTTTTAAAATTCCTTGCAAATCTACATTTGACTCATTTAAGGCTAGAATTAACTGCCCCCTTTCAGGACTTCTCTTTATTTTTAATAGCTTATTAACGGAATCAATATACCTATAAGGCTTTAATGCTTTAGATAAAGCTATTATCCTTCCATTTAATCTATCGCTTAATTTTACTTTAATTATACTTCCAAAATCTTTATCATAATTAAATTTAAACCTAACTGAAGAAAGGTTTAATACACTATTTCTATTTGGATGTGGAGCGAAGAAAAAAATGTTTTGATCTTTATTAAATGGATATTTCTTATAAATTGAGTCATATATTCCTTGAATATTTTTATTAAACTGTTTTAATAATCTTTTATCATATTGATCCATTTCTTCATCTATTTTATCAAGAACAGAACTTAATTCAAAAACAACAGCTGACCTCCTACTTGATTCAGTTAAACTGTTTTGTGTGTCTATAAGTTTAGTTTGCTTATATATAAGTTCATTTTGTTTTTCTAGATGCTTTACTTGTAGAAAAGTAGCCATGAAAATAGCAAAGCTAATCAAACCTCCTAAAACACTCATTAAGGTACCAAAGGCCATAAATCTTGTCACAAATGCTACAGCTAATTTTAATATCTCAGAAAAAGAATCACTAAGCTTTATTTTAGAAAAAGCTTTTGGTATATCTTCATTTTTATTTTCAGACAGAACAGCCTTTAATATTTGATAAGAGTTGTCTTTTATTTCGTTTGTTAGCTCATTAGTTTTTTCCGATAATATCTCTTGAACCTTTTCTTTTTGTCTATTAACATAATAATTACCAATTATAGCGCCCAATAATAATAAAACTACCAATATTATAAACCCATAAAATATTTTAAGAAGTGAATCAGTATTTACAATAAATACTAGTATTATAGTAATAACAATTCCTATAGCAATACCTCTAATAAATGTTGGATCTATTAGCTTAAGCCATTTTTTAATTTTATTCAAGTACATAATATAGATTGGTTAGTTAGTAACTTTAAATTTATAGAATATTAAATAAAACAACCAATTTTGAATAAACGATTATTAAATCTTTGACAATAAAAAAGAGCTTCAAATTGAAGCTCTCGTGGCAAGTTTTGTAATCAAAAAAAGTTTCCTTATTCTCTTTTCAAAATCGACTTAATTATTTCCAAATCTAAAGGAGTAATTCCAAATTCCCCAGAAGTGATTCTATCTCCATACTCATTCCAAATCTGATCAAATTGAACTCCAATAGACTCGTTTGCATTAAGCTTGTCTTTAAATTTAAAAACGGTACCTCTAACATGATTACATGGATTAGAGTCAACAATTTTTTCATCTACATTATACGATTCAATCTCCTTAAAAATAAGTTTTGCTTGTTCTTCCGCCTTCTCAGAATCTTTAAATCTACTTCCAATAGGATGCTGAGAAGCCCCTACTAGAAGACTCATAGTAAGTCCATAATCATATAGATAGAATTTCCCTTCATCGAACCCTTTTAAAATTTTAATCCAGTCGCTCATTTATAGTCTATATTTTGGTTTAAACCAAAAATAATAAACTTGCCACAATTATATCAAAGAACTTTTCAGTTTTGAAGGTTCTGAAAACCTACTGTTATTTTAGTTTGTTTATATTTGGTTAAAATTTTATACTATGGTTAATATTGGCGACATTGTTACTCACAATGACAGAATTTCAAATACACAACAACAAGTTGAAATCATTAATTATGATAATAATCAAAAAACTGCTGTGGTCAGACCCGAAGGTTCTGTAGATCCAAAGGATAATTTCATATGTCCTCAAAGTGAGTTAACTTTAGAAATTGGTAAGTAATTTTTCATACTACTGTATTTGTGAACGGTAGAAAACACTACCTAGATTAATTTTTATATCTCCTTTTTCTACTAATACAATCAAACCATTAGAATATTTGATTGTTTGATTTATCTGTGAAATTTCAAAACCTTTAAAGTCTGCGCAAAACTGCGGTTTATCACAACCGTACCCATTTACAAACTTTACGTGGTCGTATGTTCTTGGATTCCCTTCTTTATCATAAAGCCTACTTTTTATCCATTCACTTGGCTTTCTAAATTCTTCAGATTTTTCTCCTGTAGCCATTACTTCAAATGGTTCTTTGCTTAATGTTAGAAATAATGTCGTTTTCTCCATAACTACTGTTAATTTAATTTGTCAAATCTTATATCTACATGCTCCCCTATAGTGAAAACTTCGCTTAATATATCTCTAGAAGAAGTCAATTCGATTTGACATTCATCTTTATCATATAGAAGAAAAATAGCCTCAATATCTGTCTCAATAAACTTGTTACTCTTGTATGCTTTAAGACACTCAATGAACAGATCTGCCTTCTTCTTATCCATTTTTGCTATAAGTGTGTTCATGATTCCTACTCTTATTTTATAATTGCTAATTCTTTCACCCAAGACCTTCCTTCTAGGAACATACCCAGATTGAAAAATTTATTCCTCTTTTTGTTAAATATGATTTCGGTACCATCTCGAGATATTTTCACAATCTCAGCTTTAACTGGTTCGTTTTTTAATGTGTGACCAGTTATAATTAAAGTGTCTCCTTGATTAATTTGGTCTATTTGTGTTACTGGTTCTAGTTTCATTTTAATTACAGGTTATTTAAGTTTCCTATTAAGGAATCTAATTCAGTTGAAAGTTTAATCCCTTCTTCTTCTATCTTTCTCATTCCTTCAAAATCACCTTCCGATTCATAATGACTTGCTCCAATAGAAATCCCAGCTATTCTTTCATCTATCATAGCCGAAATCATCGGGTATTTTGTTTCGAATATTTCTTTTAATTCTTCCATAATTGTGTTTTTGCGTTTTTGGGTAGTTGAGTAACTACAATTAGTTTATAATTTGATTATAATGTTCTTTTATGCATTTATATAGGTAACTCGCTATAATTGGTTTAACTGCATTACCCATTGCCTCTATTCTGTTTTTGTCCAGTTCTTTGGAAAACCCATTATCCATTCGTAAACCTGACAAGCTATCTCTGCGCTTAAACCGTTTAATTGGCATTGATAAAGCAATTTGTCCTGGTGTCCGTTTCGGTAATATTTCTCGAAAGCACTGTGTGATTTCATTATTACCAGAGCATCTGATTTGCTTGGGGTAGGCAATAATGTAAATTCGTTCCCTTTTATCGGGCAATCCGAAGTCGAAACCTCGTAAACATCTCCATTCTGCATCATACCCGATTTTGGCAAGGTCGCATAAGACGTATTCAAGACCTCGAACAGCGAGCATTGAGCTGTTTTCAATGAGTATGTACTTAGGTCTAATGTCCCTGCAAATCCTATGCATTTCAATCCATAACCCAGATCGCTCTCCCTTAATTCCTTTTGCTCCTCCATTATGTTGCTGAGCGATTGAAATGTCCTGGCACGGAAATCCTCCACATATAATGTCTGTGTATCCGGGGTTTTTAATTTCTCGTATATCTCCATATTGTTTTGCTTTGGGAAATCTTATGTTTAATAATTTTCTTCTTTCTTCTGATATTTCGCAATTCCAAAGGGTTTCAATTCCTTGCCATTCTGCACCTAATTCAAACCCTCCGGCACCACTGAATAAACTCCCATTTGTTAGTTCCAAAACCTACAGATTATTTAACCTATTCCAAATGAGATTGTAAAATCTTTCCTTCCTTGTCTTTTATTCCTTTGTCTTCTTGAAGAATTTCCAACCAACAATGTGCTTGTTCCAAAAGAGCTAACACATTTGATATTTCTTTTGGATTTTTCAAGTCATCTTTTGCTAAATTCACCTCTCTTATAGCGTCTGTTATTTTTTCTTCTACTTTTAATAATCTTGTCATTTTATTATTCTTTTTATTTCTCGATCACTTAAACAGGCTGATCGATTAACCTACTGTTTTACTGTTTTGTATTGATACTTTAAATCGCACTTAGTGCAACAAACTACTTTACTACCAGATCTTGATTGCTTCAACTTTGCTCCGCATTGGCATCTGTCCTTTAAAAGCTTCTCTTTAATCATTTCATTTACCTTTTGGTTTTTGTTTTGGCGTAACTTTCGTTTATATTCTTTTTCCTTTGCAGTAGCTTCAGGTAAGAGAATAGCTTGCAGTCTTTTATATTCTTTTGTAATCCATGGATCTTCATGATGTAAACCATCACCTATCATTTCACCAAGTTTTATAAATTGATTCCACTCAAATTCGTTTTCTCTTGCCATATTCTAATTATTACAATTATTTTAAAAAGGTTAATAAATCTCTAATTGATTAAGGAACATCATTTATTGTTATTTCTTTATGCTCCTTTCCAAAGACATATCCGTTTTGATAATCCAATACAATATTTTCAAAATGAACTCCAGAAGCATCGTGTTCTCCAAAATCTAGTCCTGGATCGTATTCAACTTTCAAGCAGTTGTTTTTGTCTTTAGTAAAGAAGAATAACTTTCTTCTTTTATGTTCTTCAAATACATGTATTTTCATAATTACACTTATTTTAGAACATTGATAACTGGTCGCTATCATAGTTCGTTATTAAAATTTCGTTTCTTTTATTCTTTATGTTTTGACGCTCCTTTAAATAGATTACATTCATTTTATAATCCGAAGCAAAATCCATTACCGATTCATGATCAAATTCTGACATCGCGCATTTAATTCCGCAATCATTCATTATTTTAAAACAATCCTCAGTATCAGCTGCAGTCCATTTGGGAACTTTGTAGTAATGATCTGTTTCTAAGTAAACAGGATCTAGGTAAACAAAACAATCATTTTTAGGTGTAACTTTCTGATCAAAAGAAACCTTCTGCAGCACTTGTCTAAAATCACAATTGGTAATTTTTGAATTAGATAACATTTCAAAAGTTGGTTCAATTCTCTTGAGTAAATTTCTTTTAGTGTTATCTTTCCCTAACCTTAAAGTATCTCCTTTACCTAAGTATGTAAAATTTGATATTAATAAGAACCTAACAGCTTTCATAACTGGATCTGATTCTGTATTCTTTTTCCAATAATCTAAAAGACCTTCAGAAACTGGGAGTAACTCTATTTGCTTTTTTAGCTCCTCTTTTTGATCAAGAATAACCAAATACAAATTGCTTACATCACTATCAAAATCATTTAATATTGAAAATTTTGGCTTAGGTAAGTAAAAGAAACTACCTCCAGCACCAAAGAATAATTCTATTCTCATTTTATGTACTGGGAAATGCTGATTTAATAAATCTTTCATTTTTCTTTTATTTCCTAATCTTGTTAATACCACTTTATTTTATTGTTTTAATTATATTTATCTCATTAACTAACTTAATTAATACTTATGCCTCATTTTAAAATTAACTTAGAAATTGAAAAACTGGAGACAGTAAAAAGTGTAATTGATAAATTTGAAATCAATTTAGATCATGACTATTTTAGTTCTGAAATCTTATCTTCTGATATGGAAGATCATTTCACTCTAAAACTTTTAGCTAATGTTGACGATCTTAAAAGACTCATAGATCTACTCCCTTTATAACTACTGTTTGTTTGGTGTTTTAGGAATCATCATTATGTGAGTTGGAGCAGTATCAAAATCTGCATCGTAACAATCATGGGAATTATTCCATTTCGCAGAACACCAACCTTTTTCACCTGAATCATTTTGAAAACACACTCGAGTACCTTTTGGGTTAAAATCTTCATCTATCCAGTCAGGATTATAACCTATGATTTCAAAGTCATAATTAGTTTCTATTGATTTATCTATTTTTATCCAGTTCATAATATTCGTTTAATTACAGTTTTAAAGTTCGTTTAATACCCACCTAAGTGAGTATATTTTAGTCATAATAATGTCTTTGTCTGAGCCTTCCTCTAAGAGCTCCTTTTCAAACTCTTTTATTTTAGCCTCTATTTCTTGTTTTGTTTTCATTTGCTACACTTATTTAAGGTTCTTGTTTTTCCATTCATTGAACTTATCTACCCCGTTTTCTAAAACTTTTTCAACTGGTTCAAATGATCCATATTCTACTATTACCGTTGAGTCTGTGTCTTGTTTCATAATATCTAAAGTTCTTAATCCGTTAAACTGATTTAAACTCCAATCAAAACCTAAATCCTCTATTTCTTTTAGTTTTTCTAAATTCATAATCCTACAGGTTTTTTAAATGTTTAATTGCTAATTCTAATATTCTCTTTTTTAATGTGTCTATACCATCAAAAACTTGTTCTTTTCTTTCAAATGAAAAATCAAAAACTTCGTAATGTGTCATTTCACTAGAGTTTATTTTCCATTCGCCAAAATCTTCATTCCAAACAGCATCAAAAAATTCTTTTTGTGATTCGTCAGAAGGAACACCAAGTAAATCATGTGTATTTACTCGAATAGTTATTGTATTTAAAAAAACATCTGCTACTTCCATAACTACTGTATTAATGAATTAATGTATTGAAAGTCATTTTACCTTCTAATGAAGAAACTTTTATGTCTAATTCATGGTTTTCTAGCATTTCAATCTCAATTGTTACTGGTTGATGAGCAACAGATTTAAAATGACTATTTAACTGTTTGGTTAGCTTTTTAGCTGCTTTGCTACTAATTATTAATTTCATTGTTTTCTCTCTATTTATGGTACCTGCTTTTAGGTTTCGTTATTTCTTTTTGACTTAATCTTTTAAGAGTTTCACCTATTTGTTTAAACGAAATACCTGCTCTTTTTCCAATTTCTTTAATTTGCTCTGTATTAAATTTCATTAATCACTACTTAAGTTTTATAATATCCATAGGATATATCCTGTTAAAAATGTACTAACTACCCCAAGCACAAACCCAAGCGCTATGTATTTTAGTTTTTTCATGATTATTATTATTTATTTGGTTTATACTTGCATTTTCCTTTGTGAGCATTTAAGGCATTCTTACTGTTGAAAGGCTCTTCACAATACTCACATGTATGTTCCTTTAATTCCGCTAATTTTCGCTCTAATTTGATTACCTCTTGTTTCTTCTCGCTAAACTCTTGCTCTATTTCTCTAAAGCTTTGCTTTAGTTTAGCTTTCTCTTCCTTTAATTTTGCTACAAAAACATTGATTAATTGATACCCTACAAATGCCATAAATAGACTTATAAACACAACTGTAAATACTTCTTTAAATCCGCTTGAATTAAATACATCAAACACTAATAATAGAATTATGGAATCCATTACAGATATTACATAAGGAACTTTTTTGTTCACTTCATGTATTGAGACAAATAATAATATTGAAGATATTGCTACACCTGTAAAAAATGAAGTTGTAAACCTTAATTCTATACTAGGTATTCTTTCTGTTAATAGCGAATTGAAAAGAACTGTAAGCTTAAAAGCATATCCAAATATGTACATCAATACTGTTAAGGAAATAGCCCTTAAACTTGTAATTTTTTCCTCTAAAGAATATTTATCTTTTCGTATCATTTAAACCCTGTTTTATTAAAAAATTATTTGAAACAGTTATTTAGAATTTGATTTTAAATACTAGTATTAAGCTTCTTATAACTCAAATAATGCGATACTTTATACCCATTCATGTAACATTTTACTTCCCCAACCAACGGGTCTAAAAAAACATCATCAACTTTTAAAACATAATGACCTCCTCCACAAGGTTTCTTAAACCTTATTATGCTTTCGTTTGGGATTTCTTCTAAATTAAAATCCCCATAAGACACCACTGCTTTGTAATTGTTTTTATTTAAAAACTCCTGTAAATCAGTGTAAATATTTGTTGTGTATTCCTTGCCTATCTCTTTGCATATTTGGTCAATAGACTTACCTGTTATCATAGACAAACAAGATTGCCCACATTTTTTAGATAAGTATGGTTGACATTTATATTCAACACTATAAACTGGTTTATGTATAACTTTTATATTGTTTGGCTGCATTGTATATTAGATTTAAATTTTATTAGCTTTCCATGAATACCGTCATGGATGGTTATTTGATTTTTTATATAGAGATCATTTAACTCTTTTTTTATTTTATTCCTTTCCCCTGGTAGGTCAGATACATATAAACCACAATGTCCACCAGACAAATTATGTTTCTCTATCAAAAGCAATAGAATATTACTTTTCATGCCTAAAACTATCTCCCTTCCAAATAATGATATTACACATTTCAGGAAGTCTATCTCCTATTCTTGCACCGTATCTCTCTGCAATTTCTAGAGGAGTTAAATTTGTTGTAATAAAAGTCAAAGCATTGTTTCTGTACCTCTCAAAAAGTACTTGCTCCATCAATTCATAAGCATTAAAAGCTTTTGGTTCAACACCTAAATCATCTATGTATAACTTAATTTTTTGGAAAGTTGACAAGTTAAACTCCAAGTGTTTTTTCTTAGAACTAGCCATATAAAGACCTACAAAATCCCCACAGCTAATAGATTTAAAATTCATTCTTTTGAATCCTGTCTTCAAATAAAGACTTCTCCCAGCTTCAGAAAGAATTTTAAACAAAATAGACTTTCCAACACCTAAATCTCCTGAGACTAATAGCCCTTTAGAAAGTGAAGGGTTATTTTTTATTACACCAAACTCATTAAAATCATCATAACCAGAAAAATACCTCAAAATCGTTAATACAATTTTTCTATTATCCTCATTAAATTCAAATGCGCATTTGCTTTCTTGATTAAAACTTTCTGCTTCTATATTTCGGTTTGCTGCTAACTGGAACTCCTTCCATAAAAACTTTTTGTTTATTATTTCTACATCCTCCTTAGATTTCATCATTTTTTCAAATTCGTTAACCTCCATAAGCTGCTAATTTTTCGTTTAATTTTTTGTTTTTTAACGACATAACACTTTCACCTCTTTCACTTTCTTTGAGCTTTTTTAACTTATCTTGCCAATCAACTTCCATCCAACATGCCTGATAACTCCACCAACCATGTATTTTTTCCTTTGATTCTTTTTTGAACTCAATGTAAGCCTCTGTTTGAATTTTAAAGTTTTCGAATTTTTCAGTTTTTTCTAAACCTCTAAAAAATCCGCTGGCTTTAATTTTTTGATCTTCGGTTTTTAAAGAAAAAAAATCATAAAGCATATTTTTAAAATCTTCCTCACCCTTTGTTTGTTGTTTATTGTTTATTGTTTTATTGTTTATTTGTTTTATTATAGTGGCATTGAGTTTGTCTGTGCCTGGGCTTTGCTTTAACTCTTGCTTTGGTTCTTGGTTTAACAGTGCTTTGTCCAGTGCTTTGGTGTCTGCTTGAGTATCTGCTTTGGTATTTTTTACCAAAGCAACTATATTGGCTGTATGTTGATTTTTACTTTCTTGATACATAATTAAAAACCCCCACTCTACAAGATTTAAAAGAGCTTTTTTATATGTTTTAGGTGATTTTACACCTATGCCTTCCATACTTCTATAAGTGCATAATGAAAACTTCTCCTTCCATCCTAACCTGTTACAGGTATCAATAGCAATGAAATATATTGCAGTATGAATAGGCTTTACTAAATCAGGATTTTCAAAAGAAAAATTAAACCACTTCCTACTTAAATCGTAACTATTCATAATTATCATTAGTTTTAAATAAATTTACATTTATAGCCATATCAAGTAATCTTAATGTAGTTTTTATTGGTATAACCACTTCATTCTCTATTTTTAAATAATCATCCTTGTTATAAGCTAATAGACATAAAGATTGAGCGTGCTCAGCTTCTTTTAACCTTTCTTTCATTATGTCTATTGGGTAAGTCATAAAAGGAAATCATTTTACTAAGCTATTTTGCTTTTAAACTTTAAATTAGTTCCGTCTTTCTCTTGGTGACACTCCCTACATCTTATGGTTATATTATTAACATCAAAAGCCTTTTCAACTCTTCCGTTTTCCTTACAACTCTTTACACTTTCATCATGTGAACAGTCTAAAAAAGTTCCATTAGAAACCCCACATTCTTCACAAAAATTATAGCCTTTATCGTCAAATTGTTGCCTTAGTTTTTCTCCTTTAGCTTTTCTTATCAATCTTTCAATAACAGACTGTTTTAAGCGAGTTCCGTCTGAAGTGCTGTAAGTATTCATTATTATTTTTCGTCGTTGAAATAAACCTTGTAGAATTTCATTATTGAGCAAATATTTTGCTTATTAAAAAGGTAAATCGTCTGGTTCACATTGAGTTAAATCTGTAATAGCTTGGTTTGCTAATTTTTCTGTATTATTTATACTTTCGATCTTCCATCCCTGTACAGAATTAAAATACTTTGCTTCTCCTTGTGGATTAATCCATTCTCTACCTCTAAGATTTATTGAAATACATACATTTTGATTTATTTCGTAATCTTCTAATAGACTACATTTATCCTGTACAAATTCTATCATTATTGTTTGTGGATACTGTTCATCAGTGTTTATAACTAATTCTCTTTTTCTAAAACTGTTATCTCCATAAGTTCTAATTAGACCTATATTTTTTATAAAACCTCTTAATTCCATTTCTAAAAATTTAACTATCTATTTTATCATGAATCCCCATATTGTTCTTATAATAGAATGGGAAGCTTACTGTACGTATTCCGTTATCTTTGAAAGGGTCATAACTTAAAAACAATTCCTTATCATAAGCTCTCTTTATCTCTTCTAACTTAAACCTATATGCATCTAAAAAACTTTCTACATCTGAAGAATCAAACTCATAAACTTCAGTATTATATGGTGGATTTTTACAACAGAAAACCCAAAAGTATCTAGCAACTGAAATGCTATCTATTAATCCAGATTGCCATAATCCATCTAATTGCATAATAGCTTGTATAGGATAATTATTATTACAAATAGATTTGATATGCTTGTCTGCTGTAGTGTCCTTATCTGTCTTTAAATCTGTAATAATAGGCACTCCAGTTTCTAAAGATTTCTTCCAAAAATCTGGTCTAGTTTTTAACTTTAATCCAGTGTTTTTACAAGTCCAAAAGATTGTTGTTTGATAATTAGCATTGGTAACTAATGTTTTTGCAGTCTCATGTTTATAAAAACTATTTTTTAGTATTAATAAAATATCTTCACTGTCTGAACCACTTCTTGGTATTATTAGTTTACTTTTATTTTCAGAATAAAAATTCTCTTTCCATTCTTTATTTTTTTTCACCCTGAAATCTTTGTCTTTTACAGGTCTTTCTTTTGGATCAAATACGGATACCTTTTCTTCATATTCATAAAAATCTGTTAAGGATAACTCAAAAGCATTTCCAAAGTCTAAATGATTTTTTCTAATTTTAGGAGTCTCTAAGTAACTTTTAAAGTGAGCAAGCGATTTAAAACACTCCTTTATTGAAGAGGCTGATAAATGAGTTCTATTACCATGATATACCTCTATTGGCATATCATAATATACACCATCTTCTATATTGTTTATATCAATATTTGACCAAATCATTAGACTAATTCTTTTAAAGATTTATTAGATTCTTCTAAATTGAAATTTGGCATATTTTCCATATCAATCTTATTATTACAAAAGTCATAAAGAGCTTGGCCTTTTAACTTTTTAGAACCATCCATTGGTTGGTATTGTTTTTTACCTTTATTATCAGTGTAACTTTTCGCTTTTACATATACTTCACCTAATTCATATGCATCTCTATTCACTCCCCATTTTAAACATGCTCTTTTAAATGCATCTGATGCTTCACCCTTTTGCTTTTCAAATGTAGTTTCTGCTCCAGCTCCACTTTTCCATACCCAATTTCCGTTAATCAACACACCTACCTTACACATTAAAGTTCCTTTGACTTGATAATATTCATCTTGCCAATTTTCCTCTCCTAATGTTTTATCTAAATGATTTTGTACATCCCTAGCATCTACATATGGTACTAAAGAAACCCATTCAATATTACTTTTATCTGAAAACCCTCTTTGAACTCTCCATTTAAAAGGGATAATCTTTTTTAAAGCTTTGATTTTATTTGTTATACTTTCCATAATCTAGTTGTTTTTATGGTTGTTTCAGGTTTGAAATTATCTCCCCCGAAACAACTAGGTTGTTATATTGTTTTTTATTTTATTCTTTCTATTCTCTGGGCAATAATGTTGTTAAAAGTGTTTGTACTATTCTCTCTTGCTTTTGAGTTTATATTTATTATAACTCTATCTCCTTCTTTTAAATGAATACACTGCTTTCTTAATTGCCCTCTTACTTCGACCCACCAAGTATTTTCATTTATCTCTTGCACCTTTACTTTTCTTTTAGGTGGATTACTTTCCACTTTTAACTGTGTTATTACACCTTCTATAATCATGTAGTTTATTTTGGTATTCCAAACCCTATTAAGATTCTATTGCTGTTATAAATAGGGTAATGATATGATCTCTTTTTTCTTGCTAGTTCATAACTGGCTAAATCAGTATGTACATCTGTGCCTTTAATGAATTGAGTTAGTTTCTGTTCAACTCTTTTGGTTACTTCTGTACCATCTTCTTTATATAGTTTTGGTTCCATATAATTAATTGATTTTTAACAATGCTTCTTTCATACTTTCCTTATAACAATCAAATGAAACTATGGTTTCATTTAACCATAGATTAAGACCTTCATCTTTTAACTTTGGAATCTCTGTTGTAAACTTTAATGATTCTATAAATTTTGATATCTTTTCTATATCTGGTTTTAAAGCTTCAGATCTTCGCAACCTATCTTCTTCTATTTTCTTTCTTTTGATCTCTTCCTCTTCCTTACGTTTAGCCTCTTGTTTTACTTTACGTTCCTTTTCTTCTTTTGCCTTTATATCTGATTCAATTTTCGCTATTCGTTTTCTTTCCTGTTCTATAGCAGCTTCTTTTTTTTCTAATTCTGCTGCCCTTTTATTATTCTCAGCATTAATACGTTCTCTTTCTTTTTGTAATCTTTCTTCCTCTTCTTTCTGCTTCGCTTCAAACTCCTCTCTCTCCTTCCTAAACTTCTCATTCTCTAATCTTTGTTTCTCTCTAATCTCTAATTGCTCTTTTTTATCAAAATATAAACCTGTTAATACTTTTACTTTCTCTACAAAATCAAGTTCAAATTCTTCAAAAAATGAAGTATCTATTTGATTTAAATTCTCTAATATTTTACAACTTTTTAAATCCTCGAACCTTAGCTGACTAATAATCAAAGATTTTTCTTTATATATTTCCTGAATAGAGTTTTTAATCTTTTCAATTCTTTCCTTCTCCAACCTTTCTTTTTCAGCTTTTTCTTTAGCCTTTAATTCTTCGTATTTTTTTACTTCTTGTTGCTGTTTCTCTTCATGTGGTAAAGTAATAGCTATTAACTCTTTTGATACTAATGAAACCTTACTTCTAAAGTTTTTTATCTTTGAAGCAATTAGTTTATCTTGATTTTGTATTTCAGTTCTACCAGACACAAGTGATGTTCTTCTTTTTTTTGCTTCTTTATAAGTTTTATTATCTGTTATAGTAATAAAAGGGTTCTTTTTTACAATTTCTTCTTGCTTTTCTCTCCAACCTTGTAGCTCTAGTAAAGAACCTACATTGATATCTTCTATAGTTACTAATTGATTTGTTTCCATTTCTTTTTTTATATTTGATTAGTTATGGATTACTTTATTATTTTCATCCTTTGGATTCTTGGTTTTCTTTTAAGAGAATTTCTCTTTAAAAAGAACCGTTAGTGGTTATCTAGTCTATTATTTAACTTTTTGTTTAGGTTTACCTTTTCCAAGTAAAATATTACCATCATTAAGCTTGTTAAAAACAAGCCTGCAAACAATAAGTATGTTAGCTCTGGACTCTGTATTTTCTCTAAGATTTGTATCATAATTCTTTCTTTTTTTAAAATGGGTGGTCGCAGTTAAAACCACCCAAAAAATCAACTAACCAAACTTAAAAGGGAAAACTGCTTTATTTTTTTTATTAAAAGAGTGGCGGATAGTGATACCACTCTTAGTCAACTATTAAAAAAACCTTATGAAAATTTAAACACATACTATCCTTTGTTTTTAATCTCTTTAAAAGAGTGGTAGACAGCCAAATCCACTCTTGATTATTTATTAAAAGAACTTTACTGTCTTTCTGGTAAAATATCTTGCAAGTCAGCCCCTATTGTGACATTGATATTTTTAACCCAGCCTCTTTAGTAGTTTTGCTTTTTGAGCGTTTGTTAAACCACTTTTTCGAGGTTTTTTTGAGGAATCATCCTCTTCAACAATCCTGTAAGATTTGTTTGAAATATTTTTAAGCATCATGTTACCCTTTTCTACCAAGCTATTACCCTCAGTAATCATTTGATGCGCTATTGCTATTTGCTCTTGAATTGTCATTTTATTCTTGAGGAAGCAGCGAAACCTCAGTTTGTGTGATTTCAAAAAATCATATAGCCTTTACTGCTTTTTAATTTTTATTTATTTTTTTTTAACTCTTCCTGAATCTTGATATAGTTCTGCATAAACATGATAACTTCATCAATCAAATCATCTGGTACACTCCAAAAATTTGCGAACCAATGATTCTTTAAAGTATTTGGGCTTCTACCTATAAAGTCTGCTAAGCTTTGTAAAAACTTAGTTTTGTTATCTATCTTAAGGTATAAGCTCTTTAGATTGTCTTTTTTTGTTGGTACTTTTTTAGTTTCCATTTATTTATTATGCTGCTACTACTTCTAATTCTCCTTTTAAAAGTGTTATTCCCATTTTATGCTCTAGTTCCAGTAAACACTCCCTTATATTTTGCTGAAAGTCTTTAGGGTTACTATACCATCTTTCTACTGAGTAATCAGTTATTTCAAACCACGAATCATCTATAAATTCAGATACAGTTACCTTTACATTGTATTCACAATAAAAACTGCTATATTTTATCCTTGGGCTATTAATCTGGTATTGATTCCCATTTAGTAAATGACCTTTGAAATTGTTTACATTAATTTTCATGATATAGTTGTTTAGTTGATTAAGCTGCTTGATTAAATTCTTCTTTTTCCTCTCCGAATGATTCGGTTACTTTAGAAAGCCTTGCGTATGACTTTCCGAAATCTTCAACAACATTTAAGTAGTGTAATTCTAAAACATGAGCTATGTAGTCTTTTTGCTCATCTGTTAAAGCTATTTCTTCATCTTCTCCGTATAACTCAACATCATACTCACAATCATTTACATTTAAAGTAGCTGTTAATTCAAAATCTATTTCTGAATAGTAAATACTTGTAACCGTTCCCTCTACTTCTACATCTAGTCTATTTACTAAGTTCTTTAACTCCTTATTCGTAATTGTTTGGCTGAAAGTTTGCATAATTTACTATCTTTGTTGTTGTTGATGATACAAATATATATTTAATGAAAGTATTATGCAAGTATTTTGCATTATTTTTCGATAATTTATTGCTTTAATGGATACAATTAGTTCAAGATTATCTTATTTACTTAATAAAAAAGGGCTATCTGCTTACCAATTCTCTTTAAAAATAGATGTAAGTCAGTCTACAATAAGTAGAATACTAAAACAAAACAGCAAGCCTAATGCAAGTACTTTGCATAAAATATGCAGTTTTTTTAATATTTCTGAAGAATGGATTTTAACAGGTGAAAAGGTAAATGATGAAATAAATGATATAAATACTGATATAGATAAACTAACTCCTTCTCAAATAGCTTTTGGAGAAAAAATATTATTAAACCATGAGAAGCAATTCTTTGAAGAAAGTGAATTAGCTAGAAAGTGGCTTGAATTAAAATTAGGACATAAAGAAATTGAAGTATTAAAACGTGTTACTGAAGCTCGTGATAGAAAAAATAAATCAATAAATTAGAAATGACTTTGTAAATAATCTAATTTTTATTGAATGAATTGGCTTAAAGACTATATTACACACAAGAATATCAGTGTTTTACATTTTGAAAAATCTATAGACACAAGAAGTACTATTGATAAAGCAATAAAAAACAATTCTAATCTTAGAAGTGATATTTTAGCGAAAATTATTGAAAGGTATCCAGACATTAACCCCAAATGGTTAGTCACTGGAAAAGGGAATATGTTAAAAAACCTCGATAATGATTTTGAATTTGATTTAGCTCTTGAAGTACCATTTCTTTTAGAGTACTTACTAAAAAGAAAAGATGAGCTATTAGAAGATGAAAGTTTCAGAAACTATATTAAAATGAATATGGCGTATATTGAAACTGATGAAGATAGAGAGAAAAACAAAAAAGCTCTTGAAAAACTAAGGTCTTTCTACAAAGAAAAGCATCAAAAATAGCTATATTGTAATAATGAATACAAACGAAGCTCTATTAAGATTAAAAAAAGCTATAGCGTATTTAAAAGGAAACCAAACTATATCTACACAACAAGATATAGCTAATGCTATGGGCTATAATAAAGGCACTATATCTCAAGCTGTAAACAACAAAAACAATTATTTTACAATAGACTTCGTTAAAAAGTTTGCCCAAGTATTTGATTTAAATGATAAATGGATAATTACTGGTGATGGTGAAATGACTGTTTCAAAAAACACGCTATCTAATAAAAAAACATTTATTAAAATTGGAGATAGAGTCAAGGAAGTTCTAAGTATAAAAAAACTTAATTACAGATCATTATCTATGGAAATTCCTTATTCGGATGTTCAGATAAGAAGAATTTGCTTAAACGAATCTATTCCAAAAGTAGACTTCATACATCATATATGTAAAAAATTCCCTGACATAAATATTGCATGGCTTATAAATGGTAATGGTAGTATGTTTTTAGATCAAAACAATGAACCTTCCTTTTTAAAAGAGTCAAAAGCCAATTATGAAACAAACATAAGTACTGATATAGATAAACTAACATCTAGTCAAATTTCACTTATAGAAGATGCGTTATTAATTCACGAAGAAGAATTGTTAGCTAAAAGCGAAATTGTAAGAAAGTGGATAAATATAAAACTAAAGGAAAAAGAGTTAGAAGTATATAAAAAAGACTTAATAAATGTAAAAAAAGGAATCTAAATAGACTCCTTTTTAATTATCTTTTACCTGCTCATTTATTTTATACTTAAAAGTAAGTTTTTTATCAGGTCTTTGATTGTATTTTCAATCCATACACTATTGTTTTTTATACACTAATACTTCTGGTATTTCAACTTTTACACCATTTTTTATTATGCTATAAGATGAATAAAGCGTTAACAAATTGTTTTTTAATATAAATTCTGGACTACTATCTTTTCCATGAAAGATATACGTAGTATCGTCTTTCTTTTCCCATTTACCACCAAGAACAGTTCCTTCACATTCTGTTTGGTTCTTTTTTTGGTATAAATCATACTTATAAGTGTTATTAGTATAAAATTCCATTCTGCATTTAGCATCACAACTATTTAATATATTTTTTCCATCTTCTGTCATTGATAAAATAGCCCATTTACCTATTAACGGATCAGAAGAGTTAGTATTTAAATTGTCATCTGAATTTGAGCAATTAGCAAATACTATACTTACTATTAAGATTAATAGTTTTTTCATTGATTTAATTTTTAAGTTATTGGTTTATTGATTTTTGTATTTTAAAATTGTAATTCTAAATTCTTATATAAGTATAATTTCTCAGAATTAACTATTTCTAACTCTTTGTCTAATACTTTAATACTCTCTAGTCTGCTAATAAAGTCATCCATAATTTTATACAATTGAATGACAATGGGATGTGAGTTTCCCAAACCAGAGGATATTTCATCTAAAATACTTTTATACTCATTAATCACTTCTTGCTTTGTGATTCTTCCCTCTTTGTAAGCTTCTTTAAGCTTTACTATTTCGTTACTTAATTGTACTGGGGACTTCATTTTAAGTGGTTTTAATTAGGTTAACAAGCTGATTACCATTTAATACTAAATCTTGCAAATCTTTTTGGGTTTGTTTTTTCTTTTGCTCTATTTTTGACAATACACCTATGGAGATATAAACAATAGAAGACGTTATTAAAGCAGATACAATAAAGCTCATATCGTAACTCCACTTAGGAAAATCTGTCTTTGTTAAAAATGATCTTAAAACCCAAAAAGAAGACACATAAATAAACCCTAATCCAGCAAAAAAATATAATTTCTTATAGTTTTCAATAGTGTTAGGATTAAGGATTAATATTAAAAATGTTACAGATAGAATAAAAGCAAATATTGGAAAGCCAATCGTGTAAACAAAAGACCTAAATGAATTATAGCCTAAATAAGAGAATTCATTTTTTAAACCTTTTCTTTTAGTAAAAAATGCTTTTAGTTTACTTGCCTTTTTTTCTTCAATACTTTCAAACCTCAAAGCATAATCTACTAATCCTTTTTCTTTTAATTCATTTATAAGAAGCAACCTTTCATTATTTGAATTATCTATAATTTGCTTATGCTGTGTATAATGAGACTTATAAGGCTCCCAGTTTGAAAGCCTTTCGTAGCTCATGTGCAAAAAAGGTGATAATAAGGCTATTAAAAAGGTTAAACCAATTAAAAAAGTTTTAACCTTGACCTTCAAGTGGTGAGTCGTCTTCTTCGTCGATTTCTTCGTTTTCGATGAGTTTAATTTCATTTTTTTCTTTAGTTTCTAATTCTTCAATACTATTATCAGTACATCCAATAAACACAGTAGATAAGATAACCAACGCAATAAGTAATACTTTTTTCATCATTATAAATTTTTAGATTAATGAAGTAAAAGTACTTATAATATGTTAATTACATACAACTATTATATCAGTTATAGCCGATAAAAATTCTTAGTAAAAGATTAGGTTAGGGTAAACCTAATCTTCAATTTTTTTTTGAAATCACATTGTAAATTTAATACAAATTTTCAAATTGTCTAAATATATTTTTTAAAATCTTCCTCACCCTTTGTTTGTTGTTTATTGTTTATTGTTTTATTGTTTATTTGTTTTATTATAGTGGCTTTGAGTTTGTCTGTGCTTGGGCTTTGCTTTAAATCTTGCTTTGGTTCTTGGGTTAACAGTGCTTTGTCTAGTGCTTTGGTATTTTTTACCAAAGCAGACACCATAATAATTAACAACAAGCTTTAAAACTTATTTATCGTGTGCTATCTTTTTTAGCATTTGAAAAGTTTCTTTTTTCTTCTCAGGTTTTGCATTTCTATATGCATGAATTGATATTGTAAACATCTGTTCTCTAAGTTTGGTAATCTTATCTTTATTATATTTTGTAAGTAGATATACAGCAAGTGATACCATTGATGCAGCAAATACTGTCATTAAATAATATGTAACTCTATTTAAGTCTTGAAAGCTTTGGAATATCCAATAAAAAGAGAAAAAACATAGTGAAATGATTAGAGTATGAATAATTATTGCTCCTTTATTTTTCTTGTCTCTTAAAAAAGAGTTGACAATGTTATAAAGCGAGTATAAGAAGAAACACAATATTAATCCGAACCTTTCAGTAAAATACCGTAACGAAGCAAAACCAAATACTTTCTCATCCTTTTTAGCTTCAAGAAAAACCTCCCAAGCTTTGTCTGTTTTATTTTTACTTAATTGAAACTTATTGTAAATATCCGTTCCTTTTGTAGATTCTATTAATTCTATTAGAATTTTTGTTCTTTCTTTTTTATTAAGCCTATGTTCTTTTTGGGCAATAGTATACCTTTCGCTTCTTTTTGGAATAAATTGATGCGAGTAAAATAATGTTGCACATACTAATGCAACTATGTAAGGGAAGAGTTTTCTATAAATCGTTACTGTCGTTGTCTCCTTCGTCTCCTCCGTCGTGGATGTCACTTTCTTTTTCGACTGATTGTATTTTAAGTAATTCTTCATGTTCTGCTGTATTATCTGTACATGCAGTGAATAATAATCCTAAAAAGGCGATTGCTAGTATATATTTTTTCATGGTTATTGGGTGTTATATTAACCCATAAAGATAGCAATCCTAATTCACTGTGTACTATATATTTATTTTTTGTTATAAAACCATTTCACAAGCCCAACCTTAGTTTTTATACCTAACTTTTCTTTCATGCGTCTTACATATGTTTTTATAGTATTAACGCTTAACTCAGTCTCTTTACTGATCTCTGTATAACTTAAATCTTCTAACATTGGCAATAATTCCCTCTCTCTATCTGATAACTCATTTTCTAAAATTAAACTTAACTCTAACTCTTCATTTAATTCTGGAGCTTCTAAACTCTTACTAAAAAATACTCCGCCTTGTGAAACTACTCTTACAGCTTCTTCAAACTCTAAATGAACTGTTTCTTTTAATAAAAATCCTTTACATCCCAAATCAGCTACGTCATTGATATAATTCTGTGTACTATATGCTGAAATTATGATAGTATTCATTTCAATATTATGAAGCCTTATATACCTCAAAACATCAATTCCTTTCATCCCTGGCATTTCAATATCTAATAACAATAAATCTGCATCATTAGAATTAATTTTTAGCCATTCCAACAAATCATCACCTCGGTTAAACTCAGCAACAATATTAACATCATCCAGTAAAAGAACAGACTTATATCCCTCTATTACAAGCTGATGATCATCCGCAATAACTACCCTTAATTTATTCATGTCCCAAATGTAAATGTTATATTTTAACATTTTGTAAACCTTTTGGGTATAGGAAAGAATTTTTATTTAAAAAAACACCTATTTATATCAACTCTAAATAAAAAACACTGATTTACAAGGAAAAAGAACTACAATTTAAATTCATTAACATTTGAAACTACTATTGAATTAACAACTATTTCTATTAGGTTAATATTCGTTTGTTTTTTTTGATAATAAAAAAACACCTTAGTACAAGGTGCTTGTGATTAGTGTTATTAAAGAAAAAAATAAACTATACTGCCTTTTTTTCTAAATCTTTTAATTCTGGAATTATTACTCCTTTATTTTCAAGATAACCTATTATCTTATCTTGAGAACTCAGTAATTCAGGATTAGAGTCTAAATCATTTGCAATAGATTTTGAAATTGTTTCTGATATCAATACCGATTTACCATTTATAGTTTTCTTAATTAAAATCAATTCACCAATTCTAATAACAGCATTATCTATACTTTCGAGAGATTTTACAACCATTGAATACGCTTTAACTATATCTATGTTTTTAGAATCTCTTAAACTTTCTTTATCCTTATTAAATATTTTTCTTACTCTTTCAAAAAGTAAGGGGCTTAATTTGGAAGCTATTGGTTTTACAAACTCAAAAAATAAATCTTGAAAAAAAGACCCAAATACTGGCTCATTTTTCTCCTTATATTTAAACCCCATTGCCTTCATTAAATCTCCTATAGAATTAACTATTTCTTCTTGATTTACAAGAGGGATTTCTTCATCATAAATAGCTACATTAACTTGAATATTATTATTATTTTCATCTGACTTGTAAAAAATCACATTTTCTAAGACCGTTTCAAGTATATTAACTCCTTTTAAATTAGCTTCTATTAAATTAGCTTCAGTTAAATCTGCATGTCTTAATTCTGCATTTCCTAAATCAGCTCCAGTTAAATTAACTCCAGTTAAATTAGCTTCTTTTAAATTAGCATATCTTAAATCAACTCCTATCAAATTAGCTCCAGTTAAATTAGTCCCTGTTAAATCAGCATATCTTAAATCAACATCTCTTAAATCAGCTCCAGTTAAATCTGCATCTATTAATTCTGCATTTCCTAAATCAGCTCCAGTTATATCAGTTCCACTTAAATTAGCTCCAGTTAAATCAGCTCCATTTAAATCAACCTTACTTAAAATAGCATCTCTTAAATCAGATCTTACTAAGTTAGCTCCATTTAAATTTGCTGCACTTAAATCAGTTACTTTTAAATCAGCTCCACTTAAATTAGCTCCTCTCAAATTAGCTCCACTTAAAAAAGCTCCTATTAAAATAGTTTGACTTAAATTAGAACCACTTAAATCAACTTCAGTTAAACCAGCTCTAGCACCTTTCTTTAAACCTGAAACAATCCACAATTGGTGCTCTTTTATTATTTTTTCTAGTTCTTCTTTGGTAATTTTTTTTTTAGGCATAAGATTAAAATTTGAAATAAAAATAAACAATAAACTTTTACACCTCTATAATTAAAGTATCAAAACATATCTTTCTCATACATTATACATTAAATAAAAGGTTTTATACTTGAATTTATTTAATTTCATTACTTCTTTCATTACTTCCTTAATCAGCTTAAGCTATTCTTCTAATTAGATTTTTATCTTTATATCTATATGTAAAAACATCTTTTTATATATTTTTTTATATATTTGTAGTGTTATTAATTAGTGGTATTTAATTTTCATCTTTAATAAAATAAAGCCACCATATAGGTGACTTTAATTAGTTTTAATTGAATAATATCTCAAATACCATAAGTAACTCAATAATCTTTCTTATCTCTCGTACAGATAAGTAGATATATTTAAATACTTTTTTCTTGAGAAGTTTTTTTAAACTTTTCATTTTTAAGGTTTTAAATTAAAATTTATGCACTTAATGTGCCCTTTTTACTAGTAATGTTTTAATATTACTTGGTTTATGTAAATCATCTTATGACTTAACATAAACACCTGGTATGCTTTTGTTTATTTCATTAGCATAAAATTATAGCTAGGCTTTTGAAAGTGGTATTTTCTAAGCTTAGCTTTATTACTTACTCAAATTTACATTTATAATAATTGAAAGCTTCTAATTCATTAATGAAGTTATTCACATAATTACCCACATATAATTTTATATATTTTAATTTTCTTTTATTGTAGGCATTTCAGTAATTATTTAAACCTTTCTAAATATTTAAAACACATAATTCGATATTTATCTTGAAATTTACTCGATTCTTTTAAAGGTGCATTACAGATTAACATCAAATCAATATCAATCTTTGTAATATCTGACACTTTGTTTGAAGCATTATCAAAAGCTCTTTTAAATCGATTAAAAAAGAACTCTACTGTTTTTGGGTTATTTTTCATTGTTAAATAATTTTATTATTCAAAGATAAACTCGGTATTTCTATCCTGCAAAAACATTAATTTTTTTGATGATGTGAAAGATTATCACGATCATTATTAAGTGATTACCCTTAAATTTTTAATGGTTAACCATTAGCTATAATATAGGGATAGTAGGTATTGTGAAATTACCTTTAAATAGTTTCTTTTGTTTCCTCCCGTTTTTCTCATAAAGACCCAACTTTATTAATATTTAAAATCAATTACCAAAATGAGTAAAGAACAACAATCCAGCTTTGCTGCAAATGGATTAGCCAAAAAGGAAGAAAAAAAGCCCTACATTTCTGTTAACAAACTAGCAGAATACATGACTGCTGATGCAATTAGAAGAAGACAAATAATTAAACACCTTAAAAAAGACATGGACTTTTTTAAAGTTTATTATTCTGAAGTTAGAAAAGCTATACCAAAGTACTTCAAGAGTGATTACAATGAAGAAATTATAAACGATGTAATAGAAAAAATAAAAGGAAAAACAGAAATTTCAGATTGGGATAAAAATGATAATTCTAATTCAATTATAGCTCTTGAAAATATCATGGAATCTAATTTACCAGATATAGAAAACTACAGTGTTGTTAAAGATCAATTCAATGTCAAGAACATAGTTTTAGGAGGTGTAACTATAAGCATTAAACCCGATATATATCTACAGAACAACTCAAATGGAAAAATTGGAGGTATGAAATCTCATATTGCGAAAACCCCAGATAATCAACTTGAAAAAAAGAACAGAGTTTATGCTGCTACTTTAATTAAATATTCTCTGCTAGAACATGGTTTAGAGCCCAAAAATATTGATGATAAAGCATGTATTTCATATGATGTATTTAAAAAGGATTATTCAACCGCTTCTAAATCATTCAAAAGAACCGTTAAATCTATAGAAGCAGCTTGTGAAGAAATAGCTTTACGATGGGATTCCATTTGATTATTAGACTTTTCATTATGACAATCTGTACAGAGTGTTTGAAAGTTTTCAATACCTGTTGCTCCACCACCTAAAAACACGGGAAGTATATGATCTGCTTCCCAGTTTTCATCATATACACCACAACTTCTACAATACCCTTGCTCTTTTTCATATAATAATTTTCTGATCATACCTGTATTTCCTTTTAATACTGAAAATATCTCATATGCTCTATCACTACATGCTTCACTAGACCATCTTTTTTGCTTCCCTACTAGTTTTGTTCCACACCCACAAGCACATAGACCATCTTTCCTATCTGGAAACAAATCTTTCATTTTAAACTCTTGTTGGTATCTCTTAAACTTATCCAGCATAAGAACTAGGTAATTTTGTTTTAAATAAGTTAATATATTGTTATCTACAATACATATTAATTATTATCTACTCTCAATTTAAGGATAAAAAAGCAAATAATAAAATAATTTCACAAATATAGAAACAAAATTCTACATTCGATTTTAATTAAAATAACATTAGGATAATGTCACATTATAACATTGTCACTTTATATTAATATATCTTTCGTATATTTGCAAAAGAAAAACCACACCTAATGGTGTGGAAAATAAAAGGTTATTTTTTTCTGCTCTTATAACTGGTTACAAGCTTTAATACAGCTGTAACAAAAGAAATAAAAGCAGTGGCGATTTTAAAGTATTCGGCTTTCATCGCTTTAAACGTGTCAACGTTGTTAACCTAATTTAAAAGATAAAGTCAATAGCCTCTAACCTATTGACTTTCTTTTTGACTCCCCGTTGACTTTTAAGAGTCTTTAGGTATCAAATTTCTTTTTTACTTCAAACATTTTGGTTTAAAGCTAAGTCAATGGTTTTTTAAATCGCCATAGCAAATTTAACGAATAGGATTTTAATATCTCTTTTTTCGGCGTACAGATATTAGTATGTTTTCTATGTTTTTTTTCTCTTTGAAAACTCACATATTTTTTTAGCTTTGAATAATATCAACCTACCAAAACTTAGCTTATGACAGATAAAGAATTTAGAGAGTTAATCTCAAGTTTGAATCAAACTACTCAAGACGCAATCCTTAACAATCTTGATATTACATTAGATCTAAAAACTAGTCCTAAAGAGTTTTCTTCCATTATAACACTTCGAGACTTTTTAAAAAATCAAATTAACGGATTTAATACTCTTTTTGAAAAGAAACCAATACTAAAAGAGCATGAATATTTCCAAAATTGTCTTGAAAATTATTTTACTTTAGAAACAGAACTTTATTCTTTTATCAATGAATTAAAATCTATAGACATTGAAAAATTAGATGATAAACTCATATTAATTAGAGAAAATTTTTCAGATTACGAAACTAGAGAACATGATAGGTACGTAGTTTATAACATTGTAAATGTTTTTGATACTTACATCCAACGGTTAATTGACCTACCTGATAAAATTATTAATAATGAATTTTTAGAATCATATATATCATACTCTTTATTTAACAAAGTTCAACCAATTATCAGAAAAGATAATTTAAGAGCATATATCACTGCTGAATCTGTATCGGGACATACTATCTCTAAACCAGATGAAAGCATTTGCTCAAATAAAATTTTGAAAGAGTTTAGTGATAAAATGTCAAAAAAGACAACAGAAATTGAAGAACATACTGTCAAGCATTTTTCTTTTGTTAAAGATGAAGCTAAAAGGTTTAAAAAACACATGTATGAAAAAGCCACAGAGTCCATTGATTTAATTAAAAAAGACATGGAAAATTATAAATCAGTATTTACAGATTTATCTAGCCAAATTGATATTCTTGAAAAAAAATACGATGAAAAATTATCTTTAAGCAAGCCGGCTGATTATTGGAAAGAGCGAGGAAAAGAAATGATGCTCAGAGGCTATGTTATGCTTTGTTTTTTAGTTGTTCTTATACTTTTTACTGCTTTATTTTTAGTTGACTTACTTTATAACATTCCAGATAATGTTATTACATCATTTTTCGACAACGATAAATCCGCTGCTATTAGATGGTCTATAATATTTATAACCCTACTATCTCTAATTGCATACGGTGTAAAAATAATATCAAAAGTTATGTTAAGTTCTTTCCATATTGCAAGAGATTGCGAGGAAAGACATACACTAACATACTTTTATTTATCACTGATTGATAATAAAGAAATAAGTTCAGAGGAAAAGCTTTTAGTATACCAATCTTTATTTAGTAGAGCTGAGACTGGTTTATTAAAAGATGATTCTTCTCCCACTATGCCCTTAGGAGATATTTTTAAGAAAATAAACATAAGTTAAATAGAAGCACACAAAAAAACTATATACCAAACCGCCCAAGCATTTAGAAAATTTAAATAAATATTATTTACTTACAACATTAATCTAACATATAACAAACCATAATCAAAACATATTTTGTATTTTTGTAATATGTTTGCGTTAGTTGATTGTAATAATTTCTACGCTTCATGTGAACGGCTATTTAAACCTTATTTAAACAATAAACCAGTTGTTGTATTAAGCAACAATGATGGTTGTGTAATAGCACGCTCTAATGAAGCCAAAAAGCTAGGAATACCCATGGGAGCGGTCGCTTTTAAATATCAAGAGGTATTTGATAAGCATAAAATCCATGTGTTTTCTTCTAATTATGCTTTGTATGGAGATTTAAGTAATAGAGTAATGAATATTCTAACTTCTTACACTCCCGATATTGAAATATACTCAATAGACGAAGCCTTTCTTCAGTTCAATGGTTTTGATAACTATTGCTTGAAAGAATACGGTGCCGAAATTCAATCAAAAGTTAAACAATGGACTTCCATACCAATTAGCATAGGGTTTGCACCTACAAAAGGGCTTAGTAAAGTAGCAAATAGAATTGCTAAAAAATTCCCAGAATATCACAATGGAGTCTACATTATGGATTCTGAGGAAAAAAGAATAAAAGCTTTAAAATGGTTGCAAGTAGATGATATTTGGGGAATTGGGAGACAATACGCAAAAAAGCTACATAAATACGGAATACACAATGCCTATCAATTTACCCAACAACATGATGATTGGGTTAAAAAAGAGTTCTCAATTGTAGGTTTAAGATTAAAAAGAGATTTGTCTGGAGAACCAACTTTGTCTTTGGAGGACTCGATTAAAGCTAAAAAAAACATAAGCACTACTCGAAGTTTTGACAAAAACACAAAAAATCGAGATATTATAAAGGAAAGGGTTTGTACATATGCTAATAGCTGCGCTGAAAAGCTAAGAAAACAAGGTTCGCACTGTAATGCATTATTAGTGTTTCTTAATACAAACCCACATAGAAATGATTTACCACAATACAGAAGATCAACAATAGTTAAACTGCCTTATCCTAGCAGCTCAAGTATAACTTTAACAAAATACACTAAAATTGCTTTTGAAAAAATATTTAAAAAAGAATATCAGTATAAAAAAGCAGGAGTTATTGCCCTAGATATAGTCCCTGAAAACAATTATCAAATTAACCTTTTTGAAAACGAAAACCCTAAACACAAGTTGCTCATGGAAGTTATTGACCTAACAAACAAGGTTATTGGTCAAAAAAAGGTTAAATTAGCTAATCAGGATTTAGGAAGAACCTGGAAAATGAGACAGGAAAGATTATCACCAAGATATACAAGTAGTTGGAGTGAATTGTTGGAAGTATGAAAATAATTAATTTACCAAAGTTTAGTAGTGAAATAGAAATTGTTTCTTTTCAAGTGAATGGAGAAGAAATTAAAGTAAATTATTTTCCTGATGGAGTCCAAGCTGGTTTTCCATCTCCTGCTGATGATTTTAAAGAAGAGAAATTATCACTAGATAAGAAATACTTAACTAATCCAGATGCTACTTATATAGTTAAAGTTAAAGGCAACTCCATGTTTCCAACTCTTGAAATTAGTGATTTATTAATTGTAAAATCTGACTTAAGAATGGAAGATAACGATATAGTTATCGTTTCAGTTAACAACACTGAATTTACAGTTAAAAGGTTTGACAAATCAAACAATATATTATTAGCTGATAACCCAGAATTTTCTAACATAGAAATTCAAGAAGAAGATACTTTGATTTGTTTAGGTGTAGTAAAAAACTTAATCCGTGATATTTAAAAAATGTGCTTTCATATTAGTAATACAAAGAAAAACCCTAAAGCATTAGAAGATAGGTTTGATGCTACTTTTGAACACCCTGAAGTGTACGAGCCTTATTATCATTTTAATGGATGGGAAACAAAACAACTATATATCATAAGGCAAGAAGACCCTGAAACAATTGATTTTGCATCTTGGGGAGTTCTTCCAACAAACTACGACCTATCTCAGCGCTCTAATTTTCTGAGAAAGACTAACACATTAAACGCTACAAGAGAACGAATATATGAGAGTAATTTATTTAGTCAATTTATAGACTGGCAAAGATGTTTGATTATTGCCGATGGTTTATTTGAACCACATAAAAATGAAAATATTAAAGGTTCAATACCATATTATTTTAAACATAAAGACGAAAGCCTTTTTGCTTTTGCTGGTATTTACAGTGAAATTGATGACGGGTTGTTTTCTGCAAGTATAATTACAACAGAAGCAAACCCTATGTTTAAAGAAATACACAACTCCCCAAATAAATTAGGGAGTTATAGAATGCCATTGATTTTAGACCCTTCAGATGAATACGAATGGTTACACTGTAATAATGATAGAGATATTGTCAATACACTTCTTCACACATTCACAAAAAAAGAGATAGAATCTTATTCTGTATCTCAAGATGTTTTTAAGCGTGTTGACAGCAACAAAAAAAACATCATAGAACCTGTTTCATATGATGGAATAAAGTCATACTTTTAAAGGTATTGTTCAATAAGATCGATAGCTTCCAAGCCAATATCCCTTGCTTTGATCTGATCCTCAATAACAACATCTCTAAACACAGGAACACGTAACTTCATTACTTCATCATAGTGTATTTTTAATTTACCTTGAAGTTCTGGTATGGATCTAACAGCTTTTGATTTTAAAGCTAAATTTAACCCAACCGAAACATCATTTATGAGATAATTATACCTCAATACATTACACTCTAATTTTGAATAAATCAAATCTTTGTTAATTGCCATAATAATTATATTTTAAATTTGATTCAAAAGTAATTTTGAGAATTAAAATAATATAGGACACTTTTAAACCACCTTTAATTCACTATCATTATCATCTTCATAAAACGGATTGTTTACATTTTTTAACCTATCCATTTGTCTTTGTTTCTCATTGACTGCATAATGTTGTTTCATCATTCTATCAGTTGTATGAGAACGTAGTCTTTGAGCATGTTTTATATCAAGTTTAGCAGCTATATTATCAGCATACAAATGTGTTAATGCTGCAAAATCAGCCGTAATACCTAATTTATTTTTAACGTGTTCCTTCCATCTTCTTGTAATCTGTTCATATCTGATTGGCTTAATTCCTTTTTGCAAATTTCTTGAAAACAAATAATGTTTTGGATTAATAGTTAGCCTATCAGTATTCTGCTCATTAATTACTTCTATCCATAAACTAACAACACTTTTATTAATTGGTTTTAAAACTTCTTTAGGCTTCCCTCCTTTTTGTATAGTGACTTTAAATTCTAATGCATATATATCAACATCTTTAACCTGAACATTTAGTAATTCTTTTACTCTAGCCCCAGAAGCATAATAAATCATCATAAACCTCCAAAATGTATAGTAATTTTCTTTTAAATGGACATATACACGCTTTCTATCTTTATCACTTAATATTTCTCTTAACTTTTTTTCTACTGGAAGAGGCTTAATTTTATCTACAGGGTTGTATTCTATCACTTCATCTTCAATCATATCATCAAATAAACCGCTCATTTGAGCTTTATATTTATTATAACGATTATTAGAAATCCCTCTAGTTTGTTGCTGATGCTTTAAAACAGCCCTAATATCTTTTCTTTTAATTTCTGAAACAGAAGTGAACTGCAATCCCAAAGAGTTTATTGATACCTCTAAAAAATTTATCATAGAATTTATATCTGAACGATAATCTTTAGATATTTTTTTTTCTTTTAAATAGTACCTTAAACAATCAATCATCGTTGAAGATTCATCTGCTAATGCATCTTCATTCATATACTCTTCTGTAATTGGATTCCAACGATGTTTTATTAGCTTGTCACTTATACCTTCTAAAAGTATTTGAGTAGCTTCCCTTCTTTCACCTAACGTCTTATACTCGTTCATACCTTTAATACGGACTTGTTTACCATTAGGGTATTTATCTTTAAATAACGGGTCTCTAAAATAAAAATGAATGACCCAGTCTTTTTCAATACTTTCTTTACCTGATATTTTCCAATTTTTAGGAGTTACTTTAGGTATAGTTGAACTACAACCATTGCTAAGAATTAATTTATTTTTACTCATTTTCAATTTACATTTTAAACACGATTTTAAACACGATACCAAACAATGTAAATCTTACAGGAAAGTATAAAACACAAAAAAGCCCTTTGTATAAAGGGCTTTGGTTTTGGGTGAAAGATGGGTCTCGAACCCACGACCTCCGGAACCACAATCCGGCGCTCTAACCAACTGAGCTACAATCACCATTTGACTTGCGGGTGCAAATATACAAGCTTTTTACATATCTGCAAAACTTTTTTTTAAATTAATTTACTTAAGTTTTCTATCGCCACATAACGTTCTGATGTAAAGCCTTCTGCATATTCTACTCCAATTAACCTTCCAAGGTCTCTTGCTCTATATTCAATACTATCGGTAAAGTTTTTACTAGTAATTGGTGTTTCTGGCTCTGCACTTTTCGGATCATAAAATTGTGAACTATATGCCATAACCGAAGCTACTTTCTTCTCCATATAACCTGTTACATCTATCACAAAGTCTGGTTCTATATTTTTCCATTGTATGTAATGATATACTTGCTTTGGACGCCATTTTTCCTGTTTTACACCTCCTTCAAAAGTTTCTACTTTAAGTAAACCACTTAAAAAACAAGCATCAGAAACTAATTGACTACCTTTTGGATGATCTATATGACGATCATCTGTAGCATTACATAAAACAACTTCTGGTTGATATTTACGAATTTTTTTAATAATTTCTAGTTGATGCTCTTTATCATTTTTAAAAAAACCGTCATAAAATCCCATATTCTCCCTAATACTTACTCCTAAAATTTCAGCAGCCTTAGCTGCTTCTTTGTCTCTTAACTCAGCAGAACCTCTAGTTCCTAGTTCTCCTCTAGTTAAATCTACAATACCTACTTTTTTCCCTAAAGTAATTTCTTTAGCAATGGTTGCACTACACCCTAATTCTACATCATCAGGGTGCGCTCCAAAAGCTAGTATATCTAATTTCATTTATTTACTTTTTATTAATTAAAGTCGTTTAAACTTTTTTCAATTGGCTATAAAAATGCTATTTTTCGTCCTTTTTTGATTTTTTATTGTTCCGTAGCGCTACTATGAAACGCTAAAAAAGCTTCAAAATGAACAAAAAACTACTATTTTTCGCTTCAATCAAAAAAGTTTAAACCACTTCATTGTTATATAATTAATCATTAAATATTTTGCCATTTTTTGTTTCAATTTAACTAAAAAATGAACGAGTAATATACAAAACGTTTCTGGCTATACTATACCTTAACCGTTTTCCATTTTCCTTTTCTAAATAGCCAAACTCCAATTATTGCTATTAACACTTCGGCTATTGTTATTGCCCAAAATACTCCCTGTGGACCAAATTCTAGGGTTATAGACATTATATACGCAAATGGTAGTTGAAATAACCAAAAACAAACAAAATTAATATAGGTTGGTGTTTTGGTATCTCCTGATCCGTTAAACGACTGAATTACAACCATTCCATAGGCATAAGCTATATATCCTGCTGCCATAATTTGCAAACACAAAGCACCATTACTTATTACTTCTGAACTCTCTGAAAACCATCCTAAAAAGGTTGGCGCAAAAACAATATATATTAACGATACTAATCCCATAAAATAAGCACAATATTTTCCAGTAATCCATACTGATTTTTCCGCTCTTTCTGGTTTATTAGCACCTAAATTTTGCCCGACTAAAGTTGCTGCTGCATTGCTCAATCCCCATGCTGGCATAAGTGTAAACATCATGATTCGTATTGCTATCGTATATCCAGCTAATACTTCACTACCAAATTCGGACATAATTCGCATTAAAAATACCCAACTTGAAGTTCCAATAATAAACTGACCTATACCACCTAATGATACTTTTAGAATATCTAACACCAAACTTACTCTAAGTACTAAATCTTTAACTACTAATTTAATTTTCCCTGCACCAAAAAATAAAATTAATAATTGAGTAACCACTGCCACACCTCTTCCTATTGTAGTAGCAATAGCGGCTCCTTTAACTCCATAAGCTGGAATAGGACCTAATCCAAAAATAAAAATAGGATCTAGTATTATATTCAATCCATTAGATAAAATAAGTGTCCACATTGCAATTGAAGCATTTCCAGCTCCTCTATATATTGCATTAATTAAAAATAGTAACATTACCGTTATATTACCACCTAATAATACTTGTGTATAGCCAAACCCTTCTTCTATTAAACTGGGTTCACCTCCCATTAATTGCAATATTTCTTTAGGATATATAATCCCTATAAAACTTATTAGTATAGAAATAGCTATTCCTATAAAAATTACTTGAACCGCAGTTCGGTTTGCACCTTCACTATCCTTTTCTCCTGTTCTCCTTGCTACCATAGCTGTAGCAGCCATACTTAATCCAATTGCTACTGCATACACTAAGGTTAAAACTGATTCTGTTAAACCTACTGTAGCAACTGCATTAACACTTACTCTAGATACATATATAATATCTACTAAAGCAAATATAGATTCCATTAACATTTCCAAAATCATAGGAATTGCTAACATAAACACTGCCTTTTTAATACTTCCTTGTGTAAAATCTTGCTGCTTACCTAATACAGCGTCTTTAAATAGTGAGAATATATTTTGTTTTGTTGCTTGATTGTTATCTGTCATTTTATAAAAAATTATAATATAAAAAAGTACCCTGAAATTTCAAGGAAGAAAAATAATTAATATGTCCGAAGTATCGACTTAAACAATCATAGTGTTACAAATATGCAAAAAAATAACGAATTGCTAAGAAATAAAATCAATATCTTCGCTTTTATGATTCGTGTTGTTATTCTAGGAGGTGGTAAAGTTGCTAATCATTTAGCAAAGGCTTTTTTACAAGCTAAAAACAAGATTCAATTAGTTCAAATATATGCTAGAAATTGTAAACAAATTGAACATTTGAAGCCTTATACTCTAGTTACAAATTCAATTAACAGCATACAAAAAGCTGACATTTATATTATAGCTGTATCTGACAATGCTATTTCAGAGGTTTCTAGACAAATTAAAACTTCAGAATTAGTAGTGCACACTTCAGGAAGTGTTACCTTAGATTCATTAAAAAACAAGGGTAATAAAGGTGTATTTTATCCTTTACAGAGCTTTAGTACTGATAAAAATGTAAACTTTGATGAAATTCCCTTTTGTTTAGAAGCTGAAACCCCTGAAGATTTAAAATTATTAAATAAATTAGCTTCTTTTATTGGGAAAAAAATATACAATATAACTTCCGAGCAACGAAGGTATTTACACGTAGCTGCTGTTTTTGTAAACAACTTTGTAAATCATTTATATAAAATTGGGAATGATATTTGCGATACCTATAATGTTCCTTTTGAGGTTTTACATCCTTTAATAAAAGAAACCGCATCAAAACTAGAGTCCTTAACTCCTAATGATGCACAAACAGGTCCAGCTGTACGTAAAGATAGTAAGACTATAAAAAATCATTTAGATTTGCTTACTGAAAAGCAACAAAACATATATAAACTATTAACAGATTCAATTATTAATGGAGAAAAGTTATAAGGAAATATTACCACAAATAGATACATTTATTTTTGATGTGGATGGTGTTTTAACCAATGGTATGGTTACTGTAATGCCAGATGGGCAAATGATACGACATATGAATATAAAAGACGGGTATGCCTTAAAAGCTGCTGTAAAAGCTGGATATCGTGTTTGTATTATTTCTGGAGGAAGAAATGAAGGCGTTAGAACCCGCTTGGCAAACCTAGGAATTCAAGATATTTATTTGGGTGCTCATAATAAAATTGAACAATACGAGGAATTGGTTAACAAATACAGTTTAAATCCTGAAAATATTATATATGTTGGTGACGATATTCCTGACTATCCAGTTATGGAAAAAGTAGGAATGCCTTGTTGCCCTAATGATGCTGCCAGAGAAATACAAATAATTTCTAAATATATTTCTGATAAAAAAGGTGGCGAAGGTTGTGCCCGTGATATTATTGAACAAGTTATGCGTGTTCAAAAAAAATGGGATGATAATTTTGATGCCAAATACGATTAAAAATCAACATACTTAGCTATATATTAATACGTAAATAAACAATTTATTAAAATGAAAAAATCAATTTTTACTTTTTTACTTTTCCTATGTGTTTCAACTATTAATGCACAAACAATATTTGGAAAATGGGAAAACAGAGATGAAGAAACCAACAAAGTAGATAGTGTTATTGAAGTTTATGAAAAAGATGGAAAGGCGTTTGCTAAAATTATTGAAATTACCGATGAAGATAGACAAGATGCTGTTTGTGATCAATGTAAAGGAAAACGTAAAAATAAAGCTATTCTAGGTATGAATATTTTATCTGGCTTAAAAAAAGATGGTGATGAATGGAGCGGTGGTAAAATTTTGGATCCTAAAAATGGTAAAGAATATAAGTGTTATATTAAATTAGAAAATGACAACAAATTAAAAATACGTGGTTACATTGGTTTTTCTTTATTAGGGAGAACTGCATATTGGTATAGAAAGAAGTAATTTTCACTACATAAAACAAAAACCGTTAATCAGATTTGATTAACGGTTTTTTATTTTTTAATGCCCAACTTTGAGTAAGTGTGGGAATTTCCTTTTAAAACGATTTAACCTTGGAATAGAAACATTTTTTACATAGCTATTGTTAGGGTTTAATCGTTCATAATTTTGATGGTATTCCTCTGCCTTATGAAACTTTTTAAATTTGGTTACTTCTGTAACAATCTTTCCTTTGTAAACTTCAATGTTTAATTCATCGATTGTTTTTTCTATAATTTGTTTTTCTTTTTGATTTTGGTAAAAAGCTATGGACCTATATTGGGTTCCATAATCTGGATGTTGTCCGTTTTTAGTTGTTGGGTTGTGTGAGCCAAAAAACACATCTACCAAAGTTTTAAAACTTACTTTTTTAGAATCATAATACACAGCTACAGTCTCTGCATGTCCTGTTCTACCTGTTCCTATAGTTTGATACGTTGGATTTTTTGTATGTCCTCCTGCGTAGCCTGAAATTGCTTCACTCACTCCTTCTACGCTTTCAAAAATTGCTTCTACACACCAAAAACATCCACTAGCAAAATAGGCTACATTATTTCCTTCTGGTATTTTGGTTACTTCTATTACACTTTTGGTTTTTGTTTGCGCTTTTTTACATGCAAAACTTACTCCTGAAATTAGGATTAAAACGACTACTGAAAACTTTAATACTCTCATAAAAAAATTAGTTATTACTCTAATAATTTAGCCATTGCAGTTTTTATAATTTCAATATTTTGATGTTTATTTTGAGGATTGGTACTCTTTTGTGTTTGAACCATTTGTCTCAACATATTTATTCCTACCTTATCAAAGTTATACTGCTTATATTGTATTCCTTTAGCTACAATATCATCTGCTAAATTTTTTATTGCTTTTGAATTATTACTTTTTGCGATTTTATCGTACGCCTTTTTATAAAGCGACTGAATCTTTTTATTTGGACTCAAAAACATACCAGACATTACATTACTTGCTATAAAATTTAATTCATCGTCATCATTTTCTTCTAAATATATACGTGTTAAGGGTGTAGCTATAATTTTTTTCACTTCTAAGGGCAATGTTTTGGATTTTTGAATAGCTAGTTGTTTATCTATATAATACATCCCAACTAGAGATTTCCCTAGAACAGCAAATGATTTACTTTTCAATCCTTTTTCAAATATTGGTTTTAAAGCTGGTTCTGTTAACTTCCCTAATGTTTCTATTGCGGCTGCTTGTACTAATGTTTTTGGATCATTCTTTGCCAATTGACCTATTTTTGCAATAACATTTTTCTTTGCATACTTATTAATCAAATTTATATTTTCTAAAGCAAGTACTCTTATTCTATAAAACTTGTCATTCATTGCTTCTGCTATTGCATTAAAGGCTTTTTTATCCTCTTGCTTTTTTGCTACTTCTAATAATGCTTCTCTTTTATGCTCAAAATTTTCTGCATATTTCAATTGATATATATAATCACTCAAGACCTTATTTTCAGTGACATCACAAAGTAAAACTCCATCGGCGTTTACTTGAATCAAATTAGGTTGCTTAGTAAAAGGAAATGTAAAGGAAGCATCTTTCCCTTCAACAAAAACATTATGTCTTGTTCTTTTTCCTCCTTCAAAAACATCAATTGCAAAAGGGAATTTAAACTCTTTATCTTGAACCTGAATTATATTAACTGTTACTGTTTTTCTCAATTTATTATAATCGTAGGAAATATCTAACTTTGGATGTCCACTTCCAAAATACCATTGATTAAAAAACCAGTTTAAATCTTTTCCACTTATTTCTTCAAAAGCCAACCTTAACTGATGTACTTCTCCTGTTCCATATTTATTCTCTGTTAAATACTTATTCAATCCTTCATAAAAAGCTAAATCTCCTAAATATTTTCTAAGCATATGCAATACAGATCCTCCTTTGTTATAGCTAACAGCATCAAACATATCTTCTTTATCATCGTAATAAAAACGAACTAAATGCTTATCATAATGCTCTCCATTTTTATAACTTTCTCTATCATCAAACAAATGTGCATCTGCATAATTTTTGCTATATTTATATTCTAACCATAAATACTCACTATAATTTGCAAAACTTTCGTTAACCGTTAAGTTACTCCAACTTTCAGTAGTTACTAAATCTCCAAACCAGTGGTGAAAAGCTTCGTGTGCTATTGTATTTTCATGTTTATTCTCATCTATTAGTTGTCCTGGCATTTGATATGCGTGTTCACCATGAATAACTGCCGTAGTATTTTCCATTGCTCCACTTACATAATCTCTTCCTACTATTTGCGCATATTTATTCCATGGATATTCAACACCAGTAATTTTGGAAAAGAAAGCCAACATTTCTGGTGTATTTCCAAAAATTTCTTTAGCATATGGAGCATATTTCTTTTCTACATAATAATCTACATCTATCCCCTTATACTTATCTTTGATTACTTCGTATTCTCCAACTCCCATAAAAAATAAATATGGAGCATGCTTTTGCGTAAAATTCCAATAATCTGTTCTTGTTCCATTAGTATTTTTAGTTTGGTTTTCTAACTTACCATTTGATAGTGTTACATATTTGTTAGGAACCGTTATATAAATTTCTTGAGATGTTTTTTGGTTTGGAGCATCAATTGTTGGAAACCAACAACTACTTGCTTCCGTTTCTCCTTGAGTCCATATTTGAGTAGGTTTTTGTTTATCCAACCCATTTGGATTAATAAAATACAATCCTTTTGCAGATGTTATAGCTGCGCTTCCTTTTTGTTTTACTTTTTCTGGACGTGCTGTGTATTTTAGATATATAGTAAATTCTTCATTTCTTTTAAAAGCTTTAGGTAAGTCTATGATTATTTTAAAACCATCGTAATTATACTTTAAAGGCTGACTTTTCATTGTTACCTTGTGAAAAATCATTGCTTTGGCGTCTAAGATTAATTTATTGGTCTCATAAAAATGAGGTTTAACCGTTACCCATTCTTCACCATTCAATTCTTTCTCTTTAAAATTAAAAGCTACCTTTAACTTTGTATGTACCAAATCATGTACTTTCTCACGTTCAGCTCTGTAAACATTTTGTGATTGTAAAAAGGAAAGTTTTAAAATTAATAGAAATAATAAGGTGATGCTTTTTTGAAACTTCATAAATCTTTTCTTAAACTAATTAAACGTTTAGGTAGTAGTAGTTATTTTTAGTAAGTTTTTAGAATTCCAAAAATAAGAAATTATGTTAAAGTGCTTGTTAATGGCTAGTTAAAAAGAAAAGCATTACGTTTTTCACGTAATGCTTTTAAAACTAAAATATAATAGTGATAATCTTACTGATTTTTACTGTCTAAAACCATTTTAAACTGACTCAAATCAATTTTATCCGTTCCTATATCAGCATTTTTCATCATATTCATTATTCTAGATGGGTTCATGTTGTCTCCCAAAACCCTTGCTAACCCTACTCCTATATTTTTCCCATAACCTAAAGCTACAATCTCATCAATAGCTTCTGCTTCTCCAGAGTAATACACTACTACATTCATTCCATCTTTCTTCAGGTTCAATAATCTAGTGTATGAAGACTTATTTAAAATTTCTTTGATTTTTTTCTTTTCACTCTGATACGTTGCTTCATCAGTATTTTTATAAGGTAACATTACCAAATTTACTTTTCTCAAACTATTATATGCCTCTTTATCTTCATCGCTTGCATTATCTAGCTTTAATTGAATGATATCTTTAGGTACATCTAAACTTAAAAACTCTTGTTTTTCTTTACTTTCTACTATATAAGATTGTACACTTTCTTTTTTACAAGAAACGGTTAATACTATAGTTAGCAGTAAGATATATTTATATAGTTTTTTCATATTATAATATTTTGTTTTTAAATAAGAAAACTAGGGATATAATTACTCCCTAGCTTCTAAGAATAATTACTACTTTTTCTTCTTATCTGAATATTTGTGTGCTATTTTAGATAGTTTATTTACATCTATATCTCCTGTTAAAGAAATAACTGTAGAACTTGGATTACCATCCTTATCTCCTTTATTCATATTTCTTACAAACATTAACACTTCACTTACTACATCTTTATTTTTTGTAGACTTAACATAAATTTTCACTCGTGAATCTTTATCCTTAACACGCATTAATTGTGTTAAGTTTGAGCTCTTAATAGCATTATTAACCATATTTTCCATTTTGGTAGCTATTGAAGAGTTTTCAGTTGAAAAAACTTTTAATTCATTTAATCCTTTTGCTGTATTAAAAATTTCCATATCCTCAGATTGCGCATCTGGAAACTTTTTTAACAAATCAAACATATCTTTAGTCACAACAATAGCTGAAACATCATCTAAATCTTCTAATTTATCAAACATTGACTGACTGAATGTTACGTTTGTGGTTAGAATAAATGCTAGTATAAATAATATTTTTTTCATGGTTTCTTAATTTTAATAAACTTGGTTTTACTTAAATTTAATAGTTTACGGTTTGTATTACTTTATTTACAGTGTTTTCGTAGGTATGCAAATGCTCAATAGCATCTTTTCCTTTATTAATGTTGTTTGAAACTGCATATAATGCTTCATTTCCTTTGTTTAAATTGACTGAAACCATTTGCAACGTTTCTTTAATTTGTGCAAATTGTTTTCTAATTACATACTTGTCGTACTCTTGCTTACCTTTATAAACACTAAATAATAAGACTACTGACGCTGCTACAGATAACCATTTCCAGTTCTTTTTTCTTTGTTTCTCAGGTTTTAACTGAATGGTTTTTGTAAAGGTTTCGTCTTTGCTTTGTTTAAAATAACTAAACAACACACTATACTCTTGTAAATGAGGTGCCACATTACTTGATGTAAAATACTCTTGTAATATTTTTTCTTCATTTAAAGTTGTTTCTGCGTTTAGATATTTTTCTAATAACTTTTCTATGCTAGCTAACTCCATAGTTATGTTTTTTTATTAATTCTTGTCTTATTGTTTTTCTAGCTCTTGATAATGCTACTCTAACTGCTGTCGGTTTCATATCTACCACTTTACATATTTCATCAAAATCATATTGCTCAATATCTCTTAATTGAATAATCATTCGCTGCTGTTCAGGTAATTTTTCAATGAGCTTGTGTACTTGGTTTACTGAATCTGTATACTCTACTTTCTTTTCTAACGATGTTTCTTTCTCTTTATAATTGCTATGCACTAACGTTAAATTGCTTGCTTGTTTAGATTTTAACCTATCAAAACAATAATTTTTAGTCATTGTCATAGCAAATGCTTCAACATTTTTATACTCTTGTAACTTCTTTTTGTTTCTCCATAATTTTAAAAACAGTTCTTGTGTAGCATCTTCTGCTTCTTCAGTAGAAACAAGTAGTCTTTTAGCTAACCTAAAAACCTTGTCTTTAAATGGTAAAACAACTTTTAAAAAGTCTGATTGGTTCATTGTATAATTGATTAATTACTGTAAACTTAGTTTTTTATATTAAGTTTTACACCCTTACGACGATAGTGTACAAAGTTTGTTACACAGATTTGAAAAAAAATAATATTATTCGCTAAATTGCGTTGTTATTTTTAGATAAATCTACTTTGTATGAAAATTTTTAGAGTCTCTTTTTTAATAATGTTTTGTTTGATTTTAGTTTCGTGTAGTGAGAGAGAACCAGAACCTGAAAACATTGAAGTACAAGATTTTATTTGGAAAGGGTTAAATGCATATTATTTTTATCAAGATAATATTTCTGATTTATCTGACAGAAGATTTACATCTGATCAACAGTTATATAGCTATTTAGGTGGTTTTAATGAACCTCAAAATTTATTTAGCAGCTTATTGAATGGCGGAGATGAAACTTCAGCATTAATTGAGGATTATACAACCTTAATTAATACCCCTTTAAGAAACACACGTACTTACGGTATAGAATTTGGTATTATTGCTCAACCTGCTAATGCTGAAAACGTAATAGGATATGTAATACACGTATTACCCAATTCTAATGCTACCACTAAAAATATAACGAGAGGTGAATTTTTTAATGTTGTAGATGGTACACAGTTAACACGAAGTAATTATGAGGCTTTATTGGTTTCTAATGAAAATCCAATTACGTTAGAAATGACAGATTTTAATGGTGGAGCTGTATCACCAAATGGAAAAACTGTTACTTTAGAAAAGCAAGATTATGAATTTCCTGCTATTTTTAAAAGTAATGTAATAGCTTCAGGTGCTAATAACATTGGTTACCTAGCATATAATAATGATTTCTCTGCAAAATATATTACAGAATTAAATAACACTTTTTTGAATCTTAAAAATCAAGGGGTTAATCAATTAGTTATTGATTTAAGATATAATGTAAGTAGTGAAAGTTTATCTGAAAACTTAGCTTTATTAGCTTCAATGATTACTGGTCAATTTACAAATGAGCCATTTATAAAAGAACAGTGGAACACTAAAGCTCAGGATTGGTTTGAAACACACCAACCTGAATCTATTATCACAAATTTTGTAAATCAAATAGATAAAGATACACCTATTAATAGTTTAAATTTAGAAGATGTTTACTTTATACTTGACGGCCAAAATTTTATGGGATCACCAACTACTGAACTCTTAATAAACAGTTTAAAACCATATATCAATGTATATGTTATTGGAAGAGAAACTGCGGGGAACAATTTAGGTGCTATCTTATTATATGACTCTATAGATTATGACTTTGAAAATAGGAATAACCGTCATACTTTTGCTTTAAGACCATTAGTATTAAAATTTTTAAACAAGGATAATCAATCTTTTGATAATGGTATAACACCTAATATAGAATTGTGTCCAAATGAAGATATATTAAACTTAGGCGTATTAGGAGAAGTTTCCGACCCTATCTTAGACCTAACCGTTAATTATATTAATTCTGGTTCTGTAAGCACACCTCCTAATTGTAATTTAAACACCTTTGATTTTTTATACAATAGTATTGACAACCAAAGAATAGACAGCTATCAAACGGTAACTATAGAAAGAGATTTACCTAATACTAACTAATTTTAAATTAGTATATTTAGGGTTTCTCAGTTAAAATTGAAATATAAGCTTTATATGAAGAAACACTTTTTACTTTATTTATTATCTATAGCCTTATTACTAAATAGTTGTTCTAAAGATAATAACTCTTTACAAGGTGATGTAAATACTCAAATAAACTCTTTTATTTGGAAAGGATTAAATAACTATTACTTATGGCAAAGTAGTGTACCTGATTTATCTGACAGAAAATTCTCTACTACACAGCAATTAAACAATTTTTTAAATGATTTTAACGATCCTAACAATTTGTTTGAAAGCTTACTTTACCAAAAAGAGACAGTTGATAAATGGTCTTGGATAGTAGATGACTATATTGCTTTAGAACAAGCTTTACAAGGCACTACTAAAACTACAGGTATGGAATTCATTATATTAAACTATATAAACGATGACTCAAAAGCTTTTGGTATTGTTACTTATGTATTACCTAATACCGATGCAGCTACTAAAGGCGTTAAAAGAGGTATGATATTCACAGAAGTTAATGGTACACAAATAACTAAACAAAATAAAAATAAATTATTATATTCTAGTAACCAATCTTATACCATTCGTTTAGCTGATTACAATTCAGGAAACCCTATTACTAACTCTACTACTTTTAATCTTACTAAAAATAGCTTTACAGAAAATCCAATTCATATAGCTAAAACTATAAATGACAATGGTAAAAAAATAGGATACTTAATGTATAATTCTTTTACAAGTAACTTTGACACTCAACTGAATCAAACCTTTGCTCAATTTAAAACTGACGCCGTCACTGATTTAATTATAGATTTACGATATAATCCTGGTGGAGCAGTTAGTACTGCAATTAATTTAGCCAGTATGGTAACAGGACAATTTACGGGTGATGTTTTTGCAAAAGAACGATGGAATGAAAAGTATATGAGAGTGGTAGATCCTAATTCACTAATAAATACTTTTCCAAACAAGATAGATACTGAAGCTATTAACAGTTTAAATTTAACCAACATTTATTTCATCACAACAGATAACTCAGCTTCTGCTTCCGAATTAATAATTAATGGATTAAAACCTCATATAAATGTTAAAACAGTAGGTACAAAAACATCTGGAAAGTATGTTGGTTCTGTAACCTTATATGATTCACCTAACCTTGGTAGAGAAGGAGCTAATCCAAATCATAAATGGGCTATGCAGCCTATTGTATTGGAAATAGTGAATAAAAATAATTTTAATGACAAAGATGGTATAGAGCCTGATGTAGAACTAAAAGAAAATTACGGTAATCTTGGTATTTTAGGAGACATAAATGAACCTTTATTAAAAAGGACACTTGAGTTTATTAATACGGGAAGTAAATCTATCCATTATAAACAGTCACATATTATAGAACATACAACTATAGGTAGCTCTAAATCTAATAACCCTACATATAACAATATGTATGTAGATTTAAATTAACAGTAACTATTTTAATTTAAATAAATAAAAAAGCAAAACTAGAATTTAGTTTTGCTTTTTTGTTGGCTCCGCCAAAGGGTATAATACCTCGAAATTAAACTTATTAAATGCCTCGTTGGCTTGCCCCGAGGTAGTTTACTTATTTAAAACACACTCTTATTTACATTAAATTAACATTCTTAACATAAAACAAAAGGTAACTTAATAAAGCTGTAATATTTACTTAAGAAGCTCTAGGAAATAAAAAAATAAATTTGTGATGTAACCAATTTCCCCCATAAATTATGACACATTTGCAAAAATTTTCCCTATCGCTTTTAACGTTTTTTTTAGCATTTAATATAAAAGCTTTTTGCCAACAAACTTGTACTACACCTAGTAATGAAGTTACCGATTTAAATAGTATTACAATAAACAAGTGTGATGTTGGTCTAAACAAAAATAATACTCCAAAACAAAGAACTATTATTAGAACTTCTAATAATGTATCTAGAAAACGGGTAACAAATAGAATTAAAACATCTCCAAATAGAGTTAACTCGAACTTAGGTATTAATAATGACTTAAAAAAAACAATCACAAATTCTAATAATACTTCTTTTAAGAATAAGTTAAAATCTAAAGAGGTACTATTTGATCTAGTTGACGAATCTCCTTTATTTCCAAATTGCAAAAAAAATAATACTATTATTGAAAATAAAAGATGTTTTAAAGAAAATATTCAAAAACATTTTGCTAAAAACTTCAATCCAGAAACAATTGCTGAAGATGAAATTTCTGGGAAAATTCTAATAAAATTCACTATCACTATTAATGGAAGTATTGAAAATATTTCTACTATTAGTAAGAAGAAAAGTAACTTATTGGAAAAGGAAATCATAAAAATACTTTCAAAAACCCCTAACCTTACTCCTGGAAAAGTAAATGACGTACCTGTTAATGTTACTTATGTACTACCTGTAAACTTAACGTTAGAATAATATTAAATAAAAAAAAACATTTTACATTCGCGACCCCGAACCCTTAAATTATCATAAAATGAAACCCCAATTTATTATAATTATTGTCGCACTATTATCATATTACAAAGTATATACACAAAAACAATGTGCTACAGATGAACAAGTGGTAGACCTTAACACTATAACTAAGTGTTCCATTAATGATGTTAAGGAAACATTAAGTGAATTAGAAACTAAACAAATCAGAACCAGAAAAAAAAGGAAAAAAGTAGTTGCTAACAACAGTCTTAATGTAAATAACCTCCATAGTGTTGACTCTAAAAGTGTAGCTAAAATAGATCAAATAAAATCAGCTACAGATAAACTAGCTCCTTTAAAAAAGATTCCATTTTATATGGTTGACCAAATCCCTTTATTTAAAAAATGTAAAAACACACCATTAATTAAACAAACTAAGTGTTTTGAAAAACAAATGGCTAAACATATTTTTAATAATTTCAATTATCCTCAAGAAGCATTAAGAAAAAAAATAGAAGGTAAAATTCTTGTACAGTTTACAATTAACAAAGAGGGTAAGGTTATTGACATAAAGAAAAAAGGCCCTGAAAATTCTGACATACTAAAAGAGGAAGCAGAACGTTTAATCTCTAAACTTCCTAACTTTATACCAGGAAAACATAATGGCGAAAATGTTTTAGTTAAATATGCACTTCCTATTATTTTTAAAACACCAAAAAGAAGTTAATACTTTATTGTTTGTGTTATAAAAATGATATAAAACATCAATAACTAGTAAGATTATTTAATTTTTTTCTCATTAAAATAATAGGTAAATTTATTTTTTAACACTTCTTTAACTAGTGTGTTTACACACTATAAATGTCTATAAACACTAGACTTGCAGCTGTTTTCACTTCTAAAAAATCTATTCTAACTTTTTTTAAAACATTAATTTTTAATTAAATAGTGATTGTTTTTGTTACTTTTTACATATTTTTGTGTCCTATAAGTAGAAATATCCCTTAAATTGAAATATTCGTCATGAAAAAAACTACTCTATTAAGTACTATTTTTTTTGCATTTTCACTTATCTCTTTTTCTCAAGAGCAATGTGCTACCCCAGATGAAGTAATCGCTGATCCTAACAGTATAACTAAATGTGTTGTACAAGATGCAGGTGGAGATAAAAAGCAAAAGAAACAAATATCTATTGAAGTATCTTCTAGAAAAAGATATGTTAGAAAGAATAAAAAAGCTGTTTCTTCTGTTGGAGGAAGCTTAAATACTTCAGATATATCAAACTCTAAAGCTAACTTAACTATTGGTAAATTAGAATTTGAAGACGGTTCAGCTATAATTGAAAAAATACCATTTAACTTAGTTGACCAAATACCTTTATTTCCTAAATGTGAAAAAGAACCTTTATTGAAACAATCTTCATGTTTTAATAAGTTAATGGCAAAACATGTTGCTAATCATTTCAATTTTCCAAAAAAAGCACTTGAGCAAGGTATTGGAGGAAGAGTACTTGTTCAATTCACTATTAATGAAACTGGAGCTGTAGAGGATATAAAATTAAGAGGTCCTGTTAATGGTCAACTTTTAGAAGATGAAGCTAAAAAAATAGTTACAGAGTTACCTAAGCTTTTACCAGGAAAACATAATGGTGTTCCTGTAAAAGTTAAATATGGTGTACCTATTAAATTTACATTACCTAAAGATGTTAAGAGAACTAATATTGGTACAGCATCTAAAGGTACTGTTATTAGAGCTGTAAAAGGTAAGACAGAAAATATTTCGAGTTTTGTTGAGTTTGCTAACTTAGATGAAATTCCTTTATTCGAATCTTGTAAATCTAACAACGACAAAAACAATTGTTTTAATGAGAGAATGATCAGTCACATTCAACGTAACTTTAACTACCCTGCTGGAGCTGTAGAAAAAAACATTCAAGGTAAGGTATGGGTTACATTCATCATTAATAAAAATGGAGAAGTTGTTAATATAGAAACAAAAGGACCTTCAAATGGTTTCTTATTAGAACAAGAAGCTGTTAAGATGGTTATGAAACTTCCTAAATTTATACCTGGTTATAAAGATGGAAATAAGGTTAACGTTAAGTATTCTTTCCCTATTAATTTTAAATTAAACTAGAATACTATTAAACCTAGATATATTCTTTGATAAAAGTGCTAACATAAGTTTTCACCACAAAGAATTAACTAATTTTTTATATAAATCATAAATATTTATATGTTTTATTTTGAATTTAAAATTAGTTTTATTATGTTTACAAAGATAACAGAGTATTAACCCCTAAATCAAACAAGATTATGATGAGATTCCCCTTGTTAATTATAGCTATATTATGTTCATTTATAGCTGTAGCTCAGGAACAGTGTACTACTCCAGATGAAAGTATTGCGGACCCAAATAGTATAACCAAATGTGCTGTTGAGGATGTAAAAGATGCTGACGGAACTGCTAAAAAGCAAGTTTCTATAGAAGTTTCTACTAGAAGACGTGTTGTTCGAAAAAATTCTGCAACTGCATTAAGTGAATCAAAAAACTCACACAAATTAGCAAATATTAAAAAGAATACTTTATTAGTAGGTAAGTTAGAATTGGATGACAATAGCGCTAATATCTCTAGAATACCTTTTAATTTAGTTGAAGAAATTCCTTTATTTTCTAAATGTGAAAGTGAGCCTTTAATAAAACAAGCTAAGTGTTTTGAAGGACAAATAGCGAAACATATCGTTAGAAACTTTCAATATCCAGAAGAAGCTTTAGATAGAGGTATAGAAGGAAGAGTTTTAGTACAATTTACCATTAATGAATTAGGTGATGTTGAAGATATCAAACTACGTGGCCCTAAAGATGGAGATTTATTAGTGAAAGAAGCTAAAAGAATAGTTACAAAACTTCCTAAATTTTTACCAGGTAAGCACAATGGTAAAACTGTAAAAGTTAAGTATGGAATTCCTATTACTTTTAAAGTTCCTGGAGGTAAAAGTAAAAAGAAGGTTATAAAGAAGCCTGTTGTAAGGAAAGTTGTTAAAGCTCCTGTTATTAAAGAAGAAAAAATAACTGATGTGGTAAGTTTTAATAAAGTTCAAACAATACCTCAATTTAAAAAATGTTCAAATGCTTCTGACGTTGAAAAGTTAAATTGTTTCAATGAAAGAATGATTAGTCATATTCAAAGAAACTTTAATTATCCTGAGGGTGCAGCTGCAGCTCACATTGAAGGAAAAGTATGGGTTACTTTTATCATTAACAAACAAGGTAAAGTTAGAAATATTAGAATGAGAGGTCCAAAAAATGGTCACTTATTAGAATTAGAAGCTAAGAAAATGGTTGCTAATTTACCTGACTTTGTTCCTGGTAAGCACAATGGTGGTGTAGCTAATGTAGAATACACAATACCTATTACCTTTAAACTTAATTAAAATTAAAACACTTTATATAAAAAAGCTTCAAGATAATTTCTTGGAGCTTTTTTTATTATCACTCCTCCCATACTTTGCTCTAAACAAAATTAGAATATCCTTATCTTTGAATTTAAAATTAAAAAGTAATTAATGAAAGTTATAGCAATGATACCCGCTAGATATAATGCTTCTAGATTTCCAGGTAAGCTTATGAAAGATTTAGCAGGTAAGCCAGTAATTTTGAGAACATATGAATCTGCAGTTAATACTAAGCTTTTTGATGATGTTTATATTGTTACTGACTCAAATGTAATAAAAAATGTTATTGAAGAGCATAATGGTAAAGTTATAATGAGTAAAAAAGAACATCAATGTGGATCTGATAGGATTGCTGAAGCTGTTAAAGATATTGATACAGATATTGTAATTAATGTTCAAGGAGACGAACCTTTTATAGATACAATATCTTTAGAAAAATTAGTTCTAGTTTTTAAAAACGACAAAAATTCTTCTATAGACTTAGCTTCTTTAAAAGTAAAAATTACAGATGAAAATGAAATTAATAACCCAAATAATGTAAAAGTTATTACTGATAATAATAATTTTGCTATATACTTTTCTCGAAGTGTAATACCATATAAAAGAGAAGAAGACATAAATACTGATTACTACAAACATAAAGGTATTTATGCCTTTAGAAAAGAGGCTATTTTAGATTTTTATAGAACTCCAATGACTCCTTTGGAATCCAGTGAAAAAATTGAATGTATAAGATATTTAGAAGTAGGTAAGAAAATAAAAATGGTAGAAACTTCTTCTGAAGGTATTGGTATTGATACTCCTGAAGATTTAGAAAAAGCTATAAAATATTTAAAACAACAAGGATGATTAATTCACAAATTAAAATAATTGCTTTTGATGCTGATGATACCTTATGGGTAAATGAAACATATTTCAGAGAAGCTGAAAATAAATTTGCTAAACTCCTATCAAATTATGAAACCGAAAATAAGATTCATCAAGAATTATTAAAAAAAGAAATTAAAAACCTTGATTTATATGGCTATGGAATAAAAGGATTTGTTTTATCTATGATTGAATGTGCTCTTGAACTTTCTAATAACAAGCTTGATCAAGCTATAATTAATGAAATTCTATCTATTGGTAAAGATATGTTACAAAAACCTATAATACTTATAGATGGTGTTATTGAGGTTCTTTCTAATTTACAGAATAAATACCGTTTAATTGTTGCTACTAAAGGTGATTTACTAGATCAAGAAAAGAAACTTGAAAAGTCTGGACTTCTTAAATACTTTCATCATATTGAAGTTATGAGTGAAAAAAAAGAAAGAGATTACACTAAATTAATTAATCATTTAGATATTAACCCAAAAGAGTTTTTAATGATTGGAAATTCTTTAAAGTCTGATGTGCTACCATTACTAAATCTTGGAGCTTCTGCCATTCATGTTCCTTTTCATACTACATGGGAATTCGAAAAAGTTTCTAAAGATATTTCAAACTTAGACTATTATACCATATCTCATATTACTGAATTATTAGATATATTATAAATACCCTCAACTCTAACTAAAAAACAATTAAATTTGCATCAAAATTTATAATTATGGCAAGTGTAAAAAATTTAAAGAAAGATATTAATTATACTTTAGGTGATATTATTGAAGAATGCTACGTTTGGGAACTTTTAAACCCAAAAGAAGATACTTCTAAATCTGAAGCTATTATTGATGAGGCAATTAATACTTTTGATTCTTTATTAGATAAAATTCACTCGAAAAATATTGAAAACAAAAAACAGCATTATAGGTCTGTTAGTAAGGAATTAGAATCTAAAGCTAAAGAACTTATTGAAAAAGTTAATAATTTATAAGTAAAAAGCCAGTTTTTAAAGAAACTGGCTTTTTTTTATAATTTTAACACATTCTAAATAATATTTTTTTGTAAATTACCGTTAAGAAATTTATAATTCAAATCCCCTTAATATGGCAAGAGCTATGTATGATTACACAAAAACTATACTTAAAAAAGTTAGTTTTAACTCTGATTTGTTTTGTAAGGAATTAAAAAAAGCCCTAACTAGATTACTTCCTCACGAAATTAATGAGTTAACTATTTGGCTTAATGAGTTTACAGCTAATAAGCCCGAACTATATGTATGTATGGCATTAGTAAGAGATAAATAAATTTTTATTTCTTTTAAAAGAAAAACTCCGAAGTAATTTAACAAATTATTTCGGAGTTTTTCTTTATCTAATTATTTTTCTATGTTATCAAGGAATAATTATATTTTCACTATCTATTAATAAACTAAAAAACTTATCTAAGTTTGGTAAAATTATTATTCTTGTTCTTCTATTAAAAGCTCTATTATAGCTCGTATTATTCTCTTTTAAAGGAACTGAACTACCTCTTCCGGATGCTATTAACCTTTTAGAATCTATACCAAATTTTTGTTCTAAAATTCTAACAATTGCTGTTGCTCTTTTAACACTTAAATCCCAATTATCTTTTATTCCTCTAGTATGAATAGGTTTAGCATCTGTATGTCCTTCAATCATAATATCCATACTTGGTTCAGATTTAACTATTTCGGCTACTTTTTTTATTACTCTTAAAGCTTCTTTTCTAACTTTATGACTTGCCGTCTTAAACAACATCTTGTCTGAAATAGATATCATTACAACAGTTTTATCAATGTTAAAGTTCAATTCTACATCATTACCATCATTTTTTGTTAGTTTATTAAGGTTATAACTTAACATTACATTAATAGAATCTTGTAAATTTTTTACGTTTTCTAATTTAGATTTATCAATTTTATTAAACCCTTTAGCTATTTTTCTTTTTATTTCTTCAGAAATCAATACACCATCTCCAACGATATCTAGTTTTCTATCATTATCTTTTTTGGAATCTTCATTAAGCTGCTTCAGTGCATTTATTTTATTATTATACTCAGTAATTTTTTCTTTAATTTTTTTATATTTTACTGTCAACTTCTCATTCTCAAAAGATACATCTTGTATATTTTTTTTCATCAAATCATGTTTCTTATCTAACTTTGAGTACTTTCTTTTAGAAACACAAGAAGTTAATCCTAAAATTAATAAAAGCAAATAGATATTTTTCATATAAAATTTGAACTGAGTTATGTTAGACATCAATTTTTAAATTTATTTTAAATTTATGATTTTGTTTGGATCATCACAATCTTCTTCTTCTCCTTTTTTACATTTATCTAATGTATCTATTCCTTTTCTTTTTTTATGGTAGTTTTTAAGAAAATCTAAAAATTTATTAATTTTTTTACTAGCTTTTTTATATTCTTTTCTATTTATTTCACTTTTAGAAGTCATTTTATCAGCATCTAAAAAATCAAAGAAATGATTTAGATTAGGTAATAAAAATATTTTTATTCTTCTATTTAATGCTCTATTTTTTCTTGTTTTATTATCTTTAAAAGGAACTGCGCTACCTCTACCCGATGGGATTAGCCTTTCTGGTCTTATTTTATATCTTTTTTCTAGTAGCCTAGCAATAGTTGTAGCTCTTTTTACACTTAAATCCCAATTATCTTTAATTTCAAAAGTTTTTATAGGAACTGAATCTGCATGCCCTTCAATAATAACATTAATATTAGGTTCTGCAGCTAATATTTTTGCCAATTTTTTAATAATTGGATATCCAGATCTTCTTATATTATAACTTGCTGAGTTGAATAATAGTTTATCAGATACCGCAATCATAACAACGGTTCTTTCTATTTTAATATTTATATCATCAGAGTTTTTGAGGTCAAAAGATTGTACTTGTTTACTAAATTTATTGATTAATAAATAGTTTAAAGAATCTTTAAACGTATTTAAATTTTTATTTTTATTAGATTTTATTTGTGAAATTTCTTTCTTAAGATCTTTTCTTAATGAAGTAGGTATAGCTATACCTTTATTATTTTCTATCTTATTATTTTTCTCTTCTAATAAGGATAAACTTACTTGGTTTAGATTTTCTTGCTGATTTTTATACCTATCAGCTTTTGATTTCACAGCATAAAGTAAATTCTTAATATCTTTATTTATAGCCTTAACTCTATCATGTTTTTCTTGTGTTTTCTGAACTTCTTTTTCTTTATTTTTATATTCTTTACTAGAAACACAAGACATTAAAAACACACTCAAGAAAAGTGATAATTTTATATAAATATTCTTTTTTAACATCATTGTTAATTTATACTGTAAAACAAAAACTCCAACATTATTTGGAGTTTGTTTATTTTAATTTGATAGTTACTTAATTATTTTCTATAGTCGTCAAAAATAGAGTTTCTTTACTTGATAACAAAACTAATAACAGTTATTAATATTTTAATTCATCAGTTTTATTTTCATTACAGCTTCCTTCTTTTTTACATTTTTCAGAACCTCCATTCTTAGATCTCTTAAAGTTGTCTCTTAAAAACCTTAAATAACTACTACGATTACTTATCCGTTTTTTAACCTTAATTTTTTCAGCTTGTTGTTTTGCTTTAATTTTATCTCTTCCTTTAACAATATAAAAATATGATCGTCTATTTACTTGATGCTCTTCTTCTGAACATTTATTCTTATTTTTATTATTACAGTGATTCAACAACTTCTCTTCACCGTATCCAATAGCGCTTTCAATTCTTTTATTTTTAATACCTCTTGAAATAATATAATCTCTTGTCGCTTTTGCTCTTTTATCAGATAACCTTTTGTTATATAAATCCTTTCCTCTACTATCTGTGTGTGACTCAATTTTAATAACAATTTCAGGATGATTTTTCATTACAGTTACTATATTTTCTAACTCGTATTCTGCATCCTCTCTAATTTTTGATTTATTAAAATCAAAATATATAGGATTGATTACAATTTGATCTCCAATAATTAAAGGGATTAACTTTAAATCTACATTAATTATTTCTATAGATTTTTTTGAAATCTTTACCTTTTTTTGATCTGGTCTATGATCTAGTTTAGATGCTTTTATAATATAGTTTGCATCACATAACACTTTGTCAAACTTATAGTAACCGTTTTCATCAGAAATTGTTTCTAATAAAACCTCTCCATTATTTGGATTTACCATTTTTAAAATTGCATCTGCAACTATTTTCCCTTGTTTAGCATCTACAACGGTACCAGATATTGTTTTTGTACATACTGGAGGATCAGAATAGATGTAAAAACTATAGATATCATCATCTCCTTTTCCTTTTTTTCTATTAGAAGAGAAGAACCCTTTCTTACCTTTTTCACCTATAAAAAAGGCAAAATCATCTTTTTTACTATTAAAAGGCTTTCCTATGTTTTTAACTTTAGAATATGTTGAATCATTTTTTATTTTAGCTTGGAAAACATCAAGTAAACCTAATCCTAAGTGACCGTCAGAAGAGAAATACAAAGTATTATCATTACCTATAAAAGGAAATTTTTCTCTATCAGAAGTATTAATTGTACTTCCTAAATTTATTGGTTTTCCATACTTTCCTTCTTCTTTAACAGCAACTTTATATAAATCAGAGGCTCCAAAACCTCCTGGCATATCAGATACAAAATATAACTCTTCTTCATTAGGAGACAAAGCTGGATGTCCCACAGAGTATTCGTCACTATTAAATGGCAATTCAATTATATTTGTCCATTCACCATTAACTAAAGATGCTTTGTAAATCTTTAAGTTGACTGATCTTTTTTTATCCTTACTAACTCTTCTACCATCAAAGTTATTTCGAGTAAAATACATTGTCTTACCATCTTTTGTAAAAATAGGTTTGCCTTCATGATATTTTGTAGTTACTGGAGACTTTAATATTTTATGATTAAGCACTTCTAAAACAGTGTCTTTTTCATTTTCTTCTAAAGATTCAATACTTTCCTTAGCTTTATATATATTTAAAAATGGTTGTTTGTTCCATTTATATAATTTTTGCTTTTTTTCATTTTTTGGTGCAGCAGAAGTATAATAAACATTACCATTTATAATAAAACCTCCGTAATCAGAAAAAGGTGTGTTTATTGATAAATTTCTTATTCCTATTCTTTCTTTTTTATTTCCTGAATAGTCTAATAAATAATTTTCATTCTCTAACTCTAGTTTTCTATTGTTTTTATTATTCTCTTTTGATAAAATAATAAAAATAGAATCTGACTTTTTATAATTCCCATTACTTCTTAGAGTTTGCGCATACCTAAATAAATATTTTTCTTCTATTTTGTTCTTAAAATTGTTAACCAACTTCTCATACCATTTTAAGGCCTCTTCAGTATTTGAATTATTGTAATAAGAATCTGCTAACCTACTAAGTATATGCTTAGAGCTATCTCCTTTTTTTTCAATTAAAGCCTTATATAACTCTGCAGATTGAACATAAGAGTATTCTTCAAAGTAACGATCAGCCACTCTTCTGCTTTGTGAATGTATTTCTCCTACTAGAACTACTATAAAAATAAATAGTAACTGTCTTTTTAATTTCATTAATCCTTTAATTTTAGGTTTTAGAAAAATCGGGGAGATTTATACCTTAATTCTTTTAATATTTCATATCTGATCATAATTTCGTGCGTTCCTGAATTTGTTACATTATAATTAGAAGTTGTCAAATCATATGCATATCCAATAAGTAATGAATCTGTAACTTGAAAACCTAACAATGCACTTATCGAGTCATCCCATCTCCAACCAAGACCTATCCTAAATTTTTCATTAAATAATAGATTTGCCGAAACATCTAGAGATAATGGAGCACCCGAAACTGCCTTTACTAAAGCTGCTGGTTTAAATTTTATACTCTCAGTTACATCAAATACATAACCAGTTATTAAGAAAAAGTGCATTCTTTCTATAGCTACTTGCTGAACTTCTTCTAAATTTCGATCATAATGTTCTGTCCTTAGAAAATTTGGTACAGATAACCCAATATACCATTGAGGTTCATAGTAATATATACCAGCTCCTACTGTTGGTAAAAATTTACCACTTATGTTATTGGCAAATAAAGCTTCTGAATCAACAGTTTCTCCTTTTGACCAATCTATATTTAGCAATCTACCTCCTAATCTCAAACCAAAAGCTAGATTTCCTTCTTGACCAGTTTCAACTGTATAGGATAAATTACCATCAAAATAAATTTCATGTGAAGGACCAATTTTATCATTCACCAGATTTAAACCTAATCCTAAACCTGATTCTCCCAAAGGAGAGTCAAAACTCAAATTTTGAGTATCTGGTGCCCCTTCAAATCCAACCCATTGTGTTCTTCCTATTGCTGTTATTACTGCATGTCCTTTTGATCCAGCATAAGCAGGATTCACACTCATTGTATTAAACATATATTGAGTGAATTGGGGGTCTTGTTGTGCTTGGGTATTTGTAATAAAACAAATACCCAACATACAAATGAATTTTGAAATTGTCCTCATTTTTAACTGAGCTTCTTAACTAATATAAGAAATTTTTATCGGTTAATATAAATCCATCCTTTCTTAACAGGACTTCCATCTCCTAAATCTAATACATAAAAATAAGTTCCTACAGGTAATTTATCATCAACATTAACATTCACTCTACCATTTGATATTCCTTTAAAGGTTTTATTCTTACTATTCGTATATCTTTCAGTTCTATAGACCGTATTACCCCATCTATTAAAGATCTCTAATGTATTATTTGGATAATTTTCAATACAATCAATAATTAATTCATCATTAACTCCATCATCATTTGGACTAAATTCATTATAAACAAATACACAATCTCTAAAGTCTCCATAAATAGTATCATCTCCATCAACACTATCTGCTATACCATCTCCATCTGCATCTGTTCCACTATCTGGCACAACACCTGTTCCTCCACTATCTGGATCTGTAGGGTCAGTTACATTTACATCTGAATTTCCTGCATCACCAAAATCATCAGGGTCTTCATCTACTACATCTAGAATTCCATCATTATCACTATCTAAGCCATCTACAAGTCCGTTTCCATCAGTATCTGAATCATTATTTCCACCCTCAATCACATCATTTATTCCATCATCATCACTATCTAAATCTAGATAATCTGGAACTCCATCATTATCACTATCTGTATTTTCAGGCTCACCTCCATCATTTTCACCAAATATAGTACTATCATTATCTGCGCTATCTGGAATTCCATCTTGATCTGAATCACCACCATCAGCTATACCATTTCCATCAGTATCAATATTCCCATCTTCTATTACATCATTAATTCCGTCATTATCACTATCTAAATCTCTAAAATCAGGAATTCCATCTCCATCAGTATCTGGTGCTTCATCATTTTCTGTTGCATCAGCCTGACCGTCGTTATTATTATCTTCATATCCATCATCCTTTACATCAATAACACCATCGTTATTTGTATCCAATAATCCATTACCAGCTTCATCTACATCTAAAATCCCATCATTATCACTATCTAAATCTAAGCTATCCGGAATATCATCTCCATCGGTATCCACTGTACCTCCACCTTCTTCAATATCAGAAATACCATCATTATCATCATCTAAATCTTCAGAATCAGGGATACCATCTCCATCGGTATCTAATGCTGCATCTCCAAACTCATCTACTAAACCATCGACTACATCTGCTATTCCATCACCATCTGTATCCATATTATTATCTACAATACTATCTCCATCTGTATCTACATCTGTAGGTAAATCTGGGTTATTAGGTTCTAACACATCTGGAATACCGTCATTATCACTATCAGGTAAATTATTATTATCCGTTAAAGAATCTGGCGTATCAACTAATCCATTTCCATCTGAATCAGTTAAACCTCCTTCTGAAATATCATTCAAGCCATCATTATCACTATCTAAATCCAAATAATCAGGAATATTATCTCCATCTGTATCAGGAGTGTCTACTGATGTACCTCCATTATCTGGATCTACAGAATCTGCTATTCCATCATTGTCTGAATCTAATAAATTATCAATAATTCCATCATTATTAGTATCTAATGCAGCATCACTACCTCCTTCTACTAAGTCAGAAATACCATCATTATCACTATCTACATCTTGGAAATCTGGTGTTCCATCATTATCAGTGTCTACTGGTAAAAGGTCAATTCCTCCAGTTGGATTAGATGTATCATTATCAATAACATCCATAATTCCGTCATTATCTATATCAACAATAATATCAATTACTCCATCTCCATTACTATCAATAGTATCAACATCATGTCCACTCTCTTCAATATCTAAAATACCATCGCCATCACTATCTAAGTCAAGGCTATCAATAATACCATCACCATCACTATCTAAAGTTGTATTACCATTTAATTCAACAATATCTAAAATTCCATCATTATCGTCATCTAAATCTTCAGAATTTGGAATTCCATCACCGTCTGTATCTACATTTACTGTTATAGTTACTGTTGCTGTCTCACAAACTTGTGGTGTTACCCCTGTATTACATACTTGGTATTCTACTGTTACTGTAGTACCTTCTTCGCCTACTGCTGGGGTATAACTCATCTCTCCTGTTAATGGATCAAATGAAATTGTTCCTCCTGCTGTAGTTCCTGTTCCTGGTACAACTACTAAACTTGTATTTGCGCCTGGTAAGAAATCATCATTTGTTAATACATCAACTACTCCTGTAGTGCCTTCTGTAACAATTAATACATCATCCATCGTTGTTGGTACTAATGGATTTGGATCTGTTACATCTGGGTTACCATCATTATCATCATCTGGATCGGTTATATCTGGATCTCCATCTCCATCGGTATCTACATTTACTGTTATAGTTACTGTTGCTGTCTCACAAACTTGTGGTGTTACCCCTGTATTACATACTTGGTATTCTACTGTTACAGTACTTCCTTCTTCGCCTACTGCTGGGATATAACTCATCTCTCCTGTTAATGGATCAAATGAAATTGTTCCTCCTGCTGTAGTTCCTGTTCCTGGTACAACTACTAAACTTGTATTTGCGCCTGGTAAGAAATCATCATTTGTTAATACATCAACTACTCCTGTAGTGCCTTCTGTAACAATTAATACATCATCCATCGTTGTTGGTACTAATGGATTTGGATCTGTTACATCTGGGTTACCATCATTATCATCATCTGGATCGGTTATATCTGGATCTCCATCTCCATCGGTATCTACATTTACTGTTATAGTTACTGTTGCTGTCTCACAAACTTGTGGTGTTACACCTGTATTACATACTTGGTATTCTACTGTTACTGTAGTACCTTCTTCGCCTACTGCTGGGATATAACTCATCTCTCCTGTTAATGGATCAAATGAAATTGTTCCTCCTGCTGTAGTTCCTGTTCCTGGTACAACTACTAAACTTGTATTTGCGCCTGGTAAGAAATCATCATTTGTTAATACATCAACTACTCCTGTAGTGCCTTCTGTAACAATTAATACATCATCCATCGTTGTTGGTACTAATGGATTTGGATCTGTTACATCTGGGTTACCATCATTATCATCATCTGGATCGGTTATATCTGGATCTCCATCTCCATCGGTATCTACATTTACTGTTATAGTTACTGTTGCTGTATCACAAACTTGTGGTGTTACACCTGTATTACATACTTGGTATTCTACTGTTACTGTACTTCCTTCTTCGCCTAATGCTGGGGTATAACTCATCTCTCCTGTTAATGGATCAAATGAAATTGTTCCTCCTGCTGTAGTTCCTGTTCCTGGTACAACTACTAAACTTGTATTTGCGCCTGGTAAGAAATCATCATTTGTTAATACATCAACTACTCCTGTAGTGCCTTCTGTAACACTTAATACATCATCCATCGTTGTTGGTACTAATGGATTTGGATCTGTTACATCTGGGTTACCATCATTATCATCATCTGGATCGGTTATATCTGGATCTCCATCTCCATCGGTATCTACATTTACTGTTATAGTTACTGTTGCTGTCTCACAAACTTGTGGTGTTACACCTGTATTACATACTTGGTATTCTACTGTTACAGTACTTCCTTCTTCGCCTAATGCTGGGGTATAACTCATCTCTCCTGTTAATGGATCAAATGAAATTGTTCCTCCTGCTGTAGTTCCTGTTCCTGGTACAACTACTAAACTTGTATTTATGCCTGGTAAGAAATCATCATTTATTAATACATCAACTACTCCTGTAGTGCCTTCTGTAACACTTAATACATCATCCATCGTTGTTGGTACTAATGGATTTGGATCTGTTACATCTGGGTTGCCATCATTATCATCATCTGGATCGGTTATATCTGGATCTCCATCTCCATCGGTATCTACATTTACTGTTATAGTTACTGTTGCTGTCTCACAAACTTGTGGTGTTACCCCTGTATTACATACTTGGTATTCTACTGTTACTGTACTTCCTTCTTCGCCTAATGCTGGGGTATAACTCATCTCTCCTGTTAATGGATCAAATGAAATTGTTCCTCCTGCTGTAGTTCCTGTTCCTGGTACAACTACTAAACTTGTATTTGCGCCTGGTAAGAAATCATCATTTGTTAATACATCAACTACTCCTGTAGTGCCTTCTGTAACACTTAATACATCATCCATCGCTGTTGGTACTAATGGATTTGGATCTGTTACATCTGGGTTACCATCATTATCATCATCTGGATCGGTTATATCTGGATCTCCATCTCCATCGGTATCTACATTTACTGTTATAGTCACTGTTGCTGTCTCACAAACTTGTGGTGTTACCCCTGTATTACATACTTGGTATTCTACTGTTACTGTAGTACCTTCTTCGCCTAATGCTGGAGTGTAACTCATTTCTCCTGTTAATGCATCAAATGAAATTGTTCCTCCTGCTGTAGTTCCTGTTCCTGGTACAACTACTAAACTTGTATTTGCGCCTGGTAAGAAATCATCATTTGTTAATACATCAACTACTCCTGTAGTGCCTTCTGTAACAATTAATACATCATCCATCGTTGTTGGTACTAATGGATTTGGATCTGTTACATCTGGGTTACCATCATTATCATCATCTGGATCGGTTATATCTGGATCTCCATCTCCATCGGTATCTACATTTACTGTTATAGTTACTGTTGCTGTCTCACAAACTTGTGGTGTTACCCCTGTATTACATACTTGGTATTCTACTGTTACAGTACTTCCTTCTTCGCCTAATGCTGGAGTGTAACTCATTTCTCCTGTTAATGGATCAAATGAAATTGTTCCTCCTGCTGTAGTTCCTGTTCCTGCTACAACTACTAAACTTGTATTTGCGCCTGGTAAGAAATCATCATTTGTTAATACATCAACTACTCCTGTAGTGCCTTCTGTAACACTTAATACATCATCCATCGCTGTTGGTACTAATGGATTTGGATCTGTTACATCTGGGTTACCATCATTATCATCATCTGGATCGGTTATATCTGGATCTCCATCTCCATCGGTATCTACATTTACTGTTATAGTTACTGTTGCTGTCTCACAAACTTGTGGTGTTACCCCTGTATTACATACTTGGTATTCTACTGTTACAGTACTTCCTTCTTCGCCTAATGCTGGAGTGTAACTCATTTCTCCTGTTAATGGATCAAATGAAATTGTTCCTCCTGCTGTAGTTCCTGTTCCTGCTACAACTACTAAACTTGTATTTGCGCCTGGTAAGAAATCATCATTTGTTAATACATCAACTACTCCTGTAGTGCCTTCTGTAACACTTAATACATCATCCATCGCTGTTGGTACTAATGGATTTGGATCTGTTACATCTGGGTTACCATCATTATCATCATCTGGATCGGTTATATCTGGATCTCCATCTCCATCGGTATCTACATTTACTGTTATAGTTACTGTTGCTGTCTCACAAACTTGTGGTGTTACACCTGTATTACATACTTGGTATTCTACTGTTACAGTACTTCCTTCTTCGCCTAATGCTGGGGTATAACTCATCTCTCCTGTTAATGGATCAAATGAAATTGTTCCTCCTGCTGTAGTTCCTGTTCCTGGTACAACTACTAAACTTGTATTTGCGCCTGGTAAGAAATCATCATTTGTTAATACATCAACTACTCCTGTAGTGCCTTCTGTAACACTTAATACATCATCCATCGTTGTTGGTACTAATGGATTTGGATCTGTTACATCTGGGTTACCATCATTATCATCATCTGGATCGGTTATATCTGGATCTCCATCTCCATCGGTATCTACATTTACTGTTATAGTTACTGTTGCTGTCTCACAAACTTGTGGTGTTACACCTGTATTACATACTTGGTATTCTACTGTTACAGTACTTCCTTCTTCGCCTAATGCTGGGGTATAACTCATCTCTCCTGTTAATGGATCAAATGAAATTGTTCCTCCTGCTGTAGTTCCTGTTCCTGGTACAACTACTAAACTTGTATTTATGCCTGGTAAGAAATCATCATTTATTAATACATCAACTACTCCTGTAGTGCCTTCTGTAACACTTAATACATCATCCATCGTTGTTGGTACTAATGGATTTGGATCTGTTACATCTGGGTTGCCATCATTATCATCATCTGGATCGGTTATATCTGGATCTCCATCTCCATCGGTATCTACATTTACTGTTATAGTTACTGTTGCTGTCTCACAAACTTGTGGTGTTACCCCTGTATTACATACTTGGTATTCTACTGTTACTGTACTTCCTTCTTCGCCTAATGCTGGGGTATAACTCATCTCTCCTGTTAATGGATCAAATGAAATTGTTCCTCCTGCTGTAGTTCCTGTTCCTGGTACAACTACTAAACTTGTATTTGCGCCTGGTAAGAAATCATCATTTGTTAATACATCAACTACTCCTGTAGTGCCTTCTGTAACACTTAATACATCATCCATCGCTGTTGGTACTAATGGATTTGGATCTGTTACATCTGGGTTACCATCATTATCATCATCTGGATCGGTTATATCTGGATCTCCATCTCCATCGGTATCTACATTTACTGTTATAGTCACTGTTGCTGTCTCACAAACTTGTGGTGTTACCCCTGTATTACATACTTGGTATTCTACTGTTACTGTAGTACCTTCTTCGCCTACTGCTGGGGTATAACTCATCTCTCCTGTTAATGCATCAAATGAAATTGTTCCTCCTGCTGTAGTTCCTGTTCCTGGTACAACTACTAAACTTGTATTTGCGCCTGGTAAGAAATCATCATTTGTTAATACATCAACTACTCCTGTAGTGCCTTCTGTAACACTTAATACATCATCCATCGCTGTTGGTACTAATGGATTTGGATCTGTTACATCTGGGTTACCATCATTATCATCATCTGGATCGGTTATATCTGGATCTCCATCTCCATCGGTATCTACATTTACTGTTATAGTCACTGTTGCTGTCTCACAAACTTGTGGTGTTACCCCTGTATTACATACTTGGTATTCTACTGTTACTGTAGTACCTTCTTCGCCTACTGCTGGGGTATAACTCATCTCTCCTGTTAATGCATCAAATGAAATTGTTCCTCCTGCTGTAGTTCCTGTTCCTGGTACAACTACTAAACTTGTATTTGCGCCTGGTAAGAAATCATCATTTGTTAATACATCAACTACTCCTGTAGTGCCTTCTGTAACACTTAATACATCATCCATCGTTGTTGGTACTAATGGATTTGGATCTGTTACATCTGGGTTACCATCATTATCATCATCTGGATCGGTTATATCTGGATCTCCATCTCCATCGGTATCTACATTTACTGTTATAGTTACTGTTGCTGTCTCACAAACTTGTGGTGTTACCCCTGTATTACATACTTGGTATTCTACTGTTACAGTACTTCCTTCTTCGCCTAATGCTGGAGTGTAACTCATTTCTCCTGTTAATGGATCAAATGAAATTGTTCCTCCTGCTGTAGTTCCTGTTCCTGGTACAACTACTAAACTTGTATTTGCACCTGGTAAAAAATCATCATTTGTTAATACATCAACTACTCCTGTAGTGCCTTCTGTAACACTTAATACATCATCCATCGTTGTTGGTACTAATGGATTTGGATCTGTTACATCTGGGTTACCATCATTATCATCGTCATCATCACAAGTATCAACTATTCCATCTGTGTCGGTATCTGCACCAACGTTAACATTAACAGTTATTCCTATACTTGTTGACTCACATCCACTCATGGTATTTACAACACGAACTGTTACTACTTGACCATTTACTAATGTTGTTGTATCATAGGTATTATCCGTTGATTGTCCCTGAACACTTAAACCATCTACAAAAAACTCATATTCATCTCCTCCAGAAGCTGTAAAAATTATACTTTCTCCTAAACAAATCGTATTGTCTGTATCATCACTTATCAAATTTACTGTTGGTGTATCATTTATAGTTACTGTAAAACTGTTCTCTACATCTGAACAACTGCCTGTTCCTGCACTATAGACAAATAATGTGGTGGTACTTGTTATTGCTGTTCCTGCTGCTACTGGACCTACTCCACCTGTTGTAGTAAAGTAAGCTCCGTTAGTAAGCGCTGGTAAAGTATAAGTATCACATGCCTCTACATTTGACGGTGCATCGGCTAATGGTGTATTATTTATTGTTACTGTAAAACTGTTCTCTACATCTGAACAACTACCTGTTCCTGCACTATAGACAAATAATGTGGTGGTACTTGTTATTGCTGTTCCTGCTGCTACTGGACCTACTCCGCCTGTGGTAGTAAAGTAAGCTCCGTTAGTAAGCGCTGGTAAAGTATAAGTATCACATGCCTCTACATTTGACGGTGCATCTGCTAATGGTGTATTATTTATTGTTACTGTAAAACTGTTCTCTACATCTGAACAACTACCTGTTCCTGCACTATAGACAAATAATGTGGTGGTACTTGTTATTGCTGTTCCTGCTGCTACTGGACCTACTCCGCCTGTGGTAGTAAAGTAAGCTCCGTTAGTAAGCGCTGGTAAAGTATAAGTATCACATGCCTCTACATTTGACGGTGCATCTGCTAATGGTGTATTATTTATTGTTACTGTAAAACTGTTCTCTACATCTGAACAACTGCCTGTTCCTGCACTATAGACAAATAATGTGGTGGTACTTGTTATTGCTGTTCCTGCTGCTACTGGACCTACTCCGCCTGTTGTAGTAAAGTAAGCTCCGTTAGTAAGCGCTGGTAAAGTATAAGTATCACATGCCTCTACATTTGACGGTGCATCTGCTAATGGTGTATCATTTATTGTTACTGTAAAACTGTTCTCTACATCTGAACAACTACCTGTTCCTGCACTATAGACAAATAATGTGGTGGTACTTGTTATTGCTGTTCCTGCTGCTACTGGACCTACTCCGCCTGTTGTAGTAAAGTAAGCTCCGTTTGTAAGCGCTGGTAAAGTATAAGTATCACATGCCTCTACATTTGACGGTGCATCTGCTAATGGTGTATCATTTATTGTTACTGTAAAACTGTTCTCTACATCTGAACAACTGCCTGTTCCTGCACTATAGACAAATAATGTGGTGGTACTTGTTATTGCTGTTCCTGCTGCTACTGGACCTACTCCGCCTGTTGTAGTAAAGTAAGCTCCGTTTGTAAGCGCTGGTAAAGTATAAGTATCACATGCCTCTACATTTGACGGTGCATCTGCTAATGGTGTATCATTTATTGTTACTGTAAAACTGTTCTCTACATCTGAACAACTGCCTGTTCCTGCACTATAGACAAATAATGTGGTGGTACTTGTTATTGCTGTTCCTGCTGCTACTGGACCTACTCCGCCTGTTGTAGTAAAGTAAGCTCCGTTTGTAAGCGCTGGTAAAGTATAAGTATCACATGCCTCTACATTTGACGGTGCATCTGCTAATGGTGTATCATTTATTGTTACTGTAAAACTGTTCTCTACATCTGAACAACTGCCTGTTCCTGCACTATAGACAAATAATGTGGTGGTACTTGTTATTGCTGTTCCTGCTGCTACTGGACCTACTCCGCCTGTGGTAGTAAAGTAAGCTCCGTTTGTAAGCGCTGGTAAAGTATAAGTATCACATGCCTCTACATTTGACGGTGCATCTGCTAATGGTGTATCATTTATTGTTACTGTAAAACTGTTCTCTACATCTGAACAACTACCTGTTCCTGCACTATAGACAAATAATGTGGTGGTACTTGTTATTGCTGTTCCTGCTCCTACTGGACCTACTCCGCCTGTTGTAGTAAAGTAAGCTCCGTTAGTAAGCGCTGGTAAAGTATAAGTATCACATGCCTCTACATTTGCTGGTGCATCTGCTAATGGTGTATCATTTATTGTTACTGTAAAACTGTTCTCTACATCTGAACAACTGCCTGTTCCTGCACTATAGACAAATAATGTGGTGGTACTTGTTATTGCTGTTCCTGCTGCTACTGAACCTACTCCGCCTGTTGTAGTAAAGTAAGCTCCGTTTGTAAGCGCTGGTAAAGTATAAGTATCACATGCCTCTACATTTGACGGTGCATCTGCTAATGGTGTATCATTTATTGTTACTGTAAAACTGTTCTCTACATCTGAACAACTGCCTGTTCCTGCACTATAGACAAATAATGTGGTGGTACTTGTTATTGCTGTTCCTGCTGCTACTGGACCTACTCCGCCTGTGGTAGTAAAGTAAGCTCCGTTAGTAAGCGCTGGTAAAGTATAAGTATCACATGCCTCTACATTTGCTGGTGCATCTGCTAATGGTGTATCATTTATTGTTACTGTAAAACTGTTCTCTACATCTGAACAACTGCCTGTTCCTGCACTATAGACAAATAATGTGGTGGTACTTGTTATTGCTGTTCCTGCTGCTACTGGACCTACTCCGCCTGTTGTAGTAAAGTAAGCTCCGTTAGTAAGCGCTGGTAAAGTATAAGTATCACATGCCTCTACATTTGACGGTGCATCGGCTAATGGTGTATCATTTATAGTTACTGTAAAACTGTTCTCTACATCTGAACAACTGCCTGTTCCTGCACTATAGACAAATAATGTGGTGGTACTTGTTATTGCTGTTCCTGCTGCTACTGGACCTACTCCGCCTGTGGTAGTAAAGTAAGCTCCGTTAGTAAGCGCTGGTAAAGTATAAGTATCACATGCCTCTACATTTGCTGGTGCATCTGCTAATGGTGTATCATTTATTGTTACTGTAAAACTGTTCTCTACATCTGAACAACTGCCGGTTCCTGCACTATAGACAAATAATGTGGTGGTACTTGTTATTGCTGTTCCTGCTGCTACTGGACCTACTCCGCCTGTGGTAGTAAAGTAAGCTCCGTTAGTAAGCGCTGGTAAAGTATAAGTATCACATGCCTCTACATTTGACGGTGCATCGGCTAATGGTGTATCATTTATTGTTACTGTAAAACTGTTCTCTACATCTGAACAACTGCCGGTTCCTGCACTATAGACAAATAATGTGGTGGTACTTGTTATTGCTGTTCCTGCTGCTACTGGACCTACTCCGCCTGTGGTAGTAAAGTAAGCTCCGTTAGTAAGCGCTGGTAAAGTATAAGTATCACATGCCTCTACATTTGACGGTGCATCGGCTAATGGTGTATCATTTATTGTTACTGTAAAACTGTTCTCTACATCTGAACAACTGCCTGTTCCTGCACTATAGACAAATAATGTGGTGGTACTTGTTATTGCTGTTCCTGCTGCTACTGGACCTACTCCGCCTGTGGTAGTAAAGTAAGCTCCGTTAGTAAGCGCTGGTAAAGTATAAGTATCACATGCCTCTACATTTGCTGGTGCATCTGCTAATGGTGTAGCATTTATTGTTACTGTAAAACTGTTCTCTACATCTGAACAACTGCCGGTTCCTGCACTATAGACAAATAATGTGGTGGTACTTGTTATTGCTGTTCCTGCTGCTACTGGACCTACCCCGCCTGTGGTAGTAAAGTAAGCTCCGTTAGTAAGCGCTGGTAAAGTATAAGTATCACATGCCTCTACATTTGACGGTGCATCTGCTAATGGTGTAGCATTTATTGTTACTGTAAAACTGTTCTCTACATCTGAACAACTGCCGGTTCCTGCACTATAGACAAATAATGTGGTGGTACTTGTTATTGCTGTTCCTGCTGCTACTGGACCTACTCCGCCTGTGGTAGTAAAGTAAGCTCCGTTAGTAAGCGCTGGTAAAGTATAAGTATCACATGCCTCTACATTTGACGGTGCATCGGCTAATGGTGTATCATTTATTGTTACTGTAAAACTGTTCTCTACATCTGAACAACTGCCGGTTCCTGCACTATAGACAAATAATGTGGTGGTACTTGTTATTGCTGTTCCTGCTGCTACTGGATCTACTCCGCCTGTGGTAGTAAAGTAAGCTCCGTTAGTAAGCGCTGGTAAAGTATAAGTATCACATGCCTCTACATTTGACGGTGCATCTGCTAATGGTGTATCATTTATAGTTACTGTAAAACTGTTCTCTACATCTGAACAACTGCCTGTTCCTGCACTATAGACAAATAATGTGGTGGTACTTGTTATTGCTGTTCCTGCTGCTACTGGACCTACCCCGCCTGTGGTAGTAAAGTAAGCTCCGTTAGTAAGCGCTGGTAAAGTATAAGTATCACATGCCTCTACATTTGACGGTGCATCTGCTAATGGTGTAGCATTTATTGTTACTGTAAAACTGTTCTCTACATCTGAACAACTGCCGGTTCCTGCACTATAGACAAATAATGTGGTGGTACTTGTTATTGCTGTTCCTGCTGCTACTGGACCTACTCCGCCTGTTGTAGTAAAGTAAGCTCCGTTAGTAAGCGCTGGTAAAGTATAAGTATCACATGCCTCTACATTTGACGGTGCATCGGCTAATGGTGTATTATTTATTGTTACTGTAAAACTGTTCTCTACATCTGAACAACTGCCGGTTCCTGCACTATAGACAAATAATGTGGTGGTACTTGTTATTGCTGTTCCTGCTGCTACTGGACCTACTCCGCCTGTGGTAGTAAAGTAAGCTCCGTTAGTAAGCGCTGGTAAAGTATAAGTATCACATGCCTCTACATTTGACGGTGCATCGGCTAATGGTGTATTATTTATTGTTACTGTAAAACTGTTCTCTACATCTGAACAACTACCTGTTCCTGCACTATAGACAAATAATGTGGTGGTACTTGTTATTGCAGTTCCTACTGCTACTGGACCTACTCCGCCTGTGGTAGTAAAGTAAGCTCCGTTAGTAAGCGCTGGTAAAATATAAGTATCACATGCCTCTACATTTGACGGTGCATCGGCTAATGGTGTATCATTTATTGTTACTGTAAAACTGTTCTCTACATCTGAACAACTGCCGGTTCCTGCACTATAGACAAATAATGTGGTGGTACTTGTTATTGCAGTTCCTACTGCTACTGGACCTACTCCGCCTGTGGTAGTAAAGTAAGCTCCGTTAGTAAGCGCTGGTAAAGTATAAGTATCACATGCCTCTACATTTGACGGTGCATCGGCTAATGGTGTATCATTTATTGTTACTGTAAAACTGTTCTCTACATCTGAACAACTGCCGGTTCCTGCACTATAGACAAATAATGTGGTGGTACTTGTTATTGCAGTTCCTGCTGCTACTGGACCTACTCCACCTGTTGTAGTAAAGTAAGCTCCGTTAGTAAGCGTTGGTAAAGTATAAGTATCACACGCCTCTACATTTGACGGTGCATCGGCTAATGGTGTAGCATTTATTGTTACTGTAAAACTGTTCTCTACATCTGAACAACTGCCTGTTCCTGCACTATAGACAAATAATGTGGTGGTACTTGTTATTGCGGTTCCTGCTGCTACTGGACCTACTCCGCCTGTGGTAGTAAAGTAAGCTCCGTTAGTAAGCGCTGGTAAAGTATAAGTATCACATGCCTCTACATTTGACGGTGCATCGGCTAATGGTGTAGCATTTATAGTTACTGTAAAACTGTTCTCTACATCTGGACAACTGCCTGTTCCTGCACTATAGACAAATAATGTGGTGGTACTTGTTATTGCGGTTCCTGCTGCTACTGGACCTACTCCGCCTGTGGTAGTAAAGTAAGCTCCGTTAGTAAGCGCTGGTAAAGTATAAGTATCACATGCCTCTACATTTGACGGTGCATCGGCTAATGGTGTATCATTTATAGTTACTGTAAAACTGTTCTCTACATCTGAACAACTGCCGGTTCCTGCACTATAGACAAATAATGTGGTGGTACTTGTTATTGCTGTTCCTGCTGCTACTGGACCTACTCCGCCTGTTGTAGTAAAGTAAGCTCCGTTAGTAAGCGCTGGTAAAGTATAAGTATCACATGCCTCTACATTTGACGGTGCATCTGCTAATGGTGTATCATTTATTGTTACTGTAAAACTGTTCTCTACATCTGAACAACTACCTGTTCCTGCACTATAGACAAATAATGTGGTGGTACTTGTTATTGCTGTTCCTGCTGCTACTGGACCTACTCCGCCTGTTGTAGTAAAGTAAGCTCCGTTTGTAAGCGCTGGTAAAGTATAAGTATCACATGCCTCTACATTTGACGGTGCATCGGCTAATGGTGTATCATTTATTGTTACTGTAAAACTGTTCTCTACATCTGAACAACTGCCTGTTCCTGCACTATAGACAAATAATGTGGTGGTACTTGTTATTGCTGTTCCTGCTGCTACTGGACCTACTCCGCCTGTTGTAGTAAAGTAAGCTCCGTTAGTAAGCGCTGGTAAAGTATAAGTATCACATGCCTCTACATTTGACGGTGCATCTGCTAATGGTGTATCATTTATTGTTACTGTAAAACTGTTCTCTACATCTGAACAACTACCTGTTCCTGCACTATAGACAAATAATGTGGTGGTACTTGTTATTGCTGTTCCTGCTGCTACTGGACCTACTCCGCCTGTTGTAGTAAAGTAAGCTCCGTTTGTAAGCGCTGGTAAAGTATAAGTATCACACGCCTCTACATTTGCTGGTGCATCTGCTAATGGTGTATCATTTATTGTTACTGTAAAACTGTTCTCTACATCTGAACAACTACCTGTTCCTGCACTATAGACAAATAATGTGGTGGTACTTGTTATTGCTGTTCCTGCTGCTACTGGACCTACTCCGCCTGTGGTAGTAAAGTAAGCTCCGTTAGTAAGCGCTGGTAAAGTATAAGTATCACATGCCTCTACATTTGACGGTGCATCGGCTAATGGTGTATCATTTATTGTTACTGTAAAACTGTTCTCTACATCTGAACAACTGCCTGTTCCTGCACTATAGACAAATAATGTGGTGGTACTTGTTATTGCTGTTCCTGCTGCTACTGGACCTACTCCGCCTGTGGTAGTAAAGTAAGCTCCGTTAGTAAGCGCTGGTAAAGTATAAGTATCACATGCCTCTACATTTGACGGTGCATCGGCTAATGGTGTATCATTTATTGTTACTGTAAAACTGTTCTCTACATCTGAACAACTGCCGGTTCCTGCACTATAGACAAATAATGTGGTGGTACTTGTTATTGCTGTTCCTGCTGCTACTGGACCTACTCCGCCTGTGGTAGTAAAGTAAGCTCCGTTAGTAAGCGCTGGTAAAGTATAAGTATCACATGCCTCTACATTTGCTGGTGCATCGGCTAATGGTGTATCATTTATTGTTACTGTAAAACTGTTCTCTACATCTGAACAACTGCCGGTTCCTGCACTATAGACAAATAATGTGGTGGTACTTGTTATTGCTGTTCCTGCTGCTACTGGACCTACTCCGCCTGTGGTAGTAAAGTAAGCTCCGTTAGTAAGCGCTGGTAAAGTATAAGTATCACATGCCTCTACATTTGACGGTGCATCGGCTAATGGTGTATCATTTATTGTTACTGTAAAACTGTTCTCTACATCTGAACAACTGCCGGTTCCTGCACTATAGACAAATAATGTGGTGGTACTTGTTATTGCTGTTCCTGCTGCTACTGGATCTACTCCGCCTGTGGTAGTAAAGTAAGCTCCGTTAGTAAGCGCTGGTAAAGTATAAGTATCACATGCCTCTACATTTGACGGTGCATCGGCTAATGGTGTATCATTTATTGTTACTGTAAAACTGTTCTCTACATCTGAACAACTGCCGGTTCCTGCACTATAGACAAATAATGTGGTGGTACTTGTTATTGCTGTTCCTGCTGCTACTGAACCTACTCCGCCTGTTGTAGTAAAGTAAGCTCCGTTAGTAAGCGCTGGTAAAGTATAAGTATCACATGCCTCTACATTTGACGGTGCATCTGCTAATGGTGTATCATTTATTGTTACTGTAAAACTGTTCTCTACATCTGAACAACTGCCGGTTCCTGCACTATAGACAAATAATGTGGTGGTACTTGTTATTGCTGTTCCTGCTGCTACTGGACCTACTCCGCCTGTGGTAGTAAAGTAAGCTCCGTTAGTAAGCGCTGGTAAAGTATAAGTATCACATGCCTCTACATTTGACGGTGCATCGGCTAATGGTGTATTATTTATTGTTACTGTAAAACTGTTCTCTACATCTGAACAACTACCTGTTCCTGCACTATAGACAAATAATGTGGTGGTACTTGTTATTGCTGTTCCTGCTGCTACTGGACCTACTCCGCCTGTGGTAGTAAAGTAAGCTCCGTTAGTAAGCGCTGGTAAAGTATAAGTATCACATGCCTCTACATTTGACGGTGCATCGGCTAATGGTGTATTATTTATTGTTACTGTAAAACTGTTCTCTACATCTGAACAACTGCCGGTTCCTGCACTATAGACAAATAATGTGGTGGTACTTGTTATTGCTGTTCCTGCTGCTACTGGACCTACTCCGCCTGTGGTAGTAAAGTAAGCTCCGTTAGTAAGCGCTGGTAAAGTATAAGTATCACATGCCTCTACATTTGACGGTGCATCTGCTAATGGTGTATCATTTATTGTTACTGTAAAACTGTTCTCTACATCTGAACAACTGCCGGTTCCTGCACTATAGACAAATAATGTGGTGGTACTTGTTATTGCTGTTCCTGCTGCTACTGGACCTACTCCGCCTGTGGTAGTAAAGTAAGCTCCGTTAGTAAGCGCTGGTAAAGTATAAGTATCACATGCCTCTACATTTGCTGGTGCATCTGCTAATGGTGTATCATTTATTGTTACTGTAAAACTGTTCTCTACATCTGAACAACTGCCGGTTCCTGCACTATAGACAAATAATGTGGTGGTACTTGTTATTGCTGTTCCTGCTGCTACTGGACCTACTCCGCCTGTGGTAGTAAAGTAAGCTCCGTTAGTAAGCGCTGGTAAAGTATAAGTATCACATGCCTCTACATTTGACGGTGCATCGGCTAATGGTGTATCATTTATTGTTACTGTAAAACTGTTCTCTACATCTGAACAACTGCCGGTTCCTGCACTATAGACAAATAATGTGGTGGTACTTGTTATTGCTGTTCCTGCTGCTACTGGACCTACTCCGCCTGTGGTAGTAAAGTAAGCTCCGTTAGTAAGCGCTGGTAAAGTATAAGTATCACACGCCTCTACATTTGACGGTGCATCTGCTAATGGTGTATCATTTATTGTTACTGTAAAACTGTTCTCTACATCTGAACAACTGCCGGTTCCTGCACTATAGACAAATAATGTGGTGGTACTTGTTATTGCTGTTCCTACTGCTACTGGACCTACTCCGCCTGTGGTAGTAAAGTAAGCTCCGTTAGTAAGCGCTGGTAAAGTATAAGTATCACATGCCTCTACATTTGACGGTGCATCGGCTAATGGTGTATTATTTATTGTTACTGTAAAACTGTTCTCTACATCTGAACAACTGCCGGTTCCTGCACTATAGACAAATAATGTGGTGGTACTTGTTATTGCTGTTCCTGCTGCTACTGGACCTACTCCGCCTGTGGTAGTAAAGTAAGCTCCGTTAGTAAGCGCTGGTAAAGTATAAGTATCACATGCCTCTACATTTGACGGTGCATCTGCTAATGGTGTATCATTTATTGTTACTGTAAAACTGTTCTCTACATCTGAACAACTGCCGGTTCCTGCACTATAGACAAATAATGTGGTGGTACTTGTTATTGCTGTTCCTGCTGCTACTGGACCTACTCCGCCTGTGGTAGTAAAGTAAGCTCCGTTAGTAAGCGCTGGTAAAGTATAAGTATCACATGCCTCTACATTTGACGGTGCATCTGCTAATGGTGTATTATTTATTGTTACTGTAAAACTGTTCTCTACATCTGAACAACTACCTGTTCCTGCACTATAGACAAATAATGTGGTGGTACTTGTTATTGCTGTTCCTGCTGCTACTGGACCTACTCCGCCTGTGGTAGTAAAGTAAGCTCCGTTAGTAAGCGCTGGTAAAGTATAAGTATCACATGCCTCTACATTTGACGGTGCATCGGCTAATGGTGTATTATTTATTGTTACTGTAAAACTGTTCTCTACATCTGAACAACTGCCGGTTCCTGCACTATAGACAAATAATGTGGTGGTACTTGTTATTGCTGTTCCTGCTGCTAATGGTGTATCATTTATTGTTACTGTAAAACTGTTCTCTACTCCGCCTGTGGTAGTAAAGTAAGCTCCGTTAGTAAGCGCTGGTAAAGTATAAGTATCACATGCCTCTACATTTGACGGTGCATCGGCTAATGGTGTATCATTTATTGTTACTGTAAAACTGTTCTCTACATCTGAACAACTGCCGGTTCCTGCACTATAGACAAATAATGTGGTGGTACTTGTTATTGCTGTTCCTGCTGCTACTGGACCTACTCCGCCTGTGGTAGTAAAGTAAGCTCCGTTAGTAAGCGCTGGTAAAGTATAAGTATCACATGCCTCTACATTTGACGGTGCATCGGCTAATGGTGTATCATTTATTGTTACTGTAAAACTGTTCTCTACATCTGAACAACTGCCGGTTCCTGCACTATAGACAAATAATGTGGTGGTACTTGTTATTGCGGTTCCTGCTGCTACTGGACCTACTCCGCCTGTGGTAGTAAAGTAAGCTCCGTTAGTAAGCGCTGGTAAAGTATAAGTATCACATGCCTCTACATTTGACGGTGCATCGGCTAATGGTGTAGCATTTATTGTTACTGTAAAACTGTTCTCTACATCTGAACAACTGCCTGTTCCTGCACTATAGACAAATAATGTGGTGGTACTTGTTATTGCTGTTCCTGCTGCTACTGGACCTACTCCGCCTGTGGTAGTAAAGTAAGCTCCGTTAGTAAGCGCTGGTAAAGTATAAGTATCACATGCCTCTACATTTGACGGTGCATCGGCTAATGGTGTATCATTTATTGTTACTGTAAAACTGTTCTCTACATCTGAACAACTGCCGGTTCCTGCACTATAGACAAATAATGTGGTGGTACTTGTTATTGCTGTTCCTGCTGCTACTGGACCTACTCCGCCTGTGGTAGTAAAGTAAGCTCCGTTTGTAAGCGCTGGTAAAGTATAAGTATCACATGCCTCTACATTTGACGGTGCATCGGCTAATGGTGTATCATTTATTGTTACTGTAAAACTGTTCTCTACATCTGAACAACTGCCTGTTCCTGCACTATAGACAAATAATGTGGTGGTACTTGTTATTGCTGTTCCTACTGCTACTGGATCTACTCCGCCTGTGGTAGTAAAGTAAGCTCCGTTAGTAAGCGCTGGTAAAGTATAAGTATCACATGCCTCTACATTTGACGGTGCATCGGCTAATGGTGTATCATTTATTGTTACTGTAAAACTGTTCTCTACATCTGAACAACTGCCTGTTCCTGCACTATAGACAAATAATGTGGTGGTACTTGTTATTGCAGTTCCTGCTGCTACTGGACCTACTCCACCTGTTGTAGTAAAGTAAGCTCCGTTAGTAAGCGCTGGTAAAGTATAAGTATCACATGCCTCTACATTTGACGGTGCATCTGCTAATGGTGTATCATTTATTGTTACTGTAAAACTGTTCTCTACATCTGAACAACTGCCGGTTCCTGCACTATAGACAAATAATGTGGTGGTACTTGTTATTGCAGTTCCTGCTGCTACTGGACCTACTCCACCTGTTGTAGTAAAGTAAGCTCCGTTAGTAAGCGCTGGTAAAGTATAAGTATCACATGCCTCTACATTTGACGGTGCATCTGCTAATGGTGTATTATTTATTGTTACTGTAAAACTGTTCTCTACATCTGAACAACTACCTGTTCCTGCACTATAGACAAATAATGTGGTGGTACTTGTTATTGCTGTTCCTGCTGCTACTGGACCTACTCCGCCTGTGGTAGTAAAGTAAGCTCCGTTAGTAAGCGCTGGTAAAGTATAAGTATCACATGCCTCTACATTTGACGGTGCATCGGCTAATGGTGTATCATTTATTGTTACTGTAAAACTGTTCTCTACATCTGAACAACTGCCTGTTCCTGCACTATAGACAAATAATGTGGTGGTACTTGTTATTGCTGTTCCTGCTGCTACTGGACCTACTCCGCCTGTGGTAGTAAAGTAAGCTCCGTTTGTAAGCGCTGGTAAAGTATAAGTATCACATGCCTCTACATTTGACGGTGCATCGGCTAATGGTGTATCATTTATTGTTACTGTAAAACTGTTCTCTACATCTGAACAACTGCCTGTTCCTGCACTATAGACAAATAATGTGGTGGTACTTGTTATTGCTGTTCCTACTGCTACTGGACCTACTCCGCCTGTGGTAGTAAAGTAAGCTCCGTTAGTAAGCGCTGGTAAAGTATAAGTATCACATGCCTCTACATTTGACGGTGCATCGGCTAATGGTGTATCATTTATTGTTACTGTAAAACTGTTCTCTACATCTGAACAACTGCCTGTTCCTGCACTATAGACAAATAATGTGGTGGTACTTGTTATTGCAGTTCCTGCTGCTACTGGACCTACTCCACCTGTTGTAGTAAAGTAAGCTCCGTTAGTAAGCGCTGGTAAAGTATAAGTATCACATGCCTCTACATTTGACGGTGCATCTGCTAATGGTGTATCATTTATTGTTACTGTAAAACTGTTCTCTACATCTGAACAACTGCCGGTTCCTGCACTATAGACAAATAATGTGGTGGTACTTGTTATTGCAGTTCCTGCTGCTACTGGACCTACTCCACCTGTTGTAGTAAAGTAAGCTCCGTTAGTAAGCGCTGGTAAAGTATAAGTATCACATGCCTCTACATTTGACGGTGCATCTGCTAATGGTGTATTATTTATTGTTACTGTAAAACTGTTCTCTACATCTGAACAACTACCTGTTCCTGCACTATAGACAAATAATGTGGTGGTACTTGTTATTGCTGTTCCTGCTGCTACTGGACCTACTCCGCCTGTGGTAGTAAAGTAAGCTCCGTTAGTAAGCGCTGGTAAAGTATAAGTATCACATGCCTCTACATTTGACGGTGCATCTGCTAATGGTGTATCATTTATTGTTACTGTAAAACTGTTCTCTACATCTGAACAACTGCCTGTTCCTGCACTATAGACAAATAATGTGGTGGTACTTGTTATTGCAGTTCCTGCTGCTACTGGACCTACTCCACCTGTTGTAGTAAAGTAAGCTCCGTTAGTAAGCGCTGGTAAAGTATAAGTATCACATGCCTCTACATTTGACGGTGCATCTGCTAATGGTGTATCATTTATTGTTACTGTAAAACTGTTCTCTACATCTGAACAACTGCCGGTTCCTGCACTATAGACAAATAATGTGGTGGTACTTGTTATTGCAGTTCCTGCTGCTACTGGACCTACTCCACCTGTTGTAGTAAAGTAAGCTCCGTTAGTAAGCGCTGGTAAAGTATAAGTATCACATGCCTCTACATTTGACGGTGCATCTGCTAATGGTGTATTATTTATTGTTACTGTAAAACTGTTCTCTACATCTGAACAACTACCTGTTCCTGCACTATAGACAAATAATGTGGTGGTACTTGTTATTGCTGTTCCTGCTGCTACTGGATCTACTCCGCCTGTGGTAGTAAAGTAAGCTCCGTTAGTAAGCGCTGGTAAAGTATAAGTATCACATGCCTCTACATTTGACGGTGCATCTGCTAATGGTGTATTATTTATTGTTACTGTAAAACTGTTCTCTACATCTGAACAACTGCCGGTTCCTGCACTATAGACAAATAATGTGGTGGTACTTGTTATTGCTGTTCCTGCTGCTACTGGACCTACTCCACCTGTTGTAGTAAAGTAAGCTCCGTTAGTAAGCGCTGGTAAAGTATAAGTATCACATGCCTCTACATTTGACGGTGCATCTGCTAATGGTGTATCATTTATTGTTACTGTAAAACTGTTCTCTACATCTGAACAACTGCCGGTTCCTGCACTATAGACAAATAATGTGGTGGTACTTGTTATTGCTGTTCCTGCTGCTACTGGACCTACTCCGCCTGTGGTAGTAAAGTAAGCTCCGTTTGTAAGCGCTGGTAAAGTATAAGTATCACATGCCTCTACATTTGACGGTGCATCTGCTAATGGTGTATCATTTATTGTTACTGTAAAACTGTTCTCTACATCTGAACAACTGCCGGTTCCTGCACTATAGACAAATAATGTGGTGGTACTTGTTATTGCTGTTCCTGCTGCTACTGGGCCTACTCCGCCTGTTGTAGTAAAGTAAGCTCCGTTAGTAAGCGCTGGTAAAGTATAAGTATCACATGCCTCTACATTTGACGGTGCATCTGCTAATGGTGTAGCATTTATTGTTACTGTAAAACTGTTCTCTACATCTGAACAACTGCCTGTTCCTGCACTATAGACAAATAATGTGGTGGTACTTGTTATTGCTGTTCCTGCTGCTACTGGACCTACTCCGCCTGTGGTAGTAAAGTAAGCTCCGTTTGTAAGCGCTGGTAAAGTATAAGTATCACATGCCTCTACATTTGACGGTGCATCGGCTAATGGTGTATCATTTATTGTTACTGTAAAACTGTTCTCTACATCTGAACAACTGCCTGTTCCTGCACTATAGACAAATAATGTGGTGGTACTTGTTATTGCTGTTCCTGCTGCTACTGGACCTACTCCGCCTGTGGTAGTAAAGTAAGCTCCGTTTGTAAGCGCTGGTAAAGTATAAGTATCACATGCCTCTACATTTGACGGTGCATCGGCTAATGGTGTATCATTTATTGTTACTGTAAAACTGTTCTCTACATCTGAACAACTGCCTGTTCCTGCACTATAGACAAATAATGTGGTGGTACTTGTTATTGCTGTTCCTGCTGCTACTGGACCTACTCCGCCTGTTGTAGTAAAGTAAGCTCCGTTAGTAAGCGCTGGTAAAGTATAAGTATCACATGCCTCTACATTTGACGGTGCATCTGCTAATGGTGTATCATTTATTGTTACTGTAAAACTGTTCTCTACATCTGAACAACTACCTGTTCCTGCACTATAGACAAATAATGTGGTGGTACTTGTTATTGCTGTTCCTGCTGCTACTGGACCTACTCCGCCTGTGGTAGTAAAGTAAGCTCCGTTTGTAAGCGCTGGTAAAGTATAAGTATCACACGCCTCTACATTTGCTGGTGCATCTGCTAATGGTGTATCATTTATTGTTACTGTAAAACTGTTCTCTACATCTGAACAACTACCTGTTCCTGCACTATAGACAAATAAGGTGGTGGTACTTGTTATTGCTGTTCCTGCTGCTACTGGACCTACTCCGCCTGTTGTAGTAAAGTAAGCTCCGTTTGTAAGCGCTGGTAAAGTATAAGTATCACATGCCTCTACATTTGACGGTGCATCGGCTAATGGTGTATCATTTATTGTTACTGTAAAACTGTTCTCTACATCTGAACAACTGCCGGTTCCTGCACTATAGACAAATAATGTGGTGGTACTTGTTATTGCTGTTCCTGCTGCTACTGGACCTACTCCGCCTGTTGTAGTAAAGTAAGCTCCGTTTGTAAGCGCTGGTAAAGTATAAGTATCACATGCCTCTACATTTGACGGTGCATCGGCTAATGGTGTATCATTTATTGTTACTGTAAAACTGTTCTCTACATCTGAACAACTACCTGTTCCTGCACTATAGACAAATAATGTGGTGGTACTTGTTATTGCTGTTCCTGCTGCTACTGGACCTACTCCGCCTGTGGTAGTAAAGTAAGCTCCGTTTGTAAGCGCTGGTAAAGTATAAGTATCACATGCCTCTACATTTGACGGTGCATCGGCTAATGGTGTATCATTTATTGTTACTGTAAAACTGTTCTCTACATCTGAACAACTACCTGTTCCTGCACTATAGACAAATAATGTGGTGGTACTTGTTATTGCTGTTCCTGCTGCTACTGGACCTACTCCGCCTGTGGTAGTAAAGTAAGCTCCGTTTGTAAGCGCTGGTAAAGTATAAGTATCACACGCCTCTACATTTGACGGTGCATCGGCTAATGGTGTATCATTTATTGTTACTGTAAAACTGTTCTCTACATCTGAACAACTGCCGGTTCCTGCACTATAGACAAATAATGTGGTGGTACTTGTTATTGCTGTTCCTGCTGCTACTGGACCTACTCCGCCTGTGGTAGTAAAGTAAGCTCCGTTTGTAAGCGCTGGTAAAGTATAAGTATCACATGCCTCTACATTTGACGGTGCATCTGCTAATGGTGTATTATTTATTGTTACTGTAAAACTGTTCTCTACATCTGAACAACTGCCTGTTCCTGCACTATAGACAAATAATGTGGTGGTACTTGTTATTGCAGTTCCTACTGCTACTGGACCTACTCCGCCTGTTGTAGTAAAGTAAGCTCCGTTAGTAAGCGCTGGTAAAGTATAAGTATCACATGCCTCTACATTTGACGGTGCATCTGCTAATGGTGTATCATTTATTGTTACTGTAAAACTGTTCTCTACATCTGAACAACTGCCGGTTCCTGCACTATAGACAAATAATGTGGTGGTACTTGTTATTGCTGTTCCTGCTGCTACTGGGCCTACTCCACCTGTTGTAGTAAAGTAAGCTCCGTTAGTAAGCGCTGGTAAAGTATAAGTATCACATGCCTCTACATTTGACGGTGCATCTGCTAATGGTGTAGCATTTATTGTTACTGTAAAACTGTTCTCTACATCTGAACAACTGCCTGTTCCTGCACTATAGACAAATAATGTGGTGGTACTTGTTATTGCTGTTCCTGCTGCTACTGGACCTACTCCGCCTGTGGTAGTAAAGTAAGCTCCGTTTGTAAGCGCTGGTAAAGTATAAGTATCACATGCCTCTACATTTGACGGTGCATCTGCTAATGGTGTATCATTTATTGTTACTGTAAAACTGTTCTCTACATCTGAACAACTGCCGGTTCCTGCACTATAGACAAATAATGTGGTGGTACTTGTTATTGCTGTTCCTGCTGCTACTGGACCTACTCCGCCTGTGGTAGTAAAGTAAGCTCCGTTAGTAAGCGCTGGTAAAGTATAAGTATCACACGCCTCTACATTTGACGGTGCATCGGCTAATGGTGTATCATTTATAGTTACTGTAAAACTGTTCTCTACATCTGAACAACTACCGGTTCCTGCACTATAGACAAATAATGTGGTGGTACTTGTTATTGCGGTTCCTGCTGCTACTGGACCTACTCCGCCTGTGGTAGTAAAGTAAGCTCCGTTTGTAAGCGCTGGTAAAGTATAAGTATCACATGCCTCTACATTTGACGGTGCATCTGCTAATGGTGTATTATTTATAGTTACTGTAAAACTGTTCTCTACATCTGAACAACTGCCTGTTCCTGCACTATAGACAAATAATGTGGTGGTACTTGTTATTGCTGTTCCTGCTGCTACTGGACCTACTCCGCCTGTGGTAGTAAAGTAAGCTCCGTTAGTAAGCGCTGGTAAAGTATAAGTATCACATGCCTCTACATTTGACGGTGCATCGGCTAATGGTGTATCATTTATTGTTACTGTAAAACTGTTCTCTACATCTGAACAACTGCCGGTTCCTGCACTATAGACAAATAATGTGGTGGTACTTGTTATTGCTGTTCCTGCTGCTACTGGACCTACTCCGCCTGTGGTAGTAAAGTAAGCTCCGTTAGTAAGCGCTGGTAAAGTATAAGTATCACATGCCTCTACATTTGACGGTGCATCGGCTAATGGTGTATCATTTATTGTTACTGTAAAACTGTTCTCTACATCTGAACAACTACCGGTTCCTGCACTATAGACAAATAATGTGGTGGTACTTGTTATTGCGGTTCCTGCTGCTACTGGACCTACTCCGCCTGTGGTAGTAAAGTAAGCTCCGTTTGTAAGCGCTGGTAAAGTATAAGTATCACATGCCTCTACATTTGACGGTGCATCTGCTAATGGTGTAGCATTTATAGTTACTGTAAAACTGTTCTCTACATCTGAACAACTGCCGGTTCCTGCACTATAGACAAATAATGTGGTGGTACTTGTTATTGCGGTTCCTGCTGCTACTGGACCTACTCCGCCTGTTGTAGTAAAGTAAGCTCCGTTAGTAAGCGCTGGTAAAGTATAAGTATCACATGCCTCTACATTTGACGGTGCATCGGCTAATGGTGTATCATTTATAGTTACTGTAAAACTGTTCTCTACATCTGAACAACTACCGGTTCCTGCACTATAGACAAATAAGGTGGTGGTACTTGTTATTGCTGTTCCTGCTGCTACTGGACCTACTCCGCCTGTGGTAGTAAAGTAAGCTCCGTTTGTAAGCGCTGGTAAAGTATAAGTATCACATGCCTCTACATTTGACGGTGCATCGGCTAATGGTGTAGCATTTATTGTTACTGTAAAACTGTTCTCTACATCTGAACAACTGCCGGTTCCTGCACTATAGACAAATAATGTGGTGGTACTTGTTATTGCTGTTCCTGCTGCTACTGGACCTACTCCGCCTGTGGTAGTAAAGTAAGCTCCGTTAGTAAGCGCTGGTAAAGTATAAGTATCACATGCCTCTACATTTGACGGTGCATCGGCTAATGGTGTATCATTTATAGTTACTGTAAAACTGTTCTCTACATCTGAACAACTGCCGGTTCCTGCACTATAGACAAATAATGTGGTGGTACTTGTTATTGCTGTTCCTGCTGCTACTGGACCTACTCCACCTGTGGTAGTAAAGTAAGCTCCGTTAGTAAGCGCTGGTAAAGTATAAGTATCACATGCCTCTACATTTGACGGTGCATCTGCTAATGGTGTATTATTTATTGTTACTGTAAAACTGTTCTCTACATCTGAACAACTGCCTGTTCCTGCACTATAGACAAATAATGTGGTGGTACTTGTTATTGCTGTTCCTGCTGCTACTGGACCTACTCCGCCTGTGGTAGTAAAGTAAGCTCCGTTAGTAAGCGCTGGTAAAGTATAAGTATCACATGCCTCTACATTTGACGGTGCATCTGCTAATGGTGTATCATTTATTGTTACTGTAAAACTGTTCTCTACATCTGAACAACTGCCTGTTCCTGCACTATAGACAAATAATGTGGTGGTACTTGTTATTGCTGTTCCTGCTGCTACTGGACCTACTCCGCCTGTGGTAGTAAAGTAAGCTCCGTTAGTAAGCGCTGGTAAAGTATAAGTATCACATGCCTCTACATTTGACGGTGCATCGGCTAATGGTGTATCATTTATTGTTACTGTAAAACTGTTCTCTACATCTGGACAACTGCCTGTTCCTGCACTATAGACAAATAATGTGGTGGTACTTGTTATTGCGGTTCCTGCTGCTACTGGACCTACTCCGCCTGTGGTAGTAAAGTAAGCTCCGTTAGTAAGCGCTGGTAAAGTATAAGTATCACATGCCTCTACATTTGATGGTGCATCGGCTAATGGTAATGGGTCTATTCTTAAAACAACAGGAGTTCTTGATGAACTAACACATCCTGCTCCACTTAGACTTTCAGCATAATATGTTACTGTCCCAACACTATTTAACGTTGGTGTAGCTACAACATTTCCACCAGAACTTGCATCATACCAAACAACATTCGATCCAAAAGGAGGTATGGCAACTGCTTCTAAAGTTTGTATTGGTGATTCTGCACATTCAGAAATATCGCCAGTTTTTTTACATGGAAAAATATTTATATCAGGTGTTCCTGCAATAGAGCCAAAAAAACTTGAAATAGGACAATAATCACCTGCAGAATTACATGTTGGTTGAGAACTATTATTTATAGATGTTATATTTTCATTACTAGTTTGTAAAGTACTATATGCATTTATAACTCCTCCACTATTAAAAGAAATACTACCATTAATAGCTATTGATGAGCCATCTGCTAAAATTATTTCTCCGCCATTTAATAATATCGCTCCATTAACATTAAATTGAGCTCCATTCGACACATATATGGTAGCTCCATTAGCAACCGTTATATTTCCTAAATGATTAAAATTAGAGTTTATACATAAAGACTCACCTGAACTAATAGTTAATCCACCTGAAGGAATAGAACTATCATAAGTACATACAGTAGGTATATTTATAGGTGCACATAAATCTGGTCCAACTGTAGGTGCACTTGGATTACTTGAAACAGTTACCACAACAGCTCCTGAACTAATACAACCATTGGCATCAGTTAATCTAATATAATAAGTTCCGTCAGAAACAGCTGTAGGATTAGTCACTGAATTCGTTAATCCTGAATCGGTAAAATAAGCCAATGTCCCTGTATCACTTCCAGCAGTAATTGAAGCTTCTGTTAAATCGACTGTAGAAGGACTACAAACTGCTGCAGGATTTGTAATTACTAAATTTGGTTCTGCATTTACCGCTAAACTTATACTTTCATTTTCAGGACAAGAGTTGTTAGATGTTGTAACTTCAACCCTATAATTATTTCCATTAAATCCTGCTGGAACATTTGAAATTATTAATGCAGCTGTACTAGTACCACTATAAGGAGCAGTATCTGTTAAAGGTGTGGTACTTGTTCCTAAATACCATCTATATTGATAATCTCCAGAAGGAATAACTATTGTTGTATCATCTGTAGTTGCTCCTGTAGTACCAAAGTCCGTCACTCTTACACCTGTTGGTGTTGCTGTTAATGTAATATTTTGATTTTCACACACCACTGCTGGACTAGGAGTAATATTTATATTTGATATTACATCACTTGTAACTACAGCTATAGTTGTATTCTGAGGACTCCCTGAGTTTGTAGGAACTCCATTTGTATTTACAGCGCCTTCGTCAGCATCAGCCAAATTATTACTTGAAGTTAAGTTTGTTACTGTAAAATTATCAGCCCCTTCAATAGCATCATAACAACCATCATTATCTGAATCAACATCAGCATGGTCATTAATATCATCCATGTCAGTATCTATCCCACAAATTGTAGCTACAGTTGTCTCACTTAATGTTTGAATAGACAAATTAAAACCTCCAGCCGAAAGCCCATTTGACAATCTTATTTCAACTACATCTCCAGCAGAAACAGTTTCAGAAATAATATCGCCAGCTGGTAAATTACTGGTAAAACTATTAATAGAATCTACAAGTACTCCATTAACAAACACTTCTACCCAATCATCAACATAGGAACCAGCAGCTCCTATTGTTATTGTTCCATTATTTTCAATTGTTCTTTTATAAATTATAGACCAATTCCCGCTATTAGACGTAGTAAAAGGAGTTAATGTACTAAGCTCAACTCCTGATGTTTCAATACTTGAGTCAGGATTTTGAGAACCTCCAATACTAGTATCATTAAACGTATAGGAAGTAGCGTTTCCTGTATAGAAACCATGCGCACTCAAAACAGGCACTCCTCCTATAGCTCCATTTGCTCCTCTTGATTCTCTATCAGATGGATTTGCTGCATTAGGCACTTCAAAATGTCCATCAAAAAGAAATACTTCCCATGCACCAACTGGTGGTGTAACCTGAATTTTACCTGGTATTAAACTACTAGAACATCCTTCATTTACATCTAATATTCCATCATTATCATCATCTTGATCACATACATCTATAACACCGTCCAAATCAGCATCCTCAAAACCAGAAACACTAGTTGCACAACAAGCAGAGCTATCAGAAACATCATTAACCGCTGCTGTTGTAGCTTGTCCTGTTCCTCCAACTACAGTAGGTACACCATTGCTGTCAACACCTGTAAATGCTCCATTTGTTAATTGTGTATAGTTAAAACTCCCACTAGCTTCTAATGCATCGAAACAACCATCATTATCTGAATCAGTATCCAATACATTAGGGATACCATCTCCATCTGTATCACAGCTATCTTCTTTTACAACCATCTGAACATTATCAATAAAGTTACCCAAAGAAGCACCCCCTGATGTCGCCACTGATTCAAAAACAATAACTGTTTCCGTTTGACCTACAGGCACTGTATAATCTCCACTATAAGTTACCCAAGCAGAATTCCCCGTACTCATAACACGTTGAGGCGTAGAAGCCATTGCTTCATTATATGTAGCTCCTATTTTCACGTTAGCTACATCTGTACCTGATCTGCCTCTATGATCTACAGACCAAGTTATAATATCTCCTGGTTTAGTACAAAAAGTTTGAAAAACATCAGATGCAGCACTTGCATTTATTTCTATAAAAGAATCTCCTTCCGTAGCTGGAACACTATTAAAACCTGATCCCCAAACTTCTATTTGTGTGCCTGGAGTTATATCCCAACCAGTAACGGAGCTTTCATCAACAAAACCATGCCCTCCTGGAGCTACACCAGGTGTTTCAAACCCTCCGTTTTCAAATAAATTTGTAGTACATAATCCTCCACATTCATTAGTATCAAGAATACCATCATTATCATCGTCTAAATCACAAGTATCAACTATATTATCCCCATCAGAGTCTAACAATCCTGAAACACTAGCATCACAACACGCTGTACTATCAGAATTATCTGTTACTGATGAATTTGTAGCTTGCCCTGAGCCTCCTACTGTAGAAGGAACACCATTACCATCAACTCCAGTAAAAGCACCATTTGTTAATTGCGTGTGATTAAAACTTCCACTTGCTTCCAAAGCATCAAAACACCCGTCATTATCAGAATCTGTATCTTGATAATCAGGCTGTCCATCCCCATCACTATCTTGATGTGAATTACAAAATGTAAAATTACCAAGAGCAAACCAGTGAAATTGAGTAGCAGCTGGTGAAGAAGTTGTATTCCTATAAATCACTTCTATTTTCATTACCCAAGTCTGAATACCATTAACTATGACATCCTGATTATTACTAGCTGTTGTACCTGTAAAAACATTTGATGCAAAACTTTGCCCATTTAGTGTAAACTCACCAGTACTCAGGGAATGCGTAGTCCCATCTACTTTGGTTATTACTAATTCTACTTGATCAATGAAACCAGAACCAAAATTTTCAAACTCATCAACATCATACATTGTAAAACCAAGATTATAAACTGGCTCATTAAATTCAAAAACATGAGAAGATTCACCTCCATTCTCCGCTTTTTGGTATAATGTATAAGAAGAAGCTGTTGTAACAAAATCATTAATTTTATATTCAGCTGCTAAACCTCCTCCATCTCTTGTCATTCTAACTCCTGTACCATTAATTGTTAAATTAGGATTTGTTATAAAAGGATCCTCTCCTAATGTTTGATCACCTGCTCCTCCTTCCACATATTCGTTATCCCAATTTAAAGTAGAATTATTTGTTGTACATACACCTAACTCATTTATATCTAATATCCCATCATTATCATCATCATAATCACAGCCATCTGGTACGGTATCATTATCATCATCGTTATTATCATCAAAACCATTACAAATATCAACTCCATCCTCTACTCCATCTCCATCACTATCTACTACTGGTGATGTTCCTGAATATTGAACTTGTGTTGAATTAGTCGTTGTTGCACAATTAAACTGTGTAACCACAACTCTTACTTGCCCTGTAAATGTTGCTGTAAAATCAACATTTGATCTTAACCCACAACCATCATCATCATAAACAATAAAATTTCCATTACCTTCGTTATAGACAGTAAGTTGAGTATCAAAACTAGCTGTAGCACAAGTATTCACATTATAAGTCCCACCATTAACAACATTCATCAAGAAATACCTTCCTGTATTAATTACACTTGTTGATTGAGCTGTAGGATTAGGAGTGACAACAACACCTGAATTAGTCCAGCCATTAAAACTACATTGTCCATATGACTTAGGCACAAAAGAAAACGCTACCAACAACGCCAACGCCCAAAAAGACTTAATTACATTTTTTGAAAAGTAAAACTTCTCCATATAAATTACATTTAACGTACACACTTACAACACTTAAAAAGTGCCGTATATTTATCTATAAAATTCATATGGGAGACATTAAAAAGCCCCCCTGAAAACACATTTAGTCATTTTACGATGACAAATCTATAGTCCGGGGGGAATTTCTAATAAACGATACAAATATAATTAACTTTTATTTACATCTACTTATTATGACACTTTTTTTATTCAAAAGTCACATCAATACAAAATAATAAAAATTTATATAAAATAAATTTAAAATAAAAAACAACAATAAAAACAACCCTAAATAAGAGCTATTCAAGCCTTTTTCTTTAAAAACCACACAACAACAACACAACACCTCTAAAGAAGCCTTAAACTTAGCTTTTAAAGCTTTTTTTGGTTTTTCAACTTTTTCATCAACCCTAAAACCTCCTTAATATCTTCTATAGTGTTTAATTTGCTAAACGAAAAACGAATTGAAGCTTTTTTTTGCTCTTCCTCATTCAAAAAAGATTGTAAAACATGTGAACCTTTGCTCGAACCACTTTGACAAGCACTCCCTCCAGAAACAGAAAGCCCCATTAAATCGAAATTAAAAAGCAACATTTTATCCTTAAAAGGAAATCTAATGTTTAGAATTGTATACGAACTTTTTTCTAAAACTCCAGAAACTCCATTAAACTGCACTGAAGGGAAAATATTTCCCACTCCTTCAATAAGAGATTTTTTTAAAACTTCAATTTTATTCCTATCCTTTTTCATCTCTTTAATTGAGATCTCTAAAGCTTTTTGCATACCTAAAATACCATATACATTTTCAGTACTTGATCGCATCCCTCTTTCCTGTCCTCCTCCATGAAATAAAGACCTCATAACAATACCTTTTCTAACAAAAACAAAACCTACCCCTTTAGGTCCATGAAATTTATGCGCGCTCGCCACCATAAAATCAACAGGTATTTCTTGTAAGTTTAACTCATAATGACCAACAGCCTGAACTGTATCCGAATGAAACAAAGCTTTATATTTTTTACATATCTCGGCTACTTTTTTTATTGGCAATATATTCCCAATTTCATTATTCACCCACATCAAGCTCACTAATGTTTTACCCTTTAACTCCCCCAACACACCTTCTAAGTCAGAGACATTAACCTGCCCCTGAACATCTACACCCAGAAACACTACATTTATTCCGTATTTCTCTTTTAAAAACTCAACAGTATACAAAACAGCATGATGCTCTATTTTTGTAGTAACAATATTATCTACTCCTAAATTTAAAACAGCGCTTTGAAGTACCATATTATCTGCTTCTGTACCACCTGAAGTAAAAAAAATCTCACCAGCACTTACATTAAAATAACTTGCTATTTTTTTTCGTGCGGTTTCAATTGATGATTTAGCCTTCCTACCTATTTGATGTACGGAAGATGGATTACCGTAATTATCATTCATAGCATTAGTCACCACATTAACTACCTCAGGCAACATAGGAGTTGTTGCTGCATTATCTAAGTAAATATTTTTCATATTACAAAAGTAAGACTAGTTTTGATATATATAAACTTCAGTGGCTCCTAAGCCATATTGATTATATGAAGCCTCATAATACTTAACTGGATAATTATTCAACAAATATCCTAACTCAGTTTTTAACACACCTTCTCCTACACCATGAATAAATACCAACTTAGATATTTTTTTTTGAATACAATATTCCACCTTTTGTTTAGCTACATTTATTTGATACGATAATATATCATAATTATCCATTCCCTTTACCGACTTGAGTAGCTTTTCTATATGTAAATCTACCTCCATCACTATTTCTTTTTTTATTTTAACAAAGCTTTTTTTAGCTTTCTTTTTTTCACCTTTTAACTTATCCTTTAAAATTGTATTATTTATATTAAGATATTTACTCAACTCTCGTTGTTCTACATCAACTTTTACTATCTCATTTTTATAAAAGTTGTACTCCAAACCTTCTTCGTCTTTAACTACAATCATCTCTCCTAAAAAACCTACCACCTTTCCTTTAATTGCATCATCTAAAGCCACTACATTGTTTCCAATTTCAAAACACATAATTAACCATTATTTAATTTATCATTGAGATTTAGCATTTATTTTTGCGCCTACCCAGACTACAAAAGAACATTAAATAAATGATTAACACCAAAAACTTTGATATAAAAACTTTCTTTGAGCACTCAAAAGAAACTTTAGTTTTAAATGAAAACCGCCAAGAACTATTACTTGAAATCGCTGATACTATTGTTGACGAATATCTTGAACGTGAAAAACTAAACTTAAACTTTATTTGCACTCACAATTCAAGAAGAAGTCAGTTTGCTCAAGTTTGGAGTTTTTATGCTGCTAACTACTTTAATTTAGAAAATATTTTTCCTTTTTCTGGAGGAACTGAAACTACTGCATTCCACAGAAACACAGTAAGAGCATTACAAAAATCTGGTTTTGAGTTTAATGTAGATAATTTTTCTCACCAAAACCCTAAGTACCTAATTTCTTTTAAAGGCTGCAAAGCTCCTTTAATAGGTTTCTCAAAAACATTTGACGACCAACACAACAACTATCCATATATAGCAATCACTACATGTGATAGTGCTGATGAAAATTGTCCTTTTATACCTGACGCAATAGAGAGGTTCCATCTTCCTTATGAAGACCCAAAGATTTCTGACAACAGAGAAGACACCAAAGAAACATACCTAGAAACATGCCAACAAATAGCAGGTGAATTATTTTTTATTTTTGAAGAAGTAAAGAAACAAGTAACGGATTAAATCTCCGTTTTCTTGTTATAAGGTATACTTTTTAAAATGTGGTTAATTACATTTATTCTAGCCACTGTTTTCCTATTAGCTCTTATTATCTTCCATGGAGATATTACGGTATTTGTTTTTGAAAACATCGCTCTTTTATACTCTGTATAATCATCCCAAAGCTCTTGCGCCCTTTCATCAACAGGAGTCATTTTCCATTGTTTTAATGGACTCTTTTTTATATCTGAAAACCTTTTAGCTTGCTCTCTCTTAGTAATTGACATGTATATTTTTACCAATCTAATTCCAGACTCTAATATCATTCTTTCAAAATCATTCACTTGATTCATAAAAACCTCATATTCTTCTTTAGTACAAAACCCATTAACAGGCTCTACAACTGCTCTATTATACCAACTCCTATCAAACAACACAATTTCACCAGCCTTTGGAAACTGCTCTACATATCTTTGAAAATACCATTGTGATTTTTCATCTTCATTAGGCTTAGGTAACGCTACTATTCTAGTATGCCTTGGGTTTATCCTCTCAACAATTCTCCTTATAGCACCTCCTTTTCCTGCTGCATCACGCCCTTCAAATAAAATAATAATTCGCTCATTATTTTCTATTCCCCAAGTCTGTAATCTAATTAACTCTACTTGAAGTTTTTTTAGCTTCCTTTCATAATCCACATAACGTATGGCTCTCTCAGGGTTATATGGCTCTTTTGATAAAACAGCACGTAACCCTCTTTTACTATTTAACTTTTTTATATCTGATTCTGAAAATTCTTTCTCCATTAGATTAATCAATTATTTCGTTAATAGATCTAAAATAACGCATTACAACATTAGGATCAGGGCTCAACATAGTTTCTGACTCTGACTTCCCTTCGTAATTGAATTGAGACAAAACATATCTCATAGCCTCTAATCTTGCTACTTTTTTATCATTCGTTTTTATAATTATCCAAGGACAATAATTAGTATGTGTTTTACTAAACATTTCGTCTTTATAAAAGGTATAATCTTTCCACAATTCTTGTCCTTTTTTATCTACAGGGCTAAACTTCCATCTTTTTAGCGGATCATCTTCTCTTGCTTCAAATCTTTTTAATTGCTCTTCCTTAGTAATAGACAACCAAAACTTAATAACCACAACTCCATCTTCATACAACATATGTTCAAACTCTGGAACTTGCACTAAAAACTTTTTATATTGTGCTTGTGAACAAAACCCCATTACTGGCTCTACCACCGCCCTATTATACCAACTTCTATCAAAAAAAACTAACTCACCTAAATTAGGAAGCTCTTTAATATACCTTTGAAAATACCACTGCCCTTTTTCTATTTCTGTTGGTTTATTAAGTGCCACCAATCGTGTTGACCTCGGATTAAGATGCTCCATAAACCTTCTAATATTACCACCCTTTCCTGCTGCATCTCTTCCTTCAAAAATTACAGCAACTCTTTTATTATTTTTAGCAATCCATTGCTGTAATTTTACCAGCTCTATTTGTAAATTCCTAAGCTCCTCTTCATAAGCCAATAATTTTTCAATCTTAGAAAACGAAACTCCTTTTTCCCTAATAAGATTCCTTAACTCCTCATTAGTAGAAACTGTATTAAAATCTTCAGCTGTTAATTTTGGCAAAGTATGCTCTTGATTCTTGTTAAAATTATTCATACATGGCTAAAATAAACGATATTTGCGACTATGAAAAAAAATATCACCTTTTTGCTATGCTTATTTTCTACTTTAACTTTTAGCCAGAGAAAATATGCAAAAGAATTTAGTTTCTCTAATGATAATGATCTATACATCTCTACTTATCAAGATCGTTATTATACTAATGGAATGTTTTTTACCTACAGATACCTTAGTAAAAAAAACAACTTTAAAGCTGAGAAAAAAATATATGAGTTTGCTTTAAACCATAAAATGTATACTCCTTTCAAAGCTACTGTTGAATCACACCTTTTACATGATCGCCCTTTTGCTTCTTATTTATATGGAAGTTTTGGTATTAATAACTTTTACAAAAATAACAGCTTTATTAAATTTTCAGGAGAAATTGGTGTTGTAGGCCCATCAGCTTTAGGTGCAGACCTTCAGCATGTAATACATAGTATTTATGGCTTTAGAGAAGCAACTGGTTGGAACTATCAAATAGCAAATGCCTTAGGCCTTAATTTTAAAGGTAATTACACAAAACTTTTAACCAATGAAAAAAACTCACATTTTGACATAAGCTGGATTAATACAGCTAATGCTGGAACAGTTTTCACTAACGTTTCTACTGGATTGTTTAGTCGCATAGGTTTTAAACCTTTGCAAAAATTAATAAACTCTATTGCTTTTAATAGCAACTTAAATAATAAGTATTCAAATTATAATAACGAAATTGAATCTTTCATCTATTTAAAACCTTCTATTAGATATAACATATACGACGCCACTATACAAGGCAGCTTCTTAAATACTAAAAGCCCAATTACTTTTAAACTAAAACCTATTGTTTTTTCAACTGAATTAGGTTTTCAATTCACAAGCAATCGGTTTAACTTTAGATACGCAATACATTACCATACTAAAAAACTACAAAGTATCCAGGTACCTAGCGGTAATTTTTATGGAAATATTCAAATTAACTACCTTTTTAATTAAAACAATAATAATACAGTAATTTACTGTATATCAAAATTACCCAGTAAATTCATTTTAAAAATATTCTACTGTTTAAATACTGTTTTAATTAGTAGTTAAAATTAGATATAAAAATAAATTTTTAAAATCGTCAAATTAAAATATATTTGTAGTTCTAATCATTAGAAACATAATCAATGAAATTTATCGTATCTAGCTCTCAATTATTGAAACAATTACAAGTTTTAGGAGGAGTTATAAACAGTAATAATACGCTACCTATTTTAGACAACTTTTTATTTGAATTATCAGAGAATCAATTAAAAATATCATCGTCTGATTTAGAAACAACCATGAGTTCTGTAGTGGAAGTTGAAAGTACCGATACTGGAGCGATAGCTATTAATGCGCGTTTATTATTGGATACTTTAAAAACTTTTCCCGACCAGCCTTTAACTTTTAAAACGGAAGGAGAAAGTACTATAGAGATTATTTCAGAACAAGGTAAGTACGACATGGCTTACTTTAACGGAGAAGAATTCCCGAAAGCTGTAGAGCTTCCTTCTCCTAGCAGTACTGAAATTCCTTCTCATATTTTAGCTACAGCAATTACAAAAACTATTTTTGCTACAGGTAATGATGATTTAAGACCTGTTATGAGTGGAGTTTTCTTCCAGTTTAACTCAAAAGAGTTAACTTTTGTTGCTACTGACGCTCATAAATTAGTAAAATATACACGTACTGACGTTACTGCTGATAAATCTTCTGAATTTATTATGCCTAAAAAACCTTTAAACTTATTAAAAGGAATTTTAGGTGGTTCCGAAGAAAACGTTACCATAGAATACAATGACACGAATGCAAAGTTTACTTTTGATAACGTAGTATTAATCTGTCGTTTAATTGATGGTAAATATCCAAATTACGAAGCTGTTATACCTAAGGAAAATCCTAATAAATTAACAGTTGATAGAGCTTCTTTTTTAAACTCTGTACGTCGTGTATCTATATTCTCAAGTAAAACAACTCATCAGATTCGTTTAAAAATGGCAGGAACTGAATTAAACATTTCTGCTGAAGATTTAGATTATTCTAATAAGGCTGACGAACGTTTACTTTGTGATTACCAAGGAGATGATATGCAAATTGGTTTTAACTCTCGTTTTTTAAGTGAAATGCTTAACAACCTAAGTTCAAATGATATTTTAATAGAAATGAGTTTACCAAATAGAGCGGGTATCTTAACTCCTATTGATGGTACAGAAGAAGGAGAACAAGTTACTATGTTAGTTATGCCTGTAATGCTTAATAACTAGTAGTTGTATACATAATTTTTATAAAAAGAAGCTTTTTAAGCTTCTTTTTTTATTCTCTTAAAATACTTATTTATACAAGTAATTTTTAAACTTAATTTACAATATCGTTAAAATATTATCACTATAGTCACAATACTTTTACAAAGTAAATTATTTTTTGTTGTCTAATTAAAGATAGAAGCTTGTTAATAATCATAATCATTCGTTAATATTTATCATTTTTATTTTTGTTAACATCTTTCACTTTAAAAAACCATAAATAATTGTAAATTTACCTCTTTCAAACTTGACAAATTATATGGGTAGAATTATTGCAATCGCAAATCAAAAAGGTGGAGTTGGTAAAACAACTACTACTGTAAATTTAGCAGCGGCTTTAGGCGTTTTAGAAAAAAAAGTTTTACTTATTGATGCTGATCCGCAAGCTAATGCAACCTCTGGTTTAGGTTTAGACGTAGAAAGTGTTGAAACTGGTACGTATCAAGTTTTGGAACATACTGTTGCTCCTAAAGATACTGTTTTAAAGACTGAATCACCGAATGTAGATTTAATTCCTGCTCATATTGATTTAGTGGCTATTGAAATTGAATTGGTTGATAAGCAACAAAGGGAGTACATGCTAAAAAATGCATTAGAAAGCATTAAAGATGATTATGACTTTATATTAATAGACTGTGCGCCTTCATTGGGGTTAATTACGTTAAATTCATTAGTTGCAGCAGATTCCGTTATCATTCCTATTCAATGTGAGTACTTTGCTTTAGAAGGTTTAGGTAAGTTATTAAACACTATAAAAAGCGTACAAAAAATACATAATCAGGATTTAGACATTGAAGGTTTATTATTAACAATGTTTGATTCACGTTTACGTCTTTCAAATCAAGTAGTTGAAGAGGTTCGTAAGCACTTCAGTTCTATGGTATTTGAAACAATAGTACATAGAAATATTCGTTTAAGTGAAGCACCAAGTTATGGTGAAAGTATTATTTCTTATGATGCAACCAGTAAAGGTGCGGTAAATTACTTAAATTTGGCGAACGAAATTTTAAATAAAAACGTATAATACTGTAATGGCAAAAGCAACAAAAAAACAAGCTCTAGGTAGAGGATTATCAGCATTATTAAAAGAAACTGCAGAGGTAAATTCTGCTGAGGATAAAAATGCGGATAAACTAGTGGGTAACATTATTGAAATTAGTATTGATTCAATAGAAGTTAACCCTTACCAGCCTAGAACTTATTTTGATGAAGAAGCTTTGCGTGAATTAGCGAGTTCTATTAGAGAACTTGGTGTAATACAACCTATTACCGTAAGAAAACTTGCTAGTGATAAATTCCAATTAGTCTCAGGAGAACGTCGTTTTAGAGCCTCTAAATTAATAGGAAACAAAACGGTTCCTGCTTATATTCGTTTAGCTAACGATCAAGAAATGCTGGAAATGGCATTGGTTGAAAATATTCAGCGTAAAAACCTTGATCCTATAGAAGTAGCTTTATCTTATCAACGTTTAATTGATGAAATTCAATTAACACAAGAAGAATTAAGTACTAGAGTTGGTAAAAAACGCTCTACAGTAACTAATTATTTACGTCTTTTAAAGCTAGATCCTATTATTCAAACTGGAATGCGTGACGGCTTTATATCAATGGGACATGGTAGAGCTTTAATTAATGTAGATAGTACTACTGACCAATTGAATATTTATGAAAAAATTGTTAGAGACAAACTTTCTGTACGTCAAACAGAAGAACTTGTTAAAAACTTAAAGGCTGGTACTATTGCCAAAGCTGCTAAGAAAAAAACGTTACCTAAATATATTTCTGAAGGTGCTAAAGATATGAGTGAATACTTTGGAAACAAGGTAGATGTATCAGTAAATAATAGAGGAAAGGGAAAAATATCTATTAATTTTAATTCTGAAGAGGATTTTAATCGTATAAAAAATCTATTAAAATAATTGCTTTACAAAAAAATCATACTTGTTATTTTTGGTATCTTTTTGTCTTTTAAAACATTTGCACAAAAAGATACTTTAGCTGTTAAAGCTAAACAAATTCAAATAAACAACAACAAATACAATCCTCTTTCTCCATCAAAAGCAGCTTTTTATTCTGCTATTTTTCCAGGAGGAGGACAAATTTATAATAAAAAGTATTGGAAAGCTCCCATAGTTTGGGGAGCTATTGGTGCTAGTATTTATTACTACAGTACCAATAGCAACCAATATGACCGATATAGAACAGCTTTTAAGCTAAGGAAGCAAGGACTAGCTGATGAATTCAATGGTCAAAACGGGAATCCTTTTATTTCTGATCCAGGTTTAGAAAATGCGCAAAAAGTTTTGCGAAAAAACCGAGATCTTTCACTGCTTACTGGTGTTTTATTATATGTTTTACAAATAGTTGAAGCTAGTGTTAATGCACACTTACTACAATTTGATACTGACGATAACTTATCAATAAAACCTTCTTTTACTAACGACCCTATGCTTATAGAGTCCCCAAAAGTTGGTTTATCATTAAAATATTCTTTTTAAAAATGAAAATAGCCTTATTAGGATACGGTAGAATGGGTAAAGAAATTGAGAAAATTGCTTTACAACGAGGTCATGAAATTGTTATAAAATCAGAAGGTACAGAATCTTACGATATTACTAAAGCTGATGTAGCAATTGATTTTAGTATTCCCAACTCTGCTTTTAATAATATTAGTGATTGTATTAACCATCAAATACCTGTAGTTTCAGGTACTACTGGATGGTTAGAAAAATATGATGACGTAGTTAAGCTTTGTGAAGAAAAAAAAGGTGCTTTTATTTATGCTTCTAACTTTAGTTTAGGTGTTAATATTTTCTTTGAACTAAATAAGCAATTAGCTAAAATGATGAGTGCTTTAGAGCAATATAACATTGGTATAGAAGAAATTCATCATACTAAAAAATTAGATGCTCCAAGCGGTACTGCTATCACATTAGCTGAAGGCATTATAGAAAACTCAAGTAAAACATCTTGGGATTTAGATAAACAATCCTCTGAAACTAGCATTCCAATAAAAGCTGTAAGAACTCCAGATGTACCTGGCACACATACTATTACTTACGAATCTGATATTGACACTATTGACATTAAACATACAGCACATAACAGACAAGGGTTTGCTTTTGGCGCAGTTGTAGCTGCAGAATGGTTATTTGGCAAAACGGGTGTTTTCAGTATGAAGGACGTGTTAAACTTAGGTTAAAAACGTAACTAATAAAAAAACTAGAAACTAATTAGATAAACTTTCCCTAACAATAGGTAAAAAACAATAATATTATGACTTTTAACGAGTGGTTTATTTTCTTTTTAATAATTCAAGTTGTTCACTTTTTAGGTACTTGGAAACTTTATGTAAAAGCTGGAAGAAAAGCTTGGGAAGCTGCCGTACCTGTATATAACGCTATTGTTTTAATGCAAATTATTAATAGACCTAAATGGTGGGTTATATTACTGTTTGTTCCCATTGTTAACTTATTAATGTTTCCTATTGTTTGGGTGGAAACTTGTAGAAGTTTTGGCTTTAATAAAGGTAAAGACACGGTTTTAGCTATTTTTACATTAGGTTTATATATATATTATATAAATTATGCTACTGATGCACAACACGTAAAAGAACGTAGCTTAAAACCTCCTACTACATTAGATGAGTGGTTGAGTTCTATTTCTTTTGCCGTTATTGCTGCAACCTTAGTGCATACTTATTTTATGCAACCTTATACCATTCCTACTTCATCTTTAGAAAAGACTCTTTTAATAGGTGACTATCTTTTTGTTAGTAAGTTTCACTATGGTGCAAGAGTTCCAATGACTACCGTTGCTGCTCCAATGGCTCACGATACTATTCCTGGTTTGGGTGTAAAGTCATTCTTGTCTGATGACAATCCAGAACATAAAAATAATTGGAAAAATAAGCTTTCATTACCGTATATGCGTCTTCCAGGCATACAAAAAATAAAACGTAATGAGATTGTTGTTTTTAGCTGGCCAGCAGACACTTTAAAAACAATGTGGGGAGATAACTCTGGGAAACCTACTTATAAACCTATTGATAAAAGAACCAATTATGTTAAACGTTGTGTAGGTATACCTGGTGATAGTTTAGAAGTACGAGATGGATATGTTTATATTAACGGAAAACAAACTGTATTACCAGATAGAGCAAAACCTCAATGGTATTTTACGGTTGATACTGGTGGCAAAAGACTTAGTCAATCCGATTTCAACCGATATAACATAAACATTAGGGAAGCTAGAATGTATAATGATGGCACCGGTAGGTTTTTGTTTAATTTTACGGATGAAGAGGCTGCTTATATGGCGAAACACCCTATGGTTAAAAGTGTTGAAAAAGCACTAAAACCTAAAGGTTTTTATGATAAAGGTGTTTTTCCTCATAACCCCAAATATGCTTGGTCTTCAGATAATTTTGGACCAATTTATATTCCTAAAAAAGGCGTTACTGTTAAATTAGATGAAAATAGTATTCCTTTTTACGAGCAAATCATAAGAAGGTACGAACATAATGATCTTACTGTTTTTGGAAATGAGATTTATATTAACGGAAAAAAAGCAACTACCTATACTTTTAAGCAAGATTATTACTGGATGATGGGTGACAACCGTCAAAACTCTTTAGATGCCAGAAATTGGGGATATGTTCCTTTTGACCATGTAGTTGGTAAACCTGTAATGATTTGGTTTAGTATTGATAAAGAAACTAATAAAATTAGGTGGGATAGAATGTTTACTACTGTTGGTGGTAGTGGTAAACCTGTTTCTTATTTATGGTTAGTATTACTTTTAATAGCTGCATACATATTTTATAATTATAAAAATAGAAAAGGAAAAAAGAAAAAAGCTTAATGAGTTTATTTATACCAACCTATTTTAGTCCAATAGCTCAATACGCTGCTATTTATCAATCTGACTCTGTTGTTTTTGAAATAGAGGATAATTATCAAAAACAAACCTATAGAAACAGGTGCTATATTTATGGAGCTAATGGTAAACTTTCATTAAATATTCCTGTGAAGCATAAAACAGCTGAAGGAAGAAAGAAAACCAAAGATACTTTGGTTGAAAATGATTTCCCATGGCAACAACAGCATTATAAATCACTACAAATAGCCTATCGATCTTCACCTTTTTTTGAGTTTTTTGAAGATGATCTACTTAAAATATTCCAGAAAAAGTATAAATACCTTCAAGATGTTAATATAGATACTCACTTATTTATTACTGATGCTTTACAAATTAGCAATAACTATTTAAAAACTGAGAGTTATACTATAGAGAGCTCTCTAAAAGACTATAGGAATTTAGCTATTGCAAAAAAAGGAGTTAATATAGAAATGGAAACCTATGTACAAATGTTTGATGACAAGCATGGTTTTATCCCTAATTTATCTATGTTAGATTTGCTATTTATGGAAGGCTCCAACTCTATTAGTTTTTTAGAAAAAATTAATGTAAATTTGAAGTAGTTGTAAATAAACTTCTTAACTCATGGAAATATTCAGAAATGTTGTTAATTCTATTCACCCTCTTTCTGATGAAGTATTTAATGAGTATGTGTCTTTATCCACTTTTAAAAAATTACCTAAAAACTATAAAATAGCAGAGGTAAACAAAATAAGTACTTCTTATTGTATTCTAATTTCTGGCGCAGTTAGTGCTTTTTTAACTGATGAAAACGGAAAAGAGCATATAAGAACTTTATATACACCTATAACAACTGCTGGTAACTTGAGTTCATTAATTCAAAAAACTCCTTCAAAACTCACCTATGAATGCTTAACAGATTGCGATGTTTTAGAATTTAAATACGATGATGTTTATCAACTTTCACTAAAACGTCATGAATTTGCTATTTTTCATTACAAAACACTTGAAATGATTTATGCTAGAGAAGCATATAAAATAATTGAATTATCAAGTTTAGATGCTACACAACGTTATCAAAAATTATTACAACAGTCACCCAACATTAATCAACTAGTTAATCAATATCATATTGCTTCCTATTTAAACATTACTTCGGTTCAATTAAGCAGAATCAAAAAGAACTTATTATAAAATCACATCTATTAACATATGTTAATGGATATTTGAATCATTCAATTTAATTTTACAGCGTATAATATAAGGTTACCTTTTTGACCTTATCCCCTAAAAATAAGTTTTCTATTATAAGCAGACATGTTTCCCCAATTACTTGTCTGCTTGTATTGTTTGTTTTTATTCTTTTTATTTACTAACTTAGGAAACGGGAAAACTTATTTATTATACACACACTTCATGAAAAATGATATAGAGACCTTTGTTAGTCAATATATTACTGATACCGAAGAAGTAGTTTCTATTTTTTTAGATTTAGTTGAATATGTTGAATATACACCTCAGGAATATTTAGTAAAAATTAATGAATATACTTCTGACTTTTATATTATAAAAGAAGGAATTGTCAGGTCTTTTTTATTAACCGACAAAGGAAAAGACACAACTACTTCATTATTTTTACCAGGAGAAATTTCAGGCGCAATACTATCAATGGTTAGAAATGCTCCTTCAGATATTAACTATCAAGCTTTGACAAATGTCAAGGTTTACAAAGCAAATTTTCATGAGCTAAAAAAACGTACTTTATCTTCACATAAATTAGCTACATTTTATGTGAAATTGTTAGAAAAAGTATATATAATGCTTGAAAAAATTATTTTTGATATTTCTACTTTAGATGCTACGGAAAGATACCTAGAATTACGTGAAGCTATTCCTAATATTGACAATATTATAGCACAAAAGTACATAGCTTCCTATTTAAATATTACGCCAGTTCAGTTAAGTAGAATACGAAAATCTTTATACTCATCAACAAACTCTGTAATATAAACATATGTTAATCAACACAATGTAAAAACCTATATATATTTGCAGTGTAAAAATATTGTCCTCCGAATATTTAGTTTCCCTTTAAATATTTAGCAAAAATTAAAAGGTTTATTAAAAAATAAACCTTTTTATCTTTTTATAAGCTTATTAATTATACCATTAAATTGTTTAGAAATTTTTAGTTGATAAACTATAGTTACATAAATAGGTATAATTAAAATACTCTTTAAAATTATATTTATAATTGGGCTAATTGAAAAATTAAATAATTTAACTTCTCCACTATTAAAATTCCAAAACTGAAAACTCAAATAAGCTATAGAAATAGTTCCTATTATTATAATGGTTTGCTTCGTAAATGGATGCATTTTTAGCCTATAATTTACATACCATAATTTAAAAAAACCAAAAAACATTACAGAAAGCATAGTTGATAATGCTAAACCTTCTGTGCCATAATTTAAATCATAATAAAAATATGTATTTAACAACCATACTAATAGCGCCATTCCAAAACCTGTAAACAAAGTTATCTTGTATAAATTTGAATTACTTATTATAGCTCCGTTATTCCCTAAAAGCATATTAAATAATTTAGCAGATGAAATCATTAATACAACCCATTGTCCTCCTGCATAACCTTTATTAGGCATTAACCTAAATAACTCAGTAACATTTGTATTTACAAGAATAAAAAAGAGCCCTCCTACTATTAATAAGTTTATTGAACTTTTCTTATAAAGACTTAAAACTTCTAATTTATTATTATCATTTAAAGATTTTGATGTTATGGGCTGTAATATTTGTGTCATAGCCCTACTAGGAGCTTCTATAAATGAGCCTATAAATACCGCTACAGTGTAATATGCAGCAGCATGAAAGGTATCTTTACCGCCTATCATAAATTTATCTATATCCAAAACTACAGCACTTGCACTTCCAGCTAAAATGATATAAGAAGTATACTTTAGTACTTCTTTATAATTATTAGGCAGCGATAACGAAAACTTTGGTAAGTATAATTTAAAAGCGTAGAACATCATTATAAAAACTCTTAAAATATACGCATAAGATAAATATTGAATAAATTCTTGTTTTGTAATAAAATTAAAATACAAAACACATAGTAACACCATTACAGACAAGCGATTGTATAACTCTTTAAGTATATTCCCAAATACAGATTGCATTTGTACTTTAGCCCAAGAATAAAACACTTCAAAATAGGCACAACAAACAGCTATTATATATATATAGATCGTGTAGCTCTCTACAATTTTATTTTTTTCAGATACAGATTCCATGAGCCAATCATGAAAAAAACTCCAAAAATAACCTATAGGTAAAGCTATAAGCAACGGTAAAAAAACAATAGAACTTAAAAACTTATCTTTTTGCTCTTTTGTCTTATAACTTGAAAAAAACTTCACTATAGTATAATGAACTCCAAAAGCCGTTAAAGGCATTATTAAGTTTGAAGAAGATAAAACATATGTTGTCAAGCCATAATACTCGTCTTTTAAAATTCTAGTATATAAAAAAAGTGTATTAATACCACCAATTAAAAAACCTAAGTAAATAATTAATGTATTTTTAAAAGACTGCTTAAATATTATTCCCAATTTATACTTGAATTAATTTTTTAATTGATTTGTATATTTTTTCTCCTACATTATTCCCATATAAATTATCTTCAAAAGAAGAGCTTTTACTTAAAAACTCTGTAAAACAATTTACAATTTTTTCTTTGTTACTACCTACAATGCTAGCGTAATCATTATTTACCAACTCCACCCATTCGGTTTCCTCTCTAACAATAACAACATGTTTCTTGTTGAAATAAGCTTCTTTTTGAAGTCCTCCGCTATCAGTAATTACAATTTTACAATTTTTTAGTAACATTAACATATCAAAATATCCTACAGGATCTATTAAAGTAATGTTTGTTTTAATATTAAACTCTTTAAGTTTATTAGCTGTTCTTGGATGCAATGGTAAAATTACATTACTAGACTTATTTATTTCATCTAAAGCTTCAAAAATACTTCTCAAATTACTTTTACTGTCAGTATTTTCTTGTCTATGGATAGTTGCTAATACAAATTGTTTATTATTTACCTCTAATTTTTCTATAATTTTTGACTTTCCTTCAGCCAGATTAGTATAATACTCCACTGCATCCTTCATTATATCTCCATGATTCACAATCATTGCTTCAGATTTATCAAGGCCTTCTTTTCTCAAATTACAAACTGCATTATCAGTTGGACAACTTAACAAATCTGCAATTCTATCTGTAAGAATTCTATTAACTTCTTCTGGCATTTTCATATTAAATGATCGAAGACCAGCTTCAATATGTATAAGTTTAATATGTAGTTTTTTTGCTGCTAACGCTCCTGCTAATGTTGAATTTGTATCTCCAAAAACAACTACTCCTGCTGGTTTTTCTTTTAACAAAACCTCTTCTATTTTTTCCAGCATCTGACCAGTCATTGCTCCATGACTCAAGCCATTTATATTAAGATTGTATTTTGGTTTTGGTATTTGCATTTCATCAAAAAACACATCACTCATGTTAACGTCATAATGCTGCCCTGTATGTATTATAACCTCCTCTATTTCATTCTTTTCGAGTATTATTCTACTTAACACTGCTCCTTTAACAAACTGAGGTCTTGCTCCTAATATGGTTACTATTTTTTTCAAGAATTATAAACTATGTATTTCTTTTAATATTTGTGATAATTGTTCTGTTAAGTTTTTCCTATGATATTTCGCAATATTCCTAGAATCTACTTCTAAACTTTTATTTAGATAATTATTATACAAATTAACCACTATTTCTTTTAATTGAGATTTATTATTAAATCCAACAATAAAACCTGCATTAGTCTCTTTTAGTATTTCAGCTAAATCTCCATCTTCAGGACCAATTGCTAAAATCGGTCTTCTTGCTTGTAAATATTCAAATATTTTTCCCGTTATAATGCCTTTTGCACTTGGTACCTTATTTACTGCCAACAATAAAACTTGTGAAGATTTTTGATACTTTAAAACCTCGTCATGAGGTACATAATTAATTCTATTTATGTTTTCAAATTTAAACTTTTCTAAATCAACTATAACCTCTTCTGCTACTTTGCCTATTAATTTAATTTCTAAATCATTTGCAAAACTCTTATTCTCTGAAGCTATTTCTGCTAAAACCTCCCATAATATTATAGGGTTCCTATCTGCATTCATTAAACCTATATGAGTAATTGAAAATTTAGAGTCTAATGAAAAGCTTTTATTTTCAGATTCCTTATCATAACCATTTGTTAGTACCTCTACTCTTTTAGCATTATTTTTATAACTCTCTTTCATTGTTTTTCCAACTACAATTGTACAATCAGCGCTTTTCAAAACTTCCTTTTCTAATTTATAGTGCTTTTTTAATGAGCTTTTTGTTAATGGTAATTGATGAAAGTAATCAATCTCTGTCCAAGGATCACGAAAATCTGCAATCCACTTTAAACCTAACTTTTTTTTCAACTGTAAACCTATTAAATGCGTTGTATGTGGTGGCCCAGTTGTAATAATAAGATCTACATGATTATTAACTATGTATTTTTCTAAAGTTTTCACAGCTGGTCTTATCCAAAACTTACGAGCATCTGGAATGAAATAATTAGCTCTTATATATTGTAATACCTTCCCTATTAAACTAGGATTAGCATCTAAAAAACCAGCACTTGTACTCGGTTTTTCTTTTTTAATTTTTGAAAGGATAGAATTAGGATCCCATATTTTAGATTTAATGACTTTTAAATTTTCTGGAATATCTTTTATTAAAGATGTATCTATAATTGGGTAACTTGGATTTTCAACCGTAAAAATAATTGGCTCTATACCAAAATCTCTTAAATACTTTACAAATTTTAACCATCGTTGTACACCAGAACCACCAGAAGGCACCCAATAATATGTAATAATTAATACCTTCAACTTATAAGTTATTATATAATTTTATTAAATTTTCAGAAGTTTTATCCCATGTAAAATGATTTCTTACAAATTGCTTTCCTTCTTCTCCAAATGCTTTCCTCATATCTTCTTTTTGATACATTTCTATAATTTTATCTGCAAAATCACCTGCATCTTTTTCTTTATGGACAACTCCTGCATTAATTTTTTGAATTAAGTTTTTCTGCGCTGTAGCGTTACTTACCAATAAAGGCTTTCCTAAACTCATATATTGAAACAATTTATTTGCATAAGCAACATCATGTTGAATACTTCTATATAAAGGTGAAATACAAATTGAACTGACTTCTATATAAGTTGGAAACAATGCTACATCTTGCCAACCTTCAAAATCTACAAATTTGTCAAGTTTTAATTCTTCTACTTTCTTTTTTAAAATAGGGTCAGTAGTATTTTTTCCTACAATTACTAATTTAACATTAAGTATACTCTTTTTTATTTTTGTCATTGCTTCAATTGCAGTTAACAAACCTCTTCGTATATGTGTGTCTCCTAAATATAAAATAACAAATGAATCTTTATACTTATTTAGGATTTCTTGATCAATGGTATAATCTTTATAAAATGACTTTCTTATTGTATTAGGAACTAAAACTACTTTTTCTTTTTTTACTTCTACTCTATTTAATAGTTCATCAACAAACTCTTGCGATACTGTGATTACCTTAGTTGCTTTTTTTATAAATTCTTCTTCTTTTAACTTCCATTTTTTAGGTGATATGATATATTTACCAGGAAACTTTTGTAAATGTGGATAAAATTTCATGTTTTCAGGTAAATTATCATGTAAATCTAAAACGGTAGGTAATTTAAAATGCTTATTTGCATTAAAAACAGCTTCAGCTATTGTAATGTCATGAATATGTAAAGCTTCTATTTTATATTTTTTGATGAATTTATATATCTTTCTTTTCATCAACAAACTATAAAAAGGAACTGTATAGGCTAATGCTGATAACTTATACTCTAATTTATTAGATCTATATCTAATGACATTAATTCCATTTATATTGCAATTATCATTTTTTTCAGAATAGTGTAAACTAAATAAATAAACCTTGTGACCTGCCTTTATTAACTCAACCGCTTCATTTTCCACTCTTGGATCAGGCGGAAAGGTTTTGTCAAGAATCATTCCTATTATCATAGCTCAAAAATAAACAAAGTTAAGAATATGATATCTTAAAATTAAGCATAAAAAAAGAGAGCTAACTTTACCATCAAATTAACTCCCATTTAACTTTTTCTCATAATAGGACTAATGCCCTTTTTTCACTTCTAACTTTCCCTCCTGTTTTCTTTAGTTCAGCAAACATATGACCCTATTGCTAAATAAAAAAACATAGTATTCCTGTTTTTATAAAAAGCATATTATTTTTTGAATTATATTTGTAAAAGTTTGTGCTTTTTATAAAAAACACAGTATACATCCCCTTGTTTATATGGCTTTAAAAAATATTCCCTGTCTTTTTCTTTTTCTCTTTTTAATTTGCCCTAAATTATTTTCTCAAAATGAAAAAGAACTAAACATCCTAAAAAAAACCCTCAAATACAAAAACAATAACCCAGATAGTTTAATAATTCTATCTAGAGAACTTCAAAAATCTAATGATCAATGTATGGTTATTGACGGGCTTTCTAATGAAGCTTATGGCTTTTATAGGAAAAAGGACTATGAAAAATCAAGAGAAGCATCTCTAAGGCTTATAGACTATGCTAATAAATTATTAGAAGGAAACATAATTGAAGATTGTTACATCAATTCTAAGGTTTCAGGATACAATAGGTTGTTCTGGATTGAAAAAAACAAAGAAAATTACAAAAAGGCTTACGAGTATATTGTTCAAATGACTAATACAAATGAAAAATATAAAGCTACCAACCCAAACTATCCTAGACATAAAATAACCATCGCTTTATCTAAAGCACTAGTAAAAAGAAAACTTCAATTTTTAGAAGAATCAAAAAGCATCTTACTCAAAGCTTATAAGGAATGTACTAGTCCATTATTTGAAAAATTAGAGAAAGACTATTTTTTTAAACAACAAAAAGCACATATTCTAAACTCTTTAGGTAACTCTTATTTTTCATTATATAAAAAAAACAATCTTTCTTCTGATTTAGATTCTGCTTCTTATTATTATGATAAAGCCTATTTAGTTACTAAAACATTTACACCTAAACATAAAGATTCAAAAATTCTTTATCATATAAAAAAAACTGAGGTAGCTATAGCTGGAAAGAACTATAATGAAGCTTTAAATTTAATTAATAACTACAAAAATATATGTAATGATTTTAACTACTATCATTACGAATTTTTTCAGAAAGCTATTTGTTTTTATAACCTAAAACAACAGGATTCAACAATACATTACGCCAATAAACTATTAAGAGGACATAAAAGAAAAAATTGTAAACGAAGTAACCTCATAACAATTTATGATATCTTATCTAACCAATATAATACTATGAATAAGTTAGATAGTGCTTTTAAATACTCTAAACTTACCATGAAACAATATGGGTTAGCAGAAAAAAATAAAGAAAAAACTTATCAGCTACTATATGAAAATGATTACAAAAAAGCACAAAAGCTAAATCATGAAATAATTACTCAAGAATCTAAAAAGCAGAATAGTATTATTGCCTTTTTTATTGGTGTAATTAGTATTTTATCTCTTTTCATGTATTATAAGATAAAAAAAGAGAAGAGCAAGAAAATCTCTTTAATAAAAGAATTTAATGCTAAAGAAAGTAAAACTCAACAAGTTTCAACTCCTACAAAAAAAGAGTACAACATTGGTATTGAATTAGAAAACCAAATAATAAATGAAATAGAAAGAATAAATAATACTTTAGCGTTTTTAGATGCTAACTTTTCTATTAATACTATAAGCGATAATATTAATACTAACTCTACTTATGTTTCTTTTGTTTTTAACAAAAAATATAATGAACCTTTTAAACAATACTACACTAAACTAAGGATTAATTACATAATAGAAAAGCTTAAATCTGATACTACCTATAGAAAATATGCCATACAAGCGCTTGCAGAAGAAGTAGGTTACACTAATGCCTCCGCTTTTACTAGAGCTTTTAAAAAACAGGTAGGATTAACTCCTTCTGCCTTTTTAAAATCTTTAGATTCTTAACTTTTTTTCTTTTCTCGGAAAAAGTATCCTATTGGTAAAAGAAATAATAAAGCATACGAAATTAAAGCAATGGTATTTCCTTTTTTAATTACTTCTGGTTCAAATTTAAACTCTATTTGGTGTTCTCCACTTGGAATCATCATACCTCTTAATACGTAATTTACCCTATTATGTGGTACTAGCTTACCATCAACATAAGCTTTCCAACCATCTTTGTAATAAACTTCAGAAAAAACAATAAACCCTTCCTCTTTAGAACTTGTTTTATAAACTAAATTGGTTATGTTATTTTTCACTAAATCTATAGTAGCCAATGAATCTATTAAAAAATTATTTTTCAATAATTTTTTTCCTTTAAACTGATTCTTATTAACAACTGCTTCTTTTTTTGTCTTTAAACTATCCAATGCTTTTATTTCTTCATCTCCAGAACTTACAAAATTTAACTTATTAACAAACCATGCATTTCCGTTTGCTTCAGGGTTTTCTTGAAATTTATCTTCTCCTAAAATAAAATACTTAGTGTTTAACATGTTTAACACTTCCATATTATTTTTAGCTATTTGGTAATCAAACAACTCTTGATATCGCTTCATTTTGGCTGCATGATATCCGCCTATAGAATTATGAAAATAAGATGTTCTACCGTCTTGCATTGGATTTGTGGCAAAATTTGCAACTCTATAATAGCCTTTATCTTTTTTTATTTCTAGATCCGCTTTTGAAGCTTTGAATGGCTTTAAAACTTTTCTTTTAAACGTAAAATCTTCTTTATTAACATAATTAATATCTATTGATACCAAATCAAAAACAATTAAACCACTTAATGCAATTACAACGGCATATGAAGGAATCTTTTTTCTCAATAAAAACCATAATAAACCACCAGCCAAGGTTATTAAAATCAAAGACCTTATACTATCACCAAACAACATTGATTTCCTATCTGCTATTAAAGCGTCAATTAATTCTGGTAACTGTTGGTAATTTCCATCTCTAATTCCTTCAAAAGCAAACAAACTTCCTCCTATAAGTACAAATAATAAAGAAATTCCTCCCATAACATAAAACGCTTTTTTTAACGAATCTTCTTTTTCTTTCATTTCTATATCTTTGGAGAAAAAGTCTCTTAAAGCCAATACTCCTAAAAGTGGCACACATAACTCAGCTATTACTTGAATTGAAGAAACTGCTCTAAATTTATTATATAGAGGAATGTAGTCAATGAAAAAATTAGTTAGAATAGAAAAGTTCTTTCCCCAACTTAACAGTATTGAAAATATTGTAGCAGAAACTAACCAATATTTCAAACGGCCTTTCACTAAAAATACTCCTAAAAAAAACAGAAAAAACACAACGACTCCTATATAAGCCGGTGCCTCAACAATAGGCTGTTTCCCCCAATAAGTTAATGCTTGGCTCGAATACTCTTTAGCCACTTGCTTCCCTGCATTTTGCTCTAAAACTTCATAAAAATTTGAATCTTCACCTAATTGCTCCATAGTTCCACCACCCATAAATCGTGGAATAATTAAATTAAAAGTCTCTGCAATACCATAACTATATTCAGTTATATACGCTTTATCCAACCCCGTGGTCTTTTCTTTTTTAGTCCCATCCGGATTAATAGTTAATTGAGATTTACCTCTTGTACTATAAGCTCCATACTCTTTCATAGATAACAAACGAGGTGCATTTACACTTAAACCAATAATCATTGCAATAAGCATAAATGAAAGTTGCTTAAAAAATGTTTTTAGTGTCTTATTTTTAAATGATTCAACACCAACAGTTATTAGAAAAAATAAAATACAAAAACCTAAATAATAAGTCATTTGAGGATGGTTCGCATAAATTTCTAATGCCATAGCAATAGAAGTTAATACAAAACCTAATAAATATCTATTTTTAAATAACAGTACAATACCAGCTAAGACTAATGGCATATATCCAATAGCATGCGCTTTTGCATTATGACCTGCACCAAAAATTATGATTAAATACGTTGAAAAACCAAAGGACAAACTCCCCAAAACAGCCAGCTTCCAATTAACTTTAAGCACCGTTAGGAGTATAAAAAAACTTAAAAAGTATAGAAACAAGTAATCTGCTGGCCTGGGTAAGAAACGGATTAATTTGTCTAAATACCTAACAAAATCATTAGGATAATATGCACTAACCTGAAAGGCAGGCATACCACTAAATGCATTTCCTAACCAATAAGGCTCTTCATTGTGTGTTGCTCTATAATCAGATACTTGTTTTGACATCCCAATAAACTGTGTAATGTCACTTTGTTTTATTTGTTTACCACTTAAAACTGGGTTAAAGTACAACAAAGAAGCTATAGCAAAAATTAGTATTGCTACAGCATGAGGCAAATATTTTTTAAAATTCATGGTTAGTCTATTTCTTCAAAGTCAACGTACTCTCCTACCGAATCATTGCTCTGCTTACTATTACTTGGTTTTTTATCTATTACCGTTTTTCCTTCTTCAACAGTGTTTTCTTTTTGGCTATATTGCTGTTCTTTAGCTTTTTTGTGCACTTTTTGAACCGCTTTGTTTATCAGGTAAGGACCAAAAAATCGCACACAAAACTTCACTGCATAATAAACTAATACTATTATTAATATTGTACGTAATAACCCCATGGGACCTGCTTGATATATATTCATTAAGTTAAATTCTTCAAAAAATTAATCAAAAATAACAATTTGATACAAAACCTAACGTTAAGACTTTACAAAACTTATATAAGTAAGGGTATTTCATATTTTTAATGTATGTTTGTAATACTCCTTTAAATTCTATTTTGTAACATGATTAAGAGGCTTTTTGTTTTTTTATTTTTTTGTATTCCCCTATTTCTACAAGCACAATACACTACTGTTATTAATTCAAACAGACCTGGTTTATCTGAAAGCCCATATAGTGTAGGCTCAGGAGTTTATCAATTTGAGTCAAGCCTTTTTTACAGAAAAGTTCCCATTACAGAAACTTTTAGTAATCCACAGTCTATTGGTTTAAACCTCTTATTTAGAACAAGCTTTTTAAGTGAAAAATTAGAAGTTAACTTAAATACCTCTTTAAGTAAAGATAAAATAGCTTTTAAAAATATTTTCACCTCTTCATATGACAAAACAGGGTTAAGCCAATTCACGTTGGCTGCTAAATATTTAGTTTATGCTCCTAAATACGACGACAAATCAAAAGAAATTAGAAGTTGGAAAGCTAGACATTCTTTTGATTGGAAACGTTGGATTCCGCATGTTGGTGTTTATGCTGGTTTAAACTTTGGTAGTTTTTTAACAGATTTCCATAATAGAGGTGATATATCTCCTAAGGTTGGAATTTTACTGCAAAATGAATTTTCTGACAAATTAAATGTTATTACAAATTTATACTATAACAATATTGGCAGTGATTTTTCTGAATATTCATACATAGTCACAGGAACATATAACTTTGATGACTATTGGTCTGGATTTGCAGAGCTACAAGGTATATTTGAAAAATATGAAACAAAAAGTAGTATTGGAGCTGGTGCCGCCTATCTTTTTAGTGAAAACTTACAATTTAATGCTTCAATTAGAGCTAACCTTGAAAGAAAAGAAATGGGGTTAACTTCTACAATTGGTGTGTCATATAGGCTAAATAGACATGAAGACGATTTTGCTGAAATTGATGAATTTGGGAATAAAATAGAAGAAGACAAACCTATTAAATATGACGAAAACCGAAGCTTCTTTGGGCGTTTGTTTAGTAAAATTGGACGTTTATTCAAAAAGAATAAAGATAAAGACAAAAAAGTTGATTTAGATATCTCTCCTGATAAAAAAGATACTGAAGTAAGAGAAAAGCCAAGAAGAAAAAGAGAAGAATCTTTAATCGATTTACTTTCAAAAGAAGATGCTAAATTGAAGAAAAAAACATCTAAAGAAGAGAAAAAAGCTGCTAAAAAAGCGCAAAAGCAAGCAGAAAAAGAAAAAAGACGACAAGAAAAAGAAAAAGAAAAAGCTTTAAAACAACAGGAAAAAGAGCGCTTAAAACTAGCTAAGGAGAAGGAAAAGGAAGAAGAAAGAAAAGAAAAAGAACGCTTAAAACTTGAAAAAGAGATAAAAAAATTAGAAGAAGAAATTAAAGAAGAGGAAGATGAAGAAAAAGATGATCAGTAAATACAGAAATCATATATTTGTGTATGATTACTATTAAAGAAATAACTTCAAAAAAGGAAATGAGACAATTTGTCAAATTTCCTTTTTCACTTTATAAAAACAGCCCTTACTGGGTTCCTCCAATTATTAATGACGAAATTGCAAATTTTGACCAAACAAAAAACCCTGTATTTGAACATGCTAATGCTCAATTCTTTCTAGCCTATAAAAACAACACTATTGTAGGAAGAATAGTTGCTATTATTAACACCTATGAGGTAGAACAACAAGGAATAAAAAAAATGCGTTTTGGGTGGTTTGATGTTATTGACGACATTAACGTAAGTAAAATGCTTATTAATAAAGTCAAAGAAATTGGCTTAGCTAATAATTTAGAATATATTGAAGGTCCCGTTGGTTTCAATAATTTAGATAAAACTGGTGTACTTATAGATGGGTTTGACCATATTGGTACAATGATTACATGGTATAATCATCCATATTATAAAGATCATTTAGAGAAATTAGGGTTAATAAAGGAAAAAGAATACATAGAGAATAAGTTTCCTTTTAAAAATGTGAGTCTTGAAAAATACTCTAGAGCAGGAAACTTAATTGAAAAAAGATATGATTTATCTTCTTTAAATTTTACTTCAACAAAAGATATTATGCCTTATGTTGATGAAATGTTTGAACTTTTTAGCAAAACATACTCTAAGTTATCTACTTATGTTCCAATTTCTGATGCACAAATTGCACATTTTAAAAAGAAATATATCAGTTTTATAAATCCTGAATACATAAAATTTGTTACTGACAGTAATAAAAAACTTATTGCTTTTGCTATAGTTATGCCTTCTTTTTCTAAAGCTTTGCAAAAAATAAAAGGTAAGCTGTTACCTTTCGGCTTATTTAGGTTATTAAATGCTAGAAAAAACTCTAAAGATGTAATTTTTTACTTAATTGGTGTACATCCTGACTATCAAAATAAAGGAGTTACTGCTATTATTTTCAGAGAATATGCAAAAACATTTTCAGAAAAAGGTATAGAAAACTGTATTAGAACCCCAGAGTTGGAAGATAATAAAGCTATTCATCAAATATGGAAAGGATTTAATCCAGTAACTCATAAAAGAAGAAGAACGTATAGAATTGATTTATAATGCAATTATTTTACAACAGTCAAATATCTGAAAACACCAAACATTTTACTTTTGACAAAGAAGAAAGTAGACATATTGTTCGTGTTTTACGAAAAAAAGAAGGGGATACTTTATTTATTACTAATGGGAATAATTTATTATTCAAAGTAGCTATTACTATTGCAAATGATAAAAAATGCATGGTAAATGTAGTTTCTATCGAAAAAAAAGACAATAATAGACCTTACTACTTACATATAGCTATAGCGCCTACTAAAAATAACGATAGACTTGAATGGTTTTTAGAAAAAGCTACAGAAATTGGTATTGATGAAATTACTCCGATCATCTGTAAAAACTCTGAAAGAAAAGTTGTAAAAACTGAAAGGTTATCAAAGATTATCCAATCTGCAATGAAACAATCCTTACAGTTTAAACTTCCAAAACTTAATGAACCTATAAAGTTTTCTGATTTTTTAAAAAAAGAAGATACAAATCAGTTGTTTATTGCCCATTGTGAGGAAACTTCTCCTAAAAAGTTTTTAAAAGATTTAATTGAAGTAAATAGTCATTATACAATTTTAATAGGCCCAGAAGGAGATTTTAGTACTGATGAGATTGAGCTTTCTTTAAAAGAAAACTATCTTCCTATAACATTAGGAAAAAATAGATTAAGAACAGAAACTGCTGGATTAAATGCCGTTCAAAACATAAGTTTTTTACATCAATAATTCTTTTTCGTATATTTAACTCAATAAAAATCAACATTTAATTGAGTACCGCAGACTTTTTTAACCTTTTCCTCCTTATAAGTGCCCTTCACGGATTTGCTTTTTGTTTTATATTGTTTTTCTCAAAAAACAGTAAAGATAGAAGCATGTTTTATTTAAACATGTTAATTTTATCTATCTCTTTAAATAATTTTCAATCTTGGATTTTAGAAAACAAGTTGTTCCAGCATAAATTTGCTTTAGACTATATCCAGATACCTTGGCACTTTATGGCTATGCCATTTTTATATATGTTTTTAATTAACTACTTAAATATTACTTCAAAAACATATAATATTTTAAAAATAATTATCCCCATATTTGTATCTGCAATTATTGCTCAAATAAGTTTTGTTCTTTACTACGGAAGCCAAAATAATCCAGAATATCAAGATTTTATTTATGAAAAATATACATCTATAGAAGAAATTGTAAGCCTTACTATTTCAATTAGTCTGTTCATTTATTCTTTCTACATACTTTTTAAAAGAGAGAAATTATTTGCAAAAATTTTATCTTACGATAATTTAAAATGGATTAATACTTTTTTTAAATTATCTGCGGTTGGTTACATATTATGGATTTCAGCATTAGTTATTAAAGTTAGCTTGAACTTTCAAGGGTTTATGTTTTCTTACTATCCTTTACGAATTTACACCACTATTTTAATTTACTGGTTAGGTTATCAAGGTCTAAAACAAGTTCGTATTTTAAAAGAAAGACAACATTTAAGAAAAGTGTTAACTACAACTCCTTCATCTGTTTCAGCAACTACTCAAGTTTTGGATATTAATGAAACAGATTCTTCTCTTTCAAAAGACCAACAAGAAAGGTATCGAGAATCTTTTTCTGAAATCGATTCTTTCATTAGAAAAGAAAAAAAGTTTTTGCTCTCTAAATACACATTACAAAATTTATCGGAAGACTATGATTTAAGTCCTAGCACATTATCTTTAATTATTAACACCATAGCTAATAAAAGTTTTATTGATTATATAAACGAAATGCGTGTTGAACAGGCTAAAAACTTACTTCTTAATCCTGATTATGAAAATTACACCATTGCCTCTATTGGCCTAGAATCTGGTTTTAATTCAAAATCTACTTTTTTTACCGTTTTTAAAAAGCATACAGGTCTTACTCCATTTACTTATAGAAATAATCAAACCTTATTCATTTAACCCTCTTAATTAGTCCGAAAACGTCCAGAATGGATGTTTTAAAACTCAATTTTTAAGTTAAGTCCCTATATTTGAGACATAATACATTTTCAATTTAATAATTAAGAATATGAAGGGGTTTTTAATTATTAAAATATCACAAAGATATTATTGAGAGATTTCTCTCAGTATTGAAGAAGAAAGGGCACAGACCTTTAAGCACCAATATTTTCATTGGTGTTTTTCTTTTTTTGCAAAACCCACTATATACTTCTAAAAATAAACACATTACACATAAAAATTAGTTCGAAAACGTCCAGAATGGATGTTTTCGAACCCAAAAACTAAATAAATAATGTATAATTGTCTTGGAATTAATCATCAAACATCTGTAACAGAGATTTTAACGGTATATTAATTTCTTAAGGGGAAAAAAGGAAACACCAGTTAACTTAGCTGGTGTTTTTTTATTAATTAGGTTTTACTATCTTGTCATCTAAATTAATTTTAGTGAGATACGTATTCATTTTCACTTTTTGGATTTTATCTATTTCAATTAGTGCTCAACAAATAGCTACTTTAAAATATCAAGGCGGAGGTGATTGGTATGCAAATCCTACAGCATTACCTAATCTAATAAAATTCAGCAATCAGTATTGTAAAACATCAATACAAAATGAACCACAAACCGTTGCTGTAAATGATAATGCTATTTTTAACTACCCTATTGTTTTTATGACTGGGCATGGAAATGTTTTTTTTAGTGATGAAGATATAGAAGCTCTTAGAAATTACCTTATTTCTGGTGGTTTTTTACATATATCTGACAATTATGGAATGGATAAGTATGTACGTAAAGAGTTGAAAAAGTTATTTCCATCAAAGGAATTACAGGAAATTCCTATTACGCATCCTATATACAATCAGACTTTTTCTTTCCCTAAAGGATTACCAAAAATTCATGAACACGATAAAAAACCACCTAAAGGACTGGGTATATTCTATAATAATCGTTTAATCATTTTCTACGATCATGAAAGTGATTTGAGTGATGGCTGGGAAGACGCTTCTGTTCATAACAATCCTCAAAAAATAAGGGAAAAAGCCTTAAAAATGGGTGCTAACATTATTGAATATGCTTTTAAACATTAATCAAGCTTCTATTGATTCTATTAGAATTAACTATGATACTGATGCTTTATGGATTTTAAATATTGCTTTAGCAATAATCATGTTTGGGATTTCATTAGACTTAACAATAGGTGATTTTAAACGCATTCTAAAAGCTCCAAAAATTTTAATAGCTGGAATATTATCTCAATTTTTCTTACTCCCTTTCCTTACATTCCTATTAATTCTTATAATCAAACCACACCCTAGTTTTGCTCTTGGAATGATGTTAATTGCTGCTTGTCCTGGTGGTAATGTGTCTAACTTCTTTAGTAAAATGGCTAAAGGTAATGCTGCTTTATCAATAAGTTTAACGGCTTTTGCTACGTTAATATGTATTGTATTAACTCCTTTTAATTTACATTTTTGGGCTAGCTTATATCCTCCTACAGAAAATATTTTAAAATCTGTAGCTTTAAATCCTTATCAATTAACAAAACTTGTTTTATTAATACTGGGCATACCTCTTATTTTGGGCATGTTGGTAAATTATTATCATCCAGAAATGGCTAAAAAAATGAACACGGTATTAAGACCTTTTTCGGTTGTGTTTTTCTTAATTCTTATTGTAGTTGCTTTGTATGATAATGCGTCTATCTTTAAAAATCATATACACCATGTGTTCTTATTAGTAGTTTTTCATAACATATTTGCATATTGCATTGGATATATCACTGGAAAAGCATTTAAGCTAAATATTATTGATATAAAAACTATTACCATTGAAACTGGTATTCAAAACGGAGGCCTTGGGCTATTACTAATTTTCACATTTTTTGAAGGATTAGGAGGCATGGCTTTATTGGCTGCTTTTTGGGGAGTTTGGGATATTTTTTCAGGCATGGCATTGGCTACCTACTGGGGAAGAAAAAAGGTTAAAAATGCGTAGTATAATATATTCTTTATTTAAAGTTTTTATTAGAATAGGATTATTTTTTTATTCAAAAAAAATAATTGTTAAAGGCACTGAAAATATACCTAAAAAAGGAGCTGTACTTTTTATGGCTAATCATCCTAACGGCTTAATTGATCCTATTCTTATTGCTACTCATATTAAGCGTAAAACGCACTTTTTAGTAAGGGCTGCTGTGTTTAAAAATAGAATAGTTGCTTATTTTTTTGATTTATTAGGTATGATGCCTATTTATAGAATAAGAGATGGTGTAAAACAGCTTTCAAAAAATCAAGCTATTTTTGATAAATGTGAATCTATACTAAAAAACAATAAAACACTTTTAATTTTTCCTGAAGGAAGCCACAACAGAAAAAGAACCATCAGACCTTTGAGTAAAGGGTTTACCCGTATTATTTTTCAAACTTTAGAAAACAATCCACAAACTGTTATACATATTGTGCCTATTGGAATAACCTATCAAAACGCTTCTGCTTACCCTGCTAAAATAGCTTTGTCATTTGGTACATCTATTACTACAGATTCATACTTTAAAAACTCTAATAAAACTGAAGTTGTTAATTTTTTAAAAAATGAAGTTACTAAACAATTAGAAAATTTAACCGTACATATTGATGATGATGATAACTATGAAAATACACTATCTCTACTTAACAAACAGAACGTAGATTTTACAGATGTAGTTTATACTAATAAGCTTATAGAACAAAAAAGTATTAAAAGCAGTAATAGCAAAGTTAAGAATGAAAGGTTTAAACCTTTATTGTATTTATTAATTGTAAACAGTTTTATTCCTTATACTATTTGGAAGTTACTTTCAAAAAAAGTAGATGAAGTTGAGTTTATAGATACTTTTAGATTTAGTTTCAATATTATATTATTTCCATTTTTTTATACTGTCCAAAGTTTTTTAATGTACCTAGCTTTTAATTGGGATACAGCTGTTTTATACTTTACTTTTAGTATTTTGTTAGTGTTACTTTATACTAAAGTAAGCGCTACTCCAACAGAATAGCATTTTGAATATCTTCCTGTATTTTAGTACGCATATTGCTTCTTACTAACCCTCTATTACGCATAGTTGGATATACTCTATTAGATAAAAAAACATATAATATTCCACTTTCTGGATCAGCCCAAGTATACGTCCCTGTAAATCCGCTATGTCCAAAACTCTTATCTGACACACATCCACAGGTTGGTTTTTCTTGAGGCCTTATTTGTGGTTTATCAAAACCTAAACCTCTTCTAACTTTTTTATGGGCATAATATCGTTTATTAAACTTATCTACAGTTTCTTCTGAAAAGTATTCTTTTCCTCCATAGTTTCCATATTGTAAATACATTTGCATAATCTTAGCTACATCATTTGCATTAGCAAATAAACCTGCATGACCTCCTACTCCACCTAACATAGCTGCTCCCATATCATGCACATAACCTCTCAGTAATTGATTTCTATAGTAATGATCTTTTTCAGTAGGAACTATCTCAGCTTTTTTAAACCTTTTTAATGGTAAATAACTAGTTCTATTTGCTCCTAATGGCTTATACAAAAACTCATCTACTAACTTATTAAGAGGTTGCTTGTATTTTTCCTCTATAATTTCTTTAAAAATATAATACCCTAAATCACTGTATTTATACCCTACTCTACTTCGTTGTTCAGATTCTACAATATGTTTATATATAGTATCCTTGTAACTCTTATCCATATATAAATTACGAGCTACTTTTATATTGTATTTTTTTGATCTTTTTTTTCTGTAATAAGTAACTAAATTTTTTCCAGTTTTTTCATCCTGCGTATTTTTATAGAAAGGAATCCAAGAACGTAATCTTCCATAATGAGACAATATTTCTTTTAATAGTAAAGTATCTTTATTAGAATCTTCATATCTAGACAATACATCTCCTAAACTAGAAAAAAGACTGATCTTTTTTTCCTCTTCTGCCTTCATTATCATAGGTAAAGATGCTAGGATTTTAGTCAACGATGCTAAATCATAAATATCAGAGTTTTCAACTTTCTTTTCTTTTAAATGTGTATGATATCCAAAACTTTTATGAACAACTACCTTACCATGTCTCGCGATTAGAATTTGACCTCCTGGCGCCATTCTTTTTTTTAAAATAGTATCTATTCTTTTATCTATTATCGCTAGTCTTTCAGAAGACATACCAGCTTCTTCTGGAATTGTATATTGTAAAACTTGTAACTGTTTTAGTAGTATTCCTTCATTTAATTTAAATTCTTCTCCAATACTAACTGGCAATTTACCTTGTATTTCAAAAGCTCCAAATAATGCCTGAGCAGTTAATTCTTGTGATAATTCGCTATTTTGATAAGCCACAACAACAGACTCTATATTAGTGAATGATTTTATTTGCAATAAGCTATAAGGGCTTGCAAATATTGACAGTATTACATTATTATTTCTTGCTATTTCTTGTAGCCAAACTAATTCCTTATTGGTAAATTTATACCCTTTCCAAGGGTGTTTATTTGATTTATGGAAACCTACTATGACTTTAGTATATTTTTTTAGTTTTTTATTTAAAGTTGCTAAATTTTTACTTGATACCTTTTTTACATCTGCATAATTTTTAAGCATCTTATAAAAATCATTTCCTTTGTCATCTCCTAAATGCACATAAGCTATTTTTTGCTTATCTAACTCTTTTACAGGAAGATTTCCCTTATCATTTTTTAAAACAGTAATCGCTTTTTTAATCAACTTTCTATGTAAAACCTCATCTTTAGGTCTATGCAAATCTTTCTGTAAACCTTCCTCTTTTATTGGTTGAAAATTATTTAAACCTACTACAAATTTTGCTTTTAGTATTTTTCTTACAGATATATTTATTCTTTCTTCTGTTAAGTTGCCATTTATTATCTCCTCCTTAAATAACTTAACTGTATTAGGAATATCTTGAGGAATTAACAGTAAATCATTTCCTGCTTGGAAAGCAGCTAAATTTATGGCTGCAGGTGTACTATAATTAGCTGCTCCTTTCATATTTAACCCATCTGTAATTACCAAGCCTTCAAAGCCTAACTTAGTTTTCAGTAAGTCTGTTACTATGGCTTTAGATAATGATGATGGAAGTTCTTTATTTATTTCTAACTGTGGCATGCTCAAATGCGCAACCATAACACTTGCTACTTTTGCATCAAACATTTTTCTATAAGGATATAACTCTATAGAATCAAGTCTCTTTTCTGAAAAATCTACTGTAGGTAAAGTTAAATGTGAATCTGTTGCTGTATCTCCATGTCCGGGGAAATGTTTCGCATTAGCCAAAACTCCTACACTTTGCATTCCCTTGGTAAAAGCGATTGCTTTTTGAGTTACATTTTCTTTACTTTCTCCAAAAGAACGGTTTCCTATTATTGGATTCTTTGGATTGGTATTTATATCTACCACTGGAGCAAAATTCATATGAATTCCTACCCGTTTACAATGTTCTCCTATTCTTTTTCCCGTTTCCTCTATTAATTGATTATCAGTAACTGCTCCTAACGTCATATTCCAAGGAAAACGATACGTGTTTTTTAAACGCATATCTAAGCCCCATTCCCCATCAAAACCTATCAATAAAGGTACTTTGGCTGTTTCTTGGTACTTATTGTTTAATACAACCTGCTTTTCTGGAGTACCTTGCATAAATATGAGGTTTCCTACATGATACTGTCTTATCATTTTTTTTACAAATACTTCATGCTCTTTATCTCTATTGGAATAGGCTTGCATCATAAATAACTGTCCTATTTTTTCATCAATAGTCATGTTTTTTAAAATGCTATCTACCCAAATGGTTTGCGCTTCTGCATTTTTAGCTTCTAAAGGGTCTACTTGTTGCGCATGTATATTCTTTGCAAAAAATAAAACGGTAAGTAATAGTAGTATCTTTTTCCTCATATTATTTGTATTAAAATAATACCTTTTTAAAATCAATAGTTATACCAAAAAACGTTTGTGCCAGCTTTCTTCTGCTTGTACTTCCCATTTTGTTTCAAAGTCTTCTTTGGTATTCACCATGTTATTAAAAACAATTGTTTCTGGTGTTATTTTTTGCTCTTTAGCATACTTTTGAAAGTCAGATAGTTTTACGATATTAATATTTTCTCCATCTTTAAAAGACACATTCATTTTATCCATTAAATCGATATTCAATTCTTTTTCAACTTCCTGCACAAAACGCACAGAAGCATCTATAGAACAACCTGATACATTATTAAAACTTTCATCAACTGCCAATACTAAAAACTGATTGTATTTTATAGTAAATGATCCTTTTAAATCATCACCATGACGTGTCCAGTTATTAATAAACTCAACAGCTTTATTACTTATGTGTGTGTGTTCTTCTTGAGTAAATTCTCTATCAGCTTGGTAAATCCAAACTCTAGCGTTATTAGGTAAATTAGTATATTCTGTAAACATTTTCTAGTAGGTTTACTAGTATCTTAAAAGATACTAATTAATGTTTTGAGTTAAACTTAGCTTGTAAGGCTTTTAACTTTTCATCATCAGACATTGCCTTTCTTGGTTTTGTCATTCGTTCTTTTATCTCTCTTAAAACTTTTTTAGTATATAATGGAAAGTCAGCATTTTGCATCCATGAGTTATAACCTGGATTCTCTTTTAATACATCAACTACTTCGCGTCCTTTATATTTACCAAAAGAGAAAATTTCTTTTTTGTCTTCATTAAATAAAATAAATCCTGCAAAATCTGCTCTTTGTGAATGCGATGAAAATTCACTTAATGCTTCCACAGAGTTTTCTATATCATCATACTTATCTAATTGCGCTTTTAATATCTCATAAGTTGCCAAGGTATCTGCTTCTGCAGAATGCGCATCTTCCAACGTCTTTCCACAATAAAACTCATAACCGGCACTTAACGTTCTTTGTTCTTTTTTATGAAATATTACTTGTACATCTACCGCTTTTTTATTGTTCATATCAAAGTCGATTCCTGCACGTAATAATTCTTCAGCTAACAATGGAATATCAAACCTATTAGAATTAAACCCAGCTAAATCTGCATCGGAAATCATTTCACTCACCTTTGGTGCCAACTCTTTAAACGTTGGTTCTGTAACTACTTTTTCATTCGTTATTCCATGGATGTCTGATGCTTCTTTAGGTATTTCTATTTCAGGATTTACCAACCATGTTTTACTTTCTTTATTTCCATTTGGGTATATTTTTAATATAGAAATTTCTACAATTCTATCTGTTGCAATGCTTATTCCTGTAGTTTCTAAATCAAAAAATACAATAGGTCTTGTTAAGTTTAACTCCATTTATAAAAATTAATAATATAATGCTTAAATGTTATTTTTATTGTTATAACCTTATTCGGTTTATTCGTTATTTAATTCTGCTTTAAATTCATCTAATTTATCCAGTAATTTTTGTGATAAAGTAGGTTCTTTAAAATTGTATTTTTTTAGTTCTTTTAATAAAATCCTTGCTACAATTAATCTAGCCGTTGGCTTATCATCTGCCGGTACAATATACCAAGGTGCATAATCAGTAGATGTTTTATTTAAAAGATCTTCATAACATTCTTGGTATTTATCCCACAGCTTACGTTCTTTTAAATCTCCTTCAGAAAACTTCCAGTTCTTTTCAGGAATATGTAAGCGTCTTAGTAATCTGTTTTTTTGTTCTTCTTTAGAGATATTTAAAAAGAACTTTAATACAATGGTTCCACTATCTTCTAAATGTTTTTCAAACTGATTTATTCTATCCATTCTATGATGGTAAAAAGTAGCATCTAAATCATCTAAGGTTTTTACATTTGGTAAGTTTTCTGAAAAAACATATTCTGGATGCACTCTTGTTACCAATACATTTTCATAGTGTGTTCTATTAAATACGCCTATTTTTCCTTTGGCTGGTAAAGCTATATAATGTCGCCATAAAAAGTCATGTTTTAACTCTAACTCTGTTGGCACTTTAAAACTATGTACTTCTACACCACGTGCATTTACATCTTTAAATACTTCTCGTATCAAACTGTCTTTTCCTGCGGTATCCATACCTTGTAAACATAATAAAATACTATACTTACCTTCTGCATACATGGTATCTTGAAGTTCACTAATATCTTTACGTAACTTTTTCAGTTTCTTTTTAGCGTCTTCAACAACCTCTTTTGTAGCAATGGTACTTAATTGTACGTTTTCTGATACTTTATAGTTGTTTATTTTCATAAAAAAGCGAATTATAGCATAAAAGTACTAAAATTACCACGGTTTCCGATTGTTTTTTCCTTGGTATTTATCAAATTATTCAATTGACTTTTATTGGTTTTAAATGGATGTTTTGAGAATTTTGACTGCAATAAAAACATTTACCATGAAAAAAACTGTGATAATACAAGGAAGCTCAAAAAGTTACGGAAATACTTATAAGGTAGTTAGCTATTTAAACAAGGATAATAATTTTGATATTATTGATTTAAAAACAAAATCTATTAGTGCTTTTGATTACGAATTTAAAAATGCTACTGATGACTTTATTCCTTTAATGGAACATATTATTGCTAATTACGACACTATTATATTTGCTACTCCTGTGTATTGGTATAGCATGAGCGGAACTCTAAAGATATTTTTTGACCGATTGTCTGATTTATTGCATTTTAAAAAAGAATTAGGAAGACAATTACGAGGTAAAAATATGGGAATGATTAGCAACTCTGGTGCTAATGATTTAAAAGATGGTTTTACCATGCCGTTTAAAGAAAGTGCAAATTATTTAGGCATGAATTATTTGGGTGATACGCATGTTTGGTTTACTGAAGATGGAACTGAAATTGATGCTAAAGCAATTCAGCAAATAAATCATTTTAAAACTCTTATTTAATTGGCTTTCTATGAAATAAGCATTAGTTTTGCAGCCTAATTTTTTAAAAATTTATATGATGAAAACAAAAATTGTAGTATTTCTAATGTTTATTTCTGCCTCTTTTTTACAAGCTCAAAATGGAGGTGTAAAAAGCTATATTAAAGACTTAACTCCCAATGTAAATAGTCCTGTTGAATTAACCGACTCCAATAATAACTCACTAAGTGCGAGTAATGTTTATAGGGTACGTTTGGTTACTAGAGGTACAGGAACTAGAAGTGGTGCTGAATTTTTAGTTTGGGCATACAAATTAACATGGCAAACGAGAATGGTTAGTAGTAATGGTACGCATTCAAATCACCCTTCTATTATTGTTGATAATAACATTATAAAAGTAGCTACTGAACATACTCACAACTATCCCATTAGAGTTTTTATTGAAGAGTTATCTACAATAGAAGATGATGCTGTCCCTAGTATTTTTGGTGCTTCTTACCAATGGCAAAGAAAAGTTAACAATCTGTTTTATACAGATGGGCACGTTGGAATTGGAACTGATGATCCAAAGGCTAAATTACATATTGAAGACAACCAAGACTCAAAAATGATTTTAAAATCAAAATCATCTTCTAGTAATGTAGGTATTCTTTTGCAAGGAAAAAGAGCTTCTTCTACTGCTAACTCTAGCCACTATATAGGTACAGATGGAGAAAGTCATTACAACTTAAAAATTAATGCAGACGAAAATATAAAATTACAAACAAACGGAACTGATAAAGTTGTTATACTAAGTAATGGAGATGTTGGAATAGGCACTCCTAACCCAAAAGGTTTTAAATTAGGTGTAGATGGAAGAATTGCAGCAACAGAGGTAAAAATAGCTAAATATGAAAACTGGTCTGATTTTGTTTTTGAAGAAGAGTATCAGCTACCAACCTTGAAAGAAGTAGAGAATCATATTAGTAAAAAAGGGCATTTAAAAGACATTCCTAGTGCTAAAGAAGTAAAAGAAAATGGTTTTTTCTTAGGTGAAATGGATGCTAAATTATTGCAAAAAATAGAAGAGTTAACATTGTATACTATCAATCAAGAAAAACAACTACAATCTCAAAACAATAAAATTAAACAACTAGAAAAAGAAAACACACAATTAAAATCGTTATTAGAAAGAGTTGCTAAACTTGAAAAACAAATAAACAAATAATATGCAAAAAACGGTGTAGCTCTAAACTACACCGTTTTTATTTATAATCCCCTTTATTAAGGTTTCCCCGTATGATTCTCTACATGTTTTTTCATATAATTTTTACTCTCAACTTCGAGTAAAGTTATTTGTAATATAATAGAAACTAATTTTTTATAGAAAAGCTTTCATCTTCGAAATTGTTCTCCACATATTTTTTATTTCGTTATCACTTCATAAAAAACACTCGTAACTGACATTATATACACGAATAACTTAACACTTAAAAAAACTTATACATCATAAAAGAAGTATTGTTCTATTGGCCCTTGTGTTGATATAGGGTTATCTCCATTATGTAACCTACTTCTTGCTTTTAATTTTAAGGTATACGTACATCTTGTCATATCATCTGCTGTGGCGGTTCTATTTAATACCGTTCCAGCACTTACTAATTCATCTGACGCTGGTATATGGTTGGGTCCTGTTGGTAATACACCATCATTATCAAAATCATTAATTAATCTGTTTACTGAATTACTATTGCTTCTTAATCCTAAAGTGGTATAGGTTAAATATGGATGATATACTGTGTACTTAGCATGTACAGTTCCGTTTATTGGTGTACATAAAGTAGTAGCTTCTAATTCTGTTATTGACAACTTCATGTATATGGAATTGTTATTCATTACTACTGAGTTTAACGTTTTTCCACTTCCCGACACTACATTGAATTGATTGGTTGCTTTGTTTACTACTTCTCTAATCTCAAAACGAATGGCAAATTTCTCTACAGGTATTTTGTTTGCTGCTGGTATTGTTTGCCCTGGTGCTACTGTACTAGGTACATTGGGTGCTGTTGTTAATCCGTTAGTGTTTAAGGTTAGTAAGGTATCATCATCAATAATATTGTATAATGATAAATCAGCAGGTGTTAAGCCTTTTTCTATTAATGTTCTGTCTATAGCTTTATTGGCATCAAACCATCCGTTAGCATCAAAATCCGCTTGCTTACTATATACAAAGATTTCATTATTACTTGGTGCAGCTACTTTTCTAGTCAGTTTTAACACTAAGCTCGAGGCAAAAAGTCCTGGTGTTACTCCAATTACCTTGGTGAAATCAGCATCTGCTGGACTTGGACCTCCGTTTGGCGTAGTTACATCACTAATTACAAAACGGTATTCTATAGGGTTTCCACTAGCTGATTTTAACGCTGCTTGTCCTGTTAATCTTACTTTACTATATAATGCGTATTTTCCTGATCCTGCAAAACCATCTACATCAAAATCATACGGGTTAGTACCAAAAGAAGCACTAAACACATCTCCTACTCCTGACCATGCACTTGGAAATGTTGGATCATCTGGGTCTACTACATTGATTTCTGAACATAGGTTTACACATAAACAATAGCCTACATTTTTACGAGCGTTTTTCTTGGTTTCATCCAATAACATTGTTCCTGCCAATTCTGCTTTAAAGTATACATCTGGACCACTTTGAAATCTTATTGGTAAGCCTGGGTCTGTTTCTACATTAATCCAAGGTGACAGGAATGTTTGCTTGAAAGTAGCCGAGGTATAATCTATTCTAAAATGTCCTGTTCCACTAGTTATAGCGGTTCCTAATGTATCATCTGTTAATAAATCGGCATCCATAGCAGTTATCGTTGCTCCAGAAATAGCATTCCCTGTTTGACAATTTAAAAGTCTACCACAAATTACCCAAGCGTCAAATAGCGTTCCTCTAATAAAACACCACCATTTTGCCGTGATTGCAAATGAGAAGGATGCATTGGCATCTTGATTGTCATTATATTCCCAATCTGGTTGAAATTTTGTTGCGTAAAATTGTTTTGTTGGAAATTTGTTTGCAGCGTGTAATGAGTTAGGTACTGTTTCAACTACAAAGTTAAATTCTACTTCTCCGTCCTGATATCTTTCATTTAATTCAATTTCATAATTTCCTAATTCATCCGTTACCCCTTCTCCTATTAAATAGTTTTCTTTTTTTTCTATTTCTGCATCTGTTAATAGTTTAAATACATCTTTACCACTTGGTATGTATAAACGTACTTTAGTGTTGTTTAAGTTTTCTAGGCATTCATCACATAAATAGCCTAATAAATTCCCTTTAATTACGTGTTTCATAATAGTTTGTAGTTTTAGTTGGTTATATATTTTATTTTCACTCCCCTTTTATACATGCACTACAAAACTAAAACACAAAACACTGATATACTGCAACATAAACTCTTTTAATAATAGCGGTTTTTCCCTGTTTATTAGTGCATATTATTCCCTTTTACTATATAGGAAAAAGCTTTTATGTAGTAGTGAGTTTATATATGCTACTGGGAGAAAGGTAGAAGGTTTCTGGTAGAAGAATTTGTTTTTTTTAATACTTAAAACATTACTTTAGATATCTATTCCTTTACTCATTTTACGAATATTCTTTTTATAAATAGATACTCTCTTGTAAGATTTAACAATTACCTCATAACATATTAAAGATTATCATGTAAAATATAAGAATCATAATTCAAAATATAACGTTTGCCATACAACATATAACAATTTCCATATGAAATATAACGTTTGCTACACAACATATAACAATTTCCATGTGAGATATAACGTTTGCCACGCAACATATAACAATCTCCATGCGAGATACAATGCTTGCCACGCAACATATAACAATTTCCATGTGAAATATAATGTTTACCACACAACATATAACAATCTCCATGCGAGATATAACGTTTGCCACGCAATATATAACAATCTCCATGCGAGATATAATGTTTGCCACGTAACATATCGTTATTTGGTAAAAGGGAAAAGATTTGAGGTAAAAGAACTAATAGTTCGTTTTTGTTTTTTTTAGATTTATCAATTTTTAATTCAGCTTATTGATATAGTACGGAAGGTTTGAGATAGAAAAATTTGGCTTTAACTTTTCTACTGAATCTATTGCTATGCATCATACAGGTGTATCACATACAGGAATCATCAATCTATATAGTATCCTACTTAAAATAAAACTATAACACAACATAAAAAAATTGTGTATTTTATTTTAAGAGTTTGTAATTTATAAATTACTATATTTTTTTATACAAAAGGCATTACAGTAAGCATAAAAGCTATAATGTAAAGTATTATCTCAATCATAATAATTTTAGTTATAGTTAGTAGCCATAAAATTATTAATAAATTTACAATAAACAATATTATTTAACTATTAAGAAAAAACCTTGTAGAGCAACTGTACTCCAAAGAGTTAAAACAATTCAAAAGTAATTACTTCTAATGGTTAACTATTCAATTACAAATTGTTTATTTGTTTTAGTAATTTCATTTTCTATATTTAATATATATACTCCTGGATTTAATTTGTCTACATTAATTGTTTTCTTAGTTAATTTTCCTTGCTCCAATACTTGTCCTAACATATTAATAACTTTATATGATGCTCCAGACATGCTATTATTAAGTCCAATAATATTTAGTTTGTAACCTTTCTTCACTGGGTTTGGTGCTAATTGAATTGATGCAAAGATATCTTCATCTTGTGTTCCTAATACATCTACACGAGTATCAAAATCGTTAACAGCAACGACAGATGATCCGCAAACCCCCTCATAAATTTTAACGTTTGAGAAGGTAGAGTTAGCACTGATAGGTTCTAAATGCCTTGAATTAATAAATAATAAACGATCCATTGTCCCTGTATAAAAATTTCCTACAGGAATTTTATACTTCTTAGTTCCTGTTTCGTAATTATCAAAACTATGGTTACCAAAAAAAGTAAAATCATTTGTTCCATAAATTTTAAAGTATTGTTTAGCATACCTTGTTGTATTACCTCTAATAAAACCTATGCCTTGAAAATAACCTTCAGAAGTACTACTAAATTCAAATTCTAATACTGTATTCTGCTTAACCTCATAATTTAAAGGAATATATTTCCAAGTATCATTAACCAGTAATAAAGATGCTCCATCGTTTTTTATAGAATATTCTCCTGATTCGTCAGAATTATAAAATGGGGTTATAATAAAGTTATTAAAATTAATTGCTTTGCAACTTGGTTGGTAATTTCCTTCTTTATTTGCTATTCTAATAGCATCAATTGCTATATCTCCTTTCCAAGAATTTTCTTTGTTTCCTGTAATGACAACAAAACGTAATTGTATATTTACTTCCCCTGCATACTTTTCTAAATCTATATTTTCTGCTACCCATGCATTTCCTAACCAACCTTTTTTAGTATATAAAGAAATCCACTCTTCAGTATTTCCTATTCTTGCTTCAACTGCTAATTCTCCTGCTGCATTACTTCCTCCTGCTTGGCACCTAAAAGTTAACTGAGGCTTTGTTAAAGTACTCAAATTTAAACATGGTGAATTTAAAATAGCTTTTTTATTTGGGTATCCTTTTCCTTTTCCAGAAGCCTCAACATATACATAATAATTTCCATCAGAAGCTTTGCTTGGTCCTGTACCATTTGTAGGAGTTTCGCCTGAGTTTCTCGTAAAGTTTAAATCATCACCAGTAGTCACATCTTTCCATTTACCTAACCCTTCTTCAAAACTTTCTACATAAGGAAAAGAACTTATCTCTTCTGAACAATTGTTAGGATTTGAGTTACCTTCGGCAATGGTTACTTCATCAATAGCTATGTCTCCTTGCCAACTTTTAGCTGTTATTATCTTAAAGCGTAATTGCACACTTTCTTCAGCTGCATAAGCTTTTAGATTTACAATTGCAGTTTGCCAAGCATTTCCGCTTTTTCCCGATTTGGTGTATAAAGGACGCCAGAGTGTTTCGTTACTTTTTTTAATATCAACTATTAATTCCCCTATAGAATCTCCATACATATGATACTGGAAACTTAAATAAGGAGCCATTAATGTACTAAAATTTAAACATGGTGAGTTTAATATGGCTATCTTATTGGGGTATCCTTTTTCTTGACCAGATGCTTCTACATATACGTAATAACTTCCCTTTGATGCTATGTTAGGACCTGTTCCATTTGAAGGGGTTACTCCTGAATTTCGAGTAAAGTTTATATCATCACTAACAGTCGCATTTTTCCATTGACCTAATCCTGTTTCAAAACTTTCTGTATAAGGAAAAGATATTATTTCCTCTAAACAAGTACTTTTATCTTGCTTCTTATTTTTTAACAGTAATATTGAACTTTTTGATTTTTGTTGATTTTTATTCAATGGAGTTGATTCGTTTTTTTTAGAAGGTGTTATAATTATACCATGATTTTTATGGCCTTTGCTTACAGAAAAACCTGCTTGTGATGTAAACAATAACGATAGTAATAAAAAAAATCTCATAAGTTTTGGGGGATTAATATTTAAGTAAATAAGACATATCAATATTTTAAATAAAACTAAAAACCTCTTAGAGTAGTTATACTCCAAGAGGTTAAAACAATTCATAGGTGTTTACTCCTAATAATTACCTATTCAATAATAAATCGTTTATTTGTTTTAGTAAATTCATTTTCAATATTTAATATATATACTCCTGAATTTAACTTGTCTACATTAATTATTTTCTTGGTCAATTTTCCTTGTTCCAATACTTGCCCTAACATATTAATTACTTTATATGATGCTCCAGACATACTATTATTAGGTCCAATAATATTTAGTTGGTAACCTTTCTTCACTGGATTTGGTGCTAATTGAATTGACGTAAAGATATCTTCATCTTGTGTTCCTAATACATCTACACGAGTATCAAAATCGTTAACAGCAACTACAGATGATCCGCAAGATCCCTCATAAATTTTAACGTTTGAGAAGGTAGAATTGTTTCCTGAACCTGCATCATTATCGTTAATAAATACCAATCTGTCCATTGCTCCTGTATAAGAACTTCCAACAGGAATCACATACTTTTTGGTTCCACTTACATAATCATCAAAATTAGTAACTCCATAGTTTTGGGTACCATACACTTTAAAGTATCTACTAGATGTTAATGAGTTATCATTTTCAAATCCTACAGCATGAATTTCTCCTTCAGAAGTACTACTAAATTCGAATTCAATTACTGTATTTGTTGTAACTGTATAATTCATTGCGATATACTTCCATGTATTATTAGTTAATGCTAAAGAAGCTCCTGAGTTTCCAATTGAATAATCACCTGCACTATCTTGATTAGAGAATGATGTGATTGTGAAATCATTAAAATTAATAGCTTCACAAGTTGGATCTGGATCTCCTCCTCCATCTCCTTGTGCAATGGCAACTGCATCAATAGCAATATCACTTTGCCATCCGCTAGTTCCTGATCCAGTAACCACGTTAAAACGTAACTGTACACTAGCTTCTCCTGCATAAGCTGTTAAATCTACATTTGCTGTTTTCCAACTATTTCCTTGATCTCCTGACTGACTAAATACAGATGTCCAAGTTCCTGTATTATCTTTTCTAGCTTCTACGGTTAAGGTAGCAATGGCACTACCATACATATGATACTGGAAGGCTAAGTTAGGCTTAGTTAATGAGCTAAAGTTTAAACATGGTGAGTTTAAAATGGCTCTTTTATTTGGATAACCTGTTCCATTACCAGATGCTTCTACATATAAATAATACGTACCATCTGATGCTGCACTAGGCCCTGTACTATTTGAAGGAGTTCCTCCTGAGTTTCTTGTAAAGTTTATATCATCTCCAGTAGTTGCATCTTTCCATTGTCCTAATCCAGCTTCAAAGCTTTCATTAAATGGAAAAGAAGTTACATCTCCCGAACACGCCCCTGGATCTGGGTTACCTCCGTCACATGGATTGGTAAATGATACCGTTTGATCAGTATTAGAGTTAAAGCCTCCATTTGTATTCTCATTAGCTCCTTCTCCTACACCTCTTTCAGCAAATGCTTTCCAAATTAAGCACTTGTACTTGCCATTGTACAAATCTTGATCTGCTTGTAATATTGCATCACGACCAGAAACAAAACCTGGATTACTAGCTGTATTTTTCAACCCTTCAATTACTAAGGCCATTGCAATATTATTACCACCAGTTCCTGTGTAAAAATTAGGATCAAAACCTTCTTGATCTACCAATAACCAAGTCATATCCCACAAAATAGTAGCAAAACCATACCCTACTCCATGAGGTACTCTTAAGTTATTGATATCTGCATAATCTGTATCGTTTTGTGATCTATCAGTAGAATACACAGTTGGTCTAATCCCTTGTCCATCGTTTCCTTGTCCTAAAACATAAGTTCCTACTCCTCTTCTATCTGTTCCTTTATCTCCTGCCTTCATAGTTAGCATTAGTCCAAACCAGTCAGACCATCCTTCTCCCATTTGCTCTCCACCTCCAAGAACATTTGAGTTTCTACCACCTACTAAACGAATAGAAATTCCATGTCCATATTCATGTGCAATAATTCCATTATCAAAAGAACCATCTCTTCCTGGTGTTGTTCTATTCCATAAAAACATTTGCATTCTTGGATTGCTTCCATCTGGTGGTGTTGCAAAGTTTGCATTGTTAGTTCCACTACCGTCTTGTGCATCTGCATTTACAGAATCACTACCAGAACCTCCTTTTCCATAATTATTTTCTTGGAAATTTCCTGAAGCTTCATCAAATCCGTACTGATACCATACATCATGCATAATATTATTCCAATAGAATAAGTTTGTTGTTACCGCATCTTGATATGTACTTGGTGCTTGATTTAAGTTTACTGGGAAGTTAAAATCTAATCCACTTCCTCCATCTGGCGAAGCTCCTGTACCATTATTCCCATTAGTATCTTCTTGTGCCCATACATTATTCCCTCTAGTATTAGTATGTTCAGCACCAGCACTACCATTGGTATCATGCCATCCATATGGAGAAGCTGTTGCATTAGCTGGATTTGTTATAATACTTCTACCTCCTTCATCTGGACTCATTAATGGCATTGGATATACATTATATGAGTCTGGAGCTAACATACTTTGTTCTTTTAAATAAGGTGTTAAGCTTTTACTTCTAGTTCCAAAGTACGTTTTTACATCATGGGTTGTGTGATTTTTGTGTCCGTGTGCATCAAACTTACACTTAATTACCCAGTTATCTTCCTTAATAATTTTACTAGTAGTAGCATCTACATAGCTATTCCACCAGTTTTCTCCTCCTTTTTCATATAAGTTTACATTCCAACATAATTTTAATTTATTGTCATGTAAAACATACGCTTTTTTAACAACGATAGGTTCATTATCAGCTGTAATTCCTGAATTTCTGAACTCTAATACCTCGTCGCCATTTTTTCTTTTCATTGTTTTTACCAGTCTAGCGGCAGAAGGTAATCTATGCGCTTTAATTACCGAATTAACAGCTTCTACTTCAGAAATAGATGCTGCTTTAGCTCCTACTAATTTAGATTTGATATCTGTTACAAACTGATTATTAGCATAGTTTACCTTACTATTTAATACAGACATATTATAGGTACCATTTACAATAGGTATTCCTTTATAATACTGTGTTAAATAATAATGAACTAATCCTTTTTTCAGCGATGACGCCGAACTTGTTACTTTCCATTCAGTATAGTCCAAAGAGGAAGGTTTTGCTCCTTGTTTTAACTGATTAAAATGTTGTTGGATTGTACTGTGGTCTTTTAGGTTTTTGCTTTGCGCAAAACCTACTTGTGACATTAAGAATAATGCCACTAACAAATAAATTTGTTTCATTAGTTTGGTTTTGAAGGGTTTAATTACAGTAAAGTTAGTAAAAACATTTTTTCATATTCGTCAATTTTTAAAAATGTTAAAAAACAAACTAATTTCTATTTTTAATCACAAAAAAACACCAAAACCACAAAATATTAACACAAAAAATTGTTTTATAAGCAAAAATATTTTCATATATTCTATTTAAGAGCTATAAAAAACACCGAATTCTCTTCTTTTTAAGAAAAAAATAAAAAACGTATTTTTTTACTTTTTAAAAGCTTTATACTCCGATTATAGTAACTATTATTTTTCTTCTTCCTCCATAATTTCTGTGTTCACCTAAATAAATCCCTTGCCAAGTACCTAGATTTAATTTTCCTTTTGTAATAGGTATTTGTACTTGACATCCTAACATTGAAGATTTGATATGTGCTGGCATGTCATCAGCTCCCTCATAATCATGCTTATAATAGGGCATGTTTTCTGGAATCATTTTATTTATATGTGTTTCAAAATCCACCCTCACTGTTGGATCCGCATTTTCATTAATTGTTAAACTAGCCGATGTATGTTTTATAAATGCTTGAAATTGCCCCATATTTATGGTAGTTATTTCTGGTATAGCCTTAACTAACACGTCTGTAATTAAATGATATCCTCTTGTATATTCGGTAAGTATGACCTCTTTTTGATAAACCTTCATATTATAAAGTAAAAAAGTCAAAGCTATAAAATATAGCTTTGACTTAATTGCTTATAAAAATATTTATACTAAAACTCTACGAAATTTTTAACATTTCATAGCGTATAAACAACACTACTGCTTAACAAACTTAGTTAACCCTGTTTTATTGTTTTTAGCATCAATTTTTATTAAATAAATTCCAGAAGGTAGTTCACTAACATTAATAACTCTTTCTTTTGACTGCATTACTTTTTTACCTTGAATGGTATAAATTGTAATATTATTTACAGTTTCTTGTAACTTAACATTTAATACCTCAGCCGTTGGGTTTGGATATACTGAAAAATCTTTTAATAACTTTTCATCATCAATTCCTGCTGTTACTTGGCTAAATGTTCCTGTTACTGTTTGATTTGCACCCATGGTAATTGTAATTGTTGTTGTTGTACCTGTAACATCTCCTGACCATGCATCAAATTGCCATCCACTATCTGGAGTTGCTGTTAAAGTTACTACTGTTCCTTCATCATACATTCCATTAGTTCCGCTTGGCGACGCTACTATACTACCATTTCCTACCTTTACAATAGTCAATTCATATTGAATTTTACTGAACATAGCTGTAATATTTTTATCAGCATCCATGGTTATTGTTAATGGATTCGTATTGCCTGTTGCATCTCCACTCCAGCCATCAAATTGATAACCTGCATCTGGTGTTGCTGTTAATACTACACTTGTTCCATCATCATATGTCCCGTTTGTTGGGTTTGGATTAGTACTTACACTTCCATTAGTTGCGTTTACAGTTAAAGTACGTTGGATTTTACTAAATGTAGCCGTTACTGTTTTGTCTGCATCCATCGTTATTGTTAATGGATTTGTATTACCTGTTGCATCTCCACTCCAGCCATCAAATTGGTAACCTGCATCTGGTGTTGCTGTTAATACTACACTTGTTCCGTCATCATACGTCCCATTTGTTGGGTTAGGATTGGTACTTACACTTCCATTAGTTGCATTTACAGTTAAAGTACGTTGGATTTTACTAAATGTAGCCGTTACTGTTTTGTCTGCATCCATCGTTATTGTTAATGGATTTGTATTACCTGTTGCATCTCCACTCCAGCCATCAAATTGGTAACCTGCATCTGGTGTTGCTGTTAATACTACACTTGTTCCGTCATCATACGTCCCGTTTGTTGGGGTAGGATTGGTACTTACACTTCCATTAGTTGCATTTACAGTTAAAGTACGTTGGATTTTACTAAATGTAGCCGTTACTGTTTTGTCTGCATCCATCGTTATTGTTAATGGATTTGTATTACCTGTTGCATCTCCACTCCAGCCATCAAATTGGTAACCTGCATCTGGTGTTGCTGTTAATACTACACTTGTTCCGTCATCATACGTCCCGTTTGTTGGGTTAGGATTGGTACTTACACTTCCATTAGTTGCATTTACAGTTAAAGTACGTTGGATTTTACTGAACATAGCTGTAATATTTTTATCAGCATCCATGGTTATTGTTAATGGATTCGTATTGCCTGTTGCATCTCCACTCCAGCCATCAAATTGATAACCTGCATCTGGTGTTGCTGTTAATACCACACTTGTTCCATCATCATACGTCCCGTTTGTTGGGTTAGGATTGGTACTTACACTTCCATTAGTTGCATTTACAGTTAAAGTGCGTTGGATTTTACTGAACATAGCTGTAATATTTTTATCAGCATCCATGGTTATTGTTAATGGATTCGTATTACCTGTTGCATCTCCACTCCAGCCATCAAATTGATAACCTGCATCTGGTGTTGCTGTTAATACTACACTTGTTCCATCATCATATGTCCCGTTTGTTGGGTTTGGATTAGTACTTACACTTCCATTAGTTGCGTTTACAGTTAAAGTACGTTGGATTTTACTAAATGTAGCCGTTACTGTTTTGTCTGCATCCATCGTTATTGTTAATGGATTTGTATTACCTGTTGCATCTCCACTCCAGCCATCAAATTGGTAACCTGCATTTGGTATTGCTGTTAATACTACACTTGTTCCATCATCATACGTCCCGTTTGTTGGGTTTGGGTTGGTACTTACACTTCCATTAGTTGCGTTTACAGTTAAAGTACGTTGGATTTTACTAAATGTAGCCGTTACTGTTTTGTCTGCATCCATGGTTATCGTTAATGGATTCGTATTGCCTGTTGCATCTCCGCTCCAGCCATCAAATTGGTAACCCGCATCTGGTGTTGCAGTTAGCACTACACTTGTTCCATCATCATACGTCCCGTTTGTTGGGTTTGGATTGGTACTTACACTTCCATTGGTTGCATTTACAGTTAAAGTGCGTTGGATTTTACTAAATGTAGCCGTTACTGTTTTGTCTGCATCCATGGTTATCGTTAATGGATTTGTGCTTCCTGTTGCATCTCCGCTCCATCCATCAAATTGGTAGCCTGCATCTGGTGTAGCGGTTAACACCACACTTGTGCCTTCAAAATAAGTTCCATTGGTTGGGTTTGGATTGGTACTTATACTTCCATTGGTTGCATTTAGCGTTAAGGTACGTGGAATTACCACTGTTTCATAAGCTCCCATATCTACAGTTGCATCAAGAATACGATTGTTCCCTTGTAAATCTTTAGTTATTCCTGAAGGGATTTTACTATTATCTCCAGCATTTACAGCAGGGGAACTAGGTTGTAATGTAAAATCGTTATTAGCTACATCTTTAAATAATGGATCTGTATTGGATGTATTTGTTAAATTTCCTGATGGAATTAAAGAGAAGTTTAATGCTCCTATTGAGTTATTCACTAAAACTTGGTTAGGCAAACTAACATGAGCTCTATTTACATCATGTGTTGTAGCTCCTCCTGCTCCTGTATTATTGTAAATAATACTGTTACTAATTGTAACATTATGGGTACTGTTACCATCCGTTCTTCTACTTAATGACAAAGCACCTCTTTGAGTACTTGCTTGTGTACCAATATCTACATTTTTAGCAAACGTACAGTTAGTTATAGTAGTTGTTAAGTTAGCTGCTGTTCCATTAGCTCTTGCCCAAACTGCACTTCCAGAAAAACCTAACTCTGTATTTGTAAACTTTTCAGAGCGGTTGTTTGTAAATAAACTATTTGTTATGTTCAAAGTAACTGTTCTGTTATTATTTACTAATAAGTATAAACCACTTCCATATCTTGATCTATTATTATCAAAATGACAGTTTTCTATATTTGCAACTGCATCTGCATTAAAATAAGACATTACTGCCCCACCAGCTCTAGTCATATTTCTAGCTATGGTACAGTTTTTTAAATTAAAGCCATTAATTGTTTCAGATACTAAAACCCCTGCTCCTACATTGGTTTTATTATTAGCTGCATTATTGGCATGCCCATCTCTAATAGTTAACCCATCTAATGTTATGTTATTGGCATTTAATTTTACTACATTATAAGCATTATCATTACGGGTAGGATGTGTCATAGCAATAGCCGTATCATTATTACTTAAATCTCCAGATAAAATAGTAGGATGATTTATAACATCTCTTTGTGATAGCAGTGTTTCTGTACCATCAAAACCTCCATAAACTTCTAAGTTTTCTCTGTTTATACTAAATGTACTAGACCTACCACTTGCTGCTGGTGTATAACGACCTTCTGCAACCCATACCGATGTTATACTAGAATTTGAGTTTGCCACATTTAAAGCAGCTTTTAAATCTGTAAAAGCATTTACCCATGAAGTCCCATCATTATTTCCTGTAGCATCTTTATCTACATAAATAGGGCCATTAGCAAAAGTAACTGTTATTGTTTTATCAGCATCCATAGTTAAAGCTAAAGGATTTGTAGTTCCAGTAGCATCTCCACTCCATCCTTGAAAGCTATACGCCAAATCTGCTGTCGCTTCTAAACTTAACACTTCATTTTGATTAAATACAGATACTGCGCTTATAGAATTACCATTATTGGTTACTGATCCTTCTCCAACTGTATTTATAGTTAAGGTATAACAATTACTAGCACATACTTGTTCAAAGGCTCCCATATCTACTGTTCCATTATAAAGTCTTGGATTTCCAGCGACATCATAACCTACTGAAAAAGGTAAGCTATTGTTATCTCCAGCATCTATTGCAGTAGAAGTTGCTTGTAAAGAAAAGTCATTACTAGCTGCGTTTGTAAATTGTGGATCGGCATTTAAAACATTAGATACACTTCCGCTTGGAATGGTTGAAAAGCTATCTGGTGAAATTGAGTTTTTAACGGTTATATTTTGTCCTAATGTGGTATGGATTCCTGTAATTGCCTTCGCACTTGCTCCTCCAACTGTAGTATTATTCCAAAATATATTGTTTGCTACGTTTGCTGTTATCTGTCCGCTACTTCCGTAACCAATACCTACGGTTGCTCTAGTAAAGTTATTTAAACTACTTGAAGTACCAGTGTCTTCGTTATTAACATAAGTATTATTTACTAATTCTACATTTACTCTTGAACCTGCTGCATTTGCTCTAAACCATCCTCCACTGGCTGCAAACCCTAAAGAACTACCATTGTTTTGTGCTTTATTATTATAAAATAAACAACTTGAAACCTCTGCATTTGCTATATTTGAAGTTTGTGTGATATAATATATAGAAGTTGCATGACGAGCTAAGTTATCATGAAAAATTGAATTATATATTTTAGTATATCCATTATTTCCATTTATTCCAATAACTATTGCTGCTCCTCCTGAAGTTACTACATTATTTTTAAAGGTACAGTTTCTTACTTCTTGATCTCTGGCTGCTCCATAAAAAACACCTCCTCCATGCTGTAATTCAGAAGTATTTCCGTTTGTATGTGCATCAGAGATAGTAAAACCATCCAGTAATGAGTTGTTTGCATTCACATAAACTACATGGTAAGAGTTATCATTTCTTGTTGAGTTAGAGAATGCTAAATTTGCATCATCATTCGCTGATAAGTCACCTGAAAGAATTGTTTCATTAGCTTTAACATCTCTCTGTGAAATATTAGTTTCAGTACCAATAAATCCTCCATATAACTTTATGCCCGCTACTCCAAAAGTAAAAGACTTTGTTCTATCTGAAGCATGAGGAATATAGGTTCCTTGAGCAACCCAAATTTCTTCATTAGCTTGCACATTAGTAAAGGCTTCTGCTAATGAAGTATATGCATTTGCCCATGAAACCCCATTATTACTTCCCGTGGCTGCATGGTTTACATAAATTCGTCCTATGTTTCTATTTGTTGTAAAGCTATCTGGTTGAGACCAGCCTGTTGTTTGTGAAGTACACTGTTCTCTAACGTATACTTGATACTCTGTAAATTCTTCTAGACCTGTTAAAACTGAACTTCCAGAAGTAACTCCTGTAACAATAGTAGCAGACGCAAAAGCCTCACTTGTTTTATGATAAGCAACATCAAAAGTTCCTGTTTCTGATATAGCTACTGTAGCTTCTGTTGTGGTTATATTACTTGTAGAAATGATTGAAGAAGACGGTACAAAACAAAAGTTATTTATAACACCTAATTGCCCTACTTCTGTTGGATTTAGTACTCTACTATAGATAAAAACATCATCTATTTCATCTTGATATTTATTTACAGCTGCTAAATTACCTGAACGATTATTAGCAATAGTTACATTTCCGTTTGTATTTACACTTGCAAATAATGACCTTCCATATTCTGTACTATTATTAGCATCTGGTGTTCCATTATCTACATATATTTTTGTGTTATGACGAAATACAGAAGATGTATTAGAATGTGAAGAAATTGTATGATTTTGATCTAAACTAACTACAATATGGTGCCAATTACCATCAGCTACAAATGTATTAGATAGTTGACCAAATGAAGCGTTAGAAATTTGATTGTTAAATGTATTGGTTCTAGAGTATTTACCTGAAATACCTATTTTACCATTTCTTAAATACACATACAAACCATACTCTAAATGCGCAAAGCTTGCTGAGCTTCTACCACTATCATCTATAATAGTTCTTACATTATTATCATTGGTTGATGTTCTTATCCAAAAACTAAGTGTTAAATCCGTAAAATTAATATTAGTTCTTGTTAAATGGTCTCCATTTAAACTTACAGCATTGTTTGCTGCTGCAAATCTATCATTAACTGTAGTTAATGCAGTTCCTGTTTGTGTTAAATTGTTTCCGTTTGCTGCATCAGTATAACTACCACCTGTAAATTCATACATGGCTTGCAAGCCCGTGGTGGGAATCTGCGCATGTGTTACGCTAGTAACTAATAAACATAAAAAGAATAGTTTTTTAATCATGACATTCCGATTTACTTTTAAGATTTTGTTTTCTTACGACAAAAAAAGCAGAATGCTTCCTGATAGTACTTATTTTACTTCCGAATGCACTTTTTTATTTTCCGAATGCACTTTTATTTTAATAAATCCACTTAATATTCTCTTTTTATTTTAGTTAAATATAGTTAGCAGTGTTAAGTTTTGAGGCTCAGAGAAAGCCTCTTATAAAGTAATAATATTAAAATTTCATTTTATCAAAAAAACACAGATATATTTTACTTGTAAAATATCTGTTATTTCAAAATATAATAATCACTAGTACAATCCGGAATGTAACCTCTTTTTTGGATACATATGCATAACAAAAAAGTCAAAGCTGTAAAATATAACTTTGACTTTTTTGTTTATAAACATATTTATACTAAAACTCTACGAAATTTTTAACATTTCATAGCGTATAAACAACACTACTGCTTAACAAACTTAGTTAACCCTGTTTTATTGTTTTTAGCATCAATTTTTATTAAATAAATTCCAGAAGGTAGTTCACTAACATTAATAACTCTTTCTTTTGACTGCATTACTTTTTTACCTTGAATGGTATAAATTGTAATATTATTTACAGTTTCTTGTAACTTAACATTTAATACCTCAGCCGTTGGGTTTGGATATACTGAAAAATCTTTTAATAACTTTTCATCATCAATTCCTGCTGTTACTTGACTAAATGTTCCTGTTACTGCTTGATTTGCATTCATGGTGATTGTAATTGTTGTTGTTGTTGTTGTTGTACCTGTAACATCTCCTGACCATGCATCAAATTGCCATCCACTATCTGGAGTTGCTGTTAAAGTTACTACTGTTCCTTCATCATACATTCCATTTGTTCCTACTGGTGAAGCTACTATAGTACCATTACCTACCTTAGTTACGGTTAATTCATATTGAATTTTACTAAACATAGCCGTAACGGTTTTATCTGTATCCATGGTTATCGTTAAAGGATTTGTACTTCCTGTTACATCTCCGCTCCATCCATCAAATTGGTAACCTACATCTGGTGTAGCTGTTAGTGTTACGCTTGTTCCATCTGCATACGTTCCTCCTGTTTGACTAGGGTTTGCAGTTACTGAACCGTTAATTGCATTAATAGTAAGGGAATAAGTAACATTACAGTTTGTACTATAACTTGCTGTAGCATCTTTATACCATGTTGAAGTAGGTGTAAATCCAGCATCAATTTGAATACAACTTAAATTAGGATTTGTTCTAACATTCATATAAGTAAACTGAGCATTTGTTCCATTAGCTAGGTTAATACTTGTTAGTTGGCTATTTTGACAATTTAATATTGCTAATTTATTGTTATTAGACACATCTAAACTACTAATAGTATTAGAATTACAAAGAAGTTTCTCTAAAGCTATGTTTGAAGAAAGATTTAAAGCTGTTACTTTGTTATTATTCAAGTCTAATTCTTTTAAACCTATATTTGTAGTTAAATCAAGAGTTGCTATCTGGTTATATGAAGCACCAACTTTAGTTAACTTTGTCAAACCCACTGTATTTAAGGAAGTTATTTTGTTTACCGCACAATTTAGATCTTCTAAATTAAGGTTTCCTGATAAATCTAAAGTGCTTATATCATTATTAAAACAGTTTAACTTTTTTAAAGTTCCTGTTTGAGGTAGTTTTAAAGATGTTAATGAACCTTGCTGTTGTGAACAGTCAATATCTTCTAAAGCAGTATTACTTGATAGATCTATAGAGCTTAAGCTATTCCTTTCACAATTAAACTTTGTAATATTTTTAAAAGCTTCTATCCCTGTTAAATCACTAATATTTTTAACCCGTATATTTAAATCTCCAGTAAAAATATTAGCTTCAACACATTGAATATTCCCATCATTATTTATATCAATTTTTGGTGAATGGTTTAATAATGCATTTTTAAAATTAGCATCAGGTATGTTTACAATACATATTACACTAAATTTAGCGGTTATATTTTTATTTGAATCCATTGTTACATTTATTGGATTAGTAATATCACTTATATCTCCACTCCAACCATCAAATTGATATCCTGTATTTGGTATAGCATTTAAAGTTACTACCTGCCCTTCATTATATTTTCCATTTATAGGCATAGGATTTGTTGTTACTGCACCATTAGGATTCGTTACTGTTAATGTATATTGTATTCTACTAAACTTTGCAGTAATAACTTTATCGGCATTCATTACAACAGTTAAAGGATTTGTTGTTCCGCTTGCATCACTATCCCAACCATCAAATTTATAACCAGAAGCAGGAGTTGCTGTTAATATCACACTTGTTCCCTGTGTATACCCTCCATCAACTGGAATAAGATTTGATACTATACTTCCATTTTCAGCTTTAAGTGTTAATTTTTTTCCTACATAAACAGATGCTCCAAACTCATAGGCTCCCATATCTACTGTACCATTATGAACCCTTATGTTTCCAGCTACATCTGAAGCTCCAATCATTGCTGAATTGTCACCAGTATCTTTTGCTGGAGAATTTGTAGTTAAGGAAATATCCTCATTGGCTATATCAGTAAATAATGGATCTGAATTGGATGTATTAAGCTTTGTACCTGGTAAATTTGAAAAACTGTCATTCCCAATTGAGTTTTTTACTGTTATGCTCTGCCCTAAAGTAGCGTTAATTTGCGCTATTGATTTACCTAATACACCTCCGGCTGTTGTATTTTGCCAGAATATACAATTGGCTACATTTCCATTGAAAACTCCATTGGTACGGCTCATACCTACTACTGATCTATTAAAATTATTCAATCCAGAAACAGTTCCTATGTTTACATTATTCACATATGTGTTGTTTGTTAAATCACAATTCATTGTAGATCCTGTTCCATAAGCCCTAAACCAGCCTGCACTTCCTGCATGACCTTTGGTAGCTCCATTATCTTTAGCTGTATTACTGTTAAATACAGAATTTCTTATTTTTATAGTCGCTACTTTGTTATTTCCGGTATAACTATATATTGCTGTTCCATATCTTGATAAATTATTTTTTATCTCTGTATTTCTAATTGTTAAAGAACCACTTTCTTCAAATCTTGAAAAGATTGCTGCGGCTGCTGATATAGAAACATTCTTTTCTATAATACAATTTGCTACTTCTAAATTAACTTTTGCAAAACTCTTAAAAATAGCACCTCCTGATTGATCATCAGATGTACTTCCATTTGCATGTGCCCCTGATATAGTGAAGCCATCAATAACCACATCATCATTATTTACTTTTATAACATGATAAGAATTATCATTTCTTGTAGTATTAGAAAAAGCTATATTTGCATCATCATTGCCTAATAAATCTCCTGATAAAACACTTATATTTGCACTTATATTTCTTTGCGATACTTCTGTTTCCGTTCCCACAAACCCCCCATATATCTTAATTCCTTTTTTAGAAATTGTAAAAGACTTTGTTCTTCCAGAAGTTCCTGGTAAATATCTTCCTTTAGCTATCCAAATTGAATTATTTTCATATACTTCAGCTAATGCATTGTTTAAATCTGTAAAAGCATCTACCCAACTAGAACCATCATTGTTTCCAATAGCATTTTCATTTACATAAGTAGGAACACCTTGATTTTTAAAAATTTTATATGTTGACCAAGGAGAAAGGTTACCTGTTCCACAATTTCTTCTTACATAAACTTTATATGTTTCTGATGTTCCTCCACTTATTGTTACTTTACCTGTAGCATTTGTTATAATTGTTGCTGCAGAAAATTGCTCAGATATTTTATGATATGCCAAATCTATACTATGCCCTCCAGAAATATTTACATCAATACTTGATTCTGTTACATTAGATGCAGATAATATTCCTATTGAAATAGATTTACAAAAATTATTATATGAGCCTATGTTATTTATCTCAGTTGTATTTAACAATCGTTCATACACCAATACATCGTCAATAATATCTTCATATTTAAAATTAGCAGGAGCTGTTCCGTTATCTAAATTTGCTATTTGGAATTTTCTTGTATTTTGAGAATGTCCACTTGTTACTTTTAACTGTTTATTTAAAAAAGTATTAGGTCTTCTATTTTTTTTATGATTCGTATCTAAATCTCCATCTATATAAATTCTAAGAAAATTATCAACTCCTTTACTTGTTCCAATATTATCTGATCTATTAAATATGGAAATGACAATATGGTGCCACTCTCCATCATTAATTTCTCTACTTGATAATATTGAATGATTATCTATAGCAGTAGCTCCATTATAAAAAGTAAATCGATATCCATTTTGTACTCTTATCTTTCCATTCTCTAATCTTACTGAATATCCTAACATCCCTGATGAATTTGTAGCATTAGATCTTGAACTTTTCTCAAAAATTATTTTTGAATCAGATGAATTAGTGCTTGATTTTACCCAAAAACTGATGCTTGTGTCAACTGTTGAATTAACTGTTGAATATGTTGTATTAAATGAGCTTCCTTTTAAATCTACTGCACTAGTAGGTGGAGTATTAAATCTATCATTAACTTCAATATAAGAAGTTCCTGATACATTGAGCGTACCTCCATTTACACCATCAACAAGTAGGTTACCACTTTCAAAGCCATATTGTTTTATAAGATTATTTGTAGGGAATTGCGCACTAACTGCACTTGCTACAAACAAAAAAATTAAAAGTATTTTTTTTACCATTACTCCTTATTTTTATTAAATTCAAGTTTGAGTTTTCAAAAAAAAAGTAACTTAAAAGAAAAGGGGCTAATTTATTTCCGGACGAATCTTTTTAATTTCCGAATGAAATCCACCTTGCTTTCTACAATAATTTTAATTAAGAATATAGCTTAAAAACTAGCTTTCCAAAAGAGTTACAGGGTTACTGTAATTATAAAACAATTTTAATTATTTTAATATTTAATTATATTGATGCCACAATGATAACTTCAATACAAATAGAATAAACTATAAGTACTAACTATAATTTATTCTAAAAAAATGAAAATTAAACTTATAAATGAATATAGAAATAACAATTGTTAGCATATTTGATATATTATCTATTTCTACTGCTTTTACCTTAGGTTTATTATTTATTACATCAAAATCAAAAAATAATAAGGCTAATATATTTTTAGGTTTATTCTTATGGTCATTATCTACAGAAGTTTTTACATCTTTTATTGATGGACAAGAAATTGATGTATCTATAATATATAGTGGATCAATAACAATTTCTTTACTTTTTTTATATGTCATTAAAACATTAAATCATCGTTATGAAACCTGGCATATTTTGTTAATTACTCCACTTTTAGATGAACTTACTGATATTATACCTTTTTTTTTATTCTTTACATTTAATATATTTCTATTACTATACACTTTTAATATTTTAATAAAACATTTAAAGAATCTAGAAGATTTTTATTCTAATATAGAAAATAGAACTTTGTCTTGGATAAAAAATATTATTTGTATCTATTTATTTTTTCATTCCTTCTGGGTTATAGAAGACCTCATAGGCTTAAAATTTGAATTTGTAACTGAATACTTTGCAATAGTATCAACAATTCTAACTTTTATAATGATTTACTGGATTGGTTATAATGGTTTTACTCAACCTGAAATTTTTAACACATCAATTTTAACCTCTGACGAAAAAAAATTACCAGAATTAGCAAAAAAAAATAAAGAAACTGTTGAAACATTTAATCATTTCACAAAAAAAATCAAGGACAATAAATTGTTTTTACAAAAAGACATTACGATTGTAAATCTTTCAAAGCAGCTTGAAATAAATGAAAAAGAGCTTTCTAAATTAATTAAAATACATACCAAAAAGAACTTTTATCATTTTATTAATCGATTTAGAATAGAAGAGTTTAAACGACTACTTCATACAGAAAAAGCAAACCGTTTATCATTACTTGGACTAGCTAAAGAATCCGGATTCCAATCTAAATCAACATTTTACAGTGTATTCAAAGCTAATGAGGGCATTACTCCTAAACAATATCAAAACCAATTAAATAAGTCCGAATAACCATTACTCGGACTCATTCAATTACATAGTATAAAACTTTGCTTATACTTTTACACTTATGAAATCATAAACAATAAAATTTTAGTAAGATGATTAAGCAACTTTTTTCTATAAGTATTATAATTAGCCTTTTAACAACTATAGGGTGTAGCGTAAGTACAGATTTAAAATCAAATCAAAACACTAGTAACATTACGAATCCTGATACTGGAATAAGTACAAATATCCCTAATGGTTTAGGTAATATATATAACTCTAAAAATTTTAATCGTTATACTAGAGTCCTTTCACCCAATGGAGGTAGTATTCATATTGTAGCACAAAATAAATTAACAGATGAACAAATTATTCGTTGCAGAAGTATTTTACAACATTTTTTAAAAAACTACGAAAACTCAAAATATGGTTCTGATAAATCTTCTATAGCTAATAAAATGGCAGAAAATAAGGCGATTTTATGTTTATTAAATGGGCAAGATGATGGGAGCAATCCAATAGGTGATAAAGTAACTGGACAACCTTTATACCAAAATGAAATTCAAGTAGAAGGTCATTCATGGTATATGCACCAAAACTATGAGCACAGAGATGCTACTTTTGAAGAAATTCTACACTTTGTTCATGATTATGGAATTGGTGTTGACTATAATGGAACCCCTTCACCTATAGGTGCTGCACCTGATTTTCAAGCTGAAATAAGAGCCGCTCAAAAAAATGCTCTAACCAAAAAACTTTGGGGGATAAACAGTTCTTCTTGGATACAAGAACTTAAAACTGAAAATAGTTTAAGCCAAGAATATTTAGCTGCTATTATAGATAGTTATTATGGCCTTTGGGGTGCATGGGAAAAAAGCAACACACATGGAATGTGGGGGATATACATTAGTAAAACAAGATTTGACATTTCAATAAAAGATCCATTAGGATATACACTTATGAACAACAAGTTTTTCCACCCGTATCTTACTTACAATGCTCGTATTGATGCTAATTTAAACGGAAACTTTTCATTAAAATTTGACCCTACAAAGCCATACACTCATCATTCTAGATACTTAAAAGATATAACTCTTTTAGGTGTAAATAACAATACAATTACTATTAATGAACTAGATAATAATATAACAGGTAATACCGGTATTAATACAGTTCTTTTTTCAGGAGCTTCAACTGAGTATAGTATAAAAACAAATAATAACATAACTACAGTAATTGATAATGTAGCTAATAGAGATGGTAAAAACATCTTACGCTCTATTGAAAAAATAGGCTTTACAAACACAATAATTGAGCTACAAAAAACAAAATAAACAACTCATTAAGAAATCATTACACCATCTTTACAGTATCATAATATTTTTAAATAGTATCTTTCTTTTTACTTAAAAAACTTACTAACTTATACAATAACATGTAAACCTTTATTTTCTCTACTTATCAGGTATAAAAAAGTGTTTCAAACCCCTCTTTATAACTTTTACTTACAGGGACTTTAAAATCTGTTTCTAACTTTACTTCTTTCTCTTTTTTAGAATAGGTTTCTATTTTATTAAGGTTAACAATCCAAGATCTATGAAGCCTTATAAACTCTTTTTCATTACATAGTAAGTTTTCATAATAACTTAACTTTTTAGCTACCATATACTTTTTCTGACTTCGAGTATATACTACAGAATACATTCTATCTGCTTCTATACACAAAACATCATTAACATCTAAAATAACATAATCGGTTTTATAGGGAATCGCTATTTTTTGAAGGTTCTTTTTGTTTTCTTTTAGTACTTCCAAATGTGCTTGAGTTGTTTTCGCATCTTCAATAGTTTTTTCTACTTTTTTAACTGATGCTTGTAACCTTTCTATAGCTACAGGCTTTAGTAAATAGTCCAATGCAGCCACTTCAAACGCTTTAATAGCATACATATCATATGCCGTAACAAATATTATTTGAAAATCAATACTTGTAAATTCTTCTAATAATTGAAATCCATTTTTTCTTGGCATCTCTATATCTAGAAACACCAAATTAGGAGTATGTTTATTGATTTCAGCAACAGCATCATCTACATTAGATGCTTCTGAAATAATTTCAACATCCTTACAAAACTCATTTAATAAGTAACGTAGGTTTTCTCTGGCATTTAATTCGTCATCTACTATAATCGCTTTTATCTTACTCATCTAAATTTACATATGGTATTTTTATAATAACTTTTGTTCCTTGTTTTACTTTTTCATAAGTAAAACCAATATCTGTTTTATAATAATCTTTTAACAAACCTAATCTATCATGAATCGCTCTGGTTGAGAAAGAAGCTTCTTTATTATTCAGTATATTGATTTCTTTTGATTTTTGAATGCCAATTCCATTATCTATTACAATACATTTTAACACTTCGTCTTGATAAAACTCAATCGTTACTTTTTTAACACCATCTGTTTTATGAAGTAAGCCATGTTTTATAGCATTTTCTATAAATGGTTGAATAATCATAGAAGGTATTTTAATGTCTCTAATATTTTCTATTCCAGATATTTTATACTCAAAGTTATTTTGAAAACGTAACTTCTCTAATTCTAAATATTTTTTAAGTAATGATAACTCTTCTTCAAAGTACACAAAACTCTTTTCACTCATATTTAGGTTTTCTCTAATTAATGAAGCAAACTTAGTTAGGTATTCATAAGCTTCATGCTTATTTTCTTTTAATATTAATGCTTGAATTGAATTCATTGCATTGAACATAAAATGAGGATTCATTTGCGCTTTTAATGACTTTAATTGTAAATGTGCTAACTCATTTCTTCTTTTATCTTCTAGTTCTACATAAGCTAACTTCAATCGGAATTCGTTTTTTTTATTTTGTTTTTTGAAATAATTCACAATTAAGAAAGTTCCCATAAAAAGAAATAAAACATTTAAATACCCAAAATTTTCTTCTTCATAAATTTCTAAATAAATATTAGGTATATAAAAAGATACAATTGCTATTAACAACACACTATAATGCAATCTTTTATTATCAAAAAAGAAAAGTGCTAATAAAGGTAATATAATATAGCTATATTCAGCATAAAACCCTTTAAAAGCTATATTTGAATTATAAAATAACGTCCCAAATACTAAACCTAAAAATATTATCCTGGCTATATTATAACACTCTTTATATTGTAAAAAGTAAATAATAATAAAAACAACTACCTGAAATAAAAAAGAATATAGCTTTAAGGAATCTAATTGATTTAAAAATAAGTCAAAAATCAAGAAGAATACAGCTGTTAAAAAACCAAAAGAACAACAAAAATTCAATACTTTAATTTTTTTTTCTTCTGTTTCAGAAATCTCGCTAGTTACACCTAAATTAATTAATCTATATCCTAAGTTCATGTTTGTTTTTCTATGGCTTTTACTCTTCACACAAGTTAACATATGGTATTTTTATGATAACTTTTGTTCCTTGTTTTACTTTTTCATAAGTAAAACCAATATCTGTTTTATAATAACCTTTTAACAAACCTAATCTATCATGAATCGCTTTGGTTGAAAAGGAAGCTTCTTTATTATTTAATGTATTGATTTCTTTTGATTTTTGAATGCCAATTCCATTATCAACTACAATACATTTCAATACTTCTTCTTGATAAAATTCAATCGTTACTTTTTTAACACCATCTGTTTTATGAAGTAAGCCATGTTTTATAGCATTTTCTATAAATGGTTGAATAATCATAGAAGGTATTTTAATGTCTGTAATATTTTCTATTCCAGATATTTTATACTCAAAGTTATTTTGAAAACGTAACTTCTCTAATTCTAAATATTTTTTAAGTAATGACAACTCTTCTTCAAAGTACACAAAACTCTTTTCACTCATATTTAGGTTTTCTCTAATTAATGAAGCAAACTTAGTTAGGTATTCATAAGCTTCGTGCTTATTTTCTTTTAATATTAATGCCTGAATTGAATTCATTGCATTGAACATAAAATGAGGATTCATTTGCGCTTTTAATGATTTCAATTGCAAATGCGCCAACTCTCCTTGTTTTTTTTCTTCTAGTTCAGCATAAGCTTTTTCTAGCTTTTTTTCATTGTTGCTATTTAAGCTTTTGAAAAAGTTCACTACTATAAATAGAATAAGAAATAGAAAGACTTTTTCTGTAGGTATAAAATACTCTACACTATGAACTTTGGTTATATAATATGGAATGAAAAATAAAAACATAGAAAGTAATAACATTAAATAATGAATCCATTTTTTATCAAAGAACAATAAAGCTAAAATTGGAATTGCTATGTAATTATATTCTGAATGAATATTCTTAAATAATACATTTGATAAGTAAAATACGGTACCTATAAAAAATACTATAAATAGGATCTTAGATATATAATACCACTTATTTCTTTGTAAAAGATAAACTATTAAGAAACATGTTACAAAAACTATATAAGCAACACCTATTTTATAGGATAATGTATCTTGTAAATAACGTTTGATAAAAAAAAATAAAACGTCCACCATCATTATTAAGCAGCAAAAATTCAAAATAGTAACTCTTCTACTGTCAAGTGTACTTAAACTCTTGTCTTGATTATAAAACCAATATTTTAAAAAGCTAATCATCTAAATTCACGTATGGTATTTTTATAATAACTTTTGTTCCTTGTTTTACTTTTTCATAAGTAAAACCAATATCGGTTTTGTAATAGTCTTTTAATAATCCTAACCGATCATGAATCGCTTTGGTTGAAAAGGAAGCTTCTTTATTATTTAATGTATTGATTTCTTTTGATTTTTGAATGCCAATTCCATTATCAACTACAATACATTTCAATACTTCTTCTTGATAAAATTCAATCGTTACTTTTTTAACACCATCTGTTTTATGAAGTAAGCCATGTTTTATAGCATTTTCTATAAATGGTTGAATAATCATAGAAGGTATTTTAATGTCTGTAATATTTTCTATTCCAGATATTTTATACTCAAAGTTATTTTGAAAACGTAACTTCTCTAATTCTAAATATTTTTTAAGTAATGACAACTCTTCTTCAAAGTACACAAAACTCTTTTCACTCATATTTAGGTTTTCTCTAATTAATGAAGCAAACTTAGTTAGGTATTCATAAGCTTCGTGCTTGTTTTCTTTTAGTATTAGTGCTTGAATTGAATTCATTGCATTGAACATAAAATGAGGATTCATTTGTGCTTTTAATGACTTTAATTGTAAATGTGCTAGCTCATTTTTCTTTTTATCTTCTAATTCTACATAAGCTTTCTTTAGCTTATCTTCATTCTTAATATTTTCATTTCTAAAATACTGCACCGCCACGAACAATCCTAAAAAGAAGGGAATTACATGAAAAAAGCCAAAGCTTCCTTGTTCATATATATTCAAATAATAGTTAGGAATAAAAAATAATAGTATCGCTATCACTAAAAAAGTATAATGCACCCATTTACTATCAAAAAACAAAAGTGTTCCGATGGGAACTACCAAATAATAGTATTCGGTATACTCTCCTTTATATAAAAAGTTATTGTGTAAAAATAGTATGGCCGTAAAGAATATAATGAATAATGATTTTGCTATATCATATTTTTTCAAATGATTGAAAAATAGTATTGAAAAATACATAATAGACTCTGTTAGAAACAATAGCCCCATTTTATCAGGTAAATCATTTATAAAATATTTTACTAATAAAGCTATCAATGGGTTTAACCCCATAAAAAAAGCAGCAAAATTTACTATTTTAATACGTTTAACTGTTTTTTGAGTTAACTCGTTAGTTATTCCAATATTTATAATCTGTTTATAGATTTGTTTAATCTTCATCGTTAGTTTTTACGTATGGTATTTTAATAATCACTTTTGTTCCTTCTTCCACTTCTTCATATATAAAACCGATATCTGTTTTATAATAATCTTTCAGTAAATCTAACCTATCATGAATAGCTCTGGTTGAAAATGAAGTTTGTTTATTATTTAAAGTATTTATTTCTTTAGATTTTTGAAGTCCTACCCCATTATCTTTTACAATACATTTTAAAACTTCTTCTTGGAAAAACTCAATGGACACTTTTTTAGTTCCACTGGTTTTATGAAGTAAACCATGTTTTATAGAATTTTCTACAAATGGTTGAATAATCATGGAAGGTATTTTTAACTCTTCTATTTGAGCTACTCCATTTATAGAATACTCAAAGTTGCTTCTAAAGCGGAGTTTTTCTAATTCTAAATATTTATTTAATAAGGACAATTCCTCTTCAAAATACACAAAACTCTTTTCGCTCATATTTAGATTTTCTCTAATTAATGAAGCAAACTTTGTTAGGTATTCATAGGCTTCATGCTTATTTTCTTTTAAGATTAATGCTTGAATTGAGTTCATTGCATTAAACATAAAATGAGGATTCATCTGCGCTTTTAACGATTTTAGTTGTAAATGTGCTAATTCATTTTGTTTTCGCTTTTCTAACTCTATATAAGCAGCCTCTAGTTCTTTTTCTTTCTTCTTGTTTAAAGATTGAGAATAATTAAGAATGACATAACATCCTGCAAAGGCTGATAATAAAAGAATAGGATTAAAAATCTCTATAGGATAAATGCCTGGTATTAGTTTGTAAGGTACATAATACAATAACCAACAAAGGATCATAATACCTATGGTGATTTTTTTTTGATCTATCAGTATTAATGCTACCAGTGGATATACAAAATAAAAATTCTCCATCATTCTTGATGGTTCTATAAAGTTAGCAAAAATAAAGGTCACCATAATTAACATTCCTATAAATAACACTCTAGCTTCTGTATATCGTTGTTTATTTTGTAATACAAAAACTATGACTATTGTTAAAATAGAAAGCAAATGCATTGGAATGCTTCTATATATGTTTTGAGAAAAAAAAGGATCAAACACCATAAAAAAACAGATAGAAATTGCCCAAGTGATGCAAAATGAGTTTAATAACTTTACTTTTTTATGCTCTTCTTTTGCCGTGTCATATACCCCAATATTCAACACCTTTGTAAAGGTTTTATTTAATCTCTTCATCTCACTACATTTTATATGGTATTTTAATAATTACTTTTGTCCCTTCTTCTATTTCTTCATATTGTATTCCTATATCTGTTTTGTAATGCTCTTTAAGTATATGTAACCTATTTTGTATTGCTTTTATAGAGGTGTCTTTTTCTTTTGTATTTAACGTATTTTCTAAATTTATTTTCTTTGAAGCTTCCAAACCAATACCATTATCTGTAATGGTACATACAAATGTTTCTTCAAGCTGAAATTCTATTACTAGTAGTTTTTCACCTTCGGTTTTATGCAATAATCCATACCGAATGGCATTTTCTACTATTGGCTGAATAACTGCTGATGGTATTTTTATCTCATTAATTTTATTAGCTCCCTTTATCATATAAGTAAACTTTTCTCCAAAGCGTAATTTTTCTAGTTCCAAATATTTTTTTAGCATTGATAACTCAGTAGTAAAACTTACAAAGCTGTCTTCACTAGTTTTTATATTTTCTCTTATTAATAAAGAGAATTTTGTTAGATACCTATAGGCTTCTTCTTTTTTATCTGTAAGTATTAAACTTTGTATAGAGTTTATAGCATTAAATAAGAAATGTGGATTCATTTGTGATTTTAATGCTTTTAATTGAAGGGTTGCCAACTCACTTTGTTTACGCTCTTCCAATTCTAAATAGGCTTCTTCTAATTTTGTTTTACTCTGTAATAATTTCTCTTCATTTTTTTTATTAATAGATTCTGAATAGTTTAATATTACATAAGAGGCTGCAAAAACCGACAGTACCAAAACTGGTAATATGGTTTCTTGTGAATAATGTTGAAAATAAAAATTAGGAATAAAATACAATCCAAAGCATACTATTAAAATATTAATGTTTATCCACTTTTTTTCTATTAGAATTAACCCTATTAACGGATAAATAAAATAGAAGTTTTCAATTAAACTATGTGGTGTTGTATAATTAGCAAAAACAAAAGTTACAGCTGCTATTGCGGTAAGAAACAACACTCTTGCTATGGTATAATAGTGTGCTTTTTGTAAGTAAAATATTCCTAATATGAGTAAATAAGAAATTCCGTGAATTAGTAAACTTTCTTGCAATTCTCTTCCAAAAATAATATCAAAAAAAGTAATTACAATAATCATAATTGCCCAAGTAAAACAGAAGATATTTAATAGTTTTATCTTTTTGTTTTCCTTAGGTGTATTGGAGGTTTGAATTCCTGTTTTTAATATTCTATTTATACTACTTTTCATCATTTTTGGGGAAGGATGAATTATATTTTACGTACCAAGATTTATTTTTCAATTGTTATTTCCCAAAATAATCTTCCGAACAACGATTTTAATCTTCCGAATGAAATAGTTGTTTCATTATTATATACTAGTATAAGGTATTTTTATAACCACTTTTGTACCTTCTTTTACAGATATATAATCAACACCAATATCAGTTTTATAATATTCTTTTAAAATTAACATTCGATCTTGAATAGCTTTCGTTGAAAATGATTCCCTTTTTACACTACTCTTTTCCTTGATTTTTTTTGCTATCTCAATCCCAACACCATTATCTTGAACTATACAAACTAATGTTTCTTTTTGTAAAAATGTGATGGCTATTTTTTTCTCTCCTTCATTTTTATGTAATAATCCATGCTTAATAGCATTCTCTATATAAGGCTGGATAATCATTGTAGGAATTTTTATATCCCCAATTTCAGAACTGCCTTTTATTTCATACGTAAATTCATTTTTAAATCGTAGCTTTTCTAAATCTAAATATTTTATAATTAGTTTTAATTCTTCCTCAAAATTCACAAAGCTTTTTCTACTCATGTTTAAGTTTTCTCTAATCAACATAGAAAACTTTGTTAAATAATCATACGCTTCGTATTTATTCTCTTTCAACACTAGGTTTTGTATAGAGTTAAGTGCATTAAATATAAAGTGCGGGTTCATTTGCGATTGTAAACTTTCTAACTTAGAAGACACCAATTGCTTTTGTATACGTTCCTTTTCTAATAGTTCTTCCTGCTTCAATCGGATTCTTTTAATTCTATTTGTAAAACTATACCAAACAATTACTAAAATCAATAAAAATACACCTATAATAAACCACCATTCTTTGTAAAAAGGTAAAGGAACGTTGAATCTAACTCTTTTGATTGCGGTTTCCTTTTCATCATTTAGCTCTACTGCTTTTAATTCTAATTCATACTCACCTGCTGCTAGATTTATAAAAGTTAGTTGATTGACATTTTTATCAATTACATTCCATTTTCCTCCTCCATTAACACCTAGTAATCTATATTGATACTCTAAATTGTCTTCTGATAAAAAGCCATTGGTATGAAACTTAAATTGTATTTTATTATTTGTTGGATTAAGCTTGTAAAATTTCTTTATAGCTACTTTTTGATCGTCTATTAAAATTTCTGTGAAATTAAAATTCAACAACACAGTTTCTTTAAAAACTTTGTTCTTATTTACCTGAAAGACACCTTTGTTTGAACTAAAAAACACTTCATCTTTAAAAATTGAAATGTCTGATATATTAAAGGAATTTATACCGTCTCTTCTGGTTAGGTTTCTAAACTTTCCTGTATTGGTATTTAGAATTTGTACTCCTATATTTGTTGATACCCATAAAAAATCGCCATCACTTTTTATAACACTTGTTAAATTTGATAGTAAACCATTTTCTTCTGTAAAGTTAATCGTACTTCCATCTTTTTTAAAACCTATTATCCCGTCTTTAAAAGTAGAAAACCATACTGTCCCATTGTTAGTTTCATCAATATCAACAGCAAAAATTGGTTTATTATTATAAGTAATGGTTTTTATTTTATAATCCTTATTATACTCCTTTACACCATCTACAAAACCTACATATATTTTTTGTGAAGCTTTGCTATAATGTGTAGAATACGATCTTTTTGAACCTAACCTTTGTGTCATTTCTTGAGTCTCAGTACTCATTATAGAAGCTGATGAGTATGAGGCTTTCACTACTTTTCCTTTTTCTATAAAAGAAATATCTTTTATGTTACCATTAAACGGATACCTCCTATACTTTCCTGTGTCTAAACTTAAAACAATGGAATGAGAAGCAAAACTGACTAACACAATATCCTTTGCTATTTCTATAACTGCAAATACTTTTTCTTTAACTTTTAAATCAATATAATCTACTTGTTTATCTTTAGTATTAATAACAGCTAAACGACCGTTGGTTGAACCAAATAACAAGCTGTTTTGTCCAACCTTACACATAGCACTAATGTTTTCTTGAGTATCTTCTAATTCATAGTTTTTTAAATACATATTAGGCACTATAAAAACACCACTTCTATGTGTTGTATACCAAAAGTTATTACTTCTATCCTTTAAAAAACCGGTTACATACTTTCCTTTAAAATGTGTATTTTTATAAAACAAGGTATCTTTTCTATATTCACAAATTATGACACCTTTTTCAGTACCAATCCATAATTCATCTCCTGCATCATAAAAACTAGAAGCTAGTGTATTTTTGAGCTTTTCAGGCAACACCACCTTTTTAAAACTTCTACCTTTCTTAACTAACAAAGTTGTTTTATCAACTTTAGTACTATCTGCCTGATGATTGAATAGAAAAACAAATCTTTTATCCTTATGAATAAACCTATTTGTAGCTCCTTCTATACTATCTATACTTTTAAAAGGAACTTTTTGAATAAATTTATCTTTTACTAAGTTATATTTAAAATGCTTTTTACTTAAATAAAATAAAGTGTCATTTTCTTTAAAAACTGAAGCGACCCAATCTTTTCCATTAAGGATTTTTTTTTCTTTTGATACTAAATCAATTTTTGCAATATAATTTAAGTTAGACGCGATTAAACTTCCTTTATAAAAAAGATAATCTGCTAATTGTCCTTTGGCGTACTCTTTTAAATCTGTAAAAAGCGTAAGCTTATCATTCTCTATAAAAAAAAATTGTCCAGAAATATTATTACACCAAACTCTTCCTTTATTATCTAATTTCAATCCAAAAACTGATAACCCTCTTTTATCTGGATGCGTATAATTTTTAAACTCTTTTCCATCATAACGAAAAAGACCTTTATTTGCTGCTAACCAAATAAAACCTTCTTTATCTTCTATGCTCCCGTAAAACTCAATATCTGGCAAACCATCTTTTTCTGTTAAATGAGTATAAACTGGATGTTGTGCATACAATAGACTACTGAAAGAAAATAATATTAGGTATATGTATATCGTAATTTTTTTCACAATGATCAAAACTACATTTTTTAATAGATTTTTAACTAGTTAATATAATCAAAAAAACCATTGTTTTTCAACAATGGTTTATATCTTTAATTTTAAATGGAGTTTATTGTTTCACTAACTCAACTCTACATTCAATAGTTACAGTTTTACCAATCATTAAACCTCCAGCTTCTAATGCTGAATTGTACTTTAAATTATAGTCATATCTATTTACCTCACCTATCAACTTCATTCCCATACGAGTATTCCCCCAAGGATCTTTTACAACACCTCCAAACTTAACATCAAACGCTACTTTTTTAGTTACTCCTTGCATCATAAACTCTCCTTCTAACACATATTTTTTACCAGAAAGCTTTTTAAATTTCTTAGATTTAAAAGTTATAGTAGGGTATTTTTTAACATCAAAAAAATCTGGACTTTTTAAATGTCCATCTCTTTTTGCATCTTTAGTATCTATACTTGCTGTCTGAATAGTTACATTGAAAACAGCATCCGTGAAATCTTTTTTGCTAGCTATAGCTGTAATTTCATAATCATTAAACTGACCAGTAGTTTCTGAAATTACCATATGATCTACTGCAAAACTTAATGCTGAATGAGATTTATCAACTTTCCAAGTGGTTGATTGTGCAGTAGCTGTTGTAATCACTAAAACAAATACTGAAAAGAAGATACTCTTGATATTGAAAGACTTTGTATTCATAATTTTTATATTAAATATTTATAAAGACAAAATTCTGATATATCATAGTATAAAAAAATGAAGTAGTTCACATAATGATTGTGAACTAGATTAACTTTTACACCTATTAAATTTTAAAATACCTCATACAAATACTTAATTGGTATTAACCTTCTTTAGCTATTTCTTTTCTTATTTTACTTAGAAACTCTCTAGTAATACCTAAATATGAGGCAACCATGTATTGTGGTACTCTTTTTTCTATTTCAGGATAATTTTCCTTAAAATAGATGTATCTTTCTTTAGCTGTTAAACTAAATCCTCTAACAATTCTTTTTTGAGAAGCTACCAATGAACGCTCTATTATTTTCCTAAAAAAACGTTCCATTTTTGGAATCTCTTCGTACAACTCCTCTATAGTATTATATGAAAACTGAATTACCTCTGTATTTTCCAAACATTGTACATTATAATCTGCTGCTTGTTGTGTTACAAAACTACCAATATCTGCTACCCACCAATCTTTTATCCCAAATGATATGATTTGCTCTTGCCCCTTTTTATCTATAAAAAACACTCGAGTACAACCGGATAAAACAAAAGATACTTTTCTGCAAATATCTCCTTGCTGTACTATATATTGATTTTTTAAATAGCTTCTGAATGTTATTTTAGATCTTAAAATATTTCTTTCATTAGCTGTTAGAGATACATAAGTATTTATATAATCAAACAATGACTCAACTTTCATAAAGTTAGGGATAAACTAATATTAACAGGGTTCCCAATAAAAAAACCCCATTACAAATGTAATGAGGTTTTAAGTGATATGTAAAATATAAATTTACTATTTCTTACTTAACTTCTTCGAAGTCTACGTCTTCAACGTTGTCTCCTTGTGAAGCATTTTCAGGATTACCTTGAGCTTGTTGTGCTCCAGCCCCTGCATCAGCTCCTCCAGCTTGTTGCTGTGCTGCATACATTTCTTCAGATGCTACTTTCCAAGCTTCGTTAATTTTCTCCATTGCCGCATCTATTTGAGCTAAATCTTTAGACTCATGCGCCTTCTTTAACTCTTCTAAAGCTGCCTCAATTGGCTCTTTTTTATCTGCTGAAAGCTTATCTCCAAACTCTTTTAATTGCTTCTCTGTTTGGAAAATCATAGAATCTGCTCCATTAATCTTATCTGCAGTTTCTTTAGCTTTAGCATCTGCATCTGCATTAGCTTCAGCATCTGCTTTCATCTTTTGAATTTCTTCATCTGTTAAACCAGAAGAAGCTTCAATACGAATGTTTTGAGATTTCCCTGTTGCTTTATCAGCTGCTGATACTTGAATAATTCCGTTAGCATCGATATCAAAAGTTACTTCAATTTGAGGCACACCTCTTTGTGCTGGTGGAATATCTGTTAATTGGAAACGTCCAATAGTTTTATTATCTGCTGCCATAGCTCTTTCACCTTGTAAAACGTGAATATCAACTGATGGCTGATTATCTACAGCTGTAGAGAATACTTGTGATTTTTTAGTTGGAATGGTTGTATTTGCATCAATTAACTTTGTAAATACATTCCCCATAGTTTCAATTCCTAATGATAAAGGCGTTACATCTAATAAAAGAACATCTTTAACATCTCCTGTTAAAACTCCTCCTTGAATAGCTGCTCCTAAAGACACTACTTCATCAGGGTTTACTCCTTTACTTGGTGCTTTACCAAAGAACTTCTCTACAGCTTCTTGAATAGCTGGAATACGAGTAGAACCTCCTACTAAAATAATTTCATCAATTTCAGAAGTTGATAAATCAGCGTTCTTTAATGCTGTTTGACAAGGCTCAATAGTTCTTTTTACTAAATCATCAATTAACTGCTCAAATTTTGCTCTACTTAATGTTCTTACTAAATGCTTTGGTCCAGAAGCCGTAGCTGTAATATATGGTAAGTTAATTTCTGTAGAAGTTGTACTTGATAATTCAATCTTAGCTTTTTCTGCTGCTTCTTTTAAACGTTGTAAAGCCATTGGATCTTGACGTAAATCCATATTTTCTTCAGCTTTAAACTCTTCTGCTAACCAGTTAATGATTTTTTCATCAACATCATCTCCTCCTAAGTGTGTATCACCATCAGTAGCTAATACTTCAAATACTCCATCTCCTAATTCTAAGATAGAAACATCATGAGTACCTCCACCAAAATCAAATACTACAATTTTCTTATCATCATTTGCTTTATCTAAACCGTATGCTAATGCTGCCGCTGTTGGCTCATTAATAATACGACGTACTTTTAATCCTGCAATTTCACCAGCTTCTTTAGTAGCCTGACGTTGTGCATCATTAAAGTATGCTGGCACTGTAATTACTGCTTCAGATACACCTTGACCTAAATAATCTTCAGCTGTTTTCTTCATTTTTTGTAACACCATCGCAGAAATTTCTTGTGGTGTATATAAACGATCATCTATTTTAACACGAGGTGTATCATTATCTCCTTTTACTACATCATAAGGTACTCTTCCTGCTTCTTTTTCAGACTCAGAAAATTTATTCCCCATAAAACGCTTAATAGAATAAATTGTTTTAGTTGGGTTAGTAACTGCTTGACGTTTTGCTGGGTCTCCTACTTTACGCTCTCCTCCTTCTACAAATGCCACAACAGATGGTGTTGTTCTTTTTCCTTCTGAATTAGGAATTACTACTGGCTCATTCCCTTCCATTACAGACACACATGAGTTGGTAGTTCCTAAATCTATACCTATAATTTTACTCATAATTTTATTTACAGTTTAATTTTTAATTCAATTTTACGTTGAACAATTAGTCAAACTGTGTGCCATTAGATTTTCAGTTATTTTTTGGCAGAAATTAAATAAAAGTGCTTATTTTTAATGACAGAGTGTCATTTTTACGACTCTTGTAGGTAACTTTCATAAACCAACTTAATATTTGCATACGTATTTTGAAGTGCTTTATCTATTTCAGATGTATTCATAAAGCGTACATCTGTGATACCTTCTTCTAATTGAGGGGTTAGTTTTCCTTTATAATTAGACTCCATTAAATACCAATGTGTTTCTTTTAACTTCACTTCACCATCTTGGAAAAAAAAATGAAAGGTATTTAATAAAAAATCTTTTATTACAACATTTTCAATACCACATTCCTCTTCTACTTCTCTTACTGCTGCTTCACGTATATGCTCTCCTTCTTCTATTCTTCCTTTCGGTAAATCCCATTTTTCACCTCTGTATATAAATAATACCTCTTCAAAACTATTTAACACCAAACCTCCGCCTGCAACTATAGGTTCATATATTTTTTTAATTTTGTTCCAATCTTCTTCCAAATCAAAAGAAAACAGGTAAACTCCTGATAATTGATCCGATTTTATCTTATAAATTAGCTCATCCATAACTGTATTTTTAAATAAAAACACAGGGTATTCTTCTTCTTTTTTTATAGAAGTTGTTAATATTATTGGCTTATCATTAACAAAAACTTTATACATTTGCGATATGGATTTTAACAAAGATACGGCAAAAAAAACAGCCGAACTCCTTTTACAAATAAAAGCTATAAAATTAAGTCCCCAAGAACCTTTTACATGGGCTTCAGGATGGAAATCTCCTATTTATTGTGACAACAGAATTACTTTATCTTACCCTAGTGTTAGAAATTTTTTAAAAGAAAAAATAGCTAAAATAGTCGAAGATAAACATGGTAAACCTGATGTTATTGCTGGAGTTGCTACTGGTGCCATTGCAATTGGCGTTTTAGTAGCTCAAGAATTAGGTGTGCCTTTTGTGTATATAAGACCTGAACCCAAAAAACACGGAAGACAGAACCAAATTGAAGGGCATTTAGAAAGTGGACAAAATGTTGTAGTAATTGAAGATTTAATCAGTACTGGAAAAAGCAGCTTACAAGCTGTAAAAGCTTTAAAAGAGGCTAAAGCCACCGTTAAAGGTATGGTTGCTATTTTTTCATACGGATTTGATATCGCTACCGAAAACTTTAAGGAAGCTAACATAGAACTTACCACACTTAGTAACTATGAGTTTTTACTTGAACAAGCTCTTGACAGTAAATACATAACTAGTGAAGAGTTACGTACTTTGGAAGACTGGAGAGTTTCACCTAGTACATGGAAACAAAATGAAGAAACTTTAAAATAACAATAATATAAATGAATATAGAAGGAAATACAGTAGTTGTAAAAAAATCAACAAAGGAGCTTTTTGAATTTTTTACTAAACTAGAAAACTACGAGCAATTAATGCCTGAAAGTACTCAGAAATTCGAAGTAGATGGAGAAAGTTTTATTTTTGGCTTAAAAGGTATGCCAGAAATAAGATTAGTAATGAAAGAAAAAACAGAGTTTTCAAGTGTTGTTTTAGGAGCAGCAAGTAGTAAATTACCTTTTACACTATCTTCAGACATAAAAGAATTAAACGAAAATGAAAGCGAAGTTACTTTAAAATTTGAAGGTGACTTTAATCCAATGATGGCAATGATGGTAAAAAAACCTTTAAATAAGTTTATAGAGACTTTAACTGAAAATATTTCTAAGTTATAAAGAATTTTAAGCAAAAGAAACTTCTTTAATTTCAAATTCCTGAATGGTTTCATCGCTTAATTCAATTTGAAGTTTCCCTTGAATTGAAATTCCAATAATTTTACCCATAAATAAAACGTTCTGACTTGTTTTAAACATACTTGGAACGTTTTTTTTATGCAATACAGCTAGGTATCTTTTTTCTAAATTGGTGTATTGTGCTGCATTTAACAACGCTACATTCTGTTGTAATTTTTCTAAAACCAACAATAATACAGTTTCTAAATCAAACTCTTTTTGAAAAATATCTTTTAAAGAAACTGCCTTTAATGAGCTGTTAGTGATAAATTCTTCGTTTACATTAAGACCAATTCCAATAATAGATGACTGAATTTCTACCCCTTTTAAAGAATTTTCAATTAAAACTCCACAAATCTTTCTGCCTTCTGACAGAATGTCGTTTGGCCATTTAATAGTTAATTCAGGGACAGAAAGATCTTTAAGCGCTTCATAAACACTTACTGCAATTGTAAAATTTAAATATCTATGATTACTAACCAACAAATTAAAAAACCTAGAAAAAACACTAAAAGTCAAGTTCTTACCTACTTCAGCGTCCCAAACTGTATTCATTTGACCTCTTCCAGATGTTTGATGTTTAGCCACAACAACAGTGAAATTTTCTAATGCTGTACTTAATGCCATTTCTTTTAAAAAAGAATTCGTTGAATCAATGGCATTAACTTTGATTATTCTCATATAAGTTTTGCAAGTAAAAGTAGTGTCAATAATACGTAAATTACTCGCAAAAAAATAATAACTTTGCTAAAACTTAATTTTTTTTGATGACAAAAAAACAAGCGAACACAGATGATTTACTTGCTGTGATAATAAAAGGGATTGATGATGTAAAAGGAGAAAACATCCAACTACTTGATTTAAGAGAAATTGATAATACCGTTTGTGATTATTTCATAATCTGTTCTGGTACTTCAAATACGCAAGTGAATGCGATTTCTGGAGCAGTACAAAAAGCCGTAAGTAAAGAATTAAAAGATAAACCGTGGCATGTTGAAGGACAAGGTAATGCAGAATGGGTTTTAATGGACTATGTAAACGTTGTTGTACATATTTTTCAAAAGCATGTACGTGAGTTTTATGACATTGAAAGTCTTTGGGGAGATGCCAAAATAACAGAAATAAGCCCTGCTTAAATTACCAACTTTTTGAAACAAATTTTATGAGTGACAAGAAAAAAAACACGCCCAAGCTAACCTTCAATTCTTTTTGGATTTACATTCCTATTATAATTTTATTTGTAGGGTTAAGCTTTTTTAACTCTGGGAATATTGGATCTAGAAATATTTCTAAAAATGAGTTTACTAAAATTTTAGAAGCAAATGATATTGAAAAAATTGTTGTAGAAAACAACAATGTTGCTCAAGTTTTTGTGAAAGAAGAAGCTAGTAAAAAAGACCAACATAAAAAAATAACGGACTCTCCTTTCTACAGAAAAGGTGCTCCTTTATATGTTTATAATTTTGGTAATCAAGAGAATTTTGAAAAAGAAATTTCAAAAGAAAAACAAGATCATAATTTAGATTTTGACATCACTAATATTGAGAGAACTAGTTTGATGGATACCTTTATTAGTTTTCTTCCTTTTATCTTACTTATTGCTATTTGGTTATTCTTTATGAGAAGAATGTCTGGAGCTGGCGGTGGAGCTGGTGGCGGAGGTCAAATTTTCAATATTGGTAAATCTAGAGCTAAGCTTTTTGACAAAGACACAAAAGTTAAAACAACTTTTAAAAACGTAGCTGGTTTAGAAGGTGCTAAAGAGGAAGTTCAAGAAATTGTTGATTTCTTAAAAAGCCCTGAAAAATATACCAAATTAGGGGGTAAAATTCCAAAAGGAGCTCTTTTAGTAGGGCCTCCTGGTACTGGTAAAACTCTTTTAGCTAAAGCTGTAGCTGGTGAAGCTGGTGTACCTTTTTTCTCTTTATCAGGTTCTGATTTTGTTGAAATGTTTGTAGGTGTTGGAGCTTCTCGTGTTAGAGATTTATTTAAACAAGCACAACAAAAATCACCATCTATTATATTTATAGATGAAATTGACGCTATTGGTAGAGCTAGAGGTAAAAATAGTATGACAGGTGGTAATGACGAGCGAGAAAACACTTTAAATCAGCTATTAACAGAAATGGATGGTTTTGGTACTGACACCAATGTTATTGTATTGGCTGCTACCAACCGTGCAGATGTTTTAGATAAAGCTTTAATGCGTGCTGGTCGTTTTGACAGACAGATTTATGTAGATTTACCTGACTTACATGAGCGTAGAGAAATTTTTGAGGTTCATATTAAACCTTTAAAACTATCTGACAACGTTAATCTTGAATTCTTAGCACAACAAACTCCTGGTTTTTCTGGAGCTGATATTGCCAATTTATGTAATGAAGCTGCATTAATTGCTGCACGTACTAACAAAACTGCAATTCATCATCAAGATTTCTTAGATGCTGTTGATAGAATTGTTGGTGGTTTAGAAAAGAAAAACAAAGTAATTACTCCAAAAGAAAAGAAAGTAATTGCTTTTCATGAAGCTGGTCATGCTACAGTAAGTTGGATGCTTGAACATGCTGCTCCTTTAGTAAAGGTAACTATTGTACCAAGAGGTCAATCATTAGGAGCTGCATGGTATTTACCTGAGGAAAGAAAAATTGTTCAAACTGAACAAATGTTAGATGAAATGTGTGCCACTATGGGAGGTAGAGCTGCTGAAAAATTAGTTTTTGATAAAATTTCTACAGGAGCTTTAAGTGACTTAGAAAAAGTTACAAAGCAAGCTAGAGCAATGGTTACCGTTTATGGTTTAAATGATAAAGTTGGAAACATTACCTATTATGACTCTACAGGTAACGATTCTTTTGTAAAACCATATAGTGATTCAACAGCTAAAACTATTGATGAAGAAATTTCTAAAATAATTGAAGGTCAATATATAAGAGCTATAGAAATATTAAAACAGCATAGAGATAAACTAACTTTGCTTGCTGAACGTTTATTAGAAAAAGAAGTTATTTTTAAAGACGATTTAGTTAAAATATTTGGTGAAAGACCATTTGAGAAAAAAGAAGAAAACACAGGAATTAATAAAGAAGAATAAGTTTTTGTTTTTTAAATGAATTTTTTTAAAAAGTTATTTAAATCTTATAGTACTGAATCATCTAAAGAAGAAATTAACCAACAACCAGTTAATTTATCTTTAGATGATTTGTTTGTACATAATTTCATTAATAAAGGTGGTAAGTTTTTATATTGCACTAGTTTTAATGAAGTTATTATAAACTTAGAAAATATAGTAAAGGAAAATGATTGGAAAGATATATCATGTACAGATTTTGACTTATTAAAAATCACACAACAAATCTCAATAAATACGCAAAAGAAAGCTAATAAACTTGTACCCTTTTTTACTACGTGTGAGCATTTGATTGCTAACAAAGGAGATATTTTATTTTCTTCAAATCAATTGGGTAGTCAAAAAATTTCTGAATTATCTGAGAATTTTATAGTCTATGCCACCACTAGTCAACTTGTTAAAAATACAAGCGAAGGTTTAACAGGAATAAAAACGCATTTCAGCGGTAATATTCCTACAAATATTAGCTCAGTAACCAATTACACAATACAAAAGAATAGTGATGATTTTTTAAATTACGGTAATAGTAATTCTAAAAACCTTTACTTATTACTTTTTGAAGACCTTTAATAATGCAAAATCTACTAACAAGAAGTATTTCTGCACTAGTTTATGCAATAATTTTTATCTCAGCAATATTATACTCTGTTGATTCTTATTCTATTTTAATAGCTTTATTCGCTATTATTTGTTTATGGGAGTTTACTAAGTTAATCCAATTTAAAAACTTTATCCCATATTTATTATTACCACTAATAATTAGCTATTTAAAATGGTATGTATCTGAAAGAATAAACTTATTTATTCTTATTGCTACTCTTTTATCTTCCATTCAATTATTATACAATTTATATAAGCACAAAGCTGATAAGCCACAAAATTTCATGGATAAGTTGGATTTATGTATTCGATATGTTATTCTACCTTTTACTTATTTAATGATTTTACCAATTATTGAAAATACTTATCAGCCTTATATTATTATTTATATTGTTATTTTAATATGGACCAATGATAGTTTTGCCTATTTAGTAGGTAAAAATTTTGGTAAAACAAAACTATTTGAGAAAGTTTCACCTAAAAAAACAATTGAAGGATTTATAGGTGGGTTGGTTTTTTCCTTAATTATTGGAGTATTAATTGGCTATATCTCTGCTACATTCTCTATTTTAAACTGGATTATTATAGCTTTAATTGTTTCTATCTTTGGTACTTTAGGCGACTTAATTGAGTCAAAATTTAAAAGGCAAGCTAATGTAAAAGATAGTGGAACTATTATGCCTGGACATGGAGGTTTATTAGACAGACTTGATAGTCTTTACTTTCTAGCTCCTTTTGTATATTTGTACATACACTTTTTACTTTAAAAAAAGTTACCTAATAAACGTCTTTTTTATGACCCGTGATTTAGATTCACAATTTAAAGAAGCTTATAGAATAGCTTCTAACATGGAAGAAAGGTTACCTCCAGACATTATGCTTAGACTTTATGCCTATTATAAGCAAGCTGTTAAAGGAGACCAGTTTCCATTGAATTCTAATACTAAAGGTTTGAGAAATGCGTTTAAATTTAATGCTTGGGTTCAACTTAAAGGGATGAGCTCCGAGGATGCCAAAAAAGAATATATTAACTTAGTAAATACTATTATAAAACAACACTCATGAAAAAAATAATTGTTCCTTTATTTATTTGCTTTATAGCACTACAACTAACTTCTTGTAAAAAAGAAGCAAAAAAGGAAGCTACTGAAACAAACGTAGAAGAGGTTAAAGAAGTAGAAAAACAAGCTCCTTTCTCTTTAAAGAATGCTGAAAATGCAATTAACTGGACAGCTTATAAGACTACTGAAAAAGTTCCTGTAAAAGGACAATTCCAAAAAGTAGAGATTACTAAAGGTGGTGACGGTGCTACTGCAAAAGAAGCTATTAACAATGCTGAATTCTCTGTACCTGTAAGTAGCATTTTTACTAAAGATACTAGTAGAGATTTTAAAATCAAGAAGTTCTTTTTTGGTATTATGGATAAAACGGAATTACTTTCTGGAAAATTAGTTCTAGAAAATGATTCTATTGGTTATTCTGACATTACTATGAATGGCGTTACTAAAAAACTTCCTTTTACTTATTCTATAAAAGATAAGGTTTTTAACATGAATTCCACTATGAAAATCACTGACTGGAAAGCTGAAAAAGCTTTAGCTTCTTTAAACGAAGCTTGTAAAGAATTACACAAAGGTGCTGATGGTGTATCTAAAACTTGGGATGAAGTTGCCATTCAAATCACTTCAACTTTTAAATAAAATAAATATATTTATCTATAGACAAAGCCTTAGCATATGCTAAGGCTTTGTTACTTTTAATGTAAATATTAATGGATATAACTTCTCTTTAGTTACATACATTCCTTCTTTGGTGGCTTCTAAATTAGGTAATACATCATATGGACTTTCATCATACTCTTTTAAATATTCTATCTGTAAACCTTCTGAAGTTAATGCAGTAATAACATCTCCTAATCCGTGATTCCAACCATATTCTTTACTCATAATTTCTGCTTCATTATTTGCATACGTTCCTGAGTACTCTTCGTAAATCACTTCTTTTTGATTGTATCCATATTTTAAAACTGACTCGTTTTCTAAATAATCAAACATCCAAACTATAGGGTGAAATTCTGCCATAAAAAACGTTCCTCCACTTTTTAACTTAGCGGCTATCATTTTTGCCCATGGTTTTAAATCTGGTAACCAACCAATAGTTCCGTAACTAGTAAAAACAATATCAAATGTTTCATGTACATAGGTTTCTACATCGTAAACATTGCAGCAAACAAATTCAGCATCTAAACCCAACTCTAGGTTTAATTCTTTCGCTAACTTTATTCCTTCATTAGATAAATCAATTCCAGTACATTTAGCTCCCATTCTACTCCAACTTAAAGTGTCTTGCCCAAAATGACATTGCAAATGCAGTAAAGATTTTCCTTCAACATTTGGTAGCGCTTCTAATTCGTATTTATTTAATGAACTTTTTCCTTTTTTAAAAGCTTCTAAATCATACATACTACTTTTAGCATGCACTGCTACTTTTTTATTCCAAGTTTCCTTATTGGTTTCAAAATAATGTTCGTTAGATTTCATAGTTATTATTTAAATAAGTTGATTAGTAACGAAGATAGTATATTAATATAAAAACTTAATAAATTCTTTCAACTTGAATTAAGCAAGAAAAAAAAACTATTCATAACTCCATAAATAGTCTTTTAAATTATTAGTATTGTTTTAATACTTGAAACTCATCATAGGTTAATTTCCATTGACCATTTATATTTTCCCATTTCTCTTGATAAATTTTACCCTCTCCAATATTCATGCTCCACAAAGAGGATAAAGTAACACTATTATCTGTTATCACTTCAAAAATAGGGTTATGATAAGTTAAGTTTGTAGCCCCGTCAGCTATCATTTTTGACCAAAATCCTTCTATAGGTTGTTTTCCGTTTACCGTTTGAAATGGAACAGCATTCATAGTAGCATTTTCTGAGTAACCATTACCACATATTTTTCCTTTTCCTGCATTAAATCCGTTTGTCCATTTTATAGATTCCTTAATAACATTTTCTAAAATAGTATGACTCGCAACTGGGTTAGTTAAGTTTTCTTTTGGTGTTTTATATTGTTCTAATACTTGAAAATTATCATAACTTAACACCCATTTATCTTTTTTCTTTTCCCATTTTTCTTGATAAATAACACCTGCTACAACATTCATACTAAAGTTTGCAGATAAGAACGCAGTATTTTCATTTACTACTTCAATTTTAATATTACTATACACTAAGTTTGTTGCTCCTGATGCTATAAATGGTTTCCAAAAACTTTCTATTTCTTTTCTTCCTTTTTTTACTCCTATAGGAGTTGCACTTAATACAGCAGTTTCATTATAAGCATTTACACAATATTCTGAATTCCCTTTATTAAAGTTTTCTGTCCATGTTTTACTTGCTTTTAGTACTTCTAATGCTATATTATGATGTGCTGTAGGGGAATGTGAAATGTACGATTGCTCTGTTTTTTCTACTACGGTTTCTTTTAATTTTTGCCCACAAGAGCTAAATACTGTCATTAATATTAATACTAGTATTCTATTTTTTTTACTTTTCATTTCGTTCTTGTTTTAAATTTATTTATGCAAAGAAAGAACGATTAAAAGAATTATACTTGTGACTTTTATCACATGCCATTGCATCTATAGCATTTCAAACATAAATTATTTCAATACTATTTCTATTTGTTTTTGACCTAAATGAATTTTTTTATCTTTTTCTAAAGTCTTTAAAAGTCTAGATACCACCTCTCTTCTTGTACCTAATTCTCTGGCTAGCTCTTGGTGTGATTTTTTTAGAATGTTATTTTTAGCTTTAGAAACAATATAATCAAACAATCTATCTTTAAGTGGTTGAAATGCCAAGTTTGCATATTGATTAATTAGGTGTATATAACTATCCCTAAAGGTTTTGGCAGTAAAATTATTCCAAGATTTATATTTAAAGTTCCAATCTTTCACAAATCTAACAGGAATGTTAAGTAGTGTACAATCTTCCTCTACAAGAGCATTCACTGTGCTTTTACAGTCTTCAAAACAAGCTGATAAAGACAATGTACAGGTTTCCATCGCAGTGAGGTAATATATTAGAATTTCTCTACTATCATTTTCTTGGTAAACTCTTACTTTACCTTGTAAAACTATTTTTAAAACTTTTATATATTGTTGATTTTTAATAATAAAATCTCCTTTCTTATGATGCGTTATAGTCGCATTTTTTTGAAGTTCATTTATTAACTCTTCTTCAGTTATTTTAATGTTTTTTATAAAATTTTCTAACATTATTAATTTTAGATTTACAAAATAGTTTAGTACAAATATCAACATTTAAATATCAAATATTTTACCATAACTCAGCGTACTTTTTATTTATATTTTAAATAAAAAGCACTCTTGAAACCTACTTTAAAATCCAGTTAATTAAATCATCTACATCAATAATTGACCAACTATGAGGATGTCTATCTCCATTTCTTCTGTATCCTTTGTTTTCTGTTTGAATAAGCTCTATGTTTTGCCAATCTTTATCTTTTAATAACTGATAACTTTTTTGGAGTACATATGCATTAGTACTTTCAAAATTAGTTTTCCTGTTTTCTTTCCACCATAAAGTATCTGGCTCTGTATAAAAACGAATTTTCTTATTTTTTAAATTCTGAATTTTATTTGAATTAAATGTACGTACTGTAATAGGCGATACCTTTTGAAGGTTAATAAGTAAGTTTTCATCTTTTCCAAACTCATTTTCAAAATACTTAATTATAAATTTTGGTTCGGTAAGTCTTTCTTTTGTCAAGTCTGTTCTTATTATATCTTTTTTAGAACTCTGGTAAAGTGCATATAAATCTATTGGTGAATCCACCACAAAAACACCTTTTGGCTGTACTAAAGAGTTTGACTTACACAAATAATTAGCTATTGAAATAGCAACTGTACCTCCTATTGACATTCCGCCTATAAAAACCTCTTGACTATTTAAATTATTCTCTTCAACTATTTTTTCAATCTTTATTTTCAATTGACTGGAAGTTTCTTCATCAATCCATAAATGACGATTAAAGTTTATCAATAGAACAGAAATATTACTACTAATAGCTTTTTCAATAATCTTGAAGTTTTTCTTAGTATCACTAAGGAGTTCACCTCCTCCTGGAAAAACAATTAATAAAGCATTTGAATTATTACTTTTAATTAACTCATACTCTTCTGTTATTATGGTTGTTGGTTCATTTGCTTTTAATTTTGAATCTTTCTTTACTTTACATCCTAAGAGTAAAAGAAAACATAGAATCAACATTTTTTTTGATACTCTAAGTGCTATATAATTATATTTAAACATACTTCTATTTGATTTTCTATTAATGAATATTTCCCATCATTCTTTTAATAAAAGGTGAAAATAACAAGACCAATACACTTATTAAAATGGTTAAAATTCCAAAACCTGCATATACTGACACGTAAGAATACAATTGATGAAAAATAGGTTTTTGTGTTAAAACTATTTCACTAGATAAACCCGTTATTAGTTCTGTTATATTACCTAAAATCCCTTGAGAAAAAACTCCTAAATCTCCACTAGAAACTGTGGTTAACTTCGCTATTTTACCTGCAAAAAAATGCCCATAGAAATTAGCAGAAAACCAAACTCCCATAATAAAGGCAATGTATTTTATTGGTGATAATTCTGTCATTTTAGAGAGCCCTATTGGAGACAAACATAATTCTCCAATAGTATAAATTAGCGTACCTATTATTAGATAAAACATAGGCGTTTTTCCTAGTTCATCTACTTGATAACCTGACAACCCGAAAATAACAAATCCTAACCCTAAAAAAAATAAACCTAGCCCAAACTTTATTACTGAGTTTGGGTTTTTATTTATTCTACTTAAATAAGTCCATAAAATAGAAAATGGAATAGCTAATAAAATAATAAATCCTGAGTTTAAACTATTGGTTTGAGCTGCATTTACTCCTATGAGATTTACATTTCTATCTGCAAATAGTGTTAAAGAGCTTCCTGCTTGTTCAAAAATGGCTGAAAAAAGTGTATATAATACTGTAAAGTATATGGCTACAATTAGTTGTTTTCTTTCTTTTAATGTTACACTTTTTAAAATATTAAATAAATAAACGATTAAAAAAATGGATACTAGCCAAACTAAATAATGTTCAAATTCATGAAATCTGACAATTAGTGCAAATATTGGTACAGCTAAAAATGCACCTACAGTTACCAAGTTTCCAATAGTTATCCCTAGCTTTTTTTTATAAAAAAGTGTTTTATTAGATATTAATCCATGTTCTTCAAAAACATTTTTTCTCAATCCATCTTTAAATACTAATAAACCAATAAGCATTCCAATTCCTGCTAACACAAACCCATAATGCCAACCATATAACTCTGCCAACCAAGCACATAATAAAGGAGCAATAGCGCCTCCAATGTTTACGCCCATGTAAAATATAGTAAAACCTGCATCCCTCCTATTATCTCCTTCCTTGTATAACTTTCCTACTAAGGATGAAATATTAGGTTTAAAAAAACCATTTCCTATAATTATTAACGATAATGAACTGTAAAAGAATATTGGTTGCTCAAATGTTAAAAAAAAGTGACCTAATGCCATTAAAATACCACCTAACATAATGGCTTTTCTAAACCCTATTATTTTATCTGCAAGCATTCCTCCGATCATTGGAGTAACATATACTAACGACATATAAGCTGCATATATTCCAAACGACATTTGGTCTGAAAACAATAAATGTTTAGTCATGTACAAAACCAGTAAAGCTCTCATTCCATAAAAAGAAAAACGCTCCCATAATTCTGCAAAAAATAAATATAACAATCCTTTTGGATGTCCTAAAACATCACTTGTAGCTGTATGATTTTTCATGTATTAAATTGTTTTTAGCGAATGTATATTCAGATAAATCATTTTAAAATCATTGTAGCTAATTGTCACAAAGAATAAGGCGTTGTAACTTTTTGTAATTAAAAAAACACCTGATATACAGGTGTTTTTATAAAAGATTCAACCAGTACTAGATAATTACCTTTTTAAAAATAGGTATTGGTTTCCTCCAAAAATATCTACTATTTATCTCTTTTCTTATTAATTCACTAGTAAACGTTGTACTTCTTTTTCACCATTAAAATCTAATGTAATTAAATAAGTACCTGTTGACAGTGATGCTAAGTTAATTCGTTTATTATTTACATTTCCTTGTTTTACTAACCTTCCTGTAACATCATGAATAACATAGTAAGAGGCTTTTTTAGTTGCTATAATTTTTAGTTCATCACCTGTTAATGGATTTGGATATAGTTTAACTTTAGTTTCTTTTTCAGCATCTGTTATAACCGCCTCTTTAACCTTACCTGTTTTGGCAGCATTATTACCTATTACAAAATTCACAACTTCTTGGCGAGCAAAATTTCCTCCTTGTGCTTGTGAAACGCCATTCACTGATAATGTATACGACCCATTTCCAAAACTACAACATATTCCGTCTCCAATACTATCATTAATTGTAAGTCTATAACTTCCATTTTCTAAACAAAGTTCAGTTACTTTAGTTGTACTTTGATCTGCTGATCTAAACGATGCAACAGATTCTATCTCTGCTCCTGTACCTGTATTTATAATACTCCAACTTGTTTCATTAGGAAATTCATCTAATGTTAAAGAGAAATTTACATTAGTACAAGCAGCATTATTACCTTCTATAATTTCAAAATCTTCATTTGATAAATCAAAGAATATGTTATTATGTCCTTTTACCATAATTCTATTTCCTGTTCCAACATTATCAGGTACTGTAATTGTATGTGATCCATCATTAGTAACGTTACTAGCTAATGAAATTAAGTCAAAACTCTGTCCATCATCATCAATTCCATCATTATTTTCATCATCAATTTCAGTTTCATCAACCATCAAAAATATGTCTACTGTCCTAGCATTAATTCCGTTTCTTGTAGTTCCTGCCACATTCCACCTAACAGTCTCTTGACTTCCTACTTCCCACTGAATACCAGTAGCATTAGGTGCTGTTACTACAAATGGGCCTGCTGTGGCTACAGTTCTTACCGTCATATTATCACTATTATTAGCTCCTCCACCTGCTCTATTATCTCTTACTGTGAATCTAAAATTCATTGTACGTGATACATTAGGTACAGCTTCCCATCTCCATGAAGTATTTCCTTGCTTAACAGTACTTAATCTTGGAAAATATCTTTTGTTTGAGATTGATGGTGCAAAAGAACGAAAAGCTGGTCCTACATTTCTATTTACACTTGGAACTGTAGATGTATTATCTCCACTATCCATTTGCTCCCAAGTATACGTTAATCTATCATTTGCATCTCTGTCTTGTCCTTCTCCTTCTAAAACAAAAGCGGTTCCTCTTGGAATTACAAAATTATTTCCAGCATCAGCTTGTGGTGTATTATTTCTTGTTCTAGTTTCTACATCACAAGCAGTACCGCCTATAAAATTTGTTACTTGCTCAATTGATGCTGCATGAAAATAAGGATCAGAATTCAACTGAACATTTCTTGCCCCTTCTAAACCTGCATATCCCATAATAGTTGAACCACTTCCTGGTTCCATTTGTACTCCTGTTCTCTCATTTCTTCTAGATGTCCAAGTATGATTAGCTCCAAATTGATGTCCTATTTCATGTGCTAAGAAATCAACATCAAAAACATCTCCTTCTGGATTAACTCCCAATGTAAATGCTTTAGATTTATGATCAATATTATTAACATTAGCTCCATTACAAACTTCTCCTGGTGCAAAACCTGAATCATCTCCTGCTCCAAATAAATGACCAAAATCATATTGGATTCGAGCACCATTAACCCTAGCATTTTCAAAAATAGAAGTTAACTCTCTTAAACTTCTTACTGTATTTGGATCGTCGTTAAAACTAAAAGGATCTGGATTTAAGCGGCTATTAGTAAAAACTCTTGTAAATGTTAAGTTTAAATGAATTGCAAAATCTCTTTCATAAATTCCATTTACACGAGTTAATGAGGTATTAATAGCTCCAACAACTATAGCTTCTAATTGCGCTGCAGTTCCTCTTTCTCCAGCAGTATGGTGGGCATAGTACTCATCAGAAGCTACTACTGCAATATCATAAGTTCTTAATATTCCATCATCCGCATTTCTAGCTGAATTTTTACTACGCTTTTGCCCTTTTTTATGACTTACAGCTTTTGTATTACATTTGAAGTTTGGTTTTTCTTCTTCTTTTTGAGCTCTTGTAAAAACCGAATACGTTTCTTTATTTCCATATGGTTCTATAAAAACATCATTCGTTCCAACAGATAATCTCATCGCATTTAATCCTTTTGGAGAAATACTGAAGTGAATTACTGAACTTGAATTATTGACAGCAATTCCTATGTAAGATTTTATGCCTGGGAATTTTGCAGATAAATCTGGACTTAACACAGCGTTTTCAGCTATTTTAAAAGTTTCCATTTTTCCTTGAGCATTAGGAAACTGCATTATTAAATTTGATGACTTTGCTTTTGACCTTTCTCTAGCAGATTGTTTTAGAGATTTCTTAAATTGTTCAAAGTCTAGTTGAAACAATATTTTGTCTGGTAGATTTTTTGCTCTTTTTAAATTAATACCTTTCGATGGGGACTTCGCAAGTTTTTTCCAATGGTTAGTTTGTGAAAAACCTTTCATCATAGAAACAACCATGATGAAAAAAATTAGTTTTTTTTGCATATTAGTAAATTTTATCGTTCTAAAATAGAACAGGCTCTGTATAAAAAACCCTACATAAAATTATTTTATCCTCAACAAAAACAACTATAAATTATCAAAAAAACACTTTATCAAAAACATTAATACCATATTCTCAAAAACATTAAAATTCCTTTTTTTAAACAAACATATAAACAACTGAAAAACAAAACATTAAACACAAATACTATATTAACATAGAAGCACAAAAAACGATACTATTTTTGCTAAAAAAATAATTTAAAAGACTGTTATAATTTTTTTTAAAAAAAACTACGATTTGTTCTTTTTAAATTCATTCAATAGCGCTTCTTCTATAAAAATATTCTGTGGTAAGATTCGTAATCTATATTTACTTTCACCTATGAATGTAATAATATCTTTACGCTCTAATTTACTGTCTTGCGGTAATTGTAAAATAGCATTTATATTATCTATAATTCTAGTAACATAGGTTTGGCTTTTTATTTCTCCACCGTAACAAACCTTTATACTTTGCTCATTTGCAAGCATATATTTTCTTTTAAAAGCAAAATTTAATAGGTTTCTATATTGAGTTGTTTTTGAACCAAAATCTATTTTTTCATTTATAATACCTTTAGAAGGAATGGTTAACTCTATTAAAGACCAATCTAAAAAACTAATTTTCATCTCATTTGGTTTGGGCGTATGCGCTAGTTGAATCACCCAACTGGTTGCTAGTACTAAAAATACTGCAACTAATGATGTTTTGGTTATAACTCTAATAAGATGATTAAAGAAATTATTATTTAACTGAGTAAAAACATCTGATAACTGTGATATGAACAACAAAAAAATTGCAAATACAGCTATAAATGCTACTAATTTTAAATCACGATGCATAAAAGTTCTGAAAAAAGACACCGCCATTAAAAAACATAAAAAAGTAGTTAATAATACATCAGGTATAGAAGTTAATTTTACTCCGTAATATATTTTAGTACCCAAACTAAAAGAAAGCAGTAAAGTTATAGAAGCTACTACAATAATTATTGTAGCTATTATTTTAACATTCTTTTCATTTCTATAAATAAACTTAGGCGCATCATACACATAATAAAGTGCTAACAACCAAAATAGGTTATTAAAGGTAGATAACAGGTTAACGCCTATTTGATAACTAAGGGTTTCTTCAAAATTAAAATGATTTGCTATAAAAGCCCAGCTTCCTGAAAATACCCATACCAACATTCCAAAACTTAAATACAATAACCCTTTATCAACCCTTTTTATTGTATTCCCTTCTTCTAAAACTTGATAGAATCTTTTTCGAATATTATAATAAATAGCTAATAATAAAATAGCCCCTATTAATGAAATAAAAATGTGAGATAAATTATGAAATTGGGTTACTTGAGACATTAAAGCATATTTAATAACCAAAAGAACAAAAAATTATTAGTAAAAAAAAGATATTCATCTTTCTATGAATATCTTTTTTTTAGTTCTTTATGGTTTTATTTTATGCTAAAATACTATTTACTAGTTCTTTTTTAGCATTATCGTCATCACCAAACAACCATTGTAGTACATTGTCTTCCCACATTTCATCTCGCTCAACCTCAGTTATAATATCTCTTTTTATAGCCAAATCTAATATTTTACCAGGATAAGATGACTGTTTATCACTTTCCATTTCTCCTAATGGATATGGGTCATCCAACCCAATTAATACTTGTTTTGACCCTTGATTTTTAATTAAAAGATCTAATGAACCAGTATCATGCACCAAGGTATCAAAGAAAATATTTTTATGTCCTACTGCTTTTCTAGGATGAATTTTTCCTTCAAATAAATCTGAACGTCCATCAAATCCTTGGATTCTTCTTCCTAAATTCATTTGCGCTAATTGCCCTCCGTGTGCAAAACAAACACGCATGTTTGGATATTTTTCGTAATATCCATTTAAGGTTAAAAAATGATAAGCATCTGCACACTGCGCTAACATCCATATCAAATGAAAGCGCCATGAGGTGTTTTGAAGTTTTATAAATTTTTCTCCATCATATGGATGTACCTCAACCGCTAAATTATATTTATCTGCTAACTCAAAAATAGGCTCATTTTCTTCATCAAAAATACAACGCCATGTTCCTATAGTATCCATGTAGTGTGTTGGTAAACACAACAATCGCATTCCTAATTCTTCTACACATCGCTCTATTTCCCAACATGCTCCTCTAACAAATCCTGGATGCACAACAAACCCACAAGTAAACTTAGACGGGTGCTCATGTTGTACTTTGGCATTAAAATCGTTTTGAAAACGTAAAGCTTGTTTCATTTCTTCTAAACGTAAACCATTTCCATATAGCTGAGAAAGGTTTAAAACTACTGCATGGTCTATTTTAAAATGTTCCATCCAAGCTAGTTTTTCATCTAAAAAGAAACTAGAATCCGTTACTGGACGACTCCAATCTTTTTGCAACATAAATTTTCTATCCTTATCTACCCAAAAAATTCCTTTGTCTTTCATAAACTGTGGAATTTCCTCTGGATAAGGTAACAAATGTGAATGTCCGTTAATGCGTAGTTTCCGTTTTTTCATTTTGTTTAGTTTTTTGTTAGCAATAACTTTGAGTTAGTTTTTAGTTTATTTGTTTTTTATTGGCACCGCCAGAAGTTATAATACCCTGAGGCTTGCCTTGAAATTAAACTTATTGTCTTATTAAATGTCTCATGGGGTTGCCCCGAGATAGTTTACTTAGGAGCTTCCATTATTGTTCCACAATTATTACAAGTACATTTGTCTTTGTCTGAATAATACTTATCAAATATTTTAGGCATATCTGTTTCTATATTATCTAATGCAAATTTTTCTCTATACAGCTGATTCCCGCAATTTTCACAATACCACTCTAAGGCATCCATCATACCTTCTGAACGTGGGTACTCAATTACCAATCCAACTGTGTTTGCTTTTCTTTGTGGAGAATGTGGTATTTTCGATGGCAACAAATAAATGTCTCCTTCATTTATTTCTACATCTATCATTTCTCCTTTATCATCTATAATTTTCAAAACCATATCTCCTTCTACTTGGTAGAAAAATTCTGGTGTTTCATTATAATGGTAATCTTTACGATTGTTAGGTCCTCCAACTACCATTACTATATATTCTCCTTCTTTCCAGACTTGTTTGTTTCCTACAGGTGGTTTTAATAAATGACGATGTTCATCTATCCATTTTTTAAAATTTAAAGGCTGTACTAACTTGCTCATAATTTTTTAGATTTTCTTTAGACGATTAAAAACTATAAAAACATTCTAGAGAATCTTAATTCTGCTATAATGATTTTGTTCTTCCTCCATCAACAGGAACATTAATTCCGTTAATGTAACTAGCTCTTTCACTTGCCAAGAAGACTACTGCGTGTGCTACTTCTTCAGGTTCTGCAAAACGTTTTGCTGGTGATGCATTTTTCATTATCTCCGCAATATCTTCTACTGTTTTCCCTGTTTTCTTAGCTTTATTATTAATGATTTCATTTAATCTTTCTGTAGCTGTAGCTCCTGGTAATACATTGTTTACAGTTATTCCGTGCGCTCCTAACTCATTTGCCATCGTTTTTGACCAATTAGCAACTGCACCTCTAATAGTATTAGATACTCCTAATCCATCTAAAGGTTGCTTTACCGATGTAGAAATTACATTGATAATTCTTCCATATGCTGCCTCTTTCATAAAAGGCACTACGGCTTGTGTTAGCACATGGTTACATTTTAAATGCATTGTAAATGCTTTTTCAAACTCTTCCAATTTTGCATTAAAAACTGGGCCACCAGCTGGCCCTCCAGTATTATTAATTAAAATATGATAATTTAATGCTGAAGCCGTTATTTTTTGTTTTAATTCTTCTGGGTTTGAAAAGTCAGCAACAATATAGTTATGATTTTGATTGTTATTAGGTAATTCTTTTATAACTGTTTTTAACTTTTCTCCATTACGTGCTACTAATGTTACGTTTACTCCTTCTTCTGCGAGTAAAATTGCTGTGGCTTTACCAATACCTTGTGTGCTTCCGCAAACTAATGCGTTTTTATTTTGTATGTTTAAGTTCATTTATTCATTTTTTGTCAGGTCGAGCACAGTCAAGACCTGCTTTTTGTACTTAATAATCTCTCGACTGCGCTCGAGATGACATTTATACTTTAATTATATTCTATACATATATTTTTAGGTTCAGTAAAAAAGCGTAAGGCTTCTAAACCACCTTCTCTTCCCACACCACTTGCTTTCACTCCTCCAAAAGGTGTTCTTAAATCTCTATTCAACCACGTATTTACCCACACAATTCCTGCTTGTAACTTTTTACTTATTTGCATAGTTCTATTTAAGTTATTAGTCCACAATGTTGCGGACAACCCATACTTTACATCATTTGCCATAGCTAAAGCTTCCTCTTGGTTTTTAAATGGCATTATAGTTACTACTGGACCAAAAATCTCTTCTTGATTTAACTTACATTGATTATCAGAAACTTCAATAATTGTTGGCTGTAAATAATAACCTTCTTCGTTACCTTTTACGATTACTTTTTGTCCACCATAAAGGATCTTTCCACCTTCTTGTTCAGCTATATCAATGTACGATTTTACTTTTTCTAAATGTGCTTTTGACACCAATGCTCCTATAGCTGTATCTTCATCAAAAGGATTGCCTATTTTTAAATTCGATACTTTTTGAATAAAATCTTTTTTAAACTTTTCATAGATAGTTTCTTCTACAAAAATTCGACTTCCACATAAACATATTTGTCCTTGATTGGCAAAAGATGAGCGTACAGTTGTAGCTAACATTTTATCATAATCACAATCTGCAAATATGATATTAGGATTTTTCCCTCCTAATTCTAACGATAATTTTTTAAACATAGGCGCTGCTGTTCTGGCAATGTGTGCACCTGTAGTAGTACCTCCTGTAAAAGAGATTGCTTTAATATCTGGATGTTCAATAATAGCTTGTCCAGTAGTGCTTCCTAAACCATGAACAATATTCAAAACACCTTTTGGTAATCCTGCCTCTGTACATATTTCTCCTAATAAATAGGCTGTCATTGGAGTAACTTCGCTAGGTTTAGCTACCACACAATTTCCAGCTGCTATAGCAGGAGCTATTTTCCATGTAAATAAGTATAATGGTAAATTCCATGGAGAAATACACCCCACAACTCCAATAGATTGACGTAGTGTGAAATTAATGGCATTTAACCCAATACTTTCATGTGATTCTGATGAAAATTGTGTGATGGCATTGGCAAAAAACTGGAAATTAGAAGAAGCTCTAGGTATATCTACTTTTTTTGCTAAACTCAGTGGTTTTCCATTATCTTTTGCTTCAGCATTAGCTAACATTTCTAGTTTTTCTTGAATTTGTTGTGCTATTTTGGATAGTATTTGACTTCTCTTTTCTAATGTTGTTGAAGACCAACTTGGAAATGCTTTTTTAGCTGCCTGATATGCCAACGCTACATCTTCTTTTGTTGAGTTGGGGATTTTGCCATATACTTTACCTACTGATGGATTGTAATTATCTATGTAATTATTGGCTATTGGTGCTATAAACTCACCGTTTATGTAGTTTTTTATATCCATACTTAATTTATAAAGCATTACAAATGGTTACAACTATTATTTCTTTTTCTAATAATTTCTTTTTTTCTGCATCGAAATACTTCCAATATAAACCTCCATTTTCCATTTCAAGATTACCTCCTAATTTTTCTATTTTTTGTTTTAATTTATCAGAAAGTATTTTAGCTTCTGCCTCTAATTCTTTTTTATTTTTTGGTGATATTAACAAATCAAAACAGTTTTCAGCCACTAGCGTATCATAATCCTTAAAATGTACATAATCAAAATTAACTCTCCTTTTAGTTATTAATTCATACTCTTTTTGAGTTAACAAGATCAAAACTTTATCTGGACTCGTTTTTAATCTATTATAGGTATTTATTTCTATTATTTTATGCAATTGAATTTTAATCCCAGAACCTTTTAATGCAAAGTCCTCATTTGTACCATTATGCGTTAAGGTTTTTATTTCAGGGTAAACTACCACTTCTTTTCGATTATTTTCTTTGTATAGTTTTAATACTGAGAAACCTGGATTAAGCTCACCCCAACTATGTTCATAAAAATAACCTCTTACTTTTTCGCCTTTAACAACTACTTCTCCATAAAAACGATACCCTTCACCTAAATCAGCATATGTTTTTATAAAAAACATATGCATTACTATTATCATTAATGTTATATATTCTTTTTTCATATAATTTTCTTTTTTTCTAACCACTGCATAGGTATTTCCTCATTACAAAGCTCTATATGAATAACACCTCTATCTTGCTTTGCTGTTGATTTTGAAGATGCATGTAGTAGCAATGGTTTCATCAACATTACACTTCCTTTTTTCACTTTACAAACTACTTCCTTTTCTAAGTTTTTTATCGTAAAATTTTGGTCAACTCTAATTATTCCATTTTTATGACTTTTAGGAATTACTTTCAGAGCTCCGTTTGTCTCATCAGTATCATCTAAATGAATTCTTATGGTTACCGTTTGTTCTAAAATAGTTGGTGGTGGTATTACGCCCAATTGTCCTTTTTTATTTGTCCAATTAGTGTAGCCTTCTGATACTATTTTATTTTTTGCACTTATACTTATATCTTGATGATATCCCACAAACCAATTTGATTGTGCAGGTTTATTAAAATAGATTCCTTTGGTTATAAAATACTTTGTACCACAAATAGTTTTCACTAATTCTTGAAACTTTTTATTTTCGAATAGTTTTTCCTTGATTTGAGGGTGCTTATTTAAAAGTTGCCTTACAGCATAGGTTTCTGGTTTTTCTATCAGTTCTTTTAAACACTCAACTTCAGAATGACTAAAAATAGCTTCTGTTATAGAAAATCCGTTTTCTTCTAATTGTATTTTATGTTGTTGAAAGTCTAACAATATTATTGTTTTTTATAAGCTACTACTTTTATTTCAATGAGTAAATGTGGATGCGGAAGTTGGTGCACCGCAACAGTTGTTCTTGTTGGACCATTATAATCAAAGTATTGTGCATACACTTCATTATAGCCTCCAAAATCATTCATATTTACTAAAAAGGAAGTTACATCTACAATATCATCTAAACCTGCACCAACCTCATCAAGAATATCGCTAATGTTTTCAATAACTGCTTTGGTCTGTTTACGTATATCTAAATTAGTCGTTCCAAATTCATCTACTTCAACTCCTTCAAAAGAATTATCTGGTCTTCTTGAACTAGTCCCAGAAACATATATAAAATCTCCTACTTGCTTAACATGTGGAAATTTTCCTCTTGGTATTGCTTTCCCTTTAATTACTTTACTTTCCATGATTATTCTTTATTAGCTAACTCTAATAGTTTTAATGTTGTTTTTAAATTACGTGTGGTAGCTTCTACCTTTAATTTTTTCTCAAAAAAATTGTTATTCAGTTTTGTTTTCCCATAACCTCCCACTGCATTTACATAAACCATATTGTTATTTATTGTAAACTCATCTTCTTTAGCGTTTACTTCTATTTCAGTTATTTTAGAGGCTTCAGACAAAAATGTAAAATATTGTTGCTTTTCTGCTACTTCTTTAAAAGGATTGTTTTCTATGCCTTCTCTCCACTCCTCAATAGTCTTTGTTAAGACTGGGACATCATAACCATATTTATTAGCTATTTCTGTTTTTATTTTGTTTGATATTGTTGCTTTTTCTTCTTCTGATTTTAGAATTATGTTTCCACTTTGAATATAGGTTTGTACTTTTTCAAAATTCAAATCTTGCAATAAGGTTTTTAATTCTGCCATTGGAAGTTTATTTTTCCCTGATACATTAATACCTCTAAGTAAAATGATATATGTTTTCATTATTTCAATCCAGCTATTTTATCCTCTTCTAAAATCTCATTCGTTTCTTCTTTTATTTTCCCTAATATTACTCTTAAGGTTTCTTTTGTTAAACTATTATCACTAGAAACCTCTTTATCTGCTACCATATTTAACAAAGCTTTGTCTTGCGCTCTTCCTTTTTTCATAGCTTCAGCATAAGGCATTTCTTCATTAAAAGTTACCATAGCATATTTTGAATAATATTCTATTGGAAATGTTTTTTCCAACTCCATTTCTATTTTTCTTTTTTGTTTAAATAATGGATTAGCCACATGGTCTCTCATTTCATAATAATTATCTACTGCTAAGTCCGCTATGGCATCTGTATCTGGTTTTCTTACTTTTTGATATTCTTTAAAAACAGCTTCCCAATTACCTTCATTGGCTTCTAAAATAGCATCAAAAACGGTTACATCTTCAAATGAAGCATTCATTCCTTGCCCATAAAACGGTACAATTGCATGTGCTGCATCTCCCATTAATAAGGTATTTCCTTTATAATACCAAGGTGAACACTTCACGGTTCCTAAGGCTCCTGTTGGATTATTAAAAAATTCGTCTTTTATACTTGGTATTAGCTTCAAAGCATCTGGAAATTGCGACTCAAAAAACGCAGTCACTTTTTCTTCTGTAGTTAAATTGTTAAAATTGTATTCTCCTTCTTCATAACTCAAAAAAAGAGTTACAGTAAAGCTTCCGTCTAAATTCGGTAAAGCTATTAGCATATATTTCCCTCTAGGCCATATATGCAAATGATCTTTACTTATTTGATGTTTTCCGTTTTTATCAGCTGGAATTTCCAACTCTTTATATCCGTGTGTTAAATAATTCTGACTATAACTAAATAAGAACTTTCTTTCTAAGTAGTAACTTTTTCTCAAAGCGGATCCAGCTCCATCTGTTCCGAATATTACATCTGCTTCTACAGAAAACTCTTCTTTGGTTTTATAACTTTTAAAATGGGCTATCTTATTTTCAATATCTACCGATGTGCATTTACTATTAAAGTGGATAGTTACATTTTCATGCTTATCTACTTCTTCTAACAATAAAGCGTTTAAGTCTTGCCTGGAAATTGAGTTGATATACTCACCTTCTCTACCAGAGTAATTAGATGCAAATGTATTTCCTTCATCATCATGAATTAATCTACCATACATGGGAATACATAACTCTCTAGCTTTTTCTTCTACCCCTGCTAGTCGTAAAGCCTTAAACCCTCTATCAGACAGAGCTAAATTAATAGAACGTCCAGCTGAGATGTCTACTTTTCGTAAATCAGGTCTGCTTTCATATAGCTCAATTTTATAACCGCGTTGTGCTAATCGAAGTCCTAATAAACTTCCGCATAAACCTGCTCCTATGATTACTATTTTATCTTGTTTATTCATATTTTACAAAAAACCAAAAATCAAATTAATTAGTATAAAAATTGGATATCCATAGATTGAAACTTTGTATTGATAATTTTTTTCTTCCTTATTTTTAACACTCAAAATAGTTAAAACTATACCAGAAACTAATAGTCCTAAAATTAGAAGTGATAAAACAGTTATTCTTATTGACAACATTTCTCCATTATTACCTAAGCCAATTGGAGTAATTGCTGTTAAATAAGCTATAAGTATATTTAACAATACTACATATATTAAAAACTTAAAAGACCATTTTTTATAATTCGTTACTTTCTTCTCCATAATAAAAACTTTATAATAACTCCTTTAAAATTTCCACCATTCTATACACATCTTCAAAACTGTTATACATGGGTACTGGTGCACAACGTATTACATCCGGCTCTCTCCAATCTGTTATAATATGATGCGCTGTTAATTTTTCATGCAAACTTTTATCTGCGTTTTGTACTTGTATTGATAATTGACAACCTCTTTCTTTGGGGTTATTAGGTGTAATTATTTTTATTCTATCGGTGTCTATTTGTTGAATTAAGTACTCAAAATAACCTGTCAATTTTTCCGATTTTTCTTGTAAGGCTTCCATACCAACCTCATCAAACATATCTAAAGAAGCTCTAATAGCCGCCATGGACAATATAGGCGGATTACTTAACTGCCAACCTTCGGCTCCTTCCATCACATCAAATGGTTGACGCATGTTAAATCGGGTTTCTTTATTATGATTCCACCAACCTGCAAACCTTGGTAAGCTTCTATTTTTAGCATGTTTTTCATGCACAAATAATCCAGCTAAACTTCCTGGTCCAGAGTTTAAGTACTTATAAGTACACCACGCAGCAAAATCAACACCACTTTCATGTAAATTTGGTTGTACATTTCCTGCACCATGTGCCAAGTCTATTCCTACTACACAATCTTTAGCATGTCCAATTTCTGCAATTCGTTTTATATCTAGATATTGTCCTGTATAATAATTTACGCCTCCAATTAATAGCAAAGCTATTTCATCTCCTTGTTTTTCTATTATTTTTTCTAAATCTTCAATTCTTAATAACTCTTCCCCTTTACGTGGTTTCCATTCAATTAAATCTTCATTGGGATTAAAACCATGAAACTTTAATTGAGACTGTACTGCATATCTATCTGAAGGAAAAGCATCACTTTCAATAACAATTTTATATTTTGATTTTGTTGGCTGATAAAAAGAAACCATTAATAAATGTAAGTTTGTTGTCAAGGTATTCATGACTACAACTTCTATAGGTTTTGCTCCAACTATTTTTGCCATTTTCTCTGTTAAAAACTCATGGTAAGGTAACCATGGCGTTTCTCCTTCAAAATGCCCTTCTACTCCATATTTAGCCCAATCATTTAACTCTTGTTGAATGTATTGTTGGGTTTGTTTTGGTTGCAAGCCTAATGAGTTTCCTGTAAAATACAACCAATTATTTCCTTTTTTATCTTTTGGTATATGAAATTGCTCTCTTAAATAAGACAATTTATCTTCTTTATCTAATTGTATTGCAAAGTCTAATGTTGTTTTGTACATGCTTTTCAAAATCTTATCGAATGCTTAAAGATACTTAATAGTATTATCAAAAACGTTTCACTATTCAAAACGGTGTTTTATAAATTTATACATTTTTATTATTTTAGTCAAGATTATAGTGTTAATTTTATGAATGAACTTGATAAAAACATCAACCAGTCTGTAAAAAAAGCCTTTACTTTATTGGATGCTTTTACAGATGAGAAAAAAGTTTGGGGTGTAAGAGAATTAGCCCAAAAAACAGGCTATAATAAAAGTACTACATATAGATTATTAAATACGTTAATGCATTTAAACATTGTACATCAAACGTATAATGACAAATACAGTTTAGGAAGCAAACTTTATGAACTAGGAAATAGAGTTTCTATTTATAAATCTATTAAAGCACTTACTCATGAGCCTATAAAAAATGTAGCCTTAGAAATACAAGAAACAGTTTTATTAAGTGTTTTAAAAAACAATAAAGTTTTTCACATTGATAAAGCTGATAGCTTACATGGGCTAAAAATAAATACTTCTATTGGCTCTTACGAACCTATTCATGCTACAGCAGCTGGAAAATTATTATTAAGTTACCTTCCTTTTATAGAACAAGAAAACACAATAAATAACCTTAAACTTGATACTTTTACACAAAACACACTTGCTAATAAACCTAAACTAAAACAAGAGTTAAAAAAAATACAACTTCAAGGGTATGCTTTAGACATGGAAGAACTTGAGTCTGGTTTAGTTTGTATTGCTATTCCTATCAGAAATAAAAACAATAAAGTTATTGCTAGTATAAGTGCTTCTGGCCCTTTAAGTAGATTTAGAGTAGAAAATATCAATAGCTATATCTCTATTTTGCAAAAGGGAGCAACTATAATAGAAAAAGAGGTTAGCAATTTTGATTCTTTATAAAATGTAAACTTTATTTTTTCAATATTAAATCATTTATTTGTTCTTCTGTATAAACAATTGTTTTATATGTACCATCATAAGTTCCAAAAACTTTATCCCAAAGAGTTGTGGTATTACCAAAATTCTTATTCCATTTATAATAGTGATGGTATAAGTGGTATTTCTGAATATTTTTTAAATATTTTGTTTTATGTATTTTATGATGTATTTCATAGTGTACGTACTCATAAAACAAATAATAAAGTATAGCTCCAAAACCAAAACTTGCCATCAGTACTATACTATTAGTAAACCAGTAAACAATTAGTAAAAGTGACAATGCTAATGGATAAACTAATAAAAAACCGGCATTTAAAACTCGGTAATCTCTTAAATTTTTATGATGATGTAAATGAAAAGCATCAAGATACCATTGCAACTCTTTGTTATTAGTTCTTTTATGATAAACAATTCTATGTACAAAATACTCAAAAAGACTCCAGTAAATAATTCCTAAACCAAAAGCTATAATTTGTAGGTAGTGAAATGGACTACTCATTAATACATATATTAAAAATGCTAATAATGGCAGCACTTTTATAAGTGAATACATTGGATTTTTAGATGTAAAAAAACGCAATAAATAATGATTATCTGAAGCCATATTTTTCATAAGCAATTATTTTATTAATTCAGGTGTTTCAAAAAAAGTTCTAAATGTTGTTATAAAATCTGCAAAATGCTTGCCATCCATTATCCTATGATCAAAAGTAAATCCAAAAGTTACGAGATTTACTTTTTGTATTTGACCATCAACTATCCACGGTTTTAAAGTTACACCTCCAACAGACACAACCATAGGAATTCTTGTATATGGTGCTATTGGACAAAATGCTTTTGCTATACCTAAACTCCCTACATTAGTTAACATAATGCTTCCAAAAGAATCTTTAGGAATTTTTAAAAAACTTAAATGTATATTTAAACTATAACTTATAAAACTCAAAAAGTTAAGTATACTTTTAACTAAAAAAGGATGAATTAATTTAAAATTGTTTTTTGACTTAACATAAGCATCTTTTCCCTCTTTTAATACTGTCAATTCATTTTTAAAAATAGCATCAACTTCTTCTATTTTTATAGTATGTGCATTTTCTATTAATATCCCAGAAAGATCGTCTTCTAAACTATTTTTTAAAGCATGCGCAAATACTGAGATGTTTTCTCTTTGGTATATATTACCAAATCGAATTACACTATTTATTCTAGGATTTTCTTGTATCGTTTTTGATAAAACCTTTATTAAAAATGAAGTAAAAGAAATTTTGTGCAGCTTACAAAACAACAATACTTTATCTACAGTAATATCTTCAAATACATAAATCGATGAGTCTCCTTTTGGTTTCCAAGATCCTACAGAAATTTTTCTCCAAGGGCTTAAAGTAAGCCTAGACCTATATTCTACATTCTTTTTCACACAATAATTATTAAAATTCTACTTTAAAATAAACGATTAAATATAACTATTTATTTTAAAGTAGAATTTTCAAACTCAAAGAACAACCTAAAAAGTGATTCATTTAAAGCTTTTTACAGATTAATCCTCAATTAATAAAGTACTCTAAACTTTATAGTTCCATCAACCTCTTTAAGCTTAGCTATAACTTCCTGATTATATTCTTTATCTACATCCGTAATTACATACCCTACTTTATCATCAGTTGAAAGATATTGCCCAGTAATATTTAACTCGTAAGCTGCTAATTCTTTATTAATCTTAGCCATAATACCAGGAACATTTTTATGAATATGTAAAAAACGATGTGCATTTTTATGCTTAGGTAATCTTATATTAGGGAAATTAACTGCATCAACAGTATTACCTGAGTTTATATATGCCATTATTTTATTAGGTACAAAATCTGCAATATCTCTTTGAGCTTCTTCTGTACTACCCCCAACATGCGGTGTTAAAATCACATTATCCAATCCTTTAAGCTCCGTATAAAAATCACCATTTTTTCTAGGCTCTTCTGGATAAACATCTACAGCAGCACCAGCTAACTTACCTGATTTTAATGCCGTTACCAACGCTTGAATATCCACTACAAACCCTCTAGAAAGATTCACTAAATGTGCCCCATCTTTCATTTGAGCTATTTCCTCTTCACCAATAAAGTTTTTATTAGCTGAATTATCGTCCACATGTAACGTGACTACATCTGAAATATTTAATAACTCTTTTAAAGTATTAATTCTAGTTGCATTTCCTAAAGCCAACTTATCCTCCACATCATAATAATATACATCCATACCCAACCCTTCCGCTAAAACAGAAAGTTGTTTTCCTATATTACCATACCCAACAATCCCTAATTTTTTACCACGCACTTCTCTTGATCCTTGAGCTGTTTTATTCCATTGCCCATTATGTAACTCTGTACTCCTTTGAAAAACACTACGCATTAACATAATGATCTCTCCAATAGCTAATTCAACAACAGAACGAGTATTACTATAAGGCGCATTAAAAACTACAATTCCATTTTCTTTACAAGCTTCTAAATCTATTTGTTTAGTCCCAATACAAAATGCAGACACAACCATTAGTTTTTCAGCAGCTTGAATAACCTTTTTAGTAACCTGTGTTTTAGAACGAATTCCTAAAACATGTACATCTTTTAATTTTTCTATAAGCTCATCCTCTGACAAACTTCTTGATACTGTTTCCACAGAGAACCCATCTTCTGTAAGTTTTGTATTAGCATCTACATGTATATTTTCTAACAATAGAATTTTTATTCTATTTTTTGGGTATGATATTTTTCTTGGCAAATTATTTACGTATAAAAATTCATCTAAATTTGGAGCAATATAATCAGCATTTGCTACCGTTTTATCTCTTTTAATATTTTCTGTGTAGGCAAAAAAGGTATCCGCTACACCAGCTTCTCTAGTAACATAATCACTATACCCATCTCCTATTACTTGAATCTCACCTTGTAAATTCAAGTCTTTTAAACATTGAATTTTACCATTATGAGTAGACAAAACATTTTCTCTATCAAAGCCAACAATACTATCATTGTCATCAAATTCAAAAGTATTAGCATATACCCTTTCAGAAGGTATATTATACTCTGCAACTATTGGATCTATAAATTCCTTAAACCCTGCTGAAATTACATAAATATCATCAGAAAATTGCTCAAAAAACTCTTTATTTCTTTCAATGGACACAGACACTTTTCTTCTTAATTCTTTTATTAAAAGGGTTAAATCTGACTTTTTAGCATCTAACATTTTAATACGCCTCTCTAACGATTCTGGAAATGAAATTTCGCCATCAATTCCAAGGTTTGTTATATTAGTAATCCCTTCAATAATCTCTTTTTTCTGAGGATTATTAGCTAAGGTTATTTCTGCTAAAACATCCAAAGCTTCAACTTTAGTTAATGTACTATCAAAGTCAAAAACATAATTTCTTTTTAAGGTACTTGTTGTGTTCATTATTAATATGTGTTGTATTGTATGCCTGCAAATTACAAATGATTCGATAAAAAAGTATCACAAAATGATAACATTTACAATTTTTCACATTTTTTTACAGTTTATTTAAATTTCATGTATTCATTTTTTAAAAAAACAAATAAGCTACACTAAAAATATAAATTATCTAAAACCACTAGCTTAAACACTAAATATCAACAATATAAAATTAACCTTATGTTATAACCACTAGTAAACCCCACCAAATAATTGGTACTGATTCTACCAAAAATGAACTATAATACCTTGATTGGTCCTCCTTAGATTGTAATAAAAGAAAAGTAAAAACCAATAATGTAAAAAATAAAGATAATCGTTGGTAATAAGTTTTTGTTATGAATAATTCTAATGTAAAACATATAACCACTAAAAAAACACCCAACAATTTTGTTTTAAACACCCCTATTTTCTTTGGAATCGTTTGTAAAGAAATAGCATCAAACTTCATATCTCTAATATCAAAAGGCAAAATAAGAACAATAACTAGTAAAAATCGCTGAAAGAATACTCCAAAAACTTTAAACTGACTAAACATTTCTACCTCCTCATATATAGGCAATAAAACCGTTACTCCTGCCCATACAAAAGCAACTACAATAATTTTCAAATAACTTATATTTCGTAAACTTTTTTGAAAACGTTTAAAAACTGGAATAGCATACAACAAAGTCAAAACTCCAAATGGAACAAAAAATAAAATAATGTCAACAGGTAATCTCCACAAATAATTACACAGCAAAAGAAAGCATATCAACGAAAAAATTTGAATAACCTTTAAGTTTTTAGTCAAACTTTTATGATGTAGTTTAGCTACTCCTGCATATTTAACAAAATTGTATCCTGTTATAGTACCATAGAATACTACATTATTTAAAATTTTATTATAAGGTAATTCAAAATATAATTCTGTAACTCTAAGCAAAGAACAAACCGCCAATGCCACATGAATACTAGAATTTATGTAAAAATTAAAAATAATTTTCAAATAGTTCATTAAACAAAAATAGCATATCTGTTTAGTATGTTAATATTCGGTTAATAAATTAACAGTTTACATCAAAAACATATTAGTATAATCATCTAATTTAATTATTTTTGGCTCACGTAAAACAAACAGCACAAATGAACACAAATTCATTTCAATTAAGACATATAGGTCCGCGTGTTAAAGATCATGAAAACATGCTTAAGACCATAGGCGTAGATTCTTTAGATCAATTAATTAATGAAACTATTCCTGATGATATCCGATTAAATGGAGAGCTAGACTTAGAGCCAGCTATGAGTGAATATGAGTACTTAAATCATATAAACGAATTAGCCTCAAAGAATAAAGTCTTTAAAAGCTATATAGGTTTAGGATATCATGAAGCTATTATACCTAGCGTAATTCAAAGAAACATATTAGAAAATCCAGGATGGTATACAGCCTATACACCTTACCAAGCAGAGATTGCTCAAGGTCGTTTAGAAGCTTTACTTAATTACCAAACTATGGTTTGTGATTTAACTGGAATGGAATTAGCCAATGCTTCTTTATTAGATGAAGCTACTGCAGCTGCAGAAGCAATGGCTTTATTATTTGATGTTAGAGAAAGAGCTAAGAAAAAAGCTGGTGCTAATAAATTCTTTGTTTCTTCTGAAATTTTACCGCAAACGTTATCGGTGCTTAAAACACGTGCTATTCCAATTGGAATTGAATTAGTTATTGACAATCATGAAAACTTTGATTTCTCAGATGAATTCTTTGGAGCTATTGTACAATACCCAGGAAAACACGGACAAGTATATGATTACACTGATTTTGTAGCTAAAGCAAATGCCAATAATATAAAAGTAGCTGTAGCAGCGGATATTTTATCATTAGTTGTATTAAAAGCTCCTGCTGAATTTGGTGCTGATGTAGTAGTTGGAACTACGCAACGCTTTGGTATTCCTTTAGGATATGGTGGACCTCACGCTGGTTACTTTGCAACTAAAGAAGCATATAAGCGTAGTATTCCTGGACGTATTATTGGTGTTACCAAAGATAGAAATGGAGACAGAGCTTTACGTATGGCTTTACAAACACGTGAACAACATATTAAACGTGAAAAAGCTACCTCTAACATTTGTACTGCACAAGTATTATTAGCTGTTATGGCTGGTATGTATGCCGTTTACCATGGAAAAGATGGATTAAACTACATAGCTAATAGAGTACATACAGCAACTACAACTATTGCATCTGCTCTTGAAAGATTAGGTTTTAAGCAAAAAAACACAGCTTACTTTGATACAATTTTAGTTGAAGTGGAAGCTGCTAAATTACGTAGTGTAGCGGAAGCTAATGGAATTAACTTTAATTATGTTGATGAAAACCATGTTTCTATTTCTGTAAACGAAACAGTAAGTTTAAAAGAAATAAACGCTATTGTTGATTGTTTTGAACAAGCTTTTAATATCCAAGACATTACTATTGAAGAATTTAGTTCAGCTAATGCAATACCTACAGAAGTAAAAAGAAATACTACTTTCTTAGAAAACGAAGTATTCAATACGTATCAATCAGAAACTGATATGATGCGTTATATTAAAAAATTAGAACGTAAAGATTTAGCTTTAAATCACTCAATGATTTCGTTAGGATCATGTACTATGAAGTTAAATGCTGCTTCTGAAATGTTACCTTTAAGCAATCCACAATGGGGTAATATCCATCCATTTGTTCCATTAAACCAAGCTGAGGGTTACCAAGAAATGCTTAAAAACTTAGAACAACAATTAAATGTTGTAACAGGTTTTGCTGGTACTTCATTACAACCAAACTCTGGAGCACAAGGAGAATTTGCTGGCTTAATGGTAATCAGAGCTTATCATGAAGCTAATGGTGATACTCATAGAAATATCTGTTTAATTCCTGCCTCTGCTCACGGAACCAACCCTGCTTCTGCAATTATGGCTGGAATGAAGGTTGTAGTTACTAAAACGGATGAAAGAGGTAATATTGATGTAGAAGATTTACGTGCTAAGGCTGAAAAACATAAAGATAACTTAGCTGCTTTAATGGTTACCTATCCATCTACACATGGTGTATATGAAAAAGCCATTAAAGAAATCACTCAAATTATACATGACAATGGTGGTCAAGTATATATGGATGGTGCAAACATGAATGCCCAAGTTGGATTAACTAATCCTGCAACAATTGGTGCCGATGTTTGTCACTTAAACTTACATAAAACGTTTGCCATTCCTCACGGAGGAGGTGGACCTGGAGTTGGACCAATTTGTGTAGCTCCTCAATTAGTACCGTTTTTACCAACTAACCCAGTAGTAGGAACTGGAGGAGACAATGCCATTACCGCTATTTCTGCTGCTCCTTGGGGTTCTGCCTTAGCTTGTATTATTTCTTATGGCTATATAGCTATGTTAGGAGCTGACGGATTAACCAATTCTACTAAAAATGCTATCTTAAATGCTAATTACATGAAAGAGCGTTTACAAGGTCATTTTGATACATTATACACTGGTGAAATGGGACGTGCTGCTCATGAAATGATTTTAGACTGTAGAGCATTTAAACAAAACGGAATTGAAGTTGGAGATATTGCTAAACGTCTAATGGATTACGGATTTCATGCGCCAACAGTATCTTTCCCTGTAGCAGGAACTATCATGGTTGAACCTACTGAAAGTGAAAGTATTTCAGAATTAGATCGTTTTTGTGATGCTTTAATTTCTATCCGAAAAGAAATTGATACCGCTTCTAAAGATGATAACAACAATGTTTTAAAGAATGCGCCACATACACAAGAAATGTTAGTTGCTGATGAATGGGATTTACCTTATTCTCGTAAAGAAGCTGCTTTTCCTCTAGATTATATTGCTGAAAATAAATTTTGGCCATCTGTACGTAGAGTTGATGACGCTTTTGGTGATAGAAACCTTGTGTGCTCTTGTAATCCTATTGAAGATTATATGGAAGCTGAAGCTTAGAAAACAAGACAAATACCAACATAAAAAAGCCCTCGGAGTTTCCGAGGGCTTTTTTATTTATGCTACCGCTACAATATCACTGAGCGGAATTACTGTATTATTTTTTAGAGTAATTGCTTTTTTAGAAATAGTCCAAACAGAAGTTTCAACTTTTTGTAAACCTGAATGATCATTGAAAAAGATCTTCAGTCTTGTTCGATTTAAATTTTCAGCAAAGAATGCCCTTTTAAGGTTCAAAGCATCATTTACCTGATCAATCCTGTGCTCTAATACATCAATCTTTGGAAATCTCAAGAGCTTCTCTTGGTTTTCCTTTTTTACTTTTTTTGTTTTTTTAAAGAACATAATATATGGGGAATTTAATAATTCAACTTACAAAACATAAAAAACTACATTTCAATAAATTGAGTGTAAAAATAAACAAATTTATCAACAATTGTTGATAACATATGTTAATAATTATTAACAACTTAAATATAGTAAATTATATTTAATAAACAAATAGCATCAATACTGGCCCCAAGAGAACAAACTAAAGTGAAAGTTATTAACAACCATAAAAACTAAAACCTAGTATTTTTTCACCCTATAATTCTATAATATTTTATTTTTGTTCCACAAAAGTAAAAGTCAAATGCTAAGAAAACTGTTTATATTAATCCCTATCTTAGGTATCCTCATAGCTATTATAAGCTTTCAATCTAACTCCCAAAAAGAAAATATTGTCTTAGAGTTTATAAAAAAACATCCGCAAAGATCTGCTATTAAAATTGTACGAAACAAAGACATTATAGCCAATGTTAATTCAAACAAAATAATGCCCTTAGCTAGTACCGTAAAAATAATTATTGCTATAGAATATGCTATACAAGCAGCTAATAGCTTAATAAATCCAGATGAAAAAATTCATATTAGCGAGCTAGAAAAATTCCATGTTAAAAATACGGACGGAGGATCACATTCAAAATGGTTAGAAAAAAGTAAATCAAAAATTATAAACAATAAAATTTCTATCCGAGAAATCACTAAAGGAATGATTAGATATAGTTCAAATGCCAATACTGAATGGTTATGCCATAGACTAGGGCTTAAAAATATTAATAGACGTCTTAAAGAACTTGGCATACAAAAACATACTGAAATTTACTATATGGTATCTTCTTTATTCGTAGGCAAAGAACTATTCCCTAATACCATTGGAACAAAACTAAAAAATAAACTAAAAAATCTTCCCCTTAAAAAATATATAAACGCTACTCATAGCATCCATAATAAATTACTATTAGATTCTACTTATAAAAAAAACAAAGGAGATTTAAGAATTAATATTCAAAAAGTAAGATCTGACAATTTACCTAGCTCTACAGTAAGTGAATATACAGAGTTAATGAATAAATTAAACTCTAAATCTTATTTAAGTAAAAAAACTCACAGCTATCTTGATGAAGCTTTAGAATCTTTGATGAAGAACCCCAAAAACCAAAAATGGTTACAACATGCAGGCACTAAAGGTGGTTCAACTGCTTTCGTTTTTACAAATACCTTTTATGCTACTGACAAAAAGGGGAATACTACAGAAGTTGTTTATTTTTTCAACAACCTTACTCCTTCCGAAAGAAAAGAACTTACCAAAACCCACAATGCATTTATACTAAAAATTTTGACCAACAAAGAATTTAGAGCTAAAATCAGTAATGAACTATCAAGCATTAACTAAAAAAAAAGCTGCTATGAATAAAAAGTTATACCTTATTTTTCTAATTTCCTTTTACCCTTTCATTAATAATGCACAAATTAATACTATTCATCTCAACGGAAAAGAATACTATATAAATGGTGTTAATATTCCTTGGAATAATTTCGGATGGGATTTTGGAGAACATCATATATGGGGAGAAGGATACGACTCTAATTGGTTCAAAGACTCCTTTAAAGACTTGCAAGAAAATGGAGTTAATTGTGTTAGAATATGGATTCATTGCGATGGTAGAGCTAACCCTAATTTTGATGAACAAGGCTATGTAACTGGGTTAGACAATAATTTTTTACAACAACTTAATAACGTTGTAAAATTAGCGAATGAACATTCTTTAATGGTTATTCTTACACTTTGGTCACACGATATGCTTGAAGATTACACTAAGGTAGCTGGTAAATATGCTGGGCTTCATGCAGACCTTATTAAAAACAAACAAAAAACAAATAGCTATATTCAAAAGGCACTTATCCCCATGGTTAAAAGCTTAAAAAAACAATGTAATATTCTAGCCTGGGAAATCATGAATGAACCTGAATGGGGAATGAATGTTGACTATGGCGGTACTACACAACAAACGGTAAGTAAAATAGAAATGCAACAATTCATTGGAAAATGTATAGAAGCCATAAGAGAAAACACCGATCAAAATATCACTATTGGTTCTGCTAAACCTTTTAAAAACAATAGCACTAAAAACTACTGGCATGAAAGTGAATTCCATCAATTAGGTTTTAACTGCTCTAAAGTATATCTTGACTTTTACTCTTTTCACTTTTATAACTATATGGGCAACACAATGTCACCTCATATAAATCAAGCTCAAGAATGGAAACTGAACAAACCAATACTTATTTCTGAAGTAAGCTTTTCCGTAGATCTATTCAATCAACAAACATCTCCTTTAAACCAACAAAAATTATGTAAAAACAATGGTTACGGAGGCATTGTATTTTGGAGTTACAAAGATGTTTACAAAACTGATACTTGGACAGACTACAAAAAAGACATTAAAAATTTCACTTTAAAAAATACAGAAAACATTACCTACAATAATAGCTGTGAAAATATCTTCACCGCTACTCCACTTTTAATTTGTAAAACGTACCCTAATCCTAGCAATGGCTTTTTAAATTTGAGCATTAAAGACACTAAAGAAATGTATTTTACTACTGGTACCCTATACAATATGAATGGAAAACTGGTAAAAACCTTCAGTACAAACACTAATCAACACACTATACATCTAGATAACTTTGCCTCTGGAGTTTACTATTTACTGATTAACATTTACAGCCCTAATAAAGATTTAATTTACATAAAGTCAGAAAAAGTGATTATAGAAAATAATTAACTTTTTTCAATCACACAACTCTTGTTCTAAACTAAGAATAAGTCCTAATCCACAAATTTAAATTATCTCAACAAACATGCGTTTTCACTGTTAATTTTACAACAAAAAACACGTATTCGACATTTTTTTTCAACAAAAATCTTTAAACACAATATTTAAAGGTAATTTAATACTACTATCAGATAAAAAACACCCATTACATTTACCCTTAGTCATGTTATCATTGTATCAACTTTATGTAAATCAATAACAACATGACTAAAAACATTACACCTTCTACAATTAAAAACACCTTCAATGAGGTTAGAAACATTCTAAAACCACCTTCTATTTTAAAAATAGAAAGTCTACTATTTCATTTTATCTTTATAACTTCACTAGCCTTCAACAACACTTCATACGGACAATCTCATCCTTTTGACAAAATGGATCAAAATAAAATTGAAGCTCTTAAAAATGAACAATGCCATACTACCTTAAAAGAATATGAACACTACAAAAGCTTAAGTAATAATGAAAAAGAAGCTTATAAAAAAGCTTCTTTAAACTATGAAAAACAATTAAGAGTTATTGCTGAACAATTAAAATATGGGCAAAGAAGAACAACTCCTTCAAATTTAATAATCCCTATTAACCCTGAAACTGACCCAGAATACACTACAATTCCAGAATATACCATACCTGTTGTTTTTCATGTCATACATGATGGTGATGATGACTTTGTTTTAACTGAAACCCAAGTAAAAAGAGCTATTAAACGTGTTAATGAAGATTTCAATGGATTATCTGAAAACAGAAACACCATACAAGATCAATTCAAAACAGATGAATCTAGAGTAGGAATCAGATTTGTTTTAGCTCAAAAAAATCCTGAAGGGAAACCTACCAATGGAATTACTTATGGTGTACACTACAGAGCTTTTACAACTAACCAAGCCCAGTTTCACACCATGAGAAGACAAACAAAATGGCCAACAAACAAATACTTAAACATTTGGATTCTTAACAGGTATAACACCTATGAATTTGTTGATGGAGATACTACTCAAGGTGGTTCAGGTTATGCATGGTTACCTCAACACGATAACGGCTTAACTACTAATGGCTCTTCAACTGGAATTACTATGGCTTACTGGGTACTAGGAGATAGAGTAGAAAACGAAGAAAATCTATCTACTTTCAGACATATTCTTACTCATGAAATTGGACACTGGTTGGGTTTAAATCACTCATGGGGTTCTGGATATAGTAGTGGTGATTCTGCTGCTTGTAATGCAGATGATGGCATTGATGACACGCCTAATACAGTTGGCCAACAATACAAAGAAGGTTTCAATAATTGTAACTATACTTTTTCTTCTTGTGGTCAAGAAACTAATGTTCATGAATTCATGAATTACACACCATGTACAAGCATGTTTACAAATGGGCAAAAAGCAGCTATGATTGCTGCTTTAAATAGTGATGTAGCAGGGAGAGATAATGTTATATCTGACACCAATCTAACTGAAACTCTTTATGTTTCTAACCCAAATACATCTCGTATTTCATATTCAAGTGACTTGGGAAGTGGTAGTCGTAAATTTAGAGAAGAAAGAATTGCAAATACTGGAGTTATAGGTACTAAAACAATGATTTATTTAGAAAACGTAAACTTTTCTAACGCAACTATTGGTCAAGACTTAACAGAAAACACACATTTTACTACAACTAATACTCCTGATGGTTTATCTGCAAAAATTAATGTTATTGACAGCAATAAAGCTTTATTCACTTTTACAGGAAACGCTACTGATCATTCAGCAAGATCAGTTACAGATTTTAAAATCTCATTTAATAATGCCGCTTTTGAAAATAAAAATGTATCGGAAATAGAAAACGCTACCGATATAGATTTTGAAATACAGTTTAGAAACCATAACGACGTAGCGCCATATAGACGTTTACTAACCGAAGGAACCTTATACAACAACTCAGATAATGAAGAGTTTGGCTTCTACCAAAGAATGCGTGTTTCTCTAAACTATGGAAATTCAGTCTTGGCGTTTAAATTTAGTAACAATAATTTATATGTTAGATCCAACACTGAATCAGGTGCTTCAGGATTTGTATTACAAAATGATGGATCAGCTAGTGGCCCAGACCAAATAGCTCTACTAAATAAAGGACAAGTAATTAATAGTGAATCAAACTGGAGTTTATATAATAGAGATCATGATTTAGAAAAAAATTGGAAAAAAATCATTTCTCAAGATGATCCAAATATTGATAATTATTTAGATAAAGATTTGTATATAGGTACATACCTTACTTACGACGGACAAATATTTTATAGATGGGTAAGTTTTACTTTATTTAAAACAGAACACGATAAACTAGGCTTTAAACTTATAGACTCCGCCTTTCCTGTAACTCCAACAACTGAAATAAAATGCGGTGAATTATTTGAACAACTAAACCCAGTTAACTATTTAATAACTGGATACCCTTTTACCTATGAAAGTATTCAAAATAACGGTGAATTAAACAGAAAAACATTTCAGTTTATCTTAAGAGGTAATAATAGCTTCAAAAACAATGTTACCGCTGATGATTATGTTATAGGTATAAAAGATGTGAATGATAGTGATGGTGATGGTGACAAAGATGAAATAGTAAACATGTTACCTGAAGGTATTAGTATTGCTTCAGTAGAAACTTTAGACAATGGTAAACGATTACAATTTACCTTTACTGGTAACATAACCAATCATAATAAAAATGTCATCTCTAAATTTGCTTTAAAACCATCAGCTTATACAGATACCAATGATACTGAAAACGGACTAACCGCTCCAGCTGACTTTACTTTCCTTACAGTTGATAAAAAAATAACAGGTGATAAAGTAAACACTAGGTTAGATAAAGACAAAACCTATTTACAAATAGCTGGAGGTGGTCTTAAGTTCCAGTATAAAGTGGATTACACTAAAACAACACCTGAGACAAGAATAATAATGCATGCAGATGGTTTTGGTGCTTCTGTTAAATTTGGAGCACAAATTATAGCTGATGATACAAACACCACTCATGTTAAAATTTTAGACGAAAACACAACTGTATTAGACGAAAAATTAGATTTTACTTTTCCTAGAGATAAAAACGGAAACAATATAAAAAGTCCTTTTATAATTCATAGTAAAGACTATAAAAAATGGGAAGGTAAAACAGGTCATATTGGTTACTTCTATGCAGTTGGAAGGTTTAGATATTATATGTGGATAAAAATAAAAGTAGGTGAACAAGGTGAATATATAGATATCTTAGAATATGGGGCTAACTCATTAAGTCATCAACCTGTTAATATTGGAGAATATACAGAGCCTTTAACTGAATACTGTACTGCTAAACAAAAAGTAGAAGACGGTGTCTACATCACCAAAGTTCAATTGGGAGACATGATGAATGAAACTAATAACTCAGGTTATTCTGATTATACTGACATTCCTATTGAAGTAAATGCTGGTACCGAACAAACATTAACACTAAATACAAAAAATGAACATTGGACGTATAATGCTATTGGAGTTTGGATAGACTGGAACAATAATTTTGATTTTAATGACCCAGGCGAGAAAGTATTCCATAAATATGAAGCAGGTCCTTATTCAACACAAATCACTATACCAGATGCGGCAACCTTAGCTCCAGACACTAAAGTAAGAATGAGAGTTAAATTAGCATATGGTAGAGAAGATTACATAGTACCATGTGGAGAAAACCTTACAAGACAAGGTGAAGTTGAAGATTATACCATCACTATTAAAGGAGGCACACTAGGTAATAATGACATTAACCTAGACACAACAGCATCAATTTACCCTGTTCCTTTCACTGATTCCTTTACTATAGATTTAACTAAAGTAAAAGGACAGAATATTCAAATAAAACTGTATAACCTTCAAGGTAAAATGTTACTAGAAGAAACATTTACCCAAAACCCCGGAAAAACAAAGTTAACAGCTAACAATTTAAATTCAGGAGTATATTTAGTTAAGATAACTACAGAGGAAGAATCAAAAAACTCTGTAATACTGAAAAAATAAACAAACAACTTTAACCACTAAAAAAAGGAATTGTATAATTATACAATTCCTTTTTTTAATTTAATTAGTTATTTATACTTTTAAAGTTGTAAGAATTCTAATAACAATGGCTAACAAAATAGATCTAAACAATTGGAATCGAAAAGACATCTATAATTTTTTCAAAAATTTTACGGAACCCTTCTTTGGTGTAACTGTTACCATAGACTGCACTAATGCTTATAAATATTGTAAAGAAAATCTACAATCCTTCTTTCTGTACTATTTACACAAATCATTAGTAGCTGCAAACAGTATAGAATCTTTTAAATACAGAATTATAAATGACGAAGTCATTATTTTTGACAAAGTAAATGCTTCTGCTACTATAAGCAGACCCAATAACACCTTTGGCTTTTCATACATTAACTACTTTAAAGATTATACCAATTTTGAAAAAGAAGCTAAAAAAGAAATAGAAAATGTTCAAAACAGTAAAGATCTAATCCCTGCTGTTTCTGGTGAAAACGTGATTCATTACTCTTCAATACCATGGATTGATTTCACCTCTTTATCTCACGCTAGAAATTTTACTTTTAATGATAGCTGCCCAAAAATTTCCTTTGGAAAAATGACAGAACAAAATGGTATAAAAGAAATGCCTATGTCTGTTCATGTACACCATGCTCTCCTAGATGGTTTTCATGTAGGACAATATATAGACCTTTTTCAAAAGTTGATGAATGAACAATAAGCAAACTTCTAAGTAAAGCTCAAACCATTTCTGATGTAAATTTCACTCACAAGAAAAACAACCTGTTTTTGACTTAGATGAAAAAGAAAAGAAAACTATAGTTTCAGCCTGTAGCTTCCTTGTATAACCCTTTTGAGTAATCTAAAAAAGACCGTAAGCAACTCAAAAAGCAAGCTAAACAATCCAAAAAAGACTGTAAGCAACTCAAAAAGCAAGCTAAGCAATCTAAAAAAGACCGTAAGCAACTCAAAAAGCAAGCTAAGCAATCCAAAAAAGACTATAAGCAACTCAAAAGCAAGCTAAGCAGTCCAAAAAAGACTATAAGCAACTCAAAAAGCAAGCTAAGCAACCCAAAAAAGACCGTAAGCAACTCAAAAAGCAAGCTAAGCAATCCAAAAAAGACTGTAAGCAACTCAAAAAGCAAGCTAAGCAGCCCAAAAAAGACCGTAAGTAACTCAAAAAGCAAGCTAAGCAATCCAAAAAAGACCGTAAGCAACTCAAAAAGCAAGCTAAGCAATCCAAAAAAGACCGTAAGCAACTCAAAAAGCAAGCTAAGCAGTCCAAAAAAGACTGTAAGCAACTCAAAAAGTGATCTCACCTTTCCTTTTATCCTTTCTTCCCTACCCTTCCCTTACAATAATAAGTCACAGGAAAAACCCTGCTTCAAAAACATCTAAAAACATCATTAAAATCAGGTAGATACACTCTAAAAACATCCTTCATTCCTTTCTAATTTTGAATATCCATACATCTAAAATTACAAGCACACAAAATCTTCCCCTATAAACAGCTTGTAAAAAACAAATTAACAACCATGCAAAACCTAGAAATCGCTAAAGAGGTATTTACCACTATTAATCAAAAAGTAATTCAATCAAAATTCTTTACAGGTATTGAAATCGCTTCCTATAAAAAAGGAAATACATACACAGATGAACTATGCGTAAGAGTATTAGTAAACAACCCTAATGTTACTCACCAACAACTCAACATTCCAACATCACTTAACAACATTCCCATAATTATAGAAACCAGAATTATAAAACCTTTATAAAAACCGAGCTAACAACTAAAACCATAATCAAATTAAAAGTTAAAAACAATGAAGAATTTAGACGAAATCATCGTACAAAAAGAAGCTGCAGAAGCAGACTTATTTAAACTAAAAGGGGTAACTGGTGTAGATGTAGGCTACAAATACAGTAATGGTAAGCGTACAGACGAAATTACAATTCGAGTACACGTAAAACAAAAAAAGAAAAATATTAGTGAAAAAGAAAAAATACCAACAACAATAAACGGTATAAAAACAGATGTCATTGAAATGGAAGTATACCCACAAATGCTTGCTCAAAAACTACAAGACATTTCTGCATTTGCAGATACCACAACCTACCCAACAGTAAAAGGAGGAATCAGTATAGGACCAGAACGCGTTATTGGAGGCTCAGTTTTCACTGGTACATTAGGATGTATTGTAAAAGACAATGCTACTAACAACCCTGCTTTATTAAGTAACTTCCATGTAATGTGCGTAGATAACACATGGAATGTTGGAGATTTTATGTGCCAACCAAGCCGTGTAGACACAGGTACACCTGGAACTGATAGAGTTGGTGCTCTACAAAGAGCAGTACTAAGCTCTAAAGTAGATGGAGCCATTTCAACCTTAAATGGAAGACCAAGTGATTGCTCTATTGTTGATATAGGAGATGTAAAAGGAACAGCAAATGCTGTACTAAACGCTCCTGTTAAAAAAAGAGGAAGAACCACACTATTAACTGAAGGTTTTGTAGATGCCATTAATGCTACAGTAAGTGTTAATTACGGTCCTAGCTTAGGTGTAAAAACACTAACTAATCAAATTGGTATCAGACCAAACACCGCTGTAAATCCAAAATTTAGCAAACGTGGTGATTCAGGATCTGTTGTGGTAGATGCAAACAACAAAGTAATCGGACTACTATTTGCAGGTAATGATGCCGGGTACACATACATTAACCCTATTGCTGCTGTTTTAAGTGAATTAAATATTTCTATTTGCCAAAAAGTTACAAAGAGTATTATTAAAGACTTCAAAGATTTAAGAAAAGATACCAAAGAACTAAAAACTGAGAAGTTAGAAAAAGCAGAAACAAAAGATAAAATTGAAAAAATAGAGAAAAAAGAAATAAAAGAACTAAAAAAAGAATTACGAAAAGAAATAAAAGAATACCAAAAAGAGCTTCGAAAAGAACTACCAGACAACAAAGGATTAATTCCAGACAAGGTTGATAAACCAATAACTGACAAACTAGACAAACCTTTTGACGGAGGGAAAATTAGAGAAATTAGAGATTTCAATCCAATAAACCCAGGTATTAAAAGATCTAATAGTATAGAAGAAAGATTAGCACAAATGGAAGAAATGTTATCTTCATTAACCGCCTATATAGGATCAGATTTAAGACCCGATTTATCTTCAGGAGCCTTAACTAATGAAGAAGACATTATGGCAACTCAAGAAAAGATGAATAAAGACATTGCAGATAGCATGTAATCTAACCTATCTTAAGAGTATTGCTTAACAACAATACTCTTAAGATTACTTAACTCTTAACTCATGAACGTAATACTAAGTCACCCACAAGATCACGATGCTATATGGCTTTATTTAGCCTTACAGAAACAAAACATCCCAATAGAATTAATTAGTCCAGAAGAACTTTTAATGGCTAAAGAATGGAAGCAAATAATTAACGAAGATGAAAACAGCTTTTATATAAAAACAAAAAAAGGAGTTGAAATATCTAACAAAAATCTAAACTTTCTTTTTAACAGAACACAAATACCTAAGTCACCAATATGGGAAAAAGCTGCAGAAGTAGAAAAACAGTACGTTCATGCAGAAATGAATGCACTTTTAATGAGCTGGCTATACCAAGTCCAAGAAAGCTGTCCAATATATAACCCATCAATAGGTTACAGTTTAAGCGGTGTATTTTGGTCACCAGAACAATGGGCAAAAGCCGCCTATGTTGCTGGATTTAAAAATGTAAACAATAATAACACACACACACCTATTGGTAAAAACATACTCGTAATTGGAAAAAAAATAATAACCAATTGCATTAACAAACAATTAGTCAACAACTGTATTGAACTTTCTAACTTAGCCCAAACACCACTCTTAGAAATTACAGTAAGTAATGACGAAAAAAACTTTATAAAAGCCAATACCTTTCCATCACTTATTAATTATGGAGATAAACTAGTAGCCATTATAAAACACATTATCCATGAAAACTAGTAAAGTATTATTATGTGGAATTCCAAGTGAAGCTCCCATAGCCAAAGTAAAAAATGCGCTTATCAATAAAGGTGCAGAAGTAGTTATCTTTAACCAGCGCCAAATAGAAGACATTCAAATTAACTGGAAATTTAAAAATCAGAAACCAACAGGCGAATTACATATAGCCAATTGTAGCTATAATTTAAATAGCTTTGATAGTGTATACTCTCGCTTTATGAGTGAAACCAATATTCCTGAAGTAAAAGATAAAAATCAAAACTTACAAGAACACTCTAGAAATGTACACGAATCTTTATACCAATGGTTAGAAGTAACAGACAGTAAAGTAGTAAATAGGCACAGTAAAATGTTTAGTAATAGTAGCAAACCCTATCAAGCTCAAATTATTAAAAGATATGGATTAAAAACACCTAACACACTAATTACTAACATCCCAACAGAAGCCATTGCTTTCCATCAAAAAAACGGCTCTGTAATTTACAAATCTATTAGTGGAGTTCGCTCTATAGTAAAAGAATTTGACCCTTTAGACACTGAACGTTTAGAAAAAATTCGTTTTTGTCCTGTTCAATTTCAAAAAAAACTATCAGGATTTGATGTTAGAGTTCATGTAATAGACAAAGAAGTAGTAGCCACAAAAATACACACAACAGGAGTTGACTATAGATACGCTAGAAAAAATGGCGGTACTACAGAACTAGAAACCTTTGCCATTCCAGAAACCATAAAAAACGCTTGTATTAATGTATCTGCTGCACTACAACTAGATTTCAGTGGTATTGATTTAAGATTTACCGATGAAGGAGACGTTTATTGTTTTGAAGTAAACCCAATGCCAGGTTATTCTTATTACGAAAGTCATACTGGTCAAAAAATATCACATGTTCTTGCAGATTATTTAATGAATTAACTTTCAATTATGCCCATAAAAAAAACGCATTAATAATAAATGCGTTTTTTTATTAATTCTACCAATAAATATTCACTTCATTTTATGCATAGGGAATGCTCTTGGTAATTACACAATTGCCATAATTCTTTCTAACGGAATGACAGTAGACTGCTTGAGAATCACCGATTTATCAGTAACTCCCCATATAGTAGTTTCTACTTTTTTCAATCCAGCATCATCAACAAAAACAATTTTTACCTTCTCCCTCTCTAGGTTTCCTAAATACATACCACGTTGTAAAGCTAAAAAACGATTAGTCTGCTCATTTTTTTTATTTAAAACTTCTTCTTTTGGAAATGTCAAAAATTTAATCTGTTCTTTTTCAATTTTTTGTGCGCTCGAAAATAATCTCATAATAAAGCAAGGGGATTAATATTAAAATTTCTTAACATTGCACTTACTTCAAAAAACAAGCACAACAGCTACGAATATATCAATAAAAAAACTAAAAAACAAAACATAACACAATAAAACATTTAAAAAAACCACAAAAAAACCTAGAAAACCATAAATAATTATTAATTATATTTGAAACTTTCCAAAAAAAAGAAATAAAAAGCTATAAAATATGAATCAAACCAAAAATGTTATTTCAGATAAAGACCTAAAAGAGTTAAAACATGCTAAAGAATTATTAGAAAGCCCTGGATTAGCTGCCAAAATAACACAACATTTAGATAGCCCTATAGAAAAAGGCTTAAAGCTTTTACCTAGTAATTTTAGCACTAAACTAGGTCATATCACAAAAAACTCATTACTAAAAGCTACTGATGCTGCTATTTTTACCATTAATAACCAGCCTTCAAAAAAAACAACCAACACGCTCCATAAAATTGCAGCTGGCGCAACAGGAACCATTGGTGGAATTTTTGGTTTAGCTGGGCTGGCTTTTGAACTTCCTATTACAACTACAATCATATTACGCTCAATAGCTGATATAGCTCGATTTCATGGAGAAACCTTAAACAAGCCCGAAACCAAACTTGCTTGTTTAGAAGTTTTTGCTCTTGGAAAGGAAACTACAGAAAAAACTAATGTTGAATCTAGTTATTATAGTACAAGAACTATTCTAGCCAATTCAATTACTAACGTTAGCAAATACATAACCGAGCAAGGCATTGCCCAAGAAGGAACTCCTTTATTTTTTAAATTTATTACTAAAATTGCTGAAAAATTTGGTGTTCAGATTACTGAAAAAACTATAGCACAATCATTACCTATTGTTGGAGCTGCTGGAGGCGCCATTATCAACACTTTATTTATAGATCATTTTCAGGACATGGCTACTGGACATTTTATTGTTAGAAAATTAGAAAGAAAGTACAATGCTAAACTTGTAAAACATGCCTACGAAAACATGTAAAATTCTTCTAAAAAAATAATTTCTATAAAATAGTTTTTATTAGTTTCGCCCACTTAATTTTAAAAATTCAATTATTATGAAAAAACTATTTTTAATAGCTATGATTCTTACTTTAGGAATTGTTAATGGACAAGAAAAAAACAGTAAAAAAATCATCACTAAAGATTCTTGGTTTATTTCTGGTGGATTCACTATCAACTCTGAAAATGAAAAAATTAATTCTAATTTAGGTAATAATTCCCCTGACGTTAATAAATTTGGTTTTGGTATTGCTCCAGAAACAGGGATATTTATTGATGACAACTTAGCTATTGGACTAGGAATTGGGTATTCCTATAGTAAAAATCAAAATGTAAATGATTATAATAGAAATGATAAAGCACATGTTTTTTCTTTTTCTCCATTTATAAAAAAATACTTCTCTGTAAGTAAAAACCTTTTACTATCTGTTAAAGGTGAGCTAACTTACTCAAGCATTAAAAGTAAAAGTGAATTTAGAGATTATAATTCTTTCAATTATAGAACTTACAGAACTAATGGGAATTCTTTTGATATTGGTATTCGCCCAGGATTATCATATTTTGTAAGCAAAAGTATAGCTCTAGAAGCTAATCTTGGTTTTTTAGGTTATAAAACAACTAGCTTTGAAAACGACTCAGATAATAAAAACATTACCAACAAATTTGATTTTAATATTAACGCTTCTAACATTGTATTTGGAATTACATGCTATATGTAACCAACAAAATACAATATAGATTTTAAGCACCACTTTTTAAGTGGTGCTTTTTGTTAAAACCAAAGAGTCAAAAAATTATTTTTTTTAACATTCAACAAGCATAAACTTTAACAAAAAAACAGAACAGTAGGAACAATTCTTGTTACTTATAGAAGCAATTAAAAACTTAAAAATTTATTTAATTATGAAAAAAGTATTTCTAATTGTTATGATTCTTGGATTCGGAATTGCAAATGGACAAGAAAAAAATAGCAAAAAAACAATCTCAAAAGGAACTTGGCACCTGGCAGGTGGAATCTCTTTAAATTCAAGCAACAACTCATATGAGAATTTTGACTTCAACCAACAAGCAGACTCCGATTCTTTTGGTTTCAATTTTTCTCCCAAAATAGGTTATACAATAAGTAATAATTTAGTTGTAGGATTGGGACTCCGTTATGGATATCATCAACATGAAAATAGAAACATTGACAACAGCACCTTAAACAATAATTCTACTAATGTAAATAACAGTTTTACCATAGCTCCATACATAAAAAAATACTTTTCCATAAGTGAACGATTTTTACTATCGTTACAAGGAGAGTTAAGCTATTTATATAGCCAAAGTAAATTAAAAAACTCAATAAATAATCGTGAAAATAAAAATGGTTTCGATCGTTATTCTATAGGAATAAGACCTGGAGTAACTTATTTTGTTAGTAAAAATATTGCTTTAGAAGCCAATCTAGGCTTCTTAGGTTACACCACTTCCTCTCCTAAAAATTACGAAAATAGAAACGTAAAAGCTTCTAACAATAATTTCTCTTTTAATTTCAATTCTTCAAACATAGTATTTGGAGTTGCTTTTTATTTGTAGCAATAAAAAGGCAAGTCTTGTATACTTGCCTTTTTTTACCTATTTCACATTTAATATTAATATTTTTATTATCAAAACTAAAAATTATTCAAAAAGTTTAATTAACTTGCTTTTACGATTTTATTCGTACTAACCTAAACAATAAAATAACAAACTACTTTTAAACTAACCTAATGTTTTTTGTTAGGTACAAAAAAGATAAGTATTTTCGGCCGATATTTTGGTCAATGATTAGTAAATTACAAGTATGAAAAAATTAGTACTCTTAACCTCCCTTTTTACAACCTTTATTCTTTCTGCACAAGGAAATTACGAAACCGTAATTACTGAAGCTATTTTAAATTACGACTCTACTAAAATTGATAGTATTGCAAAAACTTTAGGTTATAAAAGTGGAGATATTATTGAAACCCTTGTTAAATTTGGCGTAACTCATGAAGGAAAAACTGTTAATGTTACTGCAGAAGCTCCTCATGAAGCTTTTAGTAAAGAAAGTGTAAAAATTATAGAAGGACTATCTAAATTAGATTTAGGAATTACTATTGACAAAGAAAAACCCATAAGGTTAAAACTCCCTATTAATTTTCAAGTTGACGCTCATAAACAACAGACAAATTAACAAGCACCTTCTTACTCTTTATAACACTCATAAATAATAAACTTTTTATTTTCTGCAACAGAAACAACCCTTCTAAAAAGTTTAATTAAATGTGTTTTATAATTAAGGTGTTTATTAGCTACTAATACAAAACGTCCAGTTTTCTTTAAACAAGAAAACACCTCTTTAAACAAGTTTAAACTTACCTCTATGTTATTCTCATATTCAAAGTGAAATGGAGGATTTGAAACTACTAAATCAAATGTATGTTTTTCTAAACTCTCTAAATTATTATCACAGATAAAAGTTGATCTTAATACATCAACATTCATCTTTGAAGATTCAACCGCTAAATTAAAATCATCAATAAAAGTTAATTTTGTATCTTCATTTTGTGCTAAAACAGTAGCCCCTATAACACCATTACCACAAGCTAAATCTAATACTTGAACTTCTTTAGGAGAAACTTTCAAGTTTTCTAAAAAAAACTGTGTCCCAATATCAATACTGCCAGAAGAAAATACCCCAAACCATTGTTTAAAGTTTTTCTCCTTATACGTTATTGCATTTATATAACTTTTACTTTTTATTATTTTTTTAGGATTTTTTAATATCAGTAATCTTGCTTTCTTCCATGCTTTTGTTTGTTCAACAATATCAAAATAAGATTCGGCTATTTTTAAAAATGATGATGAAAAATACTTAGTCATAAAACTACAAATAACCTCAGTATGCTCATTAGAACACTTTTGGATTTGTTGTAAATACAACTCAAACAACTCTAATGATTTTGGTATTTTAATCAAAGCCAATTTTATTCCATTTAAAGAATCTAAAGGAGTACTAAAGTAAACTTCTTTTGAAATTCCATTATAATGTAAGTTCTTTTTAATTGCTTTTTGCTGGCTAGCATAATTCCATATGGTAATAACTTCTTTATCCTGAAGAACACAGTTCCAAAAACCAAATCGATCATTATAAACATGAACCGTATTAAACTCTTTTCCTTTAATATACTCTAAACATAATAACTCAGCATTACTCCATGCTTTTAAAGTCTTATCCTCTGTTTTAGGATAACGTTCTAAAGTATATGATCTTGAATTAATCTTTAAAATTGTCTCCAAAAAAACTTATTTAAGTTAAGCTGTTTCCTTCTCTTGAAAATAAACCTTATCTAAAGAAGTAATATCACCTGCTTTATTTCTTCTATAAATATGATTTGCTTTTATATCTGTTATCTTTTCTTTTCCCATAGCTGCCGCTAATTCTTTTACAGCTTCAATGGTTTTAACATGATAGTTTTTAACACGTACATTTTTATCTCCAACTACCAAAGCTTCAACTAAATCTTCATCTTGAGTTGCTACTCCTACCGGACAGGTATCTAAATTACATTCTCTTGCTTGAATACAACCTAAACTCAACATAAAGCTTCTAGCCATACCAATAACATCTGCTCCTATAGCCAAATACTTCACAACATCAAAAGCATCAATGGCTTTACCACTAGCCATTATTTTAATTTGCTCTTTTAACCCGTATTTAGTTAACATTTGTGCAACAAAAGCCAATCCATCTAATAAAGGTGTACCTACATAATTTGAGAATTCTAACGGAGCAGATCCTGTTCCTCCTTCTCCTCCATCAACAGCCATGAAATCTGGATAATTCTTTGCTTTAGCAAATGCTTGAATCATCATTTCTATTTCCTCATTATCTCCCACACAAAATTTAATTCCAACAGGTTTACCTTCACTTAACTCACGAACTCTTTGAATAAAAGCTATCATTTCATCAAAGTTAGAAAAAGCATCATGCTTTGGTGGTGAATCAACTCTTGTAAAAGGTTCTACTGAACGTATTTTAGCTATTTCTTCCGTATTCTTTTTTGCTGGCAAAATTCCACCATGTCCTGGTTTTGCTCCCTGTGAAAATTTAATCTCTATCATTTTTACTTCAGGACGAGTTGCATTTTCTTTAAAAATCTCTTCATCAAAGACTCTCTTACCATTTATCGTTTTTCCTGCTCCAAAATACCCTGTACCTACTTGAAAAATCAAATCTCCTCCTTGCAAATGATATGGCGAAATACCTCCTTCACCAGTATTATGTGCAAAACCTCCCATTTTTGCTCCTTGATTCAAAGCCATTATTGCATTTTTACTCAAAGAACCAAATGACATTGCTGAAATATTTACAATAGAAGCATTATACTTTTGTTCGCATTTATCTGAACCTATTAACACTCTGTCTCCAGTAACATGATGATGGTTTTTAGGAAATAACGAATGTTTTACAAATTCATACCCTTTTTCATATAAATCATGTTGTGTTCCAAAAGGCACAGTCTCAATTTCTTTTTTAGATCTTTGATAAACAATACTTCTTTTTTCTCTATTTATAGGAGTTCCATTTAAATCATCTTCAATAAAATATTGCTGTATCTTCTCTCTTTCTTCCTCAAATACCCAACGTAACCTAGCTACAATTGGAAAAGCTCTCATTAAAGAGTGTTTTTTTTGAATAAAGGCATCATATATAGCCAGCAAGGTAAAAGCCGAAGCTATAGTTAATAAAATATAATTCCCCATTTGAGGAATGAAATACGCTAACACTCCACAAAGTACATTGATTACAATAACTACTGCCAATATAGTATCTCTCATATTTTTTATTTTAATGCTAAAATACAAGATTTTCAGCATAAAAAAAGCTCCAAATTTTCATTTGGAGCTTCCTTCTTATATTTTTTAAAGTTACAAAATTACTTCTTGAATTTTGCATATTTATTTTTGAACTTATCAATACGTCCAGCAGTATCTACTAACTTAGACTTACCAGTATAAAACGGGTGAGAAGTTCTAGAAATTTCTAATTTGATTAATGGATACTCAACTCCATCTACCTCTAAAGTTTCTTTTGTATTTGCAGTTGAACGAGTTAAAAACACATCTCCATTAGACATATCTTTAAATGCAACCATTCTATAATTTTCTGGGTGTATACCTTTTTTCATTTTAAAACACTTTAAATTTATTACGAAATTGCTTAAAGTTGGTAAAGCTTTAAACGCCTTCAATAAAAATCAAAAACCTGCAATGGCTATTTGAGGGTGCAAATTTAACCCTTTTTTTTAATTTCCAAACAAATAAATTGTTTTAATTTGTAGTTCAAATAAACAAATTTATAACTCAAACTGAAAATCATGCGTATTTTTAAATATTTCTTCTTACTAGGCTTAAGCATCATTACATTAACTTCATGTAGTGATACCAGTTATAAATTTAAGCTTAACACAACAAAAAAAGTTAACTTAGGTGATAAAGCAGCTATAAAGTTTGAACAATTAAAAGGTAATGCTATTGATTCTGTTCATATATATGTTAATAATAAACGAGTTAATAAAAACGAGAAAAGTATTGCTATTAACAGTAAAGACTTTGGTGTAGGAAAACATGCTGTCACTGCTATTGCCTTTTACCCTAATAAGTCCAAGAGAGTTAATAACTCTATTGAGGTTTTTGCAAACAAAGCTCCAGAAATATATAACTATAAAATTATTAACACCTATCCACATGATAAAAAAGCTTACACACAAGGTTTAGAATACCATAATGGTTATTTATATGAAACTACTGGTAAAAGAGGTAAATCATCACTAAGAAAAGTTGAAATTACGACTGGGAAAGTTTTACAAAAAATTGATTTAAATGACCAGTATTTTGGAGAAGGGATGACTATTTTTAATAATAAGATTTATTGGTTAACATGGCAAGCTCGTAAAGGCTTCATCTACGATTTAGAAAATTTTAAAAAATTAGGTGAATTCAAATACAATAATAGTAATGAAGGTTGGGGATTAACACATACCGAAACTGAACTTATAAAATCCGATGGAAGTAACAAAATATGGTTTTTAAATCCTAAAAACCAGCAAGAAAAAAGAAATATACAAGCGTATACTAATAAGCTTTCTATAGAGAAACTAAACGAGTTAGAATATATTAATGGAAAAATATATGCTAATTACTGGCAAAAACCATTAATTGCTATAATTAACCCTAAAACTGGAGTAGTTGAAGGTATTATAAACTTAACTGGTTTAGTTAAAGAAATGGAAAAAACACAACGTTTGGTTAATGAAGACGATGTTTTAAATGGTATTGCTTTTGATCATGAAAATAATCGTTTGTTTGTTACGGGAAAACATTGGAGCAAGCTTTTTGAAATAGAATTAATAAAACAATAATTCATTCTTTTTAAGGTTATATTCTTATTTTTAGTGCTTTTATCTTAATACTTTATATTGTATGAAAAAATATGTCTTTTCAATTTTTGTTATTCTAGTTATTATATTTAATAGCTCATGTAGAAAAGATTTTACTACAATTCCTAGTTTTGGAAATTTGGAGTTTTCTAGAGACACTGTTTTTTTAGATACAATTTTCACCAATATTGGCTCAGCTACATACAATCTTAAAGTATATAACAGGAGTGATCAATCAATAACAATACCTTCTATAAAACTAGAAAATGGAGTTAATTCTAATTATCGACTAAATGTTGATGGTACTCCTGGGAAAGAATTTAAAGATATCGATCTTTTAGCTAATGATAGTTTATATGTTTTTATAGAAACTACCATTGACTTTAATTCTATTACTGACCCTCTTTATATAGATAAAATACTTTTTGACAATGGTAACAATCAACAAGACGTAGATTTAGTTACCTTAGTACAAGATGCCCACTTTATATTTCCCTATAAAACTTATTTTGAACCAGATCAAATTCCTTTAAGTGCAACTGATCAAATACAAGGTCGATTTTTAAAGGACAGCGAGCTTAATTTTACTGCTGAAAAACCTTATGTTATATACGGATATGCTGCAGTTCCTCCTAACAAAACATTAACTATTGAAGAAGGAGCTCAAATACACTTCCATAAAAACTCAGGAATTATTGTATACAATGATGCAAGCATAAAAGCTAATGGTACATTGGACAAAAAAATTATCTTTCAAGGTGATAGACTTGAACATCGTTTTGACAATATACCTGGACAATGGGGTACCATATGGATGAGGTCAGGTAGTAAAGACAATGAACTAACCAATATAATTCTTAAAAATGGCACTATAGGATTACGTGTAGATGGTACAAATGCAATAGACACTCCTACACTTACCATAAAAAACTCTGAAATATACAATAACTCTTTATTTGGAATGCTAGGAGTAAATGGAAACATTAAAGGTGAAAATCTTGTGGTGGCTAATGCAGGGCAATCTTCTTTTGCTTCTATAATTGGTGGAGTTTACAACTTCACACATGCTACTTTTGCCAACTACTGGAGAAATGGCTTACGAAAAGACCCAACAGTATGGTTAAGCGATTATTTTGTGTCTAAAGATGATAATGGTCAGGATGTTATCAATGTTGGTGATTTAGCTGTAGCCAATTTCACCAACTGTATCATTGAAGGTGATAATAATGTAGAGTTACTATTAGACCAAAGAGGAAGCGGTCTATTTAACTATAACATTAAAAATTGTATGTTTCAATTTGAAGATTTAAATGACACACATAAAGACAATATTCATTTAAATTTTGAAGACATAACGCATTATCAAAACAATATTATTAACGGTACTCCAGATTTTAAAAATCCTTCAGAAAATGAGTTCTTCATAGGTAAAAATAGTGACGCAATTAATAAAGCTATAAGTACTCCATTAACGCTGGATTTATTAGGTACTGATAGAGCTTCAACTCCTGATATTGGTGCCTATCAAAATAGTGATTTTTAAACTAGAAATATTTTTATTTTACTTCTTATAAAGTAAATAGTATATTATTTAGAATTCCCTTTTAAAACGTATCTTTAATTGTTTTTTTTCACAAATCCTATAATTTTTATCAAAAATAAAATTCCTTTTTATTTTTTAACACTTCACACCTCTTAACCTCTAAGAACCAATACAAAACTAACTAAAAAAAATACTTTTTACCCCAAAAACACACTCTATTACTCTAAGATACTGATTACTTTATTGTTAAAATAATTGTTTTTTTAAGAAATATTTAAGAGATTAGCTTTTAGTTAATTCAAATAATTATATAATGAGAACGAAGTTTAATGGGATTTTCACATTAATCCTAACGTTTCTTATGCATATTTCTTATGCACAAGAAAAGACAATTTCAGGTACGGTATCAGATGAATCTGGACCATTACCTGGGGTTACTATTTTAAAGAAAGGTACAACTCAAGGTACTGAAACAGATTTTGATGGAAATTACGCCATTAAAGCTAAACAAGGAGAGGTTCTTGTTTTTAGTTTTGTTGGAATGAAAACTGTAGAAAAAACAGTCACTTCTAGTCAATTAAATGTTGTTATGGAAGGAGACAATCTCCTTAAAGAAGTTGTCGTTGTTGCCTATGGTACTCAATCTAAAAACTCTCTTACTGGATCTGTTAGTGTTATTGACCAAGAACAAGTTGAAAATGCAACCTTTTCTAACCCTGTAAAAAGTTTAGAAGGTTTAGTTTCTGGTTTGAGAGTAATACAAGCAAGCGGTCAGCCAGGTTCTGACCCTATCATTAGAATTAGAGGGTTCAATTCTGTATCTGCCGATCAAGCACCACTTATTGTATTAGATGGGGTTCCTTATGCTGGTAGTTTAAATAGTATAAATCCGAAAGACATTGAATCTACCACGGTGTTAAAAGATGCGTCTTCTACCTCTTTATATGGTAATAAAGCTGCTAATGGTATTTTAATGATTACTACTAAAAAAGGAGCTAGAAATAGATTAGAAATAAACGTAGATAGTAGAGTTGGTATTACACAAAGAGGGGCTAAAGAATATAACATTATGCAATCGCCTGGTGAGTTTTATGAAGCGTATCACAGTGTTTTAGCCAATTCAGAGTTTCATAGACAAAATGTTGCTGGAACGCCTATCACATTAGCACAAGCGAGACAATTTGCGTCTGATAATTTAATGTCTCGTTTAGGAAATTATAATCTTTACAATGTTCCTGGCGACCAACTAGTAAATCCTGCCACTGGTAAACTAAACAGTTCAGCTACTTTATTAGTTAATGATAAATGGGAAGATGCTTTATTTAGAGATGCTGCTACTTTTCACTCTAATAATATTAGCTTATCAGGAGGTTCTGAAGATGTTACTTATTACTTATCTTTAGGTTCTGAAACCAACAATGGGTATACCGTTAGAAGTAGTTTTGAAAGACATTCTGCTCGTTTAAAAGCTACTTCTGCAAAAATATTTGATGCAGTAACCTTAAGTGGTGATGTTGCCTATGCAAAATCCGAAAGTCAAGCAGTTCCATCTACGCTAACAGCGGCAGGAGTCCCAACAACAAACTTTGCTAATGCTTTCTTTTGGAATAGAAGAATCGCCCCTATTTACCCTGTTTATCAATATGATGAAAATTGGCAACCTATTTTAAACCCTAATAACCCTAGCGGATTTGCTTATGATTTTGGTTCCCCTCAATTTTTTCCTAATGGAACCAGTAGAGGAGCTAGAAATTATGCCGTAGGAGAACACCCTTTAGCTGTAATTGAAAATACAATAGAGACTAATGTAAGAGACAATTTTAATGGAGGTTTAAGAGCTAAAATTGATCTTCCTTGGGATTTTCAATTTGAATATGTAATGAACTACTTAACTCAAGTAGATCAAGGAACAGATTTTACAAAGCCTGGGGCCGGTGCTTTTGCTCAAGCACAAAATGGATTATTAACAAATAATAGAGATAATTTCTCTGCTTTTACCAATCAACAGTTACTGACTTGGAAAAGAGACAATGGTAATCATAACTTTGATGTGCTTTTAGGTCATGAGAGTTATGAAGAAAAATTCACCACGCTATCACTGTCAAAAAGAAATATAATTGGTGATTTTAGCCCAATATTAGATAATACCGCTGTATATGCATCGGCTAGTAATTACAATACCAAATATTTTACAGAAGGCTATTTTTCTAGATTCATTTACGGTTTAAAAGATACCTATTACGTGAACCTAACAGGAAGATACGATGCTTCTTCTGTTTTTCATCCAGATGAACGTTGGGGATTCTTTTGGTCAGCAGGGGCTTCATGGGTAATGAGTAATGAGAATTTCTTAAAAGACTCTAATACTATCAATTATTCAAAATTATCTGTAAACTATGGTACCACAGGTAATGATAGAATTTTCTACCCAGGTACTTCTACTCGTAACTTAGTAGCTTATGAAAATCAATACACCATCGATGAAAATAACGGGGCTTTAACCCAGAAATTAACATATCTAGGAGGTAAAGATGTGACATGGGAAAACTCTGCTAGTTTTGACGTTAGTTATCAAATAGGTTTATTTAATAAAGTTAATTTATCACTAACATACTTCAGAAAAGAAACGGATAACTTATTATTTAATACTCCAATAGGAATAACACCAGGAATAACTGAAAGACCTAGTAATTCAGGAACAATGATTAATAGTGGGTTAGAAACAGAACTTTCGTGGAATATTGTAGATAAAGAAAATTTTAAAGTAAGCTTTAACGCAAATCTCTCTACACTAAATAATGAAATAACTGTGTTACCTAGAGATAATAAACCAATTCAAGTAGGTAATTTCCGTAGAGAAGTAGGTAGAAGTATTTTTGAGTATAATATGGTAGAATTTGCAGGTGTAAATCCTGACAATGGAAACGCACGATACTACACCATAGACCAAACTTCTGGAGAGAGAGTTATGACCGAAGATTATGCTAATGCAGCTGAATTTGGTAGAACATTTTTAGGTAAGGAAGCCATCCCTGATTTAACAGGTGGTTTTGGCACAAACATTCAATTAGGAGATGTTTCTTTAGGCATGCAATTTGCCTATCAAGTAGGAGGGTATGGGCTCGATAGTGAATATTTTGGGCTACTAGGTGCCACGCAAAATGTAACCAATTTTGCTGATTATGATAAAACATGGACTTTAGATAACCCTACTGGTGAATTACCTAGAGTTGATCCTTTAAGCCCTAATCAATATAGATTCTCAAGTCTTTATTTAGTAGATTTAAGCTACTTAAGCTTAAGTAATATCAATTTATCATATACACTAGAAAAAGAATACCTTAAAAAATTCCATGTTAATAATGTTCGTTTTTACGGAACTATTAATAATGCATTTTTACTATACAGTGCAAGGCAAGGTTATGACCCTCGTTTGAATTCAGTAGGAAGATCCTCTGCTGAATATGGTGCCAATAGAACGATTGCATTGGGTGTAAATATTAATCTTAATTAAACTAATTATGAAAAATAATAAAATTTTAAATATTAGAGTCAACAAATATTTGTTTTCGACATTATTTTTAATGACTCTTTTAGTTTCGTGTTCTGATGAACGAGATTTTTCAGAAGAAAGATACCATACTGATTCTCATGCTGAAGCTATCACTGCAGCAGGTGGTACACAGGGGATTAAAGCGATAGACTCAGGTATTTTAGCTTACCTGAGAGATGGAGAAGCTGGACAAGATGAGTTTGGCTTAAAAGCCGTAGACCTAGGCATGGATTTACGAAGTAATGACATGGATATGAGTAGAAATACTTGGTTTGGTGCTTTCAATAATTATGACAATGTTATTTTAACAGCAAACGATAATGATTTTATATTTGAATTCTTTTATAAAGTAATCAATAACGCAAATTCGATTATTAATTCTATAAAAGACAACCCTACTCCTGAGCAAGTCATCTTCAAATCTAAATCATATACATACAGAGGATTAGCCTATTTTTATTTATTAAGAATCTACCAACATACTAAAGCATCTGACGAAACAGAAGCGATCCCTATTGATTTTGGGGAATTTGTAGCACAACCTAAATCTACTGTAGGTCAAGTGAAAGCAAGAATTCTTGAAGATTTAACATTAGCATATCAAGGATTAAAAGACTACAATAGAGCTTCAAAAGAAGAAGTTGACGGTAGTGTGGTAGCTGCTTATTTGGCTAGATATTATCTAACTTATGAAAACTGGTCTGAAGCAGAAAAATATGCTGATATTGCCATGAAAGCTGGAAGTATTAGTAGTGATGTAACTCATGGTTTTGATGAGCTTTCCTTATCAGAGGCTATATGGGGTTCTGTGGTAACGGATGCTACATCTGAAATATATGGTTCATTCTTCTCTCATACGAGTCAAATAAACGATGGTTATAGTGGTTGGAATCATTTCAAAACCATCAATTCTAATTTATATGACATGATACCAGCTACCGATAAAAGACAAGCTTGGTTTGCAGACCAGCAATATGCGCCTGGAACAATATTAGTACCAGATACATGGGGGCATTATAATATAACTCCTAAATACACAAGTTTGAAATTTATTGCTCAGCCTGGCCCTGGTCAATTCATAGGAGATTATATTTACCTTAGAAATACAGAATTTTATTTAACTAAAGCAGAAGCCCAAGCAAGACAAGGTAAAGATGGTGATGCTCAACAAACCTTGTTTGATTTAAACTCGGTAAGAGATCCTAGTTACACTAAATCTACTAAAACAGGACAAGACTTAATTGACGAAATTTTAGTATACCGTAGAATTGAACTTTGGGGAGACGGTGTTGCTTCATTTGATATGGCTAGAAATGGAGTAGGATTAAACAGAAAAGATGGTAGAACAAACCTTGTTATGCCTGGTGCTGACTTAGTAATACCAGCTATGGAAGCTAGAATGATTTACCAAATACCACAAAGAGAAGTAGATGCTAATCCTCACTTCTAATCTTTTATCATTTAGTTAATGCTTTACATTTTAACTTAAAATAGACAAAAACCAGAGAAAATTTTCTCTGGTTTTTTAGTTTAATAATTGCTGATTTTATATTTACCTTTGCCCCATGGAAGATAACACAGTAATTTTTGGCATAAGAGCTATAATAGAAGCTATTGAAAGCGGATCATCAATCAATAAAGTATATTTACAAAAAGGATTGAGAGGTGACCTATTTTTTCAATTAGAAAAACTAATCAAAAAACATAAAATATCAACCAGTGTAGTTCCTTCTGAAAAACTAGACCGCCTTTCAAAACATAATAACCACCAAGGTGCGGTAGCTAAAATATCTCCTATTGAGTTTCATGATTTAGAAACTTTACTTGAAGATGTACTAGCTAACACTCAAAAACCGTTATTCTTATTACTTGATCAATTATCTGATGTTAGAAACTTTGGAGCTATCATAAGAACTGCTGAATGTACAGGTGTTCATGGTATCATTATTCAAAAAAGTGGGAGTGCTCCTGTAAATGCCGAAACTATTAAAACCTCTGCTGGTGCTGCTTTTAAAGTACCTATTTGTAAAGTAGACCATATTAAAGATGCTATTTTTCAGTTGCAAGCACACGAGGTTAAGTTAATTTCTGCTACAGAAAAAACAGATGATTCTGTTTATGATGTTGATTTTAACCAACCAATTGCCATTATAATGGGATCCGAACACAAAGGGGTTAGTAACTCAGTTTTAAAGTTATCTGACTATAAAGCAAAACTCCCTTTACTTGGTGAAATTGAATCGTTAAATGTTTCTGTTGCTTGTGGTGCTTTTTTATATGAAGCTGTAAGACAACGACTATAAATACAAATTCAAAAAAGGTTTACTATAAAGTAAATAGTAAACCTTTTTTACTCTTCTTCTCCTTTATATATATACTTATATTTAAACTCAACCACTTCCTCTTCTTCTATTGACTCTATTGATTCAACTTCTTGTGGAGGCACATAATTACCATCCTCATCAAACATATCATCAAATTCTGTTTTTGAGAATGCAAACTTTTCTTTAACAATCCCTAGTTTTCTATATATATAAGCAAAGAAAATTCCTGTTAAAAAACCAGATAAGTGTCCCTCCCAAGACATTCCTTCTTTTATAGGAAATACATACCAAACCATACTTCCATATAAAAAAATTACAACTAAAGAAACTGCTATTAATCGAAAGTGTTTTTTTATTATACCGCTGAAAAACGTAAAACTGAATAATAAGTAAACAATACCACTTGCACCTATATGATAGGATTCTCTAGCAATACACCATGTTAATACACCAGTAATTATACCTCCGTAAAGCAATACTTTTGCAGCCACTTTTTTATAAAAAATTAGCAATAAAGAAGTCAGTACAAATAAAGGAATAGAATTATTAAATAAATGCCCCGTATTACTATGGATAAATGGTGAAAAAAAAACACCTCGTATTCCTTTTAAAGTTCTTGGCAAAACTCCAAACTTATTAAAATTAAATCCAAATTTTATTTCTACCCAATATACCAACCATATAATAAGAACTAAAAATAATGGTAAGCGAAAAGACCCTCTTGAAATTTGCAATTGATTGGTTGTATTCATACTTTTTCAATAGCAAAAACATTTCCAAATATTTATTACTGTAATTATGACAGCATAGAGATTTAGATTAAATATTAGTAACTTTGATATAAAATTAGAAATTCTAAAATGACGCAGCCTTTAGCGGAACGTATCCGACCAAAAACTCTTAGTGACTATATTAGTCAGCAACATTTAGTAGGTGAAGAAGGTATTTTAACACATCATATAAAACAAGGAATTATTCCTTCATTAATTTTGTGGGGACCTCCTGGTATTGGTAAAACTACGCTGGCTACTATTATAGCTAATGAATCTGGAAGACCTTTTTATACATTAAGCGCGATTAGTTCTGGTGTAAAAGATGTTAGAGAAGTTATTGAAAAAGCTAAAAAAAGTAGTGGTTTATTTACACAAAAGAATCCTATTTTATTTATTGATGAAATTCATAGATTTAGTAAATCTCAACAAGACTCTTTGCTAGGTGCAGTTGAAAAAGGCTGGGTTACTTTGGTTGGTGCTACTACAGAAAACCCAAGTTTTGAAGTAATCCCTGCCCTACTCTCTCGATGTCAAGTTTATATTTTAAACTCTTTTGATAAAAACGATTTAATTTCTCTTATCCATAGAGCTATGGAAAAAGATGAAATAATAGCCTCTAAGAAAATAACCTTAAAAGAAACAGATGCTTTACTTCAAGTTTCTGGAGGTGATGCTAGAAAATTGCTTAATATTTTTGAGTTATTAGTAATTGCTGATGATGAAATTGAAATCACCAATGAATTGGTTCTCAAAAAAATTCAAAAAAACACGGTTAAATACGATAAAACCGGTGAGCAACATTATGACATAATTTCAGCTTTTATTAAATCAATTAGAGGTAGTGATCCAAATGCAGCTGTATATTGGTTGGCTAGAATGATTGAAGGCGGTGAAGATGTAAAATTTATTGCTAGAAGATTATTAATTTTAGCTTCAGAAGATATTGGAAACGCAAATCCAACTGCTCTAATTTTAGCTAACAATACCTTTCAGGCAGTTTCTGTTATAGGAAACCCTGAGTCTAGAATTATTTTAAGTCAGTGTGCTATTTATTTAGCTAATTCTGCAAAAAGTAATGCTTCTTATATGGCTATTGGTGAAGCTCAAAACTTGGTAAAAACTACTGGTGATCTTTCAGTTCCTTTACATTTACGAAATGCGCCTACAAAATTAATGCGTGATTTAGATTATGGTAAGGATTACAAATACTCACATAATTACCAAGGTAATTTTGTTTCTCAAGAATTTTTACCTGATGAAATACAAAACACAAAGCTTTATGAGCCTGGTAATAATGCGAGAGAAAACCAATTTAGAGAAGTTTTAAAACAACGTTGGAAAGGTAAATACAAGTATTAAAAAAAGCAGTTTTTCAACTGCTTTTTTTAATATAAATAGGCACTTATAACTTCAGATTATTAACCCTTTGGCTATCACATGCTATTTAAAATTTGATCTTATATTGTTTTAAAACTTTAGCGCCATTTTCATAATACTCAGCAAACCATACACCATTACTTTTAAACAAAATTCCATCTTTAGTTTTTAAAACAAAGACATCTTTTATACTTGTTTTTAAAAGTTCAAATACTTTTTTAGGCTGAGTATCTACTAATTGAAAACCATTAGCTGTTGGCTGTGCATATAATGTTTCTTTGGTTGATATTACTTCATTTTTAACATTTTCATTTTTTAACTCTATCACTTTCTTTAAGGCTGGTAATATTTTTGCTGACGCTTTTATATCTTCTTTTAACGGTTGGTATTTGTAACGCAAACCTTGTATAGATCTAAAAGCATTTCTAATAGCCTCATGATAGGCTGTTTTATATTCTTTCTTTTTACTTTTTCCTATCTGAGAACGGTACACCAACTTATCATTACAGTCTTTTAACTCTACTACACTTTTTGTAGTAAATGCTCCCGACTCATCAATTACATCTCCTGTTAAAGCCAAACATCTATTATTTAAAACATCTTTTGGCAGGTCTTCATTTTCCATATAAGCGTTAAACCCATATTTTTTAAATAAAAACTTAGTTAATGAACTCGTTTGGTATTGATCATTTTTACTAACAAATTCAAACTGTTTTGGTACAATTACATATTTATAATTGTTTAACTTCTTCTGTCCAAAAGTAATGGTTGTAGCCAATAACAGCAGATATACTATATTTTTCATACTCTTACTTAAAAATTAAATTAAAGCCTAATTGAAAAGAGGCATTGTGTGCATCGGCAATATCGGTAACTTTTAATAAATTATCAACCATTCCATATATATTAACTTTTCCTAATTTTGCTGATAGCCCAATACCTACATTACTATATGAAAAATCATCTATGGTATATGTTATTTTAGTTTTTAAACCTTCTAATAATCTTGTTTCATAGAAACCTGTTAAAGCAAACTTTGGCCCTACTGGTCTTATTACTGAAAACAACTGAGCTCCTACTGCATTGTTATAATAATCTTTATAAGAAATATCACTACAACTTTCTTCATTTCTAGATTTCCCCCATTGATGTCTTATAGAACTATTGAATTTTATAGGTCGCATAACAGTATAAGACTCTGTATTTTCTTCTCTAACTACTTTTGAGTTAAAATCTCTATCTAAATCTCCCCAATAATCGGGATTTGTATTATCATATTGAAAATTAATACCAGAAAAAATATAATTACCTTTCACAGTAAAATTTCTAATATCCTCAGAATAACTAACAAAACCAATATCTAATAAACTAGCGGTAATTTCTGTTTGCGGATTTAAATGATAGGTCATTCCAATATCAAATCCAACACCTAAATTTCCTCCTAAAAAAGATCTTCCTAATAATTTTGAAGCAGAAATATCCGACTCCTTATCAACATTATTACCATTATTTACACCTGACGTATATCCTGTTACGTTAATTCCATTCAAATAATGTTCATAAATATTATCCTCTCCTAACCTAGTACTAAAACTTCCTGCATTATTCGTTGAAGTAACATTTACAATACCTGAGTACAATTTAAAGCGTGCTCCGACTGTTAGTTTAGAACTTAGCTTTCTAGTAAGTCCAACATGTAAAACTCCTAAAGCTTCTGCTTTAATATTTGCCTGAGATATTAAGAAACTTCTATTTAAATAAGCTTCATTCCCTTCATTTAGTAAAGTTAACACATCTTTAGGAACTGTAGCATACGCATCAATCTCTGTATAAAAACCAGCACTTAAATAATCCCTATCATTCAATCTATACCCACCATTCAATACATCTATTTGGGAATGAATTTGCACATAGTCATCTGCTGTTAACTTATTTAATACATTTCTATATTTTACATTAAAATCTACTCCATCTTGTCTAAAAAGATCCGCAACAGTAGCTCCAGTAACTCCAAAATTCATAGAAATTCCTGAAAGTAACGGAATACCTGCATGAAACCTATAATTAGTTTCTGTTCCTGGATTTAATAGTAAAGTTTGTGGTATTTCATCAAAATTATATAATATCTGTTTATTTTGTGCGTACACTGATTTTATTCCTAGAGTAAGGAACGTTATTATAATTACTAACTTTCTCATTAATCTATCTTAAAATAAAAGGTTCCTGCTGACTTAAAACTAAATACTTTTCTTACATTGATATCAATGATTGATCCATCTGTACTTGGAAGTAAACTAAAAACTGCTTCAATTTTTTTAGTATTTAAAACATTTGGATTGTTAACCACATCAATCACTTCCTTATGCTCAAACTTCTGAGCATTTTCAGGTATTTCTAAAGCAGGAATATCATAGGCTTCTCCCCCATTTTCATCTAGCAATCTAAAATCAATTACAAAACGTCTATTAAAAGGGTTTTTCACTTCAAAATCTAACTCAATTTTAGTCAAATCTTTAGTAATACTGTTCTCAAACGCATAAAAATTAGATTGATCTGTTATAGATGGAACTTCAGCTCCTGAAGGACTTACAAAAAGCGTTTGCTCTATACTTGAATGAGCCAACGCTATTTTAAAAGTTGGTGTAATCTCTAAATCTTTTGCCTGATCAAAATCCAAATCTTTTACACAAGTTAGTTGTAGCAAGGAAATACTGCAACACAAAAAGGCATACAAAAATCTTCTCATATATATTTCTTAATTTTCAAAGTTAAGGTCAAAAATTGTATTGGCTAATTACCATAATAATTAGCTTTAGTTATGTTTACAACATGAATATGAGTGGAAGGGGAAGGTAAATTGTAAACGTTTAATCTCTATAAATATTGCTTTAGTTCTGTTAATGAGCTTATAGTTGCTATACCATTACTACTCTTTTCTTCTGTAAGATGAATAGCTAACATCCCCATATTTAAAGCTCCCATTATGTCTGCTTCATAACTATCACCAATCATAATAGATTCTTCTGGTTGTGCTTTTGCTTCTGTTAAAGCATACTCAAAAACCCGTGGGTTAGGCTTTTTGACTCCTACACTTTCAGAGGTGACTACAATGTTAAAATAGTTAGCAATGCCTGATTTTTCCATTTTCAAGCGTTGTACTTCTTCAAATCCATTAGTAATTATATGCAATTGATATTCTTTCTTTAAATATTCTAACATCTCCACCGTTCCATGTAACAAGTTATTAAAATTAGGCAAATAATTTATATAATCTTCAGAAATTTTTTCAATTAATTTATCTGAGATTACATACTCCAATGCATCGAAAGTTTCTTTTAATCTTTTATAGCGCAATGTTTCTTTAGATATTTTATCATCTCTGTATAATCTCCAATAATTCAAGTTAATTGGTGAATACACCTTAATAAACTTTTTAAAGTCTAAGGAAAGATTTTGTTCTTGAAATATTTGCTTGAAGGTTAGTTCAGAGTTTTTTTCAAAGTCCCATAGCGTATGATCTAAATCAAAAAATAAATGTTTAATATTTGTCATACTTCAAATTTAAAAGTATAAATGGTTTTTAAAACTATTTTAACTATTTATTTTTCATATTAATTTTTGAACTGTATATTGCCCTAAATTTTAACAATAACAAAATTGCAGTTACTAGTAGATTTATTTAATATATTTTTAATAGTTAGTGCTATTCATGGCTTTATTTTTAGTGCTATAATGCGTAAATCTAAAAATGGTAAAACTTCTAGTGTTCTATACTTAACACTAATGACTTTAGCCATTTCTTTTAATAATTTACAATCTTGGCTTCTGACTAAGAAAGAGGTTTTTAATTTTTCTTTTTTAGATTATATTCAGATTCCTTGGCACTTTTTAATAGCTCCTTTCTTCTTTATGTTTGTGGTACATTATTTAGGTGTTGAAAAACGATTTTTTAATCTTTTAAAAGTTATTCTTCCCATCTTTTTTTGTAGCATTATTATTCAAGGAATTTATTTATGGTATGCTAAAGAAACCTATGCTACAGAACATTACTCTTACTTATACGAACAATATACCTCTATAGAGGAAGCTTTTAGCTTTATTATTTCTTTTGCTATTTATTTGTATTCTTTTCATATTATAAGAAATAATAAAGACTGGTTTCATGATTTACTTAGCTATGATAATTTAAAATGGCTTAGAAATTTTTTAATATTTGCTGCCTTTATTTATGTTTTATGGGGCTTTGCTTTAATTATAGAGTTTTACTTACACTTTAAAAATTTTATTATTTTTTACTACCCTCTTAGAGTTGCCACAACTGTTTTAATTTATTGGCTAGGCTATCAAACATTAATTTTTTTAAGACAGATAGAAGAGCGAAAGTCTATAAGAGAACTTTCATTACCAGAAACAAACATTAATACCGATGCACATAAAAAGTTCTTAAAAATTGAAAAATACATTTCAAAAAACCGTAGGTTTTTAGACAACCAATTAAGTTTAGAAATACTGGCTAATGAATTACAAATGAGTAGCAGTCAACTATCTAGAATTATTAATGAAGAAACTGGAAATAATTTTAGTTTTTTAATGAATAGCTATCGTGTTGAATTTAGCAAACAATTGTTAACAAATACTACTTATGAGAGTTACACTATTACCTCTATTGCATTAGAAGCAGGGTTTAACTCTAAATCTACTTTTTACAATGTTTTTAAAAAGCATACAGGGTTTACCCCTACACAATTTAAAAACAATACCAATTAAATACCTACAATTATAAACTCAAGAAGTTAAGAAGTTAAGAAGTTAAGAAGTTAAGAAGTTAAATATTACTCAATTCCATTTACAACTTAAAATTATAACTACTTAATTTATGAAATATTCAATCAAAAAAAGACGGTTAAATTAGGTTAGCTTAAATTGAAGTGGTGTTAGTTATTAAGCAAACCTTAGCATTTATTTTCCAAAATATTTTAAAATATCCCTCCTAATTAATTCATTTAGTATATAAAAACGGTATTGTATACCCATATTTACTGTCCCAAAATCAGGAAACTTGTCCAGATTCTTGCAATTTGCAAGAATCTGGACTCCTAAAATAAGCGTTCAACTACATTTGAAGTGTATTAATCGTCGGGGAAAATTACTATGAACTATTAACAACATTAAGAGCTCTAAAAATACAAACCAATAAAAATTTTAGAGCTCTATTGTAAAACACTAACTAAAAAATTTATTTTATGAAATCTATATGTAAACTTGCTTGTACTCTATTAGTTTCAGTACAGTCCTTTTTAGTAACTGGACAAGAAATAAGAAATGTACTATTACCTAACATTAGCATTGAAAATACTAAAAAGAAAGCTATATCTGTAGAAAGTTCTATAGCTTCTGGTACTGAGCTTAAATTTGATATTACTTACAATATTACAAATCAAGTAGCAATATTTGGAAGTTATAACTTTATAAACTGGAAAAACCATAGCACTCCTACTTTTGCTAGTATCTTCTTTACTTCTTTAGCTAAAAAAGTTACAAATAACAACTATGGATACACTTTAGGTATTGCTTACTTAACTAATTTGAGAAATAATCAAAACTTTGAATTCTTAACTGGCTACGAATACCAATCTTTAAATCAATCAGAGTACTCTTATATACTAACAACTTCCGAAAATATAATTAACCAAAACTATTATAAACTTTTTTTACAATTTAATTATGTAAAACGGTATTCTAGAATACATCACGGATCTATACTAAAGTTTTCTTACTTAAAAAGAACCAAGCTTTTTAACTTGGAGCAATCATTAAAAAATAATCACTCACCTTCTAAAAACATATCTCATTTTTTAGATGTTAACTATTTTTTCAATTACAAAATTGTCAAACATTTTAATTTATTTGCAACTTTTCAAATTGGTACTTCATTAAGCCCCTCATTTGATGACGGCTTTAGTATCTATACTAAACTTGGGTTGAAATATAAGTTTGATTTCTAAGGCATTTACTACTACAAATCAACACATAAATTTAAAAACTTAATTCTTTAAAACTAACCATTATGAAAATAGCAACTTTAAAAATAGCCTTCTTTTTACTGGCTATCAGTTTTACCAACTGTTCTAAAGACGAAGCATCACTACCATCACTACAACAACTCCCACCTATGACACAAGTAGGCGCTAATACTGTAGGCTGTTTGGTGAACGGGGAAGTATTATTACCAAAAGGAAGTAATCCTGTAAGAAATCCTATAACAACCTGCTTTTATCAGTTTGTAAATAATCAATGGAATTTTAGTTTAGGTTTTTCTAATAATGAAAAAGAAAATTTAAGAGGAATAAATTTAGCTTCTAAAAACATTATTTTAAAAGAAGGGATAACCTATAACTTAGTATTAGATAATAATAATAGTGCCTTTGCTACTTATTTTAATTTTGGAACCCCTGACTTTATTACCACAAGTGAAGTTAAAGGTAAGTTAACAATTGATAAATTAGATACTGGAAAATCCATTATTTCAGGTACATTTTGGTTCAATGCTATTAATGCCAATGGGGAAAAAATAGAAATACGAAATGGACGATTTGATATGCAATACTCACAATAATAAAGAATAAAGAATAAAGAATAAAGAATAAAGAAAATTAGTAAAACCTTAAAACAAATTTCTATAAACACCTCCATAAAAACTAAGAAATGAGTCCGAAAACGTCCAGATGGAGTCCAGATTTTTGCAATTTGCAAGAAATGGGACAAGCAAACCGCTACGAATCCTATATTTGAGACATCAATTATTTAGAATTGGTAAAAGGTAAAAGACTTGAAGCAAAAGGTTTCCTTTTGATGATGAAATTTTATCTCATAAACTAAAAATTAAACACTAAAAACTGAGCACTATAATCCTTATATATTAATTAACGTGAGTTCGACATAACTTTATCTTGATAACCTTTGTAAATTAAGGATGTCATTGCGAAAAAAATGGAATTTAATGGGATTTTTTGTGGCAATCTGCTATATAAAAGAAAGATTACTTCGTCGCACCTTCCTTACAACACCTAACCCACTAGTTAACAAAAAAAATAAACATCTTTTTAAATCAAACTCACGTTAATTAAAAAAATAGTAAAAACTAACCATTATGAAAATAGCAACCTTAAAAATAGCCTTCTTTTTACTGGCTATCAGTTTTACCAACTGTTCTAAAGACGAAGCACCACTCCCCCCATTACAACAACTCCCACCTATGACACAAGTAGGCGCTAATACTGTAGGTTGTTTGGTGAACGGAGAAGTGTTTTTACCTCATCAAAAAAATCCTTTTGGTGTTCCTTCTACCACTTGTTTTTATCAATTTTTGGATGGTAACTATGAGTTTGGACTACGCTTTTTCAATGATGAACAAGATATACTAAGACAAGTTACTATCGGTGGAAATAAATTAAAACTTTTAGAAGGTAAAACCTATATAATAAAAGCTGAAGAACCAAAAAAATCAACCTATGCATATTATACATTAGGCGGTATGCAAGGATATCGAACAACAAAAAAAATCACAGGTGAACTGACCATTACCAAACTAGACCCTACCAAAGGTATTATTTCAGGAATTTTCTGGTTTGATGCCATAAGATTAAGTGATCATGAAATTGTTAAAGTACGAAATGGACGCTTTGATATGCAATACTCGCAATAATCAGAAATAAAGAATAAAGAATAAAGAATAAAGAATAAAGAATAAAGAATAAAGAAAATTAGTAAAACCTTAAAACAAATTTCTATAAACACCCCAATAAAAACTAAAAAATGAGTTCGAAAACGTCCAGATGGAGTCCAGATTCTTGCAATTTGCAAGAAATGGGACAGGCAAACCACTACGAACTCTATATTTGAGACATCAATTATTTAGAATTGGTAAAAGGTGGAAGATTTGAGGCAAAAGGTTTCCTTTTAATGATGAAATTTTATCAAATACATTAAAAATTAAACACTAAAAACTGAGAACTATAAATCCTTACATATTAATTAAAAAATAGTTAAAACTAACCATTATGAAAATAGCAACTTTAAAAATAGCCTTCTTTTTACTGGCTATCAGTTTTACCAACTGTTCTAAAGAAGAAGATCCTGTAGCGCCACTACAACAACTCCCACCTATGACGCAAGTAGGCGCTAATACTGTAGGTTGCTTGGTGAATGGGGAAGTATTTTTGCCTCATCAAAAAAATCCTACGGGAGTATCTTCAACTATTTGTTTTTATCAATTTGTAAATAATAAATGGAATTTTAGTTTGGGTTTTTCCAATGATAAACAAACTAAATTAAGAGCCGTAAATATCGCGACAAAAAACCATGTCCTTGAACAAGGAAAAACTTATGAACTTATTTCGGGTAATGGAAATAGTCTATTTGGAAATTATACAATATATAACGGAGGAATCTCCAATATTGACAAATATGTTACTAATGGAAATTCCATTAAAGGGGAATTAACTATAAAGTACCTTAACAAACAAAAGAATATTATTTCTGGAACTTTTTGGTTCAATGCTGTAAACACTAATGACGAAAAAATAGAAATAAGAGACGGTCGTTTCGATATGCAATACTCGCAATAATCAGAAATAAAGAATAAAGAATAAAGAATAAAGAATAAAGAATAAAGAAAATTAGTAAAACCTTTAAACAAATTTCTATAAACACCTCCATAAAAACTAAAAAATGAGTCCGAAAACGTCCAGATGGAGTCCAGATTCTTGCAATTTGCAAGAAATGGTACAAGCAAACCACTACGAATCCTATATTTGAGACATCAATTATCAAGAATCGATAAAAGGTGAAAGGTTTGAAGTAAAAGGTTTTCTTTTGATGATGAAATTTTATCTCATAAACTAAAAATTAAACACTAAAAACTGAGCACTATAATCCTTTATATATTAATTAAAAAATAGTTAAAACTAACCATTATGAAAATAGCAACCTTAAAAATAGCCGTCTTTTTACTGGCTATCAGTTTTACCAACTGTTATAAAGACGAAGCACCACTACCACCACTACAACAACTCCCACCTATGACGCAAGTAGGCGCTAATACTGTAGGTTGTTTGGTGAATGGAGAAGCTTTTTTACCTAAAGGGAGTAATCCGACTGGCTCTCCAATTGTTACTTGTTTTTATCAATTTTTAGATGGAAATTATGAATTTGGATTAGGGTTTAATAATAATGAAAAAAAACCTTTAGTTAGAAGAGTTAGTATACAAACCAATAAGTTAAAATTTACAGAAGGACAAACTTATGATTTAAAAGCCGAAACTTCGGAGGATTCTGCTTATGCTTATTTTATTTTAGGAGGTAATCAATACGGTTATGGAACTACTAATACTTTTACAGGTGAATTGACCATTACCAAACTAGATCCTACCAAAGCAATTATCTCTGGTACTTTTTGGTTTGATGCCAAAAGAGCTAACACTGATGAAGTGATAAAAATACGTGATGGTCGTTTCGATATGCAATATTCTCAATAATAAAAAATAGCCTATGTAAACCGTAAAAAACAAAGAAAGACTCCCTACTAGGTAGGCAATCTTTCAATAAAGCTAAACAACATCTCACCATTATTTAACTTAAACACAAAAATATGAAAAGAATTTTATTCTGGCTATGCCTTGTGCTAGGTACTACCGTTACCATAGCCCAACAAACTACCAACACCAATTTTGCACAACAAATGAATGCCCTATTTGGCAGCTTACAAAAAAACAAAATACCTCACGGTATTTTGTTAGATATGGCCATGGAGTTTACAGATGTACCCGCAGTTAACGGACAATTAACCAACAACAATTACATTAGCCCTAGGCGTTTAAAAGAAATTCAAAAAACCCTGTTTATGGGTAAAATAACCAGCCAATCTAACAATTTAATTCCTCCTGATGATTTAGAGGAGCAATGGTATAAAGAGCGTGCTGAAAACCACATTGCCTTAGCTGGTTTGTATTTTAAATATGCCCGCTTTGTACACAATGCCACTACTGCTGGTAAACTTACCTATAGGAATGGTAAGTTTTACGACCGTTATATAGACAACCGTTGGCAAAACCCGTATGAAACGCTAAGTACCTTTGCCATGACGGCTCCTATACAAGTATATACAGGCTTGCAAGTAAAGGTAAAATTGCCTCAAAATATTTTTTACAGCAACAATGCTCAACAAGTACAAAAAATAGAAGCTGATTTTGCCGATGGCAAAGGCTATAGGCGTCTACCTTACAACCAATTGGTTACTGTGAGCTACGCGGTAGAAGGCAATAAAATTTGGAAATACAAACTAACCCTAACCAACGGGCAGGTACTGTACAGCCATTCTAAAATAAAAATAAAAAAAGGAAAACACTTTCCGTTAATTAACAATACCCAAGTAAAACACCAAAAACAACAACAGGCTTGTGGTTTGTATAGTAAAGACATTGTAGCCTCTAAAAGCTACTTAGGCAAACATGGAAAAGCTAGAATTTTTATTGACGATGCTGGGAACGATTGTAAAATTACCAAACCCTTAATAGTAGTAGAAGGTTGGGACGTAACCACCTTATTAAATCCGGAAACCAAGTATAGTTCTGAAGATTTTGAAAATTTTAAAAGATCTGTTTCGGAAAGTACAGAACTCCTACCTTTAATAGACGGAAACCCTAATATTCCAAACGACCAAGAATACGATTTAATTTTTGTGAATTGGGACCATGGTATGGATTACATACAGCGTAATGCTTTAGTTGTAGAAGAGGTTATAAAATGGGTTAACCAACAAAAAGCGTTAAGTGGTAGTACAGAGAAAAATGTTATTATTGGGCAAAGTATGGGTGGTGTAGTGTCCCGTTACGCTTTAAGAGATATGGAGCAACGTAACTTAACCCACCAAGTACGTTTATTTGTTTCGCATGATGCACCACAGCAAGGGGCTAACATACCATTATCTATACAATACATGTATAGAAATGCTAGAAATCAACTAATAAAAGCACCGTTATATCATGTTGTTAAACTTTTTACCTCTAACCATACGGCGCATAAGTATTTAACTATTTTAGACCAACCCGCTACCAGTCAATTATTGGTCAATAGGGCTAATAATAATTATGACTTAGATAATGCCATGCACATTAATTTTTATAATGAATTAAATGCCAAAGGCTACCCTAAACAAAATGGCATTAGAAACATTGCTATTAGTAATGGTAGTGAGTGCGGTACTACACAAAATTTTAATGCTGGAGAACCACTTGTCCAGTTTAATTATCACAAATCACTTTCTTTTTTACAAGACATTGCTAGTTTATTTGTATTTCCAGCTATTGGAGGTACTTTGGGACTACTTGTGGATCCTGATTTTTTTAAAGTAGGAATTATGGGGGCAATACCAGGTAATTCTAAGTTTGATGTTAATCTTACAGACAGGTCTTTATACCCTAATGGAGGAAACAATATTCATAGCTTTCAAGTATCTTATACTAAAAAAATTCTTTGGTTATTTTCGGTTAAAACTCACATTGTAAACAAAAAAATCAACCAACCGCATGCTATTAATAAGCATTATGACAATTTTGGTGGTGGGTATATTGGTGTTGGAGAGTACGTTGGTAAAGCCAATATTGGTGGATTAACCATGAGAGATAAATTTACCATTGTGCCTACACCAAGTGCTTTGGGTATTTCAGCTGCTAATAATACACATTTTAACAAACCGTATGTGGGTGCTTTCCCTCCATCTGCGCCTTTAAACACCCCTTTTGATAATTTTACTACTGGTTTTAAAGGTACTACCAATACGAATAACAATAATGAAAAACATTTGGAATTTAACGCTAGAAACGGTAATTGGTTGGCAGCTGAGTTAAATACTAAAAATATATACAAAACAGATTGTTCTGCGTTCTGTTCTAACGTATTTATTACTGGTAAATCACTTATTTGTAATACTAATACGTATTCTTTAATTGGCGGTATAACACCACAATGGACTATTACCAAGGGTAATCATTTAGTTACTCAAAGTATTTCAGGCAATCAAATAACACTTACTCGTAAACCCAATGTTAATGGTCCTGTAACGCTAGCTGCTAAAGTGGGTAGTAATAAATGTGGTTCTAGAACTATTACTAAAGAAATATGGGTAGGAAAACCTGAAGTTTCTTTTATTATTAATCCTTTAAACAATTATGTTAATATTACATTAAAAGGAAGTGATAATTCTAGTATATATAATCAAAACATAACCAATGTTACTTGGGAAAAATATACAGGAGGTGGGCAATGTTTTGCTGATATACATCAAAATATTAATATGTTTAATGCTCAAGCCAGCGGTAATTGTTTTAACTGGCGTATTACAGCAAAAGTTACACTAACTAATGCCTGTGGTGCTACTACTATTTACAGAGATATTACTCCGCCTGCTCCAGATCCTGGGCCTTGTAATAATAGATATGCTTTAAAAAGTAATGGAGGTGATAAATATATTGTGCAAAAAGTGATAATAGGTCCATGTGATGGTGACGATAATGGAGGTGGTAAAAATTTTAGAGCTGCTACTATTAATGCTTATGATATTTATGGAAATAAAGTGCATACAGGTTCTGAAAACTCTATTGATTTATCAGATAAAAAGAATGGTATCTATATTTTACATAGTACTGTAGAAGATAAAGTACTAAAAAAACTAGTAGTTAAAAGAGAATAATTCCCCTAGCATTCTTATACCAATTGAATTTTAAACCGTTTGTAATTTGCAAACGGTTTTTATGTGTTTCATACCATTTCAAAGATAAACTTACCTTTAAAGTATTGAGTATTGTTTTTGGTATTATACGTTTACAGCATTATATTCGCATTGCCATACTAATTCCATCACATCATTCTGAATAATAATAATAATAATAATAATAATAATAATAATAGAAGAGTTTGGGATTAATGCGATTTTGATTTTATTTTGCCTATAAAATTGGCTTGTCTCTTCGAGTAATTTTTTTTGAAATAAAATGGAATATAATTTTGTATTTCAATCTTGTTCAGCAGAACTATAGAGAAGTAATTGAATGGTTCTCGATACATTTTTATTCCGTTATCACTTCATAAAAACACTCGAACTGACATAATACCTACGAAATTATGATGTTTAAATCGTATAAATTTAAATTTTGAGGTAAGAAAAACTGTTTTCAATTTATTTTTCATAAAAATAGACTAACAGGTTGTTTCGATATCTCAGATAATGATGATTCATATCGTCATTTGAAATACTATTAAATATTGAAAAAACTAGTATCCTTTTTTAAGAAAGACTTTGTTAAAAATGTTTTAACATTAATTACAGGCTCAGGAATTAGTCAAGTCATTATTTATGGAAGTACGCTTATATTAACCAGACTTTTTTCGGAAGAAGCTTTTGGTGTACTTATGCTCTTTTCATCTTCATTAATTTTGTTAAAACCCATAGCTTCTTTACAGTATGAATTAGCTATTTTACTCCCCAAAAGGAATAAAGATGCTATTAACTTATTTGCTTTTTCAATACTACTTTCTTTTCTAATCTGTACTGCTATATTTCTAGTTCTTTTTTTCTTTAAAAATAATATAAGTACTTTTTTCGGACTTGAACAACTATCCTTTTATATCTATTTTTTACCGATTGCTGTTTTTTTATTCTCTTCAATTTCAATAATCGAATACTGGCATAATAGAAGTAATTTATTTAAAAACATATCTAAAGGTGTTATTGCAAAATCTATTAGTATGAGTACTATACAAATCACTACTGGTTTTAGTAATTTACATGCTATTGGTTTAATCCCTGGAGTAATAGTAGGTCTTGTTTTTCAGCTTCTATTTCTAATAAAAAAATCTGTAATTCCTATTAAAGAAACTGTAAAACATATTTCTTTTAGAAGGATGTTTTTTCTTGCTAAGAAATATAAAGACATCCCTATTTTTAGCACCGTTATAAGTTTTACAAATCAATTATCTAATGAACTTCCTGTTTATCTTATTTCCAATTATTTTGGACTAGGAAATGCTGGAATATATGGTTTAGCTGTTAAAATAAGTAAAGCTCCTATAGGAATTATACAAAATTCTATTAGTCAAGTTTTCTTTAACAAGGCTAGTAAACAATACAATAATAATCAAGATTTAAACTTAACCGTAAAAAAAACCTATAAAAATTTACTCCTTATTGGAGCTTTTCTATTTACCTCTCTTTTTATCCTTTCTTTTTTCTTTGATTTTATTTTAGGAGAAAACTGGACAAAAGCAGGAACTTATGTACGTATTTTAATTCCATGGTTATTTATTGCCTTTTTAAATGCGCCTTTAAGTTCTTTAATCCTTATTCTTAACAAACAAAAAACAATTCTTGTTTATGATATTCTACTACTTACTTCTAGATTTTTAGCTTTTTACATAGGATACACTCAATATAAAAGTATTATAATATCATTAGCCTTATACTCCTCTGTAGGCATTTTATTTAATTTATTTATCCTGTTTTACTTTTTAAAAATATCAACTCTTAAAAAAGATACGTATTCATAACCTTGATACTTTACTTATTCTTTACAGAATCAAAAGCTATAGAGTATTTTTGATAGCTAAATAATTATATTTACATTTTAATGTTATTACAGATAAGGTTACTTTAATACTCTGGAACTATTTTTAATGCACATTCATTTAAAAAACAACAAAGGATTTCAATGGTTTTCTAAAAATAATATCTTTTTTAAAGGGTATTTTTTTGATGAACATGATAATTTTTATGAAAAAGAAAAGGCTTATGAGTATTTAAAACAAATAACTTCCGAAAGTGTTTTTAAAACCGTATTAAATAAGATTAACGGTGTTTTTTCTTTTATTATAACAACAGAAAATACCTCCTTTATTACTTCAGATGTAACTAGAGCTTTTCCTTTATTCTATAGTAGAAAGGACAACTCAATATTCTTGTCTGATGATATTGATTTTATAAAAAAAGAACTGAACTTAACTACTTTTGATACTATTTCTGAGTACGAACTCCTTGCCTCATTACATACCTATGGAAAAAAAACATTACTCAAAAATATTTTTCAAGTTCAAGCAAGTGAATATCTTATTGTAAAAAAAGAAGAAATTACAAAACGAGATTTCTTCTATACATATACTTCTGAAAACAATATTAAAGATATAGAATCCAACCTTATAAAAAATGCGATTAACAATATAGAGCGTTCTTTTAACAGATTAATTATTTCATTGAAGAATAGCCCAGTTGCAGTGCCTTTAAGTGGTGGTTTTGACTCTAGGTTAATTGCTGTTATGTTAAAAAAATATAATTATAAAAATGTTATTTGTTACACTTACGGAAATAAGAAGAGTGATGAAATTAAAAATTCAAAAAAAACAGCTGAAAAACTTGGTTTTAAATGGTATTTTATTGAGTATAATGACAAGATAACTTCAAACTTTTTATCATCAAAAAACTTTAAGGAATACGCACATTATGCAGGTAAATATTCATCAATGCCAAACTTACAAGAATATTTTGCTGTACAATTCTTAAAAAACAAAAAACTTATTCCAGATAATACTGTTTTTATCCCAGGATATGCTGGCGATTTACTTGGAGGAAGTCAGTTTGTTAAGGTCATTCCTAAGTCTTTGAAAACAAACGAAATTTTTGACACATACGCATGTAAAAAATTAGTTAGTCATTTATTTAAAAATCAATATAAAGAGCAGTTTAAAAACTCTTTAAAAGAAACTGTTCAACTTAGTTATAACCTTCAAAGTAAACTAGCTTATTCTATATTTGAAGATATCGATATTAAAGAAAAAATTGCTAAATATATTTTTAATTCGGCTTCCTTTTATACGTTCTATAACTATGAGCATAGATTTCCTTTTTGGGACAGAGCGCTATTAGATTTCTTTAAAGACCTTCATATAGATTATAAAATAGGAAAACATTTTTTTGATAAAATTCTAATCGATTATTATTTTAAACCTTTTAAGGTTTATTTTGGAAAAGAGTTGCAACCTACTACCCAAATGCATAATAAGCAAAAGATAAAAAATAAAATTAAAAAGCTTGCTCCTAGCTTTGTAAAACAAAAAGTGCTCTTAAAAAATGACTGGAATAATTATTACCCTATTATTTCTCAGATGATTTCTCAAATGAAAAAAAATAATATCAAATTTATTCCTGCAAAAGAGAGTTATAATGAAATAATTGTGCAATGGTATCTTAACTTTGCCAAAGAAAAATTTGAAAATGATTAAATACATCGATTTTTTACTATTTGGTTGGATTGTTAACTTATTTTATCCGCAGTACTATCGCCCTAAATATGGTTATCAACGCTATTATATTTTAGTTTTTCATTATTTAATTCCTCAAAAGCTTTTCCGATTAAACCCTAAAGTTAAATGGCCTGTTCATTTTACGTCAAAAGTTATTGCTCCTAAAAACATAACAAAAGGTATTTTGTGTGATCCTGGTGATAATTTAAACAATTACATTCAAGCTAACAATGGTATTATTCTAGGATCAAATATTGAATTTGGCCCAGGCGTAAGTATTATTTCAGCCAATCATGATGTTTCCAACTTAAGGAATCATGTTAAAGGAAAACCAATAACAATTGGAAATAATGTATGGATTGGAGCTAATGTTACCGTACTTCCTGAAATTACAATAGGTGACAATGTTATTATTGGCGCAAATTCTCTAGTTAATAAAGATATTCCCTCCAACGCTATTGCTGTGGGTAACCCTTGTAAGGTTATAAAAACAAAATCTCCATATAAAGAAGATTTGTCAAAAATTAAGTTCAATCGAAAAATACCTAATAAGTATATAAGCTTCTTAAAACCCTAACGCTTTATCCATTTAATAAGTTTAGGTAAATTATTATAGTAAAGTTGTTGATAACCCTCAGAGCTTCCTCCTAAACTTTTAAAATAATTAGCTATTGATGGCATAGATGATCCTCCAAAGTTAAATTTTGTGAAGTTTCTTTCATATTTATAAATAGCTCTATCAATTAAAAAAGTATTAGCGCCATTATTTCGGTTTTTAAAATCTGTTGAGGACACTAAAATTGTTACTTCTCCTTTATATTTTAGAAAAAAACCAGAAGCCACTAGGTTAGAATCTTTGTCATAAATAGCTAAAACTTCTCCTAGCTTTTTTTCTATACAAGCTTTTATTAATTGGTTTAAAACACTATAATCTTTTTCTAGAATATTTTTAGTTCTAGTTCCTACGTTATTTTTAAATAACTCAATTAATTTAGAAGGAGAATCTCCCCAATTTTCAGTCAAATCAAACTTCGCTGCTTTACGTAAATCTTTCTTTCGGTCTTTTTTATAATTCGAATAAATAGATTCATAAGAATTTTCTAATGACAATGTTTGTAACTGCTTCTCTTTTTGAAATTCATCAAACATACTGAATGAATTTTTAGCATTCATTCTCAGTTCTACAAACTTAAAATCATCAAATAATTCTATCAAAAATTCATTTTCGTCCTCTACTTCTCTTGAATAAATCCCTAATTGAATTAACCAAAATGGAGGATGCACATATTCTATAAATAGTTTTTTTCTAATTGGCAAAGGCATTACAGCTTCGTAATCGTTTAAAACTAACACCTTCCAATTATCAGTTACAATATCCAAATACCATGAAAAACCAAAAATATTCGATTGTATAGAATTCGCTATACAATCGTTATACTTAACAACATCTAAATCTTTGCGATCAATACAGGAAATCATTAGCTTTTTGCAATTTTTAACATCGAACTATAAAGTCTCCCCCAACCTTTCCATCGTAAATACCCGCTTAAACTTTCGTTATGAAACAATGTTATAAAAACGCCATTTACAGCTTTTACTTCATTTTTTAAATCTCTTATTTTACCTAATGCTTGCTTAGGAGTTAGTTTCATATAATCATTTAATGTAGTATCCATCAAAGCAAATGGAAATATTTTTAAAGGTGTTTGAATTTCAAAATCAATATCATAAAAATAAAAAGGTGTACAAGTACTTGCTCTAAAACCAACATGACTAGCATATCCCATAGAATAGTCTTCTTCTATCTCAATATCTATTAAATTTTGATATGTTTCAGGTAAAGAAAAACGTAAATAATGCTGACGTGATCTTTTTATTGAAAAATTAGTAATTCGCTCTAACCTTTCTTTTTCCTTTTTCATCAATACAATATCTTTCATTGTATAAAAAGACGGATGTAAGCCTACCCTTGCATAATCAACCATGTCTTTAATCAGTAATTTAAATTTACTTTTAGAAGCTGAAACATTCGTATCATACGTAGTATAGTCACCTATCAAAAAAAAGAAAACAGTACGAACATCATACACTTTTTTAAGATTAATTATTTGCTGAAAAGTATCAAATGGATCTTTTTTAATATTAAAACGAATTGCAAATCGATCCCAAAGATTTAATAATTTTAAGTGATAAGCATCTTTTAGAAAGCCACCAACAGTTCTCACAAAACTTTTATGTTTATATGCATAAGCATTGTCTACATCAATCGTAGAAATAAAACTAAACGTTCTACTTGAATACTCATAATCAGGGAAACGTTTTTTTAATTCTCTTAAAAATTCGTAAGCCCATATATCAACTAAAGGCTTTTCTAAAAATCGATATTTAAAAGCAATACTTTCTGAAGCTTCAAACCTTCCATATTTATCTTTAATATGGGGTAAATATTCTTCATAACGAGAAATCAGGTAAAAACTTGCTGAAAAAATATCAAATGGCACATCCGATTTTTCTCCTTGGTAAAAAAAACACGGAATCCCTTTCCATTTTTGCATATGAATTTCAATATCTCTAATTCCTTGTTGAAACAATAAATCATGACTCTTAATAAAAAACTCTTTCCCTAAGGCTACTTTAGTATAAGAAATTTTAGGCCCACTATGTGCTACAAAATCTTCTACTTTTGATGTAAAATCAATAGGTATTTGTAGAATACGAGTAAGTATATGCTTAAAAATATAGCGTATTCTTGGCGTAATTTTATGTGTATAAACTAAAAGCATTACTTGGATTTATAATTATCAATGCTTTATAGAATTATAAAACACCTTCATCTGCAAAGCTAAAATACATTTTTTCCGTAATTATTATATGATCTAGCAACTTTATGTCTAACGTATTACTTGCCAATTTTATTTTGTTTGTTAAATCTATATCAGCTTTACTAGGATTAAGCTTCCCTGAAGGATGATTATGACACAGAATTAAACCAACTGCAGATAGTTCAAAAGCTTTTTTAAATATTAAGCGTACATCAACTAAAGTAGCTGTTAACCCTCCTTTACTTATTTGATGCTTAGCTAATACCTTATTTGCATTATTTACATACAAAACCCAAAATTCCTCATGTTGAATATCTCCTATTAAAGACTGCATTATTTTAGCTACATCTTTTGAACAAGTAATTTTTGGAATTACCAATCGTTCTTCAAACTGTTTTCTTCTCCCAAGCTCTAGAGCTGTAATAATACTAATTGCCTTAGCTTCTCCTATTCCTTTAAAACGTATTAACTCTTCTATTGATAGTTTTGATAGTTTATTTAAATTCCGATTTACAGAGAGTAATATTCTTTTTGACAAGTCTACAGCACTTTCATTCCTATTACCTGAACCTATAAGTATTGCAATAAGTTCTGCGTCAGATAAGGTGCTTTTACCTTTTAAAGCTAATTTTTCTCTAGGACGATCATCTTCCGCCCATGTTTTAATAGATAACTTCTTCATTTTATTTTTTTTGAGGGATAAATATAAATCAATTTTTGCAGAACCCAATCAATCACAGTATCTTTGTACCCTATCTTTTTTTAATTTTTACTTATGAAAATTATAATAGCCGGGGCTGGAGACGTTGGTTTTCATTTGGCTAAATTGTTGTCATATGAGTCTCAAGACACTTATGTTATAGACTTTGATGGCGAAAAACTTGACTATATAAACAATCATTTAGATGTAATCACTAAACGTGGTGATGCTACCTCTATAAAGCTTCTTCAAGAAATTGGTATTGGTTCTGCTGATTTATTATTAGCTGTAACAGAAAGTCAAAATACCAACTTTACAATTTCTGTTATAGGGAAAGCGCTTGGTGTAAAGAAAACAATTGCTAGAATAAACAATCCCGAATTTTTAAACAATGACATTGTTAACTTTAAAGATTATGGTGTTGACTTTATGATTTCTCCTGAAGAATTGGCTGCTGAAGAAATAAAATTATTGTTAAATCAGTCTTCTTTTAACGATACTGTTGCTTTTGAAAACGGAGCTTTTAATGTTATGGGAACTACTTTAGGCTATAAATCTCCTATTTTAGATTTAACCGTTAAGGAAGCTAAAGATAAGTTTTGTTTAGTAGATTTTATTACCATCGCTATTAAGCGTGAAGGGATTGCTCAAACTATAATTCCTAGAGGTGATACCGTATACAAGATGAACGATCAAGTATACTTCTCGGTGCCTAATTATAGCATTGATAAGCTATACCCTATTATAGGGAAAAAACCTATAAATATAGAAAACGTTATGATTTTAGGTGGTAGTAGTATTGGAAGGAAAACTGCAAGAAACCTTTGTCGTGATGATTTCAAGGTAAAGCTTATTGAACGTAACAAAGATAAAGCCTTACAATTAGCTGAAGATTTATCACACACACTGGTTATTTGTGGTGATGGTAGAAACATTGAACTATTAGAAGAAGAAAACATTAGAGAAATGGATGCTTTTGTTGCAGTAACTGGAGATAGTGAAACCAACATTATGTCTTGTTTAGTAGCAAAATCAAAAGGAGTTAAAAAAACTGTAGCTTTAGTTGAGAATATGGACTATATTAACATTTCTCAAACCATTGGTATTGACACACTTATTAATAAAAAACTGATTGCTGCTAGTAACATATTTAGACATATTAGGAAAGGTGAAATTTTAGCACTAGCAAATCTTCATAACATTGATGCTGAAGTTTTTGAATTTGAAGTACAGCCCAATGCTAAGGTTACTAAAAAACCTATTAAAGAACTGCGTATTCCTAGAGAAGCAGTCATTGGTGGAGTAATTAGAAATGAAAAAGCATTAATGTCATTGGGAGATTTTCAATTACAAAGTGGTGATAAAGCCATTGTGTTTTGCTTACCAGAAGCTATATCAACTGTTGAAGATTTATTTAACTAATGGAAAATCTTAACTTTAAACTCATCTATCGTTTTTTAGGTATTACAGCTATTTTAAATGGTTTATTCATGTGGTTAGCCATTCCTTTTAGCTTATATTATCAGGAAAATGCCGTACTAGGAATTTTAAATGCAGGGATTATTACGGTGGCTATTGGGTTATTACTCTATTTTTTTAATAAGCCTACTACTAAAAATATTCAAAAAAAAGAAGGGTATTTAATTGTAACCCTAGGTTGGTTAACCTTATCATTTACTGGAATGCTTCCCTATTTACTATCAGGAGCTATCCCTAGTATTACAAATGCTTTTTTTGAAACAATTTCTGGGTACTCAACTACTGGATCTTCTATTTTAACGGATATTGAAGCTATGCCCAAAGGAATTCTTTTTTGGCGAAGTGCAACCCATTGGATTGGTGGAATGGGAATTATTGTACTCACTATTGCCATTTTACCCTTATTAGGTATTGGTGGAATGCAATTATTTATGGCGGAAGCTCCTGGGCCTTCTGCAGATAAGTTACATCCACGTATTACCGATACAGCAAAACGCTTATGGTTAATTTATGTTTTATTAACTGTAGTGGAGTTTGTACTGTTAAAAGTTGCTGGTATGACATGGTTTGATGCGATTAACCATGCAATGGCTACCGTAAGTACTGGTGGATTTTCTACTAAAAACGCTAGTGTAGCCCATTGGAATGGAGCTCCTTTAATTCAGTATATCATTACGTTATTTATGTTTATTGCTGGAACAAACTTTGTATTAACCTATTTTGCGTTAAAAGGTAATGTTCAAAAAGTATTAAAGAATGAAGAGTTTAAATATTATTTGTTTAGTATTTTAGGAATAACAGCCATAATTTCTATAGCTATTATTTTCTTTCAAGATACTACTTTACAAACAAGTATTAAACACCCAATGGTATTTGGAAAAGTAGAAAGTGCTATACGTCATGCTCTTTTTTCTGTTATTTCTGTTATGACTACAACTGGTTTTGTTACAGCCGACTTTACCATGTGGAACTTTTTTGTTACTGGTATTTTCTTTTCTTTATTCTTTTTAGGAGGCTCAGCAGGTTCAACCTCTGGAGGTGTAAAAATTGTTAGGCACATTGTAATGTTAAAAAATAGTTTTTTAGAATTTAAAAAATCTTTACATCCCAATGCTATCATTCCAGTACGTTATGATGGTAAAGCCGTAAATCAAAATATTGTTTTTAACATACTATCTTTCTTTGTTTTATACATGCTTATATTTATAGTAGGTACGGTAATATTAGCCTTCTTTGGCTTGGATATTAAATCTGCCTTAGGTGCTTGTGCCTCTTCTTTAGGAAACATAGGGCCTGCCATTGGAAGTGTTAGTCCTGTAGACAACTTTTCACACCTATCTACTGGAGCTAAATGGTTTTGTTCCTTTTTAATGTTAATTGGTCGTTTAGAGCTATTTACAGTATTAATACTATTAACACCTTTTTTCTGGAGAAAGAATTAACTCAATAAACTTCTCCGATACAATATGGATATTTATCCGAAAGTATTAAAACCTATTCGATGTAAAGCACCTGATAATAAAACTCTTTGCTATTCCACTTTCGATTAAGAACCTGCAAGAAACTATTATAACTATTTACACTACACTTATTACTTAAAATAACACTCTTATTACCTTTAGTAGAGTTTTAGCCTATACAAAAGATAAATTTGTTGTAAAGGATTATATTTTTAATTAACTTATAACTAAAACTTTACTTTTATGAATTCTACAAAAAAAATTATCGGATTATTATTTGTGGCTGTTTTCTTTTTAAACACTACCCACACAAATGCACAGGAACCAATGCTAGGTGAAATTAAAATATTTGCAGGAAATTTTCCTCCTAGAGGTTGGGCTTTTTGTGACGGTCAATTATTACCTATTGCTTCGAATTCTGCATTATTCTCTATTTTAGGAACAATGTACGGAGGTGATGGTAGAACAACTTTTGCTTTACCTGATTTACGTGGTAGGGTTGCTATAGGCCCTAGAAGTGGTCCGGGCTTACCTGATTATAGACAAGCGCAAAAAGGAGGTGCTCCAACTACAGTTCTTACTCAAAATAACCTACCTTCACACACTCACATTATTAATGCTTCTAATGCTTACTCTGTAGTAGCTATTCCAGCTTTAGCTGATGCTGCTGATGTAGCTGCACCAGCAATGAATTCTGTACTTGCAACTGGTGAAGATTCTGCTGGTGGAGAAATCAAAAATTACAATTCAACAGATCCTGCTGATACTCATTTAGCTCCATTTAGAGCTCCTTTAGGAGGAACAATTAGTGCATATAATACTGGTTCTAATACTTCTTTTAGTAATATGCAACCTTATTTACCTATTAATTATATCATAGCACTACAAGGTATATTTCCTTCTAGACAATAGAAAAACTTAATCTAATTAAAAAAGACAGGTGCTACCTGTCTTTTTATTATTTTTTAATTATCTTTAAATCAAACTCATACTAATCAACTATTAAAACCAAATGCCATAATCCCTTCAATTCATAGCAACTGAACAAACTCTATTTTTCATTATTAAAATCAAACTATCATGAAGAAAACTACCTTTTGGGCTTTCTTTTTTTTACTTATTTTTTCGTCACAATATTCATTTTCTTATCCAGAAACAATAAACAGTAAAAAAAAATCAAGCTGTAATTTTAGTAAAGACAAACAACCTATTAAACAACAAAATTCAAGAACTTCAAAAAAGCATGAAGCCAAGGTTCTAACCTCTTTAGGGGTCGGAGATATTGGTTTTTCATCATTTAATACTGATGGTGATGATGAATTTAGTTTTGTTTTATTAACAGATATTTCAGGAACTACAGAAATTCATTTTACCGATCAAGGCTTTAATGACGTTTCTAATACATTATTTGGATCTGAAGGTACTATTACATGGACCTATACAGGAAACTTACCTTCTGGAACTGAAGTTTCTATACTTTTACCTAAAAATGCTAACACTACTGGTACCTCAACTGTAGGAGGGATTGAAACTGGAACAACCTCAGAAACAGGATCCTTTTCTATGTCCAGTTCTGGAGATTCTTTAATCGCTTATACAGGAACAGTAGGAACTCCTACAACATACATAGCTGCTATTTATATAGGAGGAGCTGGGTTTACCAATAATGCTTCTACTAGTACTAGTTCTGGTATTCCTTTAGGATTGTCTATAGGTGCAAATACGGCAATGCAAACTGGCAATACTGATGACAATTTTCAATACAATTGTGCTTTGGGTGATATCTCAACAGTTTCAAATTTACGCGCTTCTTTGTTTACAATTGGTAATTTTACCAATACTACTTCTACTATAAATTACCCTGCGCCTGGATGTGCTTATTTAACTGGAGGAAATACCCCGCCTACTATTTCTATTGACAACTCAACACTTGCTTATGTAGAAGGGACTGCTGCTGTTCAAATAGATGCAGCTGGAACTGTAAATGATCCTGACGGAGATGCAGACTGGAATGGTGGAACATTGGTTGTTCAAATTACAGCGAACAATGAAGCTGCTGATGTGTTAAGTATTTCGGATATAGATGGAGATGGTACTGCAATTACTATTAGTGGTACTAATATTTTTTCTAACGGAGTAGATATTGGTGATTTAAGTACAAGTGGAGGAAGCGTTACAAATGGCACTGCACTTACCATTACTTTTGACAGTGATGCTACTAATGCCAATGTACAAGAAGTATTGCAATCTTTACGTTACAGAAACATATCTGCCAATCCAATTACATCTAATAGAACCATTACAATTACAGCTACGGATTCCAATACTGCTTCTGCAAATGATACAAGAACTGTTTCTGTAACTTCAACACCAGACGTTACTAGCGTAAATGTGCCTTCAAATGACACTTATGTTGCCAATGAAGATCTAAATTTTATTATTAATTTTAATGAAAACATTACTGTTAATACTGGTGGAGGAGTTCCTCAATTAGCAATTAACATAGGGGTCTCAACACGACAAGCAACCTACCAAAGTGGTACTGGAACTACAGCTTTAACTTTTAGATATACCGTTCAAACTGGTGATTTAGATACTGATGGTATTGTAGTAGGCACCTTGGACCCAAACAATGGCACTTTACAGAATGGTAGTGGTGTTAATGCTAATCTTACCTTAAATGGTGTAGGCAGCACCACTAGTGTATTAGTAGATGCTATTGCCCCAACAGGATATTCTGTAGTTATCGATCAATCTCCTATTAATGCTGCGAATGATGATGCTGTTAGTTTCTCTTTTGCTGGTGCTGAAGTTGGAGCAACTTATAATTATACTTTTACTTCAAGCGGAGCGCCGGGTTCTGTTACAGGATCAGGTACTATTGCAACTGCTACAGATCAAATTACTGCAATTGATATCAGTGGTTTAGCTGATGGAACCATTACTCTTAGTGTTACTCTTACGGATGTAAATGGAAATACTGGAACTGCAGCTACTGATACGGAAACTAAGGAAACAGTAGCTCCAACTGGATATTCTGTAGTTATAGATCAATCTCCTATTAATGCTGCTAATGATGATGCGGTAAGTTTCACTTTTGCTGGTGCTGAAGTTGGTGCAAGTTATAATTATGCTTTTACTTCAAGCGGAGCACCAGGTTCTGTTACAGGATCTGGTACTATTGCAACTGCTACAGATCAAATTACATCAATTGATATAAGTGGTTTAGCTGATGGAACGATTACTCTTAGTGTTACGCTTACGGATGTGAATGGAAATACTGGAGCGGCAGCTACTGATACGAAAACTAAAGAAACAGTAGCTCCAACAGGATATTCTGTAACTATAGATCAATCTCCTATTAATGCTGCGAATGATGATGCCGTTAGTTTCTCTTTTGCTAGTGCTGAAGTTGGAGCAACTTATAATTATACTTTTACTTCAAGCGGAGCGCCAGGTTCTGTTACAGGATCAGGTACTATCTCGACTGCTACCGATCAAATTACTGCAATTGATATCAGTGGTTTAGCGGATGGAACGATTACTCTTAGTGTAACTCTTACGGATGTGAATGGAAATACTGGAACTGCAGCTACTGATACGGAAACTAAAGAAACAGTAGCTCCAACAGGATATTCTGTAACTATAGATCAATCTCCTATTAATGCTGCGAATGATGATGCCGTTAGTTTCTCTTTTGCTGGTGCTGAAGTTGGAGCAACTTATAATTATACTTTTACTTCAAGCGGAGCGCCAGGTTCTGTTACAGGATCAGGTACTATCTCGACTGCTACCGATCAAATTACAGCAATTGATATCAGTGGTTTAGCGGATGGAACGATTACTCTTAGTGTGACTCTTACGGATGTGAATGGAAATACTGGAGCAGCGGCTACTGATACGGAAACTAAAGAAACAGTAGCTCCAACAGGATATTCTGTAACTATAGATCAATCTCCTATTAATGCTGCGAATGATGATGCGGTTAGTTTCTCTTTTGCTGGTGCTGAAGTTGGAGCAACTTATAATTATACTTTTACTTCAAGCGGAGCGCCAGGTTCGGTTACAGGATCAGGTACTATCTCGACTGCTACCGATCAAATTACTGCAATTGATATCAGTAGTTTAGCTGATGGAACGATTACTCTTAGTGTCACTCTTACGGATGTGAATGGAAATACTGGAGCAGCGGCTACTGATACGGAAACTAAAGAAACAGTAGCTATTACTTGGACGGGAACTACAAGTAATGACTGGAATACAGCTTCGAACTGGAATCCTAATAGCATTCCAGTGGCAAATTCTGAAGTTACAATTCCTAATAGCTTAACCAATTACCCTACTATTTCTTCATCAGTAACAGTTAATTCAATAAACATAGCCTCTGGCGCTTCTTTAATTGCAAATGCTGCTGTTACTGGTACAACAACATATACAAGAAACTTACCAACCACAAACTGGTATTTAGTTTCAGCACCTGTATCTGGAGAAACACAACAAGATGTTATTGCTAATCATACCTTTGCTACTGGATCAGGTAGTAATATTGGTATTGGCGGGTATACAAATAATGGAGCTACCCCATGGAGCTATGCTACAAATTCTTCTACGGGACCTCTTGTTTCTGGTGCTGGTGTTTCTATGAAATTAGCTGCAGCAGGTGATGTATCTATTACTGGAACATTAAATACTTCTAATGTAAGTTTCCCTATAAATACAGGAACTAGAAACAACTTTAATTTAATAGGTAATCCATTTACCTCTTATGTAAACTCAAGTACTTTTGCAGCAGCTAATACAGGATTACTTAGTGAAGAAACTGTTTGGTTATGGGACGGAACACAATATGTTACTTATAACAATGTGAGTCCAATTGAACTTGCTCCTTCACAAGGTTTCTTTGTTGAGGCTAATGGTTCTGGTAATATTATGTTCTCTACAGCTAACCAAAGTCACCAAGGCTCTGATACTTTTATGAAAGAAACACCTATTCCTAACTTTGAATTATTTATAGAAAGTAATTCTAATAAAAAATCGACAAAAGTTTTTTATGTAGCTGATAAAACTACAGGTTGGGATAACGGGTATGACTCTAAAATGTTTGGGGGCGTTTCACAAAACTTTGCTGTATATACTGAATTAGTTACCAATAATGAAGGTAAAAAATTAGCCATACAAACATTACCTAATGTTAATTATGAAACAATGGTGGTGCCTGTTGGTATTATTGCTGAAGCCGGAGAAGAGATTACTTTCTCTATTAATAGTCTAAACTTACCTACTGGTATTGAAGTATATTTAGAAGATAGAAACATTAATACTTTTATTAATCTTTCTAGTGAAAATTATACTATAACATTAAGTGAGAGTACTAATAATAGTGGACAATTTTACTTACACACAACCAATCAAAGTTTAAGTAATACTGATGCTATTTTAAACTCAATTAACCTATACAAATCTTCAAATAAAACAATTACCATTAACGGCTTATATAGTAATAAAGCTTCTTTAAGTATTTATTCTATTATTGGTCAAGAAATGTTTAGTAAAGAGTTTTCTAGTAATGGTAATACTAATATAAAGTTACCTAAGTTATCATCTGGTGTGTATTTAGCTAAACTAAATACCCCGCAAGGTGACGTAAGTAAAAAAATCATTATAGATTAGTTAAACCAAAATACCTTTAACAATTATCCTTATGAAGAAACAAACTAAAAACGAAATAACTCGTAAAGAAGCCATCAAAAAGATTGGTAATTACGGTAAATATACTGCTTTAACCGCACTGGGAACTTATTTATTATTAAATCCTAAAAAAGCACAAGCACAAAGCACACCAGATAATCCAGGTGGTGGATTTGAATAAACATCTGATAGTTATATAAATATTAAGCCTCCTATGGGGGCTTTTTTTACTTCTTGTACATAAGAAAACACACTTCTAACCTAGTACCTATTAACAAATAAGTTTTATTTATAAAATCATAAAAATTTAACAACTATAATTATTATAGACTCTCTTATAATAAAAACAAGGCTATCAAAAATGACAGCCTTGCTATATTTATAGTAGTTTACCTACTAAAAAGGGAAATTTATTCTAAAATAACCTTCTTCATTCCTAAGCCACTTTTTAAAGTCTGCATATATAAATAATATATACCTTTTGAATAGTTTGAAACATCCAATACCTCTTTATCAGATAATTTTCTTTTTTGTAATATTAACTTACCATTTATATCAAACATCATTAAATTTAATATTTTATCGGTATTAGGTACCTCTATACTTAATTTATCTTTAACAGGATTTGGAAATAATTTAAAACTCTTATTAATTTTTGCATTTTTCATGTTTTCATTTCTTCCAGAATTTTCACCTGATCCTATTGTTGATAAACTTCCAACCCTTACAGGAGGATAACATTTCTCACAACCTGTTTCTGGATCTTTTACAGAAAATGTAAACCACCTATCTTGGTTACGTACAATATATGGTATTTCAACCTTTATCTTATCTCCTTGAATAATAGTTTCTCCTGAATACATTTCTATACCTCCTGCTGAACAGTTAGTAGGTTCATCAGTATGAAATCTTATATTTACATCTAATACTTTTCTTGTTTCAAGTACAAAAGTGTTAATAAAACTTGAATTTTCTATTTTACCATATTCAACATCTAACGGATTCCCTATTACATCTAATGCCGCTTTATCTCCTGAACAACCTTTATTTGTTGGAACTACACTTATTTCTCCTGCTCCTCCATTTAGCTTTACAGTTATAGAATTATTTGTAATACCTCCACCTCTTACTCTTGTCCAAGATGATGGAAACTTCCATACATAAGAAGTTACTATACCAGATGTACTAGCTGTAAAAGTTATTTCTGGATTATCGCCACATACCTGATTTCCTCTTGTTATTACAGCTGTTGGTTTTACTTTAATGATTGATTCACTAGATAAAGAAGCACAATTTGATGCTGAATATGTAATTGTCTCTATTTTAAAATCTTCGTTAGGTGCTGTTACATTAATAAGCCCCGGTAAACTAATACGTTTAGTAGTAATATTTCCATCTGCCATAGTAATTTTTATATCTGCAACACTCGCTCCTTCTGATACTATTTCATATTCATTATCTGTTCCTGCCACCACACAAGTTTCTCCAACTATTATTGGTTTTTCTGATCCAAATTCAAAATTAAAAGATGCTGTATCGTCATCTTCACATCCTTGTAAAGATGCCTTTACAATATAATTACCTGTTACGTTTACTCCATTTTCAGGAGGAGTAATGGTTAATATATTCCCATTATTTACAATACTCCAATTACTTGGTAAGGCTGGTGTAACCTCCCATTTAAATTGTCCAAATGGACTTGCTGTAAAAGAAAATGCCTCTTTTGTTCCTCTTTGAATACAAGTAGGTCCAGATACAACAACTTCTCCTCCAGTTCTATTTATGTACACAATTGTTCCTGAGCTTTCACACCCTACTTCATTTTTATTAGCAGCTTTTACTACTAATACTCCACTTTTTATATCATTGAATTTTACATCTACACTACTCCCATTTCCTTCTTTAATCACTTCCCAATCAACATCTCCTTGTATAGACCAAGTATAATCTAAATCAGGATCTGCATCACTAATAGCTAATGTTTCTCTTGCCTCCACAATGGCTTCAGCACAGTAAGTTTCTTGCATTACCTTTGGTGTTTCAGGGCTTACAGTTATCTCTCTTTCATAAGCTACTTCTCCATAAGAATCTTTACAACCTAAGTTTGTTACTCTAATTTTAAAATTCCCAACTTCACTTGGCTTAAAACCATTTTTATAAGTAACTGTAGCTGAGTTTCCATAAATTACTGTTGATTCTATCCCAAATTTTGAATAGTCAGGGTGATTAGCATCTACTAAACCTCCTTCATCATCTAGTAAATCCCATTTAAAAACAGCATTTCCAGCAATTGCATCTGGTACGCTATATACTGTAGATTTTGAGCTATCTAAATTATTATCTCTTAAACAAGTAACCCCATTAATTACCTCTGGAACTATATTTTTTAGAATTTCCCAGTTGATTCCTGTTCCTGATCCTCCGCAGTTAAAATTTCCACATTGATCTGACATAAAAGCTCTGATGAAACCTTTATTTGGAGTTCCATCACTTTCTATAGTTACAATAGCAACATAATCTTCACCTACTTTTTCATAGGTATCGGTTACTTTTTTAGCTCCTCCTGTAATTGACCAAAAAATACCAAAAGGTGTTTTATTTTTTACTGTTACTACTTGATACGGATCCGTAGGTTTTCCTCCTAAACAAATCCAAGGGTTCTCCGTTTGAATTCCATTTGGTTGATTAACTCCTCCTTCACTTACAGTTATTTTTGGGTTTAAACCTCCCACACTTGGTTTTAAATCAATCTTAAATAATTGAGGAGGGTTACAACTTGCATCTGTACAAGTTACTCCTACGGTAGCCTCTCCACTAACTGTTACAGCTACTTTGTTATTTCCATTAACATTTAAAACTCCTGTTCCGTCTACATCACTTCCTACTTCCTTTAATTTTGCAGCCCCACTAATTACTGTCCATTGAAAATTATGGTTAGCATCATATGGCGCTATAAGAGTTATAGTAGAATTACAATAATAGGTGGTATCTTCTGGTGCTATAGTTATTTCTTGTCCAGATGCGTTAAATGCTAAAAATAATGCTAATAACAGCATTTTAAATCTCATAGCCATTCTTGTTTTGTTTTTCTCTTTTTTAAAGAAAAAATGTAGTTGTTTTTTCATTTGATTGTTGTTTTGTTTAATTGTTTCCATTTCTTTTTTGTAAAACATTAATTTAAATTATTATGGCAAAAGTAAGTTTGCTATCAAAGTAACATCCCACCCAAAATGGGTAGTTATAAAAATTATATTATGATTACTTTAGCTCGAAAAAAATAGATGATAACCTATTTATCAGTTATTATTCAAAGAGCTATAGTTTTTATAGCTTTTACATTTAGTTTTTACAGTGGTGCACAGGTAACGTATAAGCACTACACCACAAAAGATGGATTGCCTCACGATTTTACATTTCTAATGTATCAAGATGAATTAGGTTTTTTGTGGATAGGAACTGATGATGGGTTAGCTAAATTTAATGGGAAAGAATTTAAAGTTTTTAATATGTCTAGCGGGTTGAAATCAAACTATGTTATAGATATAGCAAAATACAAAAAAGACACTTTAGCAATAGCTACTTGGAAAGGAGGTCTACACTTTTTAACTAAAGACTCTGTTTTGATTCCTAATATTAAAGGAGATTTATATACTCCTATTGATAATGTGTATGCTATGGATAATAATATAATTGCTACTTCTAGAGGACATGTATATTATAAATACGAGAAAGAAAATGGACTTAATTTTAGTAAAAAACACTTTGTAATTAATATTAAAAAAGATAATTCCGCTAGTTTAAAAAAAACGCCTAATTCTGTATACAACTACAGCGAAAGTAAACTCATTAATAATAATCTGTATTTTTTTCAAGGAAATTTCAATGGAAAATTAAAAGGTATTTATAAATATCATTCTAAAAAACATTTATTAAACTTAGTATTTCCTTTTTTTAAGGATAAGCACATCGATTGTTTTGGTAGTTATAACGATTCTCTTTTCTATGCTTCGGTAAAAAATAATTTTTATGTATTCAATCATAAAAAAGTCATAAAAAAAACAACATGTAACTTCAGTAATATATTTGGATATGCTAAATCTACTTTTTTTGAAATATTCGTTGTAAATGATATTACATCTGATAGTCATATTATTTATATCCATGACTTAAAAAGTAAAAAATGGACTAACTTTACTCAACAAATAAAAACTTCTTTTTTAGTCTGTGATTTATTAATTGATAAGGATAAAAACATTTGGGTTACCACCAATGCTAATGGTTTATTTAAGTTATCGTATAAAAACAACTTTATTAAAGAAAATATATTTAAAGCTAAAAATATTTTAGACATTGCACTTGGAAAAGATAGTACGCTCTTCTTTTTGAAACATAAATCTATTCTTGCATATCACCCTAACTCTAGGAAAACAGCTTCTATTCATAATATTTATCATGAATCAAAATTTAAACAACGCTATTTTAATAATTTTAATATCCCAACAGATACAATTAATAATATTAAAAGTAAGCTTTTAAATTACAATTTTTATCCAAGTCCTTTTTATATTAAAAACTTAAAAAAAGATACCATTAAATTTAATTATAATATCTTACATAATAGTGGTATTGAAATTAATGTAGAAAAAATTTTACATCAAAAAAATAAAACTAATAATTCATTATTCATTATTAATGATTTAGCAGTAATAAATAACGAAATATGGACTGCTACTTCAAATGGTCTTCATGTTTTTTCAAAAAAAACACTTGAATATCAGAAAACCATAACTAACCAATATATCACTAATGAAACGTATATTAAAAAAATTCTGTATTCAAAAAATATTGCTTGGATTATACTAAAAAGTGGCTTACTTAAAATAAACCTCAACACAAATACCCCTAAACTTTACAATGAAAATAATGGTTTAGCTTCCTCTAAAATTAATGCTATTTTTATAGACCATAGAAATGATCTGTGGTTAGCTACACAAACCGGATTTTCTATGTTTAAAAACAATAATTTTTACAACTTTCAAAAATCCAAAGCCTTCCCATCTTCATTTACCTCTTCTATTATTGAAGACCATAACAACCAAATTTGGATAGCGGGTAATAAAGGTATTATCCAAATAGACAACTCTTCTGAATTTAAACCTCTACCTCCACCTAGTTTATCTATAAATTTTGAAAAAAATGTCTTTTCAATCACACATACTGACTATTCTGAACTTCCTATTAATACTCAATATAAATTCAACTCCAATAATGAATGGACTAACTTAAACGCAAAAGAAATTAATATTCAAAATTATACACCTGCCAATTATCAACTTCAATTTAGAATAAAAAACGCTAAAAGTAATTGGAACTACTCCAAAATTTATAGTTTCAAAATACAAAAAAAATGGTATAAAAAAACCTGGCTTATTATTTTATTATCCATTGTTGGAGTTATTAGTATTAGCTTTTTTTCTCTTCAACAAATTAGAAAAGTAAAAAGAAGAAATTTAAAACTAAAAAGTGCCATTACGAAACTAACTACTGTTGAGAATGAATTAAAAACAGTAAGAGATAATATGGCTAGAGATTTTCACGATGAATTAGGAAATAAAATAGCGGGTATTAGCCTTTTATCTGATTTGATAATAAATGATGACGGTATTAAGCACTCTCCTGCCAAAAAATTAGCTTCACAAATTCATAAAGATTCTAAAGATTTATTTTTTGGTGTTAAAGATTTTGTTTGGTCAATTGATTCTAGCAGTGATCATTTAAAGGAACTGATTTTTTATTTAACTGATTTTGGTGAAGAATTGTTTCAAAAAAAAGAAATTATATTCTTAACTCAAAATAAGTGTGTAACTAACATAAAACTGCCTAGTTATTGGAACAGACAACTTTTACTTTTATTTAAAGAAGCTATGACAAATAGTTTTAAGCATTCAAAGGCGAATAAAGTTATATTATTTTTTGCTACAGAGAATAACAAACTTATTATTAAACTACAAGATAATGGTATTGGTTTTAACGTTGAAAACGTTAAAAGAAAAAACGGATTGTTAAATATGAAAAAAAGAGCTGCACAAATAAATGGTGAATTAACCTTTAACAACTCAAAAGGAACAATAATTGAGTTTATTGGAACTTTAACATAAAAACTTTATTTTTCAATATAAAAATAAAACAGTTTTCTTGATATTTGCTTTAAATATTAAGCCCCCGAAAAAATTGGATAGTGTAATTATTATAGAGGATTACAATATAATCCTTGAATCATATAAAAAGATAATTAACAATTCTAATGACTTTAAGGTTATTGGGACTTATACTAGCTGTGAAGATGCATTAAAGGAAATATGCTATTTAAAGCCTAAGTATATTATTATCGATATTACCTTACCTGGTATGAATGGTATTGAAGGTATACGTCATATACAATCAAAACTTTCTAATGTTTCAATTATAGTGGTTACTGTACATGAAAATTCAAAATATGTTTTTGAAGCTTTATGTGCTGGTGCTGTAGGATATTTAACCAAAACTAGTGGTACTAAAGAATTAGTACAAGCTCTCTACCAAATAAAAAACGGTGGTGCTCCCATGAGTATTAATATAGCCAGAATGGTTGTAGAATCTTTTCAAGAAAAGAAATTTAAAGAGCTTACTAGTAGAGAAAATCGAGTTTTAACATTACTTTCTGAAGGGAAGAGTTATGCTTCTATTGGACACAAACTTCATTTAAGTGTAAATACTATTAAATACCATATTAGAAACATTTACGAAAAGCTACATGTAAAAAATAAGGCTGAGGCAATTGAGCTTTTTTATAAAAAATAAGATAAGTAATTAAACAGTTAATTAAAATTATTTTTCTTTAAGATTTTGTAAACTTTTAACTTACCGTTATTGAAACTACTTATTTTTTGTAATTTGCTAGCACTTTAAATTAAGCAAATTATGAAACAAAACTATTTTTTAAGGATATTTAGCCTTCTAATGCTCCTTAACTCATTTATTTTTTTAAATGCACAGACATTAAGCTCAGGGGATATAGCTATTATTGGAGTAGGTGTAGATAATGAAGAAGTATTACTTGTAGCTTTAAAAGATATACCTGCAAATGAAACCGTTTTTTTTACTGATGAAGAATGGGGAGGAACAAGTTTTAATTCTGGAGAAGGATTCGTTCAATGGACTACTACTGCTATAAATGCAGGAACTACTGTTACTATTTCTTTTAACTCAGACAGTTCTACTGATGGAGGTACAATCACCAACATTACTGGGTCTCTTGTTTTAGGGAATTCAGGCGATGGTATGTATATTTATCAAACTGCTGACAATCTTTACAATGGTACTCCAACAATTTTAGGATTTGCAGGAGAAGATAGTGGTGACGCTGGTACATTAACAGGAACTGGTCTTACACTTGGTACAAATGCTGTTTATTTTGGTGGAGATAATGGTATATATACTGGTGCTAGAACGGGAGGAAATCAAGCTAGTTATCTTTCTTTAATTTACGATAGTGCTAATTGGACTACCTCTGGAAGCTCACAAACTTTTGATACCACTTTATTTTCGCTTTCTTCTGATCAAGCTATTAATTTTGATACTTCTTCTAGTACCGAAAATGAAACTGACACAAACTTTAATACTTCAATACCTGTAACTTTATCTAATTATACAGCTGATGTTACTATTAGTGTTTCTGTGAATGCTAGTAGCACAGCTGAAAGCGGTGATTACACTTTAAACACTACCTCTTTAACTTTTACAGGTAATGGAACACAAAATATTTCATTAGATATTAATGATGATGCTGATATGGATAACGAAACTGTAATATTAGATATTGCTGTAACCTCTGGAACAGCTAATATAACAACTGATACACATACAGTAACTATTCAAGATGACGACCTTCCTGAGGTAATGTTTTCTGAAATTATGTATAATACGCCCACTTCAGGTGGTACTGATGATGAATGGATTGAAATTACAAATAACAGTGGAGGAACTATTACTTTAACAAACTGGACTATTGAATATAGCGGTGGTACTTTTACATTTCCTTCAGCAGTAATTAACAATGGCCAATATATTACCATTGCTCTTGGTAGTAATGGAGATGGTACTTTCAATAATGATGCACCTTTCCCTCCTGATTTTAATGATTTAGGCGTAACAAATGATGCTGTTAAAGACACTGACAATACGAATAATTTAACTAATTCATCTGGTACTATAACACTTAAAAATGATAGTGGAACTACTATAGATACTGTTTTTTATGATGATGGACACGTAAGTTCAACCGATGGAAATGGCGATTCTTACGAGCTTATAAACGTTAATAATAACAACTCTTCTACTAGCTCTAATTGGCAAGGTAGTATTAAAGATGGAGGATCTCCTAAAAGAGCTAGTGGTGCTACTTGGACTGGTACAACTAGTAATGATTGGGCTAATAGCAATAACTGGCTAAATGATACAAATCCTTCTTTCTCTAGTGATGTATTAATTCCTAATACAGTAACTAATTACCCTACTGCTTCAAGTTTTATTATTACTAATAGTATAACTTTTGAAGAAGGAGCATCGTTAATAACTAGTTCTTTTGTAAATGGAACAATTACTTACAACAGAAGCTTAACTACAAACTGGCATTTAATTGCTTCTCCTGTTATTAATGAAACTGTAGAAGATATTATTTCGAACCATAGTTTAGCTACAGGTTCTGGGTCTAATGTTGGTTTAGGGTTTTATAATAATAGTGGTGCTAATGCATGGACATACCAAACTAGTACATCAACAGGTACAATTAATGAAGGAACTGGTATGATTATCAAACTAGACGCTGCTGGCACTGTAAAATTTAGTGGAGACTTTAATAAAGACCCAATCACAATTGGCTTAACTACAGGAGACAGAACTAGTTTTAACTTAATTGGAAATTCTTTTACTGCGTATGTTAACTCTACTGCTTTCTTAAACAGTATTAGTAATGCACCTACATTTAGTGAACAAACGGTTTGGTTATGGGATGGTACACAATACATTACTAGAAACTTAGCCAATCCTATTGAGATAGCACCAGCACAAGGATTCTTTGTAAAAGCTGCTATTAATAACAATGTATTTTTAAATCCTTCAATGCTTTCTCATCAAGGTACTGATACTTTTATGAGAGAAGAACCTAAAACAAACATTGAATTATTTGTAGAGAGTAATAATGTAAAAAAGTCTACTGATTTATTTTACATAAATAACACTACTACTACGTTTGATAATGGATATGATAGTAGTGTATTTGATGGTGTTTCTGAGAACTTCAATATATATACTCAGTTATTATCTAATCCAAATAACGAAATTAAAAAGTTAGCTATTCAATCATTACCTAATAATAATTATGAAAACATGGTTGTTCCTGTTGGTATAACTTCAGAAGCAGGAAAAGAAATCACTTTTTCTATAACAACAACTAATCTACCTAATACTATAGAAGTTTATTTAGAAGATAGATTAAATAATGTATTTACTAACTTGTCTAAGGAAAATTATAAGGTAGTTGTTAATGGATCAACTACTGACCAATTTTATATCCACACTACCTCTCAAAAACTAGGGGTTGATTCTTTTGAGAATTCTTTAGAGAATATCCGTATTTATCAGTCTTCTAAAAATGAATTGACGGTTACTGGTTTATCTTCAAAAGTTAACAATATACATGTTTATTCTATAGTAGGTAAATCTATTAGCTCAATTAAAACTAATGGTAATAACACAACCATTTCTTTACCTAGAGCGTCAACTGGTGTATATTTAGTTGAAATTACTTCTGAAGTAGGTAAAACTAGTAAAAAAATAATTTTTGAATAAATAGTAAATACAACTCTTAAATTATATTCCCATGAAAAAACAAGAACAAAACAAAACCGATATATCTCGTAAAGAAGCTTTAAAAAAGATTGGTGATTATGGTAAATATACTGCCTTAACAGCTTTAGGTACTTATTTATTGTTAGATCCTAAAAAAGCACAAGCTCAAAGTACAAGTCCTGAAGATCCAGGAGGAGGTTTTGAATAAATCAATACAATTATAATATATAAAACTAGAAGCTGAGTGTAAAATATTCAGCTTCTTTTTTATTGGTTTTGTATCAACGTACTCTTTTTGTATCTCATCGATACTTACTATATAATTAAACTTTCCGTAGCCTTTAATTAATATAATCCATCCTAACTTTAGTATCAGAAAAACAAAAATAGTTGTGGTATGATTACTGACTTTATCCTTAAAAAAGATTTCAACTTTAAATATTTGAGTTATGATAAACTTTTAAATGGAATCCATTATTCTTTTGTGCATCCCACAAAAGGTAGTTTTATAGCTTTATTACCAGACAAATATTCTTTATTACAAATAGACTCTATTGATTATAACACAAACCTTACCTTTAAGTGTATTAACGACTTAATAGACTGGGTTAATGAGAACTAATCTTGTATAAAATAAAAAGAGAAACCTAAAATAATTTAGACTCCTCTTTTCCCTTATATATAAATAAAAATTAACACATTATCTTCTTTGGCTATCAGGCGGGTACTGAGCCATAATTTTATTTACGAATTCTTTAATTCTAGCTTCCTTACGTTCAACATTAGTCATTCGTAATGCTCCAGTACCAATACCTTGCCAAACTAATTCTTTTTTATCAGCTTCTAACAAATCAATAAATAAAGTTCCTTCTGTATATTGAGATACTGTTACTGGGTTTGGTCCATAATACCATGGATACCAAAATCCTCCAAAATTATTATCATTGATATTAATTCGTTCTCTTGACTTTGTAAATAAGCTTACTAAAATATCAGGTGAAGAAGACTTTTTCATTCCTTTAGCAATCAGCTCGGCTTCAATAGCTCTCATAATACGTTTTTTGTCTAAGTCAGAAATAGGTGCTTTATCTATTCCTGTTTTATAAAAAGCAAACGTTTTATACTTACTAAAGTCAGCTTGTGTATCATAATCATTAGCTACTCTAATTGAGCTGCATGACATTACTAAAAGTAGTAGAACCGGAAGTAAAAGTAATTTAGAATTTTTCATTAATACAAGATTTAGAGTTTCAAACTTTAGGTTTTTAAACATAAGTTAAAACTCTAAATCTTGAAACTGTTATACATTTTCTAATAACGCATCATCTACAAAATTAGGAAGTGTTACCTGTAGTTTCTTTTCAGATTCCATAGCTCTTTTAATAGCAAAAACAGCTTCCTCATTTCTAGCCCAACTTCGTCTTGCTATTCCGTTATTTACATCCCAAAAAAGCATTGATTCTAAGCGACGTGATGCTGCCTTAGAACCATCAAGAAGCATGCCAAATCCACCATTAATAACTTCTCCCCAGCCTACGCCTCCTCCATTGTGAATTGACACCCAAGTTGCGCCTCTAAAACTATCTCCTATAACATTATGAATAGCCATATCTGCCGTATAACGAGACCCATCATAAATATTTGATGTTTCTCTATAAGGAGAGTCAGTTCCTGAAACATCATGATGATCACGGCCTAAAACTACTGGCCCAATTTTTCCTTTTTTAATCGCTTTATTAAACGCTTTGGCTATTTCTATCCTTCCTTCTGCATCTGCATATAAAATTCTTGCTTGTGAACCAACTACTAATTTATTTTCCTGAGCTCCTTTTATCCATTGAATGTTATCTGCCATTTGTTGCTGAATCTCTTCTGGCGATTTCTTCATTATTTTTTCTAAGACTTTACAAGCTATTGCATCAGTTTTAGCTAAATCTTCTGGATTTCCAGAGGTACAAACCCATCTAAAAGGGCCAAAACCATAATCAAAACACATTGGCCCCATAATGTCCTGTACATAGCTTGGGTATTTGAATTCTCTTCCTAAAGTTGGATTAGGGTTCATTACATCCGCTCCTGCTCTACTCGCTTCTAGTAAAAAGGCATTTCCATAATCAAAAAAGTAGGTTCCTTTTTCTGTATGTTTATTTACAGCAGCTGCATGACGTCGTAAAGACTCTTGTACTTTTTCTTTAAAAAGCACTGGATTTTCAGCCATCATTGTATTAGCATCCTCAAATGAAGTACCTACGGGATAATATCCTCCAGCCCATGGATTATGTAATGACGTTTGATCTGACCCTAGATCAATATGAATATCATTTTTTGCAAACTTCTCCCAAACCTCAACTACATTTCCTAAATACGCTAATGAAACGGTTTCTTTATTTTCTTGTGCTAATTTAACACGAGCTACTAAAGTATCTAAATCAGTAATTTTTTCATCTATCCAACCTTGGTCTAAACGAACTTGTGTAATTTTAGGATTTACCTCAGCACAAACTGTAATACATCCTGCTATATTTCCAGCTTTTGGTTGTGCGCCACTCATTCCTCCTAATCCAGCAGTAACAAATAAACCTCCTTTTGGTGATTTTTTTATTTTTCTAAACCCATTTAATACAGTAATGGTAGTTCCGTGCACAATTCCTTGTGGCCCAATATACATATAACTTCCAGCTGTCATTTGTCCATATTGAGTAACTCCTAAAGCATTAAATTTTTCCCAATCGTCAGGTTGTGAATAATTAGGAATCATCATTCCGTTAGTTACTACCACTCTTGGTGCATCTTTATGTGAAGGAAATAATCCCATTGGATGTCCTGAATACATTACCAATGTTTGCTTATCTGTCATTTTAGACAAATACTGCATGGTTAATAAGTATTGTGCCCAGTTTTGAAAAACAGCGCCATTACCACCATAGGTAATTAATTCATGAGGATGTTGTGCTACTGCATAATCCAGATTATTCTGAATCATTAGCATAATAGCTTTTGCTTGTGATGATTTACCTGGATATTCTTTAATATCTCTAGCATACATTTTATAATCAGGACGAAATCTGTACATATAAATACGTCCGTATTTCTCCAACTCTTCTGCAAATTCAGGTATCAACTCCTCATGATGTTGCTTATCAAAATAGCGTAAGGCATTTTTTAATGCTAATTTTTTCTCTTCTTCTGATAAAATTTCTTTACGCTTAGGTGCGTGATTTATAGTTTTATCGTATTCTTTTTTTGGAGGCAATACAGATGGAATTCCTTGTTTTATTTGTTGTTTAAATGTCATAATAATCCCTTTTTAACGAACTATAAATTCTTGATTCTTAACCATAATTACTAATGCATTGATATCGTCTTTTAAAACTCTATCTTCCTCTAATTTAGCAACTTTTGATCGAACTAAACTAAAGTTCTTTTCTATAATTTTAGAAAAAGTATTCGGCCTTCTAAACTCCATTGCTTGTGCTGCATACATTACTTCTATAGCAAATATTTTTTCTAAATTTCCTAATATTTGATTAAACTTTCTACTAGAGATACTTCCCATCGAAACATGGTCTTCTTGCCCCAATGAAGTAGGTACACTATCTGCAGAAGGAGGAAAACATAATGATTTATTTTCGGTAACCAAAGCTGCTGTTGTGTATTGAGGAATCATGTATCCTGAATTCAAACCGCCAGCAGTAGTTAACAATCTTGGTAAACCATATTTACCCTCTAATAATAAATAAGAACGTCTGTCAGAAATATTTCCTAATTCAGAAGCTGCTATAGAAGCATAGTCTAGTGCCATAGCTAAAGGTTGTCCGTGAAAATTCCCTCCTGAAATAGCTTCCGTTTCACTTAATACAATAGGATTATCCGTTACCGAATTCATTTCTATTTCTGCTAGTTCTTTTAAATGCGCATAGGCATTTCTAGAAGCTCCATGAACTTGTGGCATACAACGTATTGAATATGGATCTTGTACGCGCTCACATTCAAAATGATTCTCTACATTTTGAGAATTTTCCAATAACATACGCATACGTTCCGCTACTTTTAAATTTCCTTTAAATGGGCGAATTGTGTGTAAAGCTTCTTTAAATGGTGAAGCGCTTCCTTGAAAACCTTCTAAACTCATAGCTCCAGCAACATCAGCTAAATCTAGTAAGTATTCCATCTTTTTTAAACCAACTATAGCATGTGCTAAAATAAATTGTGTTCCATTTATTAACCCTAAACCTTCTTTGGCTTCTAGTTGTAATGAGCTTAAATTATGTTGTTTTAAAACTTCTTCTGCTTTTACTATCTCTGTTCCCTTCCAAAATTCTCCTTCTCCTAATAATGGTAAAAATAAATGTGATAGCGGTGCTAAATCTCCTGATGCACCAACAGAACCTTGCTCAGGAACTATAGGTAATAAATCATTTTCAATAAAATAAAGAATGCGTTCTATTAACTCTAAACGTACTCCTGAAAATCCTTGACAAAGTGCATGTACTTTACAAATCATCATGATTTTAGAGATCATTTTATCTATGGGGTTTCCTACACCAACTGCATGCGTTATCAATAAATTCTCTTGAAGTTTACTCGTTTCTTCTGGTGTAATTTGCACGTCGCACAAAGGACCAAAGCCTGTATTAACTCCATAAACAGCCTTATCTGAATTGGCCATTATTTCAACTTTATTTCTACATGCTTGTATTTTATCTTTTGCTTCAGAAGTAATCCCCGCTTTTAATTCGCCTTTTGCTATTAAAATTACTTGGTCTACTGTAAGTCTATCTATACCGTATTTAAACATTCTGTACTTTTTTAGTATTACAAAGTTATTTGTACTTTTGATAACTAACAATACCATCTTTATCATATATTAATAACCATGAGTAATCAATTAGAATTACGACATCTTAAATATTTCTTGGCTGTAGCCGAGGTATTGCATTTTAGAAAGGCTGCTGAACAGTTATTTATTTCTCAACCTGGTTTGAGCAGACAAATTAAACAAATGGAAGATGATTTAGGTATTGATCTATTTGTAAGACATAATAGAAAGGTAGCTTTAACTCCTGCTGGAGAATATTTAAAGAAAGAAATTACACAAAACTTAAAAAACCTTGAACATGCTTTAACCTATGCAAAGCTATTACAAGATGGTAAACTAGGAGAATTAAAATTTGGCTATGTAGGTTCAGCTATGCAAAATATTATACCTAAGGTACTGGTAGATTTTAAAAAAGAATTTCCAAATGTAACTTTTGGTTTGAAAGAAATGGATAATCAAAAGCAAATTGAAAATCTATTATCCAATGATATTGATGTCGGTTTTGTTAGACTAGATAGAGTTCCAAGAGGTATTGCTATAAAGCCCATATTAAAAGAACCTTTTTGTTTAGTACTTCCTAAAAATCATCCTATAGACACTACTAACTTCAAAAGTTTACATCAACTCAAAGACGAACCTTTTATTTCTTTTGATCCTTCGTATAGTCCTTCTTATTATGAAAAAATAATGCAGATTTTTGATGAAAGTGGTTTTTCTCCTATCATTTCTCATAATACGATTCATGCCGCTTCTATCTATAAATTAGTCGAAAACAACTTCGGTTTATCAATTGTACCTAAATCTTTACAAAATGGATATGATCTAGCTGTTAAATTTATTGAATTAAACAAAGTTTCACAACGTACCACTTTATCTGCTGTATGGAATAAAAACAATCAAAGTCCAATATTGGCCTCTTTAATAAATACCATAAAAAAACACTCCTAGGGAGTGCTTTTTAAATAAGTTTATAAAACTAGATAGTTACTTTATTACTAAATGTTTTGTTACTATTTGATTATTAGCTTCTATCTTGACTAAATAATTTCCTTTAGCTAATGATTTTACATTAAAGTTTAAGTTATAAATACCTGAATCATGATTGCCTTTTGATAATAAATCTCGTACTTTTTGTCCTTTAACATCATAAATAATAACAGAAACTTTTGAAGGTGTTTGTAATAAGTAATGTAAATTTCCTTCATTACTCATTGGGTTTGGATACATCCCTAACAATACAAAATTCTCTAAATTTTCTAACGAATTTTTTACATCTTCTGGTGCATCACCATAAATTGTTGTTGCTAACTTTTGCGCTGGTCTTGAAGTGCTTTTTATTCCACAAGTTCCTCTATTTACGTAAAACCCTTTTTTATAGAACTGACCTGCTTGTGGTGCTTTAATACCATGCATATAATACCAATCAGCCTGAACTCTTTCTTCTTTTACATCTAACACATAATAACCATGAACATCTAAATCCACTTCTTTCATATGTCTGTTTAAAGTTTTAGTATAAAACTCAGCAATACCTGCAGCAAAACTTCCTACAACATCTAAGTTTTGTGAAGTAACACTTGGCACTACAAACTCAGAAGCTACACACTTTTTATTGTGAATAATATCTCCTGCAAAAGTACTGTGTATGTCTCCTGTTAAAACCACTAAATTATCTATGTTATTATTTAATACAAAGTCATGAATTCTAGCTCTTTCTTCTGAATATCCATCCCAAGCATCACTTGTAGGTACGCCAGCATATCGCATCATCATTACTTGATTTCCTAAAATTTTCCATGTTGCCTCTGAACTTGACAATTTATTTAATAACCAATCAAACTGTGGTTTACCCAAAATAGATTTATATGTTGCACCTCTCTCTTGTTCTTGTTTAGCTAACACCTGAGTTCTTACTGATTTATTTAATAAAGCTTCCAACTTCTCTAAATCTTTTTTGTTACTCGTTGCTCTCTTACCTTTTGTCTTGTAATTATACGTAACTTCTGTAAATGTGTTTAACAGATATTCTTTTTCAGATATTGTTAACACACTCGTTTCAATAAAATAAGGCATTAATTCTGCTAAAGTTTCTTTAATTTCTTTAGGTGTATTTAACTTACGAGAAGCAATCATTGTTTTTACCTTAGCTTTTAGCTCTTTTTCAGAAATCCCCGAGAATTTTTGAGAAGCAGCAACACTTTCTCCTCTACCAACAATTCTAGTATCTAACATCAATAAATCTGCTAAATTACCATACGAAAAGTCTCTATACAGTCTATATTCTTCTATCGAATTAGCTCTCACAGGTTGCCATTCAAAATACGCTTTATAGGCATTGTTTTTTCTTACTTCCCAACTTCCCTCTGAAGAAGGTGAATGATTTTGAGCACCATATTTATTCGCATCATTGGCAAATTCATGATCATCCCAGATTAAAATAAAAGGATGTTGTTGGTGTAATTTACGTAACATAGGGTCTAACCTGTAATAAGAATACCTAACACGGTAATCATTTAATGTTATGATTTCTCCTTTGGGTAAATGTCCTCTTCCTAGTTTATCACTATATCCATATCCTCCACTCGCATATTCATAAATATAGTCACCTAAATGAATTATCGCATCAATATCTGTTCTATTTGCTAATTCATCATACGCATTAAAGTATCCACTTTGGTAGTTTGAACAAGATACAATTCCAAAACGAACATTCTCTACATTTCCTGTTGGTGCTGTTCTTGTTTTTCCTATAGTAGACTTTTTACCTAACGCTTCAAACTGAAAATAATAGGTGGTGTTAGGAGATAAGTTTCGAACATCAACCTTTACCGTATAATCTCTCAGCTCATTGGTTATCGTATTTCCTTGACTCACCACACCGCTCATGTTTGGATTTGTTGCTACTTTCCAATTTACATTGGCTGCTGCTTGATTGGTAGTTACACGAGTCCAGATAATTACAGCATCTTTTAAGGGATCTCCTGAGGCTACACCATGGTAAAATGGTGCTAGTGAACTATCAAAAAAATTTTCAATGCTATTACTATTTGCTCTACTTATTTTTGTTAAAGTTCCTTGATTTTGTGCATGAGTTGACAGTAAACTCAACGCACCAAAAGCCAAGCAAAGGATAGTTTGCTTTAATTGTTTCATAATAAAAATTGGGGGTTTGTTAGTTATTTAATTAATTGTTTTGCAGTTATTTTCTGTGTAGTTACGTTGTAAATTTGTAGCAAATATTTTCCTTCAGCTATATTTTGAGTATCAATAGTGATGGTCTTCTCTCTTGCTTCGTATGGTTTTCTCCATAGTAACTTTCCATTAATGTCATATAACAATAACTCAATTGGCGATTGTGAATCTTTACCTAAGTCTACTATAATTCTATTAGAAAATGGATTTGGATATACCTTAGTTTCTGGTAATAAGTACTTATTTTCTTTTTTAAGTTGTACTTTCTCCGTAATTTCTTTTACAATAAGTGGAGCATTTTTAGAAATTGGTCTTCGCATTGTAGTTGCTCCAAAAGAATATTTAACTACTAGTTTGGCTGCTTTAGAAGGATCATTGTCAAATGTATACGCTTTTCTTCTACTTTTTGAGTGGTCATTTTCCCAAATAACAAAACTGATACTATTTCCATAATTCCAATCTTGCTTAGTTACTAATTGTTGTATATGGTTTGATAAATTAGGACTTTTGGTGTGTGTGCCTAAATCTCCTCTTCGCCATCTACTTGGTCTCCATGACACTGGGTTAGCTAATCTTTTTCTTTTTGAAACTGCATATGCAGTTCCAAATTCATTAGCATTTGATGTATCATTCGTAGCTATTCTTAAATGCACTGCATTACTTTGAGAATCAACTGCCACAAATTGAATATACGCTTCAGTGATAGCAGCTCCTTTAGGGACTTTTATATTTTGAAAACGTAATCCGACATATTGATTGGTACCAAACCAAGTCCACCCGTAATCAAATGACATTTCTAAATCAGAACTGTCATAATACAATTTACCGTCAGCATCAATTCCTTCTTCAACATCATCTTTACTGGTTATAATACTTGAGCTTGCAGTAGCTGCATAGTTTCCTGCATTTACATATAATTGCTCTACATCATAAGCTGAATAATCTAAGTTGTATGCGGTAGCCTCAACTTTATTTCTCCCTATAGAAAATGTATATTCTAATTCGTAAGGAAACGTAGTATCTACCTTGACAGACTGTCCATTTACTTTAAATTCAACCGCTGCAATACCTACGTTTATTTTTTTATTAATTACCTTTATAGAAGTTGCCTCTGTAGTACTTACAACTTGCTCATTTGTTAAGCCACCAAAAACAATGTCTGGTTTTGAATTTTGCAGCTTAGGGTTAAATAACTCTACTACTTCACCATTAGAAGGCTTCCAGACCTGTAAGTTTTTTGGCAATTCAAATACATTATTATTTGGTACTTCTTGAATGTTTCTAGAATCTCCAACTACAATTGTTCTTACTTCCATTTTAAAAGTATCAACAAATATTAGTTTGAATTGATTAAAAGAAGCAGAATCCCTTGTCCAAGATTTCTTATCATCATTAGCTCTTAAAGGCGCTCCCCAGCAACCTTCTCCTACGTATACAGTTCCATTTATAGTGTCTTTTACAAAACCTTGATCACAACCATTAGCTCCTGAACATGGTTTTACTGGCCAAGTAGATTTTACACTATGTGAATCACTTTCACAAACCAAACGCACTCCATAATCATAAAATAATTGCGACCAGTTATTGTATTGGTCATTTCCTTCTGATTTTGAAGATACATGTGGACGCATTGGTTTATGGTATTGTGCCATTTTCCAAACAATATCTTCATGGTTCTTTAAATCGTTCTGCAACCAATTCACTTGATTTCCCCCAGCTGTAATTTCTGAATTTAATGTATAACTACGTACTAAATTCTTTCCAAAAGTTAGCGCATAATATATATCTGTTGAAGGTGTATTGAACAAATTATAGATTACTTTATTTGATTGTTCATGATTTCCTCTTGCTGGTATAATAGGAAACATTCTTCCATCAGGTGCTATTGTTAATTGCCAATCATTAAACCAATCTTTCCACTCAAACAACGTATCTAAATTAGTCATATCACCTCCAAAAAAAACAGCATGAGGTTTCAACTTAGCTACTAACCTATTAGCATTTTGTCGTACATCTCTATTATTTCTTGAATCTCCTCCCGCTATAAAAGACATTTTGCTATTGGTATCTGGAGCTGTTTTAAACCAGAATCTTCTGCTTACTCCTTGTAAATCTTTAATTACAAAATAGTAAGCTGTATTGGCTTTAAGATTACTAAGTTTTGCAAAATGATTATTCATTGCTTTATAACTTACTTTACGGTCAACTGATTTTTGCATTGGGTAACTTTGCCAATCTGTTCCAAAATCTTGGGTTCCATAATATATAATTGGACTATCTCCAGAAGTTTGATTCCATCCTATCATTATGGTAGAAGATGGGTTGTCTGTTAAAATTAAACGGTACTTTTCATTACCTGCTTTGCAAGTAAAAACAAGCCCTATAAAAAGAGCGGTTAATAGTTTTTGAAGGGACATAATTTAAAATTTTAGTCGAAACTACATCTTTTATCCTCACAAATACTATGCGTGCATAACACTTAACAAAATGTTAAAAGCATTAACAATTTAGTAGTAAGCCCTTAAAACTATGCTAACAATAAATTAACAAAGCCTATTCAAAAATATCATATAAGTAACTTTACAAACAAAAACATAACTATTATTAAATTTTTTAACCTTTTCGTCATTTTAATAAAGTTAACATAAAACATTGTGCTTTACTTTTTACTAACAAAAAGTTCTCTTTTTATACACTAATTATATTTTATTAATGTTATCATTTCTCATTTAAATTAATTACATTGATAAAATATTTACTTTTGCCGCGTGATTTTTGTTTCTAAACATATGGTACCCAAAGGTTTTGTAGGCCTTGCTTTATACCCTTTTATCTTTTTAAAAAGAAAGGATTTAAAGAACAATATATTCTTAATAAATCATGAAAAAATTCATTTAAAGCAACAAATTGAACTACTGATTATCTTCTTCTACCTTTTTTATTTAATAGAATGGTTTATAAAACTTATTAAATATCGTAGCACTGCTATGGCTTATAAAAATTTAAGTTTTGAACGAGAGGCTTATCTTAATGAAGGTGATTTAAATTATTTAAAAAAACGTAAAGCTTGGGCTTTTATAGCTTACTTGTAGGTAATTTTTTTTCTTGATTTAAAATCATTTGAAAATTAAATAATGTTTTTCTCACAATGCATTTGGTTAACATTCCTTTTTCATTGTAATAATAACTATCTCTATGACGGCTTCGATCACTAATTAGGTCAAATTGTGTATCACTTATTTTTTTTATCTTTTTATAATATCCGCCTACTTCTTCAAAAACTAACTCTCCATCTCTTGGCTTCTTATATGTTAAAACAATAGTGCTCATAGATACTGGCGATGAATGAATTGTTTTTTTTCCATCTGTAATTACCGAATAAATTTCGTTTTCTTTTCTAATTTCTGCTAACTCTTTTACCTTATTGTTTTTAGTAACTTTATAGAAACTAGTATTAAGAACTCCTTTTTTGTATACAGTTTTCATCTCTGTAATAATTCTCTTTTTACCAAAAAAGGATACTTCTGATTTTGAATCAGAAGTATAAATTATTTCATTAAGCGTATGCCTTTTATTTGTTATTACTTTGCCTATTTTCTTTCCCAAAACAATAACATCATAGGTATAAATTTGTGCATATAAACAATTTGTTATTGTCAATAGTATCCATAAAAAAATAGTTATTAGAACTTTTTGCATGCTTAAAATGATGTTTTAAACCCTACTCTTATCCCAAACTTAGGACTAATAGGTCCATTAATATTTGTAAAGTCACTACGCCAAATAAAATCAACGCGAAGTGGTCTTAAATTTCCATATCCAATATTTTCTATCCCTACACCATATTCATAATAAGGTTTTTTATTTGGCGCTGCATAACGAATTGATGATCTATTGATTCGTTTATTTTTTTCAGATATGCTTCCATAAACAGTCCTAAAAGTTAATAGGCTTCGTAAACCTAACTTTTTAATAAGTGGAATCCTATTCATTAACAATCCATTGAAATGATGTTCTAAATGGGTTTCCACAGAACTATCTGCTACGTAATCATAATAGTCTAATAAGGCAAATGTATTAGGCGTTAAAAAGTAGGTTTGATTAGAAGCCACAGCTGTGAGTACAGATAACGGAGTTTTACCAAAAGTTTTATTCATGATTAACGTAGCATCTAATACGCCAAATTTCCCCATGTGTATTGGTTGATTGTACAATAAAGACAGCTTACTATAAGCTACATTTCCTCCAAAAACATTTTTATACGCCTTTTTATAATTAATTAAAATTTTTGAATGCAATTTTGGTCCTATTATTCTATCCACACCAAATCCATCTACTTGTCTTCCTGGCTGATAACTGACATACAAATCTGAATATACATCAGTAGTTTTATCTTCAACTATACCTCTATTTTCATTAAAAAACGCCATTGAAAAACGTTTGGTATCTGCTGAACTGATTCTTTCTCTAGCCATTTTCAATCCAATATTTAAGTTTTTAAAAACCTCAACATCAAACCTCAACATTTCTTTCTTCACCTTAGAAAGAAAGAAGTTATCTCCTCTAACAAATACTGCTTTTGGTCCTTTATCTGGCTGTGGAATTAAGTTTTGTTCATTAAATCTAGTAAACCCCATTTGCTCTACATCGTTTAGATACGCAGCTCCAACAGTTATTCTTGGATGTGCTGCAAGTAAATATCTTGCTTCCAACCCATATTTAAACATATTGTCCTTAAAACCAAAAGCTCCAAAACCGAGTAATCTAAATCGATCATCATTTGTTTTAAAAGTTCTAAACCCTAATCGAATTCGGAGGCCTTCAATATCATTCCTAGCAGTAGTTGTAAATAAGTTTCCCAATTGAATACCTGTAATAGGGGTAAAATACCCATCAGATAGTGTAAAGATTGTACCTGTAACTCTTTTTATTTTTGTGCTAGTTTTAGCTTTTGAAACCAATGCTAAAGTTTCTTTACCTAAAGAATCTTGTTTAGTTTGCCAATACTCTTTTTTCTTTTTAAACTGATTTTTACTTACTTGAATTAATTGATTTTCATAAAACGCTCTGCTTCTTTTTTTATCAAAAATATAATTAGAGTGTGCTTCTTTTTTCACTAGATAAATGCTCTTTTCTTTTTTATCTTTTGTTAAAAAGGTAAACTCTCCTTTATAGGTGTTTTTTTGTGGTAAATAAATACTATCATTTTTTAATTTAAATGTTTTATGGATACTTAAATCTCTTACAAAGTTTAAATTAACTTCTTTTAAAATTTCCATTTCTATAGCACTTAACGTAAAATTTTTATCAACTACTTTGAAATACCCCTTGAATACCAAATCTCCCTTTTGTCTAGGAAAAAAATGGATGGTATATTCTTTATTTTCCCCTATTTGAATACTATCAGATAAAACATAATCATAACTTCCAAATCCAGAAGTAGCTATGGGGCTTACAAAGGTTTTATCTAAAATGGGAATCTCATCTTTATATACATTAATTTCTTTAAATACATTTGTTGCCCTTGCAACATACTTACCTAATTGATGAATTCCCGTTTCTCTCAAAGCTTCCATATCTTTTCTTATCAATTTTAAAGAATTACTTCCATATACTTTTTCTACTTTCTCTATCAATTCCACTGGCATATAATAAGTATCGTTGTCATAATTCTGTCTAACAATCCCTTTCATTTCATCATATTTATTTCTAAGTACCTTTTTAACAAACATACTATCCATATTTCCAAAACCTAACTCTCTAGAGCTGTACTTTTCATACTCATAATTTGCTACTAAATCCAATCCATTTCGTTTTTTACGTTTCCAAATCTCTCGTAAAATTCGATACGCTGGATTGTCCTTCTTTTTTAATCTCTTTTTTGGTTTTTTTACGATTATTACTTCATCCAAATTCATGGAATCTTCATTCAAAATCACTTTTATATACTGTGATTTATTTTGCTTTAGAGCAATATTCTTCTCTTGAAACCCCATTAACTCAAATGACAATGTACTTTGATTTTTTATGCTATTTAATTCAAACTCACCATAATCATTCGTCGTAGTTCCAATAGTAGAATTAGCAAATAATACATTTACATAAGGTATTGGGTTATCATCTTCATCAACCACCACACCTGAAACTTTAACTTGACCAATCACCGATGTACAGACTATTAACATTAGCCTTAACAAAACACTCTTCATAAGTTACTATTTAACAGACCTTAACCTTGATCTATTAACATATACGGGGTTTGTTGAATGTACTTTACTATTATCAAATGGTCTAGATATTAAACTTTTAAAATCGCTATTCTCCTCTACATCCATATTCGTATCTATTCCGTGAATTATTTTATGTTGCTCCATACTTGTATACGTAGAAAATATGCGATCCCAAATACCTAAAATATCTCCGTAATTACTATCTGTATAAGGAAGTACGTAATGGTGATGAATATGATGTGTACTTGGTGTAACAAATATCCAAGAAACAATTTTATCTACTTTAGGAGAAAGTTTTACTTTGGAATGTGAAGTTAAATTGATAAAACTTTGGATAAATTGTTTTATTAATAAAAATTCCGCTGGAACTCCTAAAATAAAAACTATGATAGCTAAAAAGCTTACTCTTATTGCTGTTTCTCCTGGATGTTCTCTAACGGTTGTAGAAATATCAACTTCCATATCGCTATGATGCACTTGATGAAATCTCCAAAAAAATGGTACTCTATGCATCATTACATGATACCAATAATCAAAAAAATCTATGCATATAAACGCTACTAAAAAATACAGTAATTTATACTCCGTTAATGGAAGTATTTGTAATATTCCCCATTGTTCTGATACGGTCCAATTTGCTACCATAAAAACCATGGTAGAAAACAGCATTTGAACAGGTAATACTAAACTTATAAACTTTGCATTTAAAAAGGAATGCTTTGCTTTTACCTTTATGTTTTGTGAAAAAATAATAACTTCTAAAGCCCAAAAAAATAAGATAATTGAGGCAAAAACTATCAATTGTATTAACAATGGATTTTCTAAAAAATATGACATATATAGTTATTTTGATGACTTTTACTTACAGTTTGGTTAGTGTAGGCACAGTCTTCCTCTACACTTCTTTTCTAAAGAAATGCTAGAATGTTTTTTATTGAAATATTAATTTATTATGCAGTAAGCTATATAGTGTTTAGTTCACTTAGCTTTTTGCTACTATTTTATTTGAGTAACCTTACATCAGATTTAATTGCATACTCCACATATTCTGCTTGGTTTCTTTTGGTTTTATATGACTTATTTTGCATTTACTAAAAATACTTGTTGTAGCATATTTTTCTTTTGCTGAAAAAATTCCAACAATTAATACCCCTAAAATGATTAACACTTTCTTCATCTTTTTTAATTTTAATACTTAAATAAATTTGATTAGCTTTTTTAAAACATGTACTAGAAAAGTACTCAACAAAGAAACGTCAAACCTCTAAAAAAATGCAGAATAAGAAGTCCGAAAACGTGTATTAGGACACTTTTTGCTTCTTTTTGTATTCACTTGGAGTAATGCCTTCCAACTCTTTAAAAGACTTATAAAATGTTGATTTAGAAGAAAAACCAGCCTCTTTAGCTAGTCCTAAAATAGAGTATTGTGTAGCTTTTTCTGAAGCTATCAATTTTTTAAACTCTACTACCCTAAATTGATTGATAAACTGATAAAAATTCTTTTTTGTACAATTATTAATAAGGTTAGAAAGTTCTCTTTCTCTAACTTTTAATTCTTTTGACAAACTCTTAATGGTTAGATTTGGATCTGTATAAATTTTTTCTTTTTCTATTATTTTACAGAGGCATTCAAATTTTTTACTATCCTCAATTAATAGATTTTTTTCTTTATTAGGTTCTTCAGTTATTATTTTTTCTTGTGTTGGAATAACTTTTACTGCTACTAATTTTTCTTTTTGAAGTTCATCTTGTTCAAATCCTTTCACTCCCAACCAATACACAATAAAAAATGTTACCAAACTTTCAATAAAATCCGTAGCTATATCTAAACTTAAACTTTCATCTATTAATAATTCAGTAGTAAACATAAAAATATGTAAACCTATCACTGTTATCATTAATACTCTTATCCATGATAAAGTTTTATGACCAAATACAGGGCATTTATTTAAAAAACCTTTTCTATATTTTTTTAAATAATGCATACTTAAAATAAATAAAGGAACACTTGTTAATAAATATAACAAGGCCAATACTATTTCTTTAAATTCACTGTCAGGCAATAAATTTATAAGCAAACCAGGTATGTACAATAACAGCCAATACTTAATCTCATTTTTTTTACTATGAGAAACTATATATAAAAATAAAGAGGGCACAATAAACATAATAGTATTAAAAATAAAGGAACGCTCTCCTATCATTTTAATAACATCACTGTCTGTCAAAAATTCATTAATTAAACTATACGCTAAACTCCATATAAAAATGACTAAAAAAATATTAGACCAATTGTTTTTTATTTTATGGGTTAAAAATAAAAAACCTAACATTGCGCCTGAAAAAGCAGTTATAAGATAACAAATAACCGAAACTTGCACTAATATGTCCATCGTTTAATAAAATTTTGTCATTATAAGTTGCATCTGAAACAAGAACGTTACAATATATCTCAACTATATACTTGTTTATTTTTTTTATAAAAATACATTTATTACCTACTTAAAAACTATAAATAATTATAAACTATAGTTAAAAAACACAATTAATGTTATTTTAAAATTTACAACAAAGACTTATTTTTTTTAAGATTTTCGTAAATTGCAGACTTATTATTCAAGTTAATTTACGAATGGAACAAATAACTCCTTATAAACCCAAACATAAAGTACGAATTGTAACTGCTGCTTCTTTATTTGATGGACATGATGCTGCTATCAATATAATGAGACGAATTATTCAAGCTACTGGTGTTGAAGTAATTCATTTAGGACATGATAGAAGTGTAGAAGAAGTAGTTAACTGTGCTATACAAGAAGATGCAAATGCCATTGCTATGACATCCTACCAAGGAGGACATAATGAATATTTTAAATATATGTATGACTTACTTCAAGAAAAAGGAGCGGGTCATATCAAAATTTTTGGCGGCGGAGGCGGTGTCATTCTTCCTGAAGAAATTAAGGAATTAATGGACTATGGAATTACCCGTATCTATTCTCCTGATGATGGTAGAGAACTAGGATTACAAGGAATGATTAATGATTTAGTAGAACAATCTGATTTTGCTATTGGTGATACCTTAAATGGAGAAGTAAATAATTTAGCAAGTAAACAAATTGGTAGTATTGCTCGTGTTATTTCCTCTGCTGAAAACTTCCCTGAAATTGCCAAAGAAAGTTTAGCAGTTATTCATGAGAAAAATAAAAACGCTAAAACACCTGTTTTAGGAATTACAGGTACTGGTGGTGCTGGAAAGTCGAGTTTAGTAGATGAGTTAGTTAGACGTTTTTTAATTGATTTTCCTGAAAAAACCATTGGTTTAATATCTGTAGATCCTTCGAAACGAAAAACAGGAGGCGCCTTACTTGGTGATCGTATTAGAATGAATGCTATTAATAATGAGCGTGTGTATATGCGTTCTTTAGCTACTCGTCAGTCTAACTTGGCTTTATCAAAATATGTAAACGAAGCTGTTGAAGTTTTAAAAGCTGCTGAATTTGATTTAATTATTTTAGAAACTTCTGGTATTGGGCAATCGGATACTGAAATAATTGAACACTCAGATACCTCTCTTTATGTAATGACTCCTGAATTTGGGGCGGCTACGCAATTAGAAAAAATTGACATGCTTGATTTTGCTGATTTGGTAGCCATTAACAAGTTTGATAAACGTGGCGCTTTAGATGCTTTACGTGATGTAAAAAAACAATACATGCGTAATAACAACTTATGGGATGTACATATGGATGATATGCCTGTTTTTGGTACTATTGCCTCTCAGTTTAACGACCCTGGTATGAATTCGCTGTATAAAGCAATTATGGATAAGCTGGTTGAAAAAACAGGTGCAGACTTACAATCTACTTTTGAAATTACTAAAGAAATGTCTGAAAAGATATTTGTAATTCCACCTGCAAGAACACGTTATTTATCTGAAATTTCAGAAAATAATAGAGCTTATGACCGAAAAGTAGATACACAAGAAAAAGTAGCTCAAAAATTATATGGTGTTTACCAAACGATTTTATCTGTCATTCCGAACGAAGTAAAGGAATCTTTCCTTACAAAAAACGGAATAGACCAAGATGAGATCCTGAAACAAGTTCAGGATAATGATCAAGCTTTTATTAAGTTATTATTTGATCAATTTGACAAAATCAAATTAAATCTTGATCCACACAACTGGGAAATTATTTTAAACTGGGCAACTAAAGTTCAAAAATATAAAGATCCTATTTATACGTTTAAAGTTCGTGATAAGGAAATTAAAATAGCAACACACAGCGAGTCGCTGTCACATAGTCAAATACCTAAAGTGGCTTTGCCTAAATACAAAGCTTGGGGTGATCTATTACGTTGGAATTTGCAAGAGAATGTACCTGGTGAATTCCCATATGCTTCCGGATTGTATCCTTTTAAGCGTACAGGTGAAGATCCTACACGTATGTTTGCTGGTGAAGGTGGACCGGAACGTACCAACAGACGTTTTCATTACGTAAGTTTAGGTATGCCAGCTAAACGTTTATCTACAGCTTTTGATTCGGTTACTTTATATGGAAATGACCCTGGACATAGACCTGATATTTATGGTAAAATTGGAAATGCTGGAGTGTCTATTTGTTGTTTAGACGATGCTAAAAAATTATATTCTGGTTTTGATTTAAGCCATGCAATGACTTCAGTATCTATGACTATTAATGGCCCTGCTCCTATGCTTTTAGGATTCTTTATGAATGCGGCTATTGATCAAAACTGTGAAAAATACATAAAAGAACATGGTTTAGAGGCTAAGGTTGAAGCTAAACTAAAAGAGTTGTATGATAATAAAGGAATTGATCGTCCGAAATACAATGGTGATTTACCTGAAGGAAATGACGGTTTAGGTTTATTACTTTTAGGAGTTACTGGTGATCAGATTCTACCAGCTGATGTATATGCAACAATTAAAACCAATACCTTGGCTCAAGTTAGAGGTACGGTACAGGCTGATATTTTAAAAGAAGATCAGGCACAAAACACCTGTATTTTTTCTACCGAATTTGCGCTTCGCCTTATGGGAGATGTGCAGGAATATTTTATTGAGAAAAATGTTAGAAACTTCTACTCTGTTTCTATTTCTGGGTATCATATTGCCGAAGCTGGTGCAAACCCTATTACACAATTAGCCCTAACCTTAGCTAACGGGTTTACCTATGTTGAGTATTATTTATCTAGAGGAATGGATATTAATAAGTTTGGACCAAACTTATCCTTTTTCTTTTCTAATGGTATTGATCCTGAATATGCTGTAATTGGGCGTGTTGCGCGTAAAATTTGGGCGAAAGCTTTAAGGTATAAGTACAATGCTAACCCTAGAGCACAAATGTTAAAGTATCATATTCAAACTTCTGGACGTTCTTTACACGCTCAAGAAATTGACTTTAATGATATAAGAACTACACTCCAAGCGTTATATGCTATTTATGACAACTGTAACTCACTACATACCAATGCGTATGATGAAGCTATAACCACTCCTACAGAGGAAAGTGTGCGTAGGGCTATGGCCATTCAGTTAATTATTAATAAGGAATTAGGATTGGCAAAAAATGAAAATCCGATTCAAGGTTCTTTTATTATAGAAGAGTTAACGGATTTAGTAGAAGAGGCTGTTTTAACTGAGTTTGATAGAATTACTGAACGTGGTGGTGTTTTAGGAGCTATGGAAACCATGTATCAACGTTCTAAAATTCAAGAAGAAAGCTTGTATTATGAAACGTTAAAACATACAGGTGAATTTCCAATTATTGGTGTAAATACTTTTTTAAGTTCTAAAGGATCGCCTACGGTTACACCTCAAGAGGTAATTCGTGCTACAGAAGAAGAAAAGCAATTTCAGATAAAAACCAAAGAGAATTTGAATGAGGCTAATAAAGAAAAGGTTCTTGAGGAATTAAAACAAATACAAACTGCTGCTGTTCAAAATGAAAATATTTTTGAACGTTTAATGGAGGCTGCAAAAGTGTGTTCTTTAGGACAAATTACGGCTGCTCTATTTGAAGTAGGTGGACAATACAGAAGAAATATGTAATAAAGCAATGTTTACATATGTATTTTATAAGGCCTCACATAATTTTATGTGAGGTTTTTTCTTTTCTACAGTACATGTCAAAGTTTTTTTATATTTTATGTACGAAAATGTACAACCTTTAAATTATGTTTCTTACTACTATTCAAAAGACTACCTTAACTCTATTTTTCTTCATAATTACAAATAGTTATAGTCAATTAGATGCTGGAGCTCTTCTAGGTTTACCTACAGCAACTACAACTACAGAAATGAATGGTATTACTGGAGCTACTGCTGGTGCTATACTTTATAATGCGGAAGAGAATAGAGTATTTGTATATACAGGAACAGTCTGGGAAGGATTGAATGGCGCTGGTTGGTTACTCAATGGAAATTCTGATGCTACAGGTACTTCTTTTTTAGGAACTACCAATGCTATAGATTTAGTTTTTAGAACCAACAATACTGAAAACTTAAGAATACGCCAGAGCAACGGATATATTGGTTTAAATGAACCCACACCAACAAGTCCTTTACATATTGTTAGAGATTTAGCGGATGGCATAGGAATTATTCGGGTAGAAGGTACGGAACCAGATATTAATTTTAACGATACCGATGGTGGATTTAACACCTTTACTTTTGAAAATAATGGGCAACCTCGTTTTGCTTTTGGAAGAAGGAATACGGATAATTTTTATATCACACGTAACTCTGGTGGTAGTTGGTTTGATCAAACTTTTAATATTACTAGAAATGATGGTTTTGTAGGTATTAATACGGATAGCCCGCAAGCGTATATAGATATTAATAGTAATACCAATGTACCTTTACGCTTAAGACCTAATACTTCTACTCCTACAGGAACCAATAATGGCGAATTTTTTGTAGCCAATAATGGTTTACTACATGCTTTTGATGCAACTAGAAGTAAATGGTTAAGTGTAGATCGGTTTAATGTATTTTGGGGAAGAAATAGCAATAATACTACCAATCAATATTTACGACAAATTAATGGTGCGCAATCTAACAACACAGGATGGCGTATGATTAGAAATGGAACGATTACCGCTATTTCTGTACAAGGAAACATCAATCAGACGTACACTGTAGAAATCCGAAAAAATGATACTGCTACTGTAATTACTTCTATTACCGTAACCAATAGTCAAGGAAATCATGATACTACTATTAATATTGATTTTAATGAAGGAGACTTTTTACAATGTTTTTTAAACGGAACTAGTATTGATTATCCTCAAGTAATGTTAGAAATTGCTTGGAGACAGTAAAATTCTTTATAACTACTAACACTTTTCTCATCTAATTGGAAAGTTCCAAAACCGTCCCTACACCGTACGTATCAAATTGGAAAACTCCAAAACCATCCCTACACCGTACGTATCAAATCGGAAAGCTCCGAAACTGCCCTAACCACTGCTTTTTATTTTTTATGAGTTGGCGCTCGACTCTGTCGAGTGTTATTTTCACTATATTTCTCTTAAACAAAAAACTACCTTATACTTTATTATTGTAAGGTAGTTTTATGGTTATTGTTGCTTACTCATAATCGGTACTCGATAGAATCGAGCACTAACCGTTTCGTTTTAATTTTCATTCGGGCGCCATCTGGGGTCGAGCACTAACCAGTTCGTTTTAAGTATTATTCGGGCGCCATCAGGTGTTGGCGCTCTACTCCGTCGAGTGTTCTTTTCAAACTATATTCATTTTAAACAAAAAACTACCTTACTTGTTATTGTAAGGTAGTTTTATAGTTATTGTTGTAGCTTACTCGTAGTCGGTACTCGATAGAATCGAGCACTAACCGTTTCGTTTTAATTTTTATTCGGGCGCCATCAGGGGTATTCTAATCATTACTTTTTATTTTTTTGAAGGTTGGCGCTCGACTCCGTCGAGTGTTGTTTTCAACCTATATTTATTTTAAACAAAAAACTACCTTACACTTTATTATTGCAAGGTAGTTTTATAGTTATTGTTGTAGCTTACTCGTAGTCGGTACTCGACAGAGTCGAGCACTAGCCGTTTCGTTTTAATTTTTATTCGGGCGCCATCAGGGGGCACTAACCAGTTCGTTTTAAGTATTATTCGAGCGCCATCTGGGGCTCGACGCTGTTGAGTGTTATTTTCACTATATTCCTCTTAAACAAAAAACTACCTTATACTTTATTATTGCTAGGTAGTTTTATAGTTATTATTGCTTACTCATAATCGGTACTCGACAGCGTCGAGCCACTAGCCACTAATTTTAATTTTTTTGTAGGTTGGCGCTCTACTCCGTCGAGTGTTCTTTTCAAACTATATTCATTTTAAACAAAAAACTACCTTATACTTTATTATTGTAAGGTAGTTTTATGGTTATTGTTGCTTACTCATAATCGGTACTCGATAGAATCGAGCACTAACCGTTTCGTTTTAATTTTTATTCGGGCGCCATCTGGGGAATCGAGCACTAACCAGTTCGTTTTAACTATTATTCGGGCGCCATCTGAGTTTTTTTAATCTTTAATTAAATTTTTTAATTGATTTTCTATTTGCCCTCCTATTATTCCTGTATTAATTTCAAGTCCCTTCATAAGGAGGCCTTTTTGTAATTGTGTGAAATTATAATTACTAATAAAGTCTGTTGCTTTATTATGAATCTGGCCTTTAATATCACCTACTAAAAGAGAAACACCAACATCAGTTATGTTAATACCATTACCTAAATATGTATAGCCTCCATCAAGTGTATAACTAGTTGTAGCTGATAAAATACTTGATACATTTCCATTAATTAAAAATGAAGTTCCAAAACTCACAATATTATATTGTCCAAAAGACACACTACCATTATTGCTTAATTGTCCTAAAGTCTGGCTACCAACATCTACTGCTAAATTACCTAATCCTGTTCTAACACCATTAATTCCTAATCTCAAAACTCCTGTTGAAGCTCCAACTCCTGAAACCATAGGAGTACTAATCCCATAAAAAGCGGATTTCATTAAAAAATTACCTAATCCGTCAGGATCCCAGTTGTACCACCCAGCATTAAAGTTATCAGAAAAACCACTCCAATATGATCTCCAGTACATACTGTTAAGCCAATCTTCTTTACTTTTAAATTTGTTAGAAATCCAGACTTCATCTAATTTATTAGTGGCATTAGTATATGTTTGATTTTGAGAGTCACAAGATATTTTATTCCCTTCAGAATCTACACAGTCAGTACCACCATCCGGATCAATTCTAGTAATAGGGTTATTCCCCATGCCCAAATAAGGAGAACTATATTGTCCATAGGGATCTGTAGTTAACCAACGTCCAATTCTGGCATCCCATAAACGTAATTGAAAAGCTTCTTTTCCAGTTTCAGGATCTTTTTCTTGTCCTTGATAGGCATATCTATACGGTTCTCCGTTTACTATTTGTTTACCAGGCATTGGCATTCCAAAAGGATAATAATCCGTAGCGCTAGTTAACGCCATAGCTTGTCCTTGAGCATTTTTACCTACTACGGCACGTACATTTCCTAAATGGTCGGTAAGTTGATAAAAATGGTTACCGTCTGTTTTTCTAACGCCTAGACGGCTAGCTCCATAAATGGTGTTTTCAATAACCTGTCCATTACGATAAATTGCCATAGCTGTTCCCGCAGCATCTCGTACATAATGTTCGGTATAATTTAATGTTCCAGTTTCTGGCTGATACGATTCTTTACGTACTCTGTGGTTTTTATCGTTGTAAAAGAATTTTACGACAGGGATATTCCCTTTGGTAACTTCGGTAACTAAACCGCTCGCATTGTATGTATACCTTACAATAGCATTAGGATCCGCTACTGTTACATTTTCATGATCTTCTATTAATTGCCCAATGTCGTTATATTTATAATTCTCACCAGTTTGGGTTTTTATATCATTTGCATTGGTATTTTCAGTAACGGCATCTTCTACACGTAGTAATTGATTCGGTTTATCTGCCTTATAGGTGTATGATAGTTTATCCATTGCATTACTACCATTTTCAGTCAGTTTATTACGTTGCAAGGTTTGGATATTTCCGTTAGCATCATAGGTAATATTGGATACATCATAATCTTTATCTGAAGCTTCAACTGAACTTGAAACCGTTTTTGCATTTACATAGGTACCTTGCGTTACTTTAAACCCAGGCAACCATTTGATTTTTTGTTTAGCACGTTGCTTTTGAGTTTCTCCCGAAGGAACTGGAGTTGAAAAACTTTCAACATCCTTATAATTAATCATTTCTGTTCCTCCTTCATGATTAAAATAAGCATTGGTTAACCAGTTATTTTTATTATAGGCATAATAATAACTATCTTTATTAGTTTGATCTTTGGTGCTCCATGTAACCGATTTTATATTCCCATTGTATTGATCTATTCCTTTATCTGAGGTTGGCACATAACGAGGTGTATTTCCAGATCGGGCATAATCTCCATTGTAATAATTAATAGTCATTCCAAAAAGATCATTCCCATCAATTCCTGGATCACTTCCAATCAAATTAGGATGATTAATTCCTTTTAATGCACCTTGTAGGTTATATACATAATCGATTCCTTGTAAACCTTCTGCTAAATTAACACGCTTTAAGGCTCCTGTTTCGTAATAGTCGTATCGTGCATGTTCTGTATAGTTGGTGTCATTGGTAGAGGTTTCTACTTTCACTAAGCTATAGTCATCTTGATCATAAGTATAACGATGAATAAATTGTTCGGTAGCATGTCCTTTCTGAAAGTATACTTTGATTACTTGACCATTTATAGGATCATATTCATAATCGATAGTTTTTACTTCTGCTAATCCTGCTATTTGCTGTACTATCCATTGTACCCTTCCATAAATATCATAACTATACCAAGTAGTTGTCTCTGCATTAGATGTTTTAGCTACATTCCCTGCTACAAAAGACTGTCTTGCATAATTCGTTTTTCTTGCTTCAGTTCCAAATGCATTGGCTATATCTAAATTGTTAGGTATATCATAAAATGTGTAATGTGTTTCTTTATAATCATCACTTAAAAAATAGGAGGTATCTAAACCTTCAATTACATCTTTAGGAATATTTACAAAAGGATTAGAGCCATTAGGAGTATATGTTTTAAGGAAAGCCAAATCATTATCTGTATACACACCACTTTCAATAGGTCTACCACGTTTATCATAATTGGTATAAGATAATTCTTTGTTTTTCCATTGCTTGGTGTTGGTTGAAAAACGAATTTGTCCATCTTTACGATATAAAAACCAAGCTTGTCCTTCGTCTGGACTTGTAGTGGTTTCTAATTGTCCTAAAGAGTTATAGGTAAATGTACTGGCTAACTTTTTTCCGTTAGCATCTTTTAAAGGTTGTTCAGACTTTAATAATCGTCCTGCTTTATCGTAATGATTTAAACTATAGTCATAATAGTTTTCTGGATAAGTAACATCAGTTTGATTTGGAATAAAGCGATCCATGTTTCGAACAGCTATACGGTAAAATCCATTTGATAATTCTGAAAAGCTAGTGTTTACTTCCTTTTCTGTAATTAAATCGTATATATAATAAGAACTACTATTGGTACCAGAGTGTCCAACAACAGAAATTCCTTTCCTACCTACAGGAATATGAATATCTACATAACCTTGCTCTCCTATTAGAATAGATGCTGTTCTTGTGTTTTCGATACTTCCTTCTTCTTTACCACTACGGGCAGCTGCTAAAACGTTTCCTTCTGCATCACTAAACACTACGTTTTCAACGCCATGTAAATTTCTACTTACTGTTTTTATAATTTTGTAATGATAACCATCGTATTTATTATCACCAAAAGCAACAGTTTGAGTTAGCTCTTGTCCTGCAGGCATTGTAAAGGAATACCCATGTCTCCATTGCCCGTTCATTTTATTACCTCCTATGGTTTTTAAAGTACTACCTGGATTTAACTCACTATAGATAGTACGAGCATAAGGACGATCCGTGATATCTTGGTAAGGCTCATCAGTATTTAATGTACTATAATACCAACCTAAGGAGTTTTTGGTTGTGCCTACTGCAGATGGATTTTCAGTATTGTTTTCGAAATCCGCAGCAGAAAATTGAATTCCATCAGATTTTTGAATAAAATCTTCTTTAAAATAAAATTGATAAGGGAAAAACTCTCCTTGATTAGTTGGTGCTGATAATGTTTGTAAAGCTGGGCGACCTTGACTATCATACAAGGTATGGGAAGCCCAAGTTTTATTCCTTTTATAGTCTCTGGATTGAACTTGAACAATTTTCCCTAAACAATTGTAATAGGACTTACTTCCTGATATTTTTTTCTCGTTTACATCATATCCTGTAACACGAATTGTATTCCAAGGTTCATCAACCTCCTCTGTAGGAGCTGGACATCCTTTAAATAAAGGACCTCCATAAAGCCCTGGACATTGATCATTAGGGGTTTCATAATAATTTTTCCCTGGCCTAGTACAGCTATTTTTGGTATTTCCCTCTTCTCCAAAACCATCACCATCAGTATCAAGATACCAAACCTTTTGATATTTATTAGGATCACTATCAAAACAGTCTTCATTATTAGTAACATATTTCGTTACATCAGAAGAAGGGTTTTTACACCTCCTTATGGGAGCAGAGTTTATATCTCCTTTGTTATCTTTATCCTTATCAATATACCAAGCTCTCATTTGAACGTTTGGATTGTCGTCATCACAGTCGTTACCACTATCTACATATGTATAAGAAGTATTTGTGGGAGGTTCACAACCTATTGAACTTGGCTTGTCAGGATCACCTTCTCCATCTCCATCTGCATCAATGTACCAACGTTTAGGTAATTCTCTGTTATTATCATTACAATCTTTTCCTGGAGTAGTTGTATAACATACTCCATTTTCTGAAAAACTTTCTCCTCTATCTATTTTACAGGCGCCTCTTTTAGTTCCAATACCGTCACAATCTGCATCAAGCCAATACCATCTGGTATTTTCTACATCACAAATATCTTGAGCTTTAACAGTATAACTCAGTAATGAAATTACTAAGATTAAAACGATGTTATATTTATTTTGACTTTTCATTTTTTCTTAGGTATTAAGGTTGTTCATCCATTGGATTATTATCAATAGGTTGTCCATCTCTACCTGGTCCTTGTTGATTGTTTCTAGGTTGATCATCTGGAATCGGATTTCCATCATCGTCATCATCATTATTACATATTCTTTGATGACTATGAGCTCTTTCTACTGTTCTACCTGTAATTTTATCTCTTACCCAGCATTTATAAAAAATTCTTCCTTTAGGACAATACGTTTGAATTGTTATAGTTTTACTAGAACCATATCCAGAGAAAGAAAAATTGCTTCCAGTCCTGTTTTGATCAAATTCATATTCATATTCACCTGAACCTCCAGTAACTACAGCCCTTACAGTGGTAGTGTTATCTGTAGCACTATCTATAGGTAAACGTAAATATAATTTGTCAGGATCTAAATCTTCAGTTGTAGGCACATACTTATAATGGTAATTAATTTCTTTTTGTAATTTAAACCCACCAATAATTCCAGTATCATCGATTACTTCAGTGTATGTCTTTTTCAATCGTCCTGCATCATCATATTCATACTTTGTGGCTAAATTATTAGCCCCAATAATGTATGAAAGCTCATCTCGTTTGTTGTATACATAACTGGTCATGTTAGATTCTATAGGGAGAATCCTAAAATCATCCAAATCAGAAGTTCCATTGGTGTAGATTTGTAATGTAGTTTCTTCTGTAGGGATATCGATATATCCACTTAGTTGTACCCAATCTCCGGCCGTTATCGTTTGACTTGGCTCAAACTCTTGTACAAAAGGGAAGTGATTTCCTACTTTTCTAACTATCGTTAGGTTATTTTCTTGTCCTTTACGCACCCAAACAGATACTTTATAATAAGATTCTTGTACTTTACGGTTGGAGTCTATAGGAAAAGTAACTTCAAAGGCTTCTGTATTACTCGCACGAATAATATGATTCCCTGTATGAGCTTTGTCTATATTCACAATACTTCCATTTGTTTTTATCTCTCCATCTAAATATGTTATTCCATTAATGACTCTAGAGTATTCAGCTCCACTATAAAACATTTCTGTATATTTTGAATTACAGGTCGCAATAATTTTACTATCACGATCTCCCATTTTAGTAGCGATACTATTCCCATTAATATCTTCAGTTTCTAATGGCATAGAGAAATGATCGTATAAATTAACGGTAGAAGTATTGATCCATTTATCATTAGGTTGATTAAAGTCTTCATGAAAATTAAAATTGTCAAAATCTCCAGAATAACTTAGATACACACCTGTAGAATCTACTTCACCTTTCCAAGCAAAGTTTTTATGTTTACGCCATACTTTTGGAGTTGTAGCACTTTCAATAGTACCATCTGGTTTGCGATAATTCCAAAAACTATTCCAAGTAGTAATATTAGCTCCAATGGTTTTCCAATCTTCTCCTTTTTTTATTTGGGTAAGGTTAGCTGCTGATTGTGATAACATATTTCTGTTATTGATGTTATCTACTTTGGATCCCATTTCAGGATAAATGGAATAAGCTGGAATAGTTTTGGATTTTATTTCAGTACCATCACTTAAAGTGGACGTAGTCTGTATAGGTTGTCCGGTAACAAAATCGTAAGAGTCAAAATTAATTTGATTTTTATAGTTTCCTACATGAGTACTTTGATACTTTAAAACGTTAGGTAATTTAATTTTACTTGAAGAAATTAAAACTAGTTTGTCCGGATTATCTCTTGAGGCTACTTTTTTATAAACCTTATTAGTTTCTTGATGTAGCCCTTGTTGAATTTCTTCGGTATTTTTATAAATATTATATGAAGCAGAAATTCTTTGTCCTTTTTCATTATAACTTATTTTAGACAATAAACTACCAAGCTTTGCTGTATGATCCGTCAATGTGAATTTAGATAAATTTGCTTGCATAGAATTACCAGATAGTGTTACATTATGATATTGATCTTGATTTCTTTTAAGTGATAAAATTTCTCCTGATTTAAGACTATTCATTGTAAATCCACCACTTAAATTTGTAACCATTTTTGGTAGAACTTGAAAAGTATACTCGTCTTTAGTGGTAACTTTACTCGAAATATCTTTATGTGCTACAGTTACTTTTTCATACATTACTCCTGGAGCAGGTATTTCGCCAATAAATTTTACTTGTTTTTCTTGTTTAGAAGGAGCATAAGAAGTTACTCCTGAAGATTTATTAAGTAAATTATAACTATAAGAAGAGGTATATTTTTTGCCATCATTTTCAACAGTTAAGTTTTTTACCCTTATTCCACCACCTTTTTTATCAGTGAATGTACTCGAAGGAGTAGTTTGTGCTGCTTCCATATAATAACTGTCTTCTTCATACTCTATATTAATAGTGCCTCCTGTTGGTGTAGTAATTTTATTCATACTCCAAGCCTGAGGAATTCCTTTATTATATCCCCAATCATCTACATTATCTATATTGTAAACAGCAGAGTTTATATAATCAAATTTGAAAGGAGGTATTAGAAAATCATCGTTTTTCCCTCTTGTAGTAACTTTCTCAAGTGTTAATTTTCCTCTACTAGTGTTATAAGAGTTAGGAGATTGAGTAGCCAGTTTATAAGAATAATCAAAATTTATTGATTTTATAACTCCTGTTAACTTTGAAGCTTGTGCTGTAATATCTTTTAAGTCAAGTATATTTCTATAAAAATGAGAATCCCAACGTCTTTCATGGAGTGGTTTAGTTATTGAATAAACAGGTCCAGTAACAATATTAAACTCTTCGTAAAAGCTATCCATTTTTATCTCCCCTCCAAAGCGAGATCCTATTTCATGAGGATTTGTTTTTATAATTTCTTCATTAATTTTATTATTCTTTAAAAGAATAATCTTTGATAATTTTAAAGAGTGTTGTTTTTCAAATTTGAAAAAATTACTATGTTTTGAATCTATTTGAGCATAAGCAGGGCTAGCACTAACAATACGCATATTGTCATAAACCCCATTAAAATAGTTTTTACCATCGTCACCTCTAACATAACTTTGTAAATGTCTATCTCTATATTCTTTAGGAGTATCTTTTGATCCGAGATTAAGTAATCCTGAAGAAACATTATCATCTCTTATTGATTTTACAAATAAAGCTGTATGTGTTCTTGTTTTTATTTTATCTAAATAATATACTTCTTTTACTCCCCATTGATAACTTTTTGTTTTTTCTGATTTATGATAACCACTAGCAGGAATGCGCCAAGCATAACCTTCATTCCACATGCCGTAATCAAAACCAACCCAGTATCCGTAATCATCTTTATCTACTATTTGATTATTATTTACATCAATATAATCAGGTCCTGTAACTGCTGTTAATAGCCAGTGAGTAGCGTAAGGGGCTAATTGCATTTGTTCTGAAAATTGTTTTCTAATATCCTTATCAATATCCGAAACTCTAGAAAATTCTTCATGATGGTACACAGGTAGAGAATAATGATACGTTTTACCATCTGAAGCCGTTACTTTATAAGCACCTATTCCGTCAAGAACTTCATCTTTAAGTCTTCTTCTGTTAAAACTATAGGGTTTTAAAATTAAGCTTGGATTATCAATAATTTGCTTATTTGTATACGCGCTGATATAAGAACCTTTTCGCATAGTTCCGTTAGCGTTTGTTCCTTTATAGGTTTTATCATCAATTGTAAATGTATCTTCTATAGTTTTACTTAAAGTATTAATAGCAAAAATAGAATTATAAGTATTTGAATTAACCGACCAATTACCAGATTTTACTCTTAAATATGATGAGTTTTCATTTTCAAAATAAAAAGGTATTTGATTAATACTTTTAGTAAACTTATCTCCAGATTGTCCTATTATAGGATAATTATAAATTGCACGAAGGTTAGCCCTTCCTCTATCATCTGTTCCTAAAACTCTTTCCTGAATTTTTAAAGGAGCCTCTTGAAAAAGATATGGTTTTATTGAACCAGATATACCTTGACCAGAAACAGAATAATTATCATAACTTACTTTAGAGTAATTAGCCCTTCTAGCTTGTTCGTTAGGATCTTTTTCATAATAAGACTCATGAGAATCGAAAGCTACTTTCCAATCAAACAAACTTTCTTTTAATGTGTTTTGAAGATTTCCTGCGTAAAGAGCACCATCAAAAGTACTATAGTCATTTTCATAAGCCCAATATTTTGTTTTTTGATATTTGGCATTAATATTAAATTTTCCTAAAGGGATATATGCTGTTAAGGTTTTGGTATCAAATGACATTCTAGTATCCATAGCATTATTTCCTTTAGTTTTTTGAGGTAATCCATTTATGTTAATACCTCCAGAGAAACCATTATTTGAATTATAGGAAAAGCCTAGACTTGATAGTTTTCTAGAAGCAGTTACTGAAACATCGGTAGTACCATCAATAAAACTTTGATTAACTGATGTAGAAAATTTTATTGGACTTTCGGTATTAGCGCCATAAGTATATGAAGAATTAATACCAACACCATCAGTACCTAATCTCCCTCTTATTGATAAGGGAGTGTTTTTAAAGCCTACACTACCAGTTACTCCAATATCAAATCGATAAGAATTTTCTCCATGTGAAGATTGGTGTTCAGAATAACTAGCATACAAACCTGCTGAAAAAGCACTACCATCACCTCCCCATCCAACACTTACTGAACCAGAATAGGATGTGATAGTTCCTCCTTCGTCATAGAAAACACTGTACTTTCTTGTATTTTTCCAATCATCTGGTACTCCATTCACAGATCGATTAATCGCCCCAGGATTTAATGACCAGCCTAAACCAACCCACGAAGCCTCTTGGTCCATAGCAATTCCTGCATGATAAGAAAGGGCCAGGGGGTAACCACCTTCAGGAGAAGGTACATTTAATAAGGGTAACACATAAGAAAAATCTCCAGTTACCAAGTTTACCATATCAGTCGCATCTATAGGTTCAAAAGCTGCTGCCTCGGGTGCATTAGGTCCATTATTATTGGCCCATAATTGATTATGGGGTAATAGACTTTGCATAAATACACAGATAAAGAATAAAGCTATTCTTCGATGTGATGCTTTGGTATGCTCTTTTTTTGCCAAGGTTTTATCTACAATAAACCTTTGAGCAATTTTTTTTATAATAGCACTATTCATAACATAATAGTCTTTAATAGTTAAGTTTTAGAAATAAGTATATTTTATACTAAACGTTGTAAAAGTTACATGAACTAATTAGTATGATTATTTTTTATTCTTTACCAATAACAATTCTTCTAATTTTTTTAATCGCTCTTCTTGTGTTTTTAATTGCTTTTCTTGTGCTTCAAGTTTTTTCTCTTGAGCAATTGTATACAAAGTCAATTCTTCAATCTTTTCTAGAAGTTTAGAGTTAATTTCTCCTAATTTTACACCATTTTTATGTACTTCAGTTGCTGAAGGAATATTAATAAGATGTCCTTTTTCTTTGATGTGTGTTTCTACTTCTTTTAAGGTAGGAAGTTTATAGTCATTTTCAAAAACATAATCTGCCCAATCAGATTCTATTGTTACTTCTTTAGCTCTTATTTTTCCATTAACTGATAATTTATAATCAGCACTTGGATTCAGAGTTCCTATACCTACATTTCCATTAAATGTAACCTTTTGAGGTAAAAAACTTAAAGGTACATTTTGAAAAGTTCCATCACCCCAAGTACTAATTTCCATAGCACCGCGAGATTCGTACCACCCCATAAACATTCTTTTGGTTTCTGAAGTATTTGAAAGCTTTACTTGCCAAGTATCTCCACCAGCAATGTCTAAAGCTCTATCAGGAGATTCGGTTCCTATTCCAACATTCCCAGTAGCTAATAAATTTCCTTGAACTTCCGTTTGCCCACCTACAGCAAATGTAGTTTCACTAGAAGTCGGTTTTACATTAATACCTACTTGATTGGTACTAAAATCTCCATAAATTAATGGAATTTCATTTTTAGAGTTTTCAATATATAATTTGTTGCTTCCTAGTTCATCATATCCTGCACTATACCCCAAAAACACATTTGAATTCCCTTTGTTATTCGTTCCTGAACTAGATCCTATAAATACATTCTTACCTCCTGAAGTATTATTTCTACCAGATGAAAAACCTATGTATATATTACTGTTACCATTTCTGTTGCTAAATCCAGAAAAAGCACCTAAAAACATATTATATCCTCCAGTGTTGGTATTTAAACCAGAACTAGAACCGAAAAACATATTGTAAGAAGCTGTTGTATTGTTAAATCCAGCACTTCTTCCTAAAAACATGTTGTGCGTTCCTGTAGCATTTTTTGCACCTGCATTATAACCAAAGAACGAGTTATCGTTACTCGTGGTTAATGCTCCTGCATTATATCCCAAAAAGGTATTTTTTTCTCCTTGTGTACCAGAGCCTTCACCGTAATTTGTGGTTGTTTGTGCTTGATTTTTTTGAACTTGCACAATGAATATTGCTATTAAAATGTGTAGAATACTTATTCTTTTCATGTTTAGTAGTGGTTTTAATTTAATCCAACAAAGTTAACATTTTACACTTCCCATATTATTGTTTTTTTACACTAATTGTAATACTAAACTCACCTTATAGCTTATTGAAAACCTTCATATATTTTCTTGACATTTATCAATCTTTAAAAATTGAAAAGGGTTTATTTTTATAATGGAAATTAACCTTATATACATGTCTAAAAATATAGCTATTATTGGTGGTGGAATTGGTGGATTGACCACTGCTTTGTGCTTTGAAAAATTAAACATACCATATACTCTTTATGAAAAAACACCCGTTATTAAAGAAGTAGGAGCTGGTATTTGGCTACCTCCTAACGCTTTACAGGTTTTTGAATGGATTAACCCTCAACTATTAAAAGCTATTATAGATTCGGGAAATTCTTTAGATGTCATACGTCTTGCAGACCATCAACTAAAGTCTATTTCAAATTCTGAACAAACATTTGTTAAAGAGAAATTTGGCTACACTACCATTGCTATACATAGAGGTACACTTCAGAAAATATTACTTAACTTTTGTGATCAAAAAAACATTCAACTAAATAAAGGTTTCGAAAAATACTCCATTAATTCTGATACTTCATTTAATATTCATTTTTCGGACAATACTATTGTTAAATCAGATTCCATTCTTGGTGCGGATGGACTCAATTCTAAAGTTAGAAATCAATTATTTCCCAAAAGTAACCTAAGGTATTCTGGGCAGACATGCTGGAGGGGAATTTCAAACTTTACATTACCTAATGAGCTAACGAATGTTGGCTTTACGCTTTGGGGCAAACAATTACAATTTGGTGTATCTAAAATAGCTCAAGATAAAGTGTATTGGTTTGCAGTAAAATTGAGTCCTCCTAATTATAAAGGTATTGACAACCATAAAGAGCTTCTTTTGCATTTATTCTCTGAGTTTACTCCTATTGTGAATCAACTAATAAGCAATACTACTGTTGAAAAAATTATTAAAAATGACATTTATGATTTAAACGTATTATCTAAATGGCATAATGGTGAAATTTGTTTACTTGGTGATGCTGCTCATGGGATGACACCTGACCTTGGTCAAGGTGGAGCTCAAGCTATTGAAGATGCCTATTTTATTAGTAATTTCCTAAAAAGATATCATCTTAATTTTAATACTGCTTATAATGAATTCTACAAGCATAGAAAACCTAAGGTACAGCATTTAGTGAGGCAATCTAGATTTACTTCTAAAATTGCAATCACCAATAAAATTGGGGAACTTATCAGGAATTTTATTCTAAAAAGTACACCTGATAAATTAATGCAAAAACAAATGTATTCTATTTACAAACTAAACAATCATCATTTTATTTAATTCCTTCAAGATTTACACATCCTTTTAGAAGGCTTAACAAAAAATAGTAAGCTACAAGTTTAACTCCCATAATTACAGTTTTTACTCTTTTTTGTATAGCGAAAAAGTTTCTATTTAAATACAACTTTGCATTGTAATTTTTAATTAAAAAAACAACATCATGAAACTTTTAAAATTCACCCCTATAGTTTTACTTATACTATCTAGTAATCTATTCATTTCGTGTAATAACGATGATAATGATAACCCTGATATTAATTTACCTACCCTTGAAGGTAATACTGTAACTGTACATAATACCTACGAAGATTTCAATGTTCAAGAAATTTCCTTTGCAGCTTATTTAGATTATGCTTTTAAAGATGCTGCCGTTGAATTCCCTGAAACATTAAAGGCTGATTTAACTTCAGGTGGAGGGCCTAAAATTAATCCTTTGTACGCTATCAATTTATCTGAAAACACCATTGAGTTCAAATTATTACCAAAGGCAGACGATGCTTTTTGGAAAGAGAATTATAGAACTTTAGAAGCTGGTGTTAAAGATAGATATTACTTAACTTTTGATGCCCCACATAATGTAGATAGTTTTACCTCTAATAATGCTGCTATTAACTTAAGAGTTGACTCAGATAAAATATTAGTAGTAGAAGTTGGTGAAGGGTTTGAGTTTAGACCTGATTCTGAATTTACATTAACTTTAAAAGCTAAAAATGCTGGTAGTACCCCTCTTACTAATGGAGCTAAAGTAACTGTTAAAAACACATATGCTGATTCTCAAGTTAATGAAATTTCATTTGCTGCTTATTTAGATTATGCTTTTAAATCTAATTTAGGCGAAGATGGACTAAACTTAACTGCTAATATTATAAATGAAGGTGTTGCTTTAGGTGCCAATGGTTTAGACTTAACTGCTATAGTAAGCAATAATGCAGTTGAATTTCCTGATGTTTTAAAAGTAGACTTAACTCCTAATGGAGGTTTTCCAATTAATGGATTATATAGTATTAACTTAACAAGTAATACGATTGATTTTAATTTATTACCTAAAGCTGAAGATCCTTTTTGGAAAGAAAACTATAGAGTTCTAGAAGCTGGTGTTAAAGACAGGTACTATCTTACTTTTGAAAGTGCTCATGGAGTAACTTCGTTTACAAGTAATAATCCAGCAGTAAATCTTCGTATTGATTCCGCTAATGTATTAGTTGTAGAAATTGGTGAAGGATTTAACTTTTTCCCAGAATCAAAATTTAGTATTACTTTAAAATAGAAACACTCAAAATAACATCCCTTTTTAAATTCCCCTTATTAACATTTATTAATGTTTATCTAAAAAATACGATTCTTTTTCAGAATCGTATTTTTGTTTTTATAAAAAAGCGAGAAATTCTTAAAGAAAAATCTCGCTTAAAATTTGGTTACTTAACTTTAGTTTTATTTAATTATTTTACTAAAATCTTTTTTCTACTGACTGTTCCATTTTCATCTTCTAACACACATAAATAAACTCCAGGTGCCAATCCTGTGGTATTAAGCGGTTGTTTATGTTTCCCTAACGATTTTCGCTTCTTAGAAAAAACGCTGTGCACAACAAGATTATCAAGCGTTCTAATTGTCATACTCAAACCTTTAACCGGTTTATTAACCTTATAATTTATGGATGTTACCTCTCGGAATGGGTTAGGATAATTATCTACAATAGTAAATGCCTGACTTGGTGTTGCATTACAACTTCCTGTTTTTTCCCATACTTGCCATGGACCTGAATTATTAGTTGGGTTATGGTTTTTAGTCCACCATTTAGCTCTATACAAATCTCCTTGATGACTCACAACATCATCTTTTACATATACAGCATCTTGATTCCACTTTTTAGCTGTACCGCAGTCATCTCCTCCACCGTCATCATCTCCTCCACCATCATCATCTCCTCCGCCATCATCGTCCCCTCCACCAGTATCACCATCACTACTAGCTCCTCCAGATCTTACTACATTAATATCGCTTACAGAATAAAAAGCTTCATGGCTATGCGTAAACTCTCTTTGCCATACACTATATAAAGCTGCTCTTTTTCCTATGTACGAATCAGGAATCGTAGCTTTAATTACAGTAAAATCTTCTGCTGGTCTTTTTCCTACATGACCAATTTCTATTAAGTCATCCCAATTTAAAGGTTTAGACGGATCCCAATCTAATGGTGTAATATATACTTTGTAATATTCTGTTCTATGCGGCGCCGTATTTTGCCACTTAACATATATATCTCCATAATTAACTTTTGTTGTTCTCCAATCATTTTGTGAAGGCCAATTTATCAAAGCATCAAGGCAACCAAATTTACCTGGGTTTCCTCCGCTGGCAAGTTGTCCATCAGGAACATAGTTTCGATGTTTTCCATAATCAGTATGGGGTTGTAAAATAGATCTCCATTCATAAATTGCGCCTCCACAAGGCTGACAATTATTTCCGGTTGGGTTTTCATGACACTGTTTTATTCTACTTTTTGGCCAAATTACTGTTCCGTGAGAAAATACCGGTTCAGACATGGAAGTAAATAATAAACTAAGTAAAATTAATTGTAGTGTCTTCTTTAAACCAAAGTTGGTTTGTTTAACTAGAAGGGTTGTCATAAAATTTAAAAGTTTTTGGTTAGTGTTCAGAAGTTTTTAAAAAAAACAATCTTTTTAAAACTTTTTATACGAACAACTTAAAAACACACACAAACAACTCTTTTAAAACAACTTAAAAACAAAACTTCTATTTAACCCTTTCAATTTATAGCATTGATTTTATTATTATTTTTTCTCAAAAAAGTATAAATTAGTACAACCAAGAAAATAATATCAACTATAACATTCTTATGACAAGTATAAGCATTGAAAAAATTTTAAATTTAATACAAGAAAAAGCTATTGAATATATTCCTAAATTACTTTTAGGAGCTATTATTCTATGGTTAGGAATGAAATTAGCAAATAGACTTATTGCTTTTTTAAATAAAACACTGAAAAAAGCTGGTTTTGATGATACTATTAGACCTTTTTTAGTGTCAATGTTTAACTTTATTCTCAAAGGGGCATTACTTTTAGTAACCGCCTCAATTTTAGGAGTAAATCTTTCTAGTTTAGTTGCTCTTCTAGCCGCTATTGGATTTGCCATAGGTATGGCTTTACAAGGAAGTTTAGGGAATTTTGCTTCTGGAATTTTAATTCTTACTTTAAAACCTTATAAATCTGGCGACTGGATTCAAGTAGAAGATAAATTTGGTAAAGTAGAAGAAATAGGTATTTTTAGCACTACCATTGTTTCTCCTGGTAATAAAACTTTAATTATACCAAACTCTAAAATTACAGATGGAGTAGTTACTAATTTTTCTAAAAAAGGAATTGTTAGATTGGAAATTAGTGTAACCATGCCTTATGCTGAAAGCTTTCCTAGAGTTAGAAGTATTATTAAAACCTCTATTAAAAACATAGACAATATTTTAGAAGACCCAGTAACCGAAATAGGTATTGAAAACTTTGATTCTCATAGTATTGAAGTAGCTGTACGTCCATATGTACATCCTGAAAACTTTTGGCAAGTTACTTTTGACACGCATGAAGCTATAAAAAAAGCTTTTAGCGATCATAAAATTCAAGTTGCCTATTCTGAGGGAATTGAATTAGGTGCCATTGGAAGTTAAGTCAATACTTTTTTATTTTCAACTGATATTTCTGAACCTTCTAACAAAAACACGGAACTAGGTAGTTCACTTTCTAAAAAAGTAAAATCTTCTCCATACGTTTTTAAAAAGTCAACAACTATTTTGTAAGCATTAACTGGATAATATTTCCAACTTGGGTGTTTTACTTCATATTCCGTAGTTTTGTCTTTATCTTTTGCATAGCCCCAATAATGCTCAGCTATAAATTCTATTTCTGAGTTATCTTTCATTTCCTTTTTCTTATTTTCTGTTTCAACTCTTATTTCATTCCAACTACTATTAGTTTTCCATTGGTAACTTATTTTTAATCTTTCGTTATTTTCGTCCCATGTATGTTTCATGGGTAAAGTTTGATAATTCTCTTTGTAAATAGTATTGGCTACAAAAGTTATGGCTGGTTTAGGTACAATTTCCTTAATAAAAACTACTCCTCTTTTCCATTCATTTCCTTCTTTTCTTTTTACATAAAAACGGAGATTTACTTCTTCAAAGTTTATATGAAAAGGAACTTTCACCCCTAATAACTTTGTGTTTAAAAACATAAAACCTACTACACTTACGTAATAAGAACCATTATAAGAATCTAATTCAGTGCCATTAGGTAAATACTTCTCTAAAACTTCAGGTTTTACCTTATAGTTTATCATGATTAACTTCCTCCATTCTGCTCTTAAAAAACTCATATTTTTTACTAATTTTACGATAACTTAAACTTTGCTATCTATCTGTTATTAAAATTTCTTTCCATTTATCCGACTCTGCATATTCTTTTATTACTTGGTTTCTTTCTTTTAAAAACATTGTTAAATATTTTTTTAAAAATATAAAGTCTACTAGTTTTCCAAGAATTCCAAAAGGCGATGAAAATTCAAGCACATCAACTAAAGTAGTGCAATTATATATATTGGAAAAATAATGCTCATGGGTAAAATTCTTAAAAGCTCCTTTTACCATTGTATCTGCAAAATATTCTGATTCTTTACAACCTATTACCTTTGAGGTAAAGTTCTGATAAACGCCTAAATGCTTTGCTCTCTATGTAACTGTTTCTCCTAATCCAATTAAACCTTGAGTTTTACCAGCTATAGCTTTTTCATTTGTTTTTTGGGTTGCAATTTTATGTAATTCAATACTTCTTGATAAATCAAACACTAGTTTTTTATCGGCTTTTATTTTGGTGAATAACATGATAACTGACATAAACTTATAGTTTTAATTCTTGAAATGTTTTAGTGGTAAATGTAAATCCTAGTTTCAGTAATTTTTCTGGATATACATTTCTACTTTTTAATAACAATTCTGTTTCTGTTCCTATTAATTGGGCTCCTATTTTTAACAACCAACTTGGACTAGAAAATCCGAATGGTATTTTTAGCTTGCATTGTAATTCTTTTTGAAACTTTTTATTTTGAATAGGATTTGGTACACAAACATTATAAACACCAGACTCTTGGTATATTAAAAAGTCAATAGCTCTTATATAATCCTCTTCTGTCACCCAACTTATATACTGATTTCCTTTTCCTTGCTTCCCTCCTAGTCCTAATTTTGTCATTTGTTTCATTATTGGAAAAGCACCTCCATTATTTCCTAACACAATAGAGGTTCTTGTTATTATTTTCTTTGTTTTAGGTAAATGATAACTATTAAATACTTCTTCCCATTTTTTACACACGTCCATAGAGAAGTCTATACCAATTTCTCCTTTAGATTCTGTCATAATTTTATCTTCTGAATACCTATAAATAGTCGCTGAAGAGGACTGGATAAATACTTTTGGCGGAAACGCTAAGTCTTGAACAACTTCACATAATAAGGCTGTACTTTTTAACCTACTATTATAAATTGCAGCTTTGTTTTTTTGAGTATATCTGCAATTAACAGATTTTCCTGTTAAATTAATAAGTACATCTGCATGATTCAAAATTGATGTCCAATAACCTTTAGATACGCCATCCCATTGTAAATAATACACATTATCTACATTTAATTTTTGTTTTCGGCTTAAAATGTAAATTTGATTTTCTTTTTCTTTTTTATAATATTCAGTAAGCAACTCTCCCAAATATCCAGTGCCTCCAGCGATTACTATTTTCATATTTATATATTTAAAAGAATTAATAAGACTATAATTCTATAAAGAATCCATGTATAACTTAAATAACTTGGTAGCTCCAATAATTTCAACCTTCTTTTATGTTCAAAAAACATAAAACTTACGATTCCAAAAAATGAGCTTAAAACAATAAACTGTGGCAATGTTATGATAGCATTTAAAAGTATTAATTGTAGTAAACCTAAGCTTCCAAATAACGAAACCGTCATTAAATTTCCTATATAATTAATTGTTTTTTTAGTGTTTTTCCCTAGAAAGAATAAGGATTGAAAAACTATTTGACCTATGGCTAATAAAAACTCTCCTGTTAAACTTAGACTTGGTAAGTTTTTTATTAAAGGCGAAAAATATCTTAATGAATAAAAAGTTATTCCTATACTCAGAACAATAAATAACAATCTATATTTGACATTAAAATCAGGTTCACATACTAATTCTTCTTTTTTCTTTAATTCAGCTGGAATAATTACTTTTCGGTTGTAGGAAATAAAGGAATATAACTTTTGAAGTAAAAAATAAATTGGTTTAACATTTCCTATTTTTTCCACTAAGGGAAATGAGTTTCCTATTACCTTAAGTAAGCTATCAATACCATAAATAACTTTGTTTGTTTTTGTATCCACCAAAGCTATTTCATTAGTAGCTCTTTGAACATCTATATTTTTAATTTTCAAAGATTTTAACTGATTAAATGGCTGTCTACCATTTTTATCTAACATGTTAGCACGTATAAAAACAGCCGTATAAAAATTACATAATGGGCATTCTTTATCGTATAAAAGTGTATGATTTTCTAGCGTATTCATAGATTTATTATTGTTATTAATTACTATAAATCTTTGGTCATTCTACCTAGATTTATTTTTTCTGCTTTTGTAAATTTTATTTCTCTTATTTGACACATTTCTTTCCATAAATAATCATGACCTTTTAGCATTTTTGCAGTTCTCACTCTTCTTTGCATTGCCTGTTCTTCTTTAGGTAAAGCTTTTCTTTTTTCTCCTAACTCGCCATATAATTTTATCCCCGGATAACTAGAAAATTCACCTGTGAATAATGACTTTATCCAAAACCATTTATTATTATTTACTGCCAGAATGCATATTTTTTTATTGGTTTGACAGTTTGATTTTAGTTTCGCAGCAAATTTTTCAAAATAAAATCCTGTTTGATTGTCATTTAAAAAAAGTGAACCTATTGGCGTAACTGTTGGCTCATTATTAGCATTTACAGAAGCTATGGAAACAAACATATTTTCATTTCTACTTTTTTTAAAATGCTCCTTTATCGATACCCAGTTTTTTTGTAAGTCTATTATCATGGTTAAGTGTTTTAAGATTTTATACTTTTAATTAGATTGCTTTCTTCTATTTTTCTTCTGCTTCTAATATTTTCCAATAAAAACGAGAAGTAAATGGCTAAACTTATAGGAATAATAATATAGACTAAGACCAGTAGATAACTATTAAAGTTAAGTAACTCCATTATTAATAATAAGAATCCATAAAAAAACACCAATCCACTATATATAAATAACATACTCTTTTCTTTTTCTTTCATTTCTTTTAATTGAAACCATAAATAAGTAGCAATTATTAATTGATAACTTCCTAAAAATATTTGGCATAATACCCCAAAATATATTGTAGCATATAAAACTACCGTGGCAATAATCAAGACTCTATTTATTAAGCTCATATTATTTATATGTTTCATATTTTCAGAAATTTTTGAAAGTTTATTTGTAAATTTTTTTACTTTTTAATCATTTTTGTGAAATTAGATAATAACCAATGTTCATCTGCTTTGATAGCCTTATCTAAAATACCGTTTACCGTATTAGTAACTGAAGATAAATCTTCCATTAATTTTTTAAACTGTACTGCATCTTCTGAATCTTCCTTTACTTCTTCTTGGAGTTCAGCCAACACTTTAAGCACAGGTTCAATCTCTCGTTTCTTTCGTTCCTTGGTAACTTGTTTAAACAATTCCCAAATATCTTTATCCGCTACAAAAAACTCCTTACGCTCTCCTGTTATAAATTCCTTTCTTACAATCCCCCAATCTATCAAAGCACGAACGTTCATGTTTACATTTCCTCTTGAAATTTTTAATGCTTCCATAATTTCATCGGCAGAAAGTGGCTTCGTTGATGTTAATAATAATGCATGCACTTGTGCCATGGTTTTATTAATTCCCCAACTAGTAGCCAAACTACCCCAAGTATGAATATATTTTATTTTAGCGTCTTCTAATTTCATGAAGCAAACATACAAACTATTTTTAAAACTTTCAAAAATTATTGAAAATAAAATAAACATCATTTAACATTTAAAAATTTCTATAAAAAAATAATGTTAATTAAATTGAAAAAAATTTCCTAAGAACAAATGATACAATCTAAAAATTTAGCGAAGAGACTACAAGAGGTATATATAGATGGAAAATGGATTGCTAATACCAATTACAAGGAACAAATAGAAAACACAACTTGGCAAGAAGCAACTAAAAAAATCGAATCATTCAACACAATAGCAGTACTAACGTATCATATCAACTATTATTTAACCGGAATATTAAATGTTTTTAATGGTGGAGCATTGGAAATAAAAGACAAGTATAGTTTTGATGTTCCTGAAATACAATCAGAAAAAGAATGGAAAGATTTAGTTGATGAATTCCTTACAAATACGCATCTATTTATTGCTAAAGTAAATTCATTACCTGATACTATTTTAAATAGCTCTTTTGTTAATGAAAAGTATGGTAATTACGCTAGAAATATTGAAGGCGTAATTGAACATAGTTATTATCATTTAGGGCAGATAGTTTTAATTAAGAAAATAATTTCTACACAATAAAACTATAATTACTTCGCTAAGCTATTCTCATAAGATATTTATACATGAAAAACATTTTTGCATTTTTAATTTTGGTTTTATTTATTAACTGTTCTACTCCTAAAAAACAAACTGTTATTTATAATTCAGATAAACTAAAAATTGAAAAAGTTGGTAATAACACATTTATACATACTTCTTATCTGAAATTAAAAACAGTTGATAAATTTGGTTGTAATGGAATGATTTATTTTAATAATGACGAAGCAATTGTATTTGATACTGCAATTGATAATGAAGCTTCTAAAGAATTAATTAACTGGGTTAATAGTCAAAAAAAGACAATCAAAGCAATTGTTCCTACACATTTTCATGTAGATTGTTTAGGTGGATTAGAAGCTTTTCATAATACTAATATTCCTTCTTATGCGGAAGCTAAAACTATTCTATTAGCTAAAGAAGATAATAAAGAAATACTCCCACAACATCAATTTAAAAAAAGCAAAACATTTAAAATTGGTCAAACCACTGTTTTAGTAAAACATTATGGTGAAGGACATACTAAAGACAATGTTGTAGCTTATATTGCTGATGAAAATACACTGTTTGGAGGTTGCCTAGTTAAAACCATGAACGCTCCAAAAGGATTCACAGGTGACGCTAACATTCCACAGTGGCCAAGCACTATTCAAAACATAAAAAAAGAACTTCCTAACTTAAAAACAGTAATCCCAGGGCATGGAAAATACGGCGGCACTGAATTGCTAGATTATACTATTGAATTGTTTAACTAACATAATTTTGCTACATTAGAGAGGTTAAACCACCTCTCTAATATGCCAAAAAACATTTCACGTCTTTTTGACTTTACGTATTACCAACTAGAAAATTACCCCCAACAAAACTGTTTGGTTCACAAACACAAGAATCAATGGCTTTCAATAAGCACTGAGGATTATATAAAATATGCCAATACAGCTAGTAAAGCCTTATTAGCCTTAGGTATTCAACCAAACGATAAAATAGCCATAATAACCACTAACAACCAACCAAAATGGCATATTCTAGATATTGGTATTTTACAAATAGGAGCTGTTAATGTTCCGCTTTATCCTACTTTTTCAGAAAAAGACTACGCGTATGTACTCAATCATTCAGACAGTTTGTATTGTTTTGTTTCAGATAATGAATTATATGAAAAAGTGAAAGCAGTTCAATCACAAACACAATTAAAAAAGGTATTTTCTTTTGAAGAGCTTGAAACAGACTACGATTGGAATTCTTTTTTAACTCTTGGAAGTGATACTGATTTACAAACTGATATTGACAAACTTAAAGAAGCCGTACAACCAAATGATTTAGCTACTATTATTTACACTTCTGGAACTACAGGTACTCCTAAAGGAGTTATGCTTTCTCACCAAAATATAGTAAGCAATGTTTTTAATGTAGGTGGAACACTAAACATTACCACCTCTAAAAAAAGGGCTGTTAGTTATTTACCAATTTGTCATATTTTTGAAAGAGCTTCTTCTTATTATGCACAATACAAAGGTTTTGAAATACATTTTGCTGAAAGTATTGACAAGCTAGGAGAAAACTTAAAAGAAATACGTCCACATTTTTTAACTGTTGTTCCTAGACTTTTAGAAAAAGTGTTTGATAAAATTGTAGATAAAGGAAGTAACTTAACTGGAATAAAAAAGCGCTTATTTTATTGGGCTTTAGCATTAGGAGAACAGTATAAACCTTATGGCAAAAATGGTTGGCTTTATGAAAAACAACTCGCTATTGCTAGAAAGCTAATATTTTCAAAATGGAAAGAAGCCCTAGGAGGTGAAATTGAGTTTATGATCGCTGGAAGTGCCCCAATGCAACCCCGATTAATTCGTGTTTTTACTGCTGCTGGAATTCCTGTATTTGAAGGTTATGGAATGACAGAGACTTCTCCTGGTGTTTCCATTACCTACATGCACGATAATGGTTTTAAAATTGGAACAGTAGGACGTATACTTGATAATGTTACCGTTAAAATAGCTGAAGATGGAGAAATACTAGTAAAAGGTTCAAATGTAATGTTGGGATATTATAAAAACCCCGAACAAACCAATAAAACAATTATTGATGGTTTTTTACATACTGGTGATATTGGAGAATTAGATGAAGATGGTTTTTTAAAAATAACAGATAGAAAAAAAGAAATATTCAAAACCTCTGGTGGTAAATATATTGCTCCTGCTGTATTGGAAAGTGAATTTAAAAAATCACGATTTATAGAACAAATAATGGTAATTGGCGAAGGTGAAAAAATGCCTGCTGCTTTTATACAAATTGCTTATGATTTTGTGAATGAATGGGCTAAACGTCATGAATATGAATTATCTGATATTTCTACTGATGAAAAATTAATTGATAGAATACAAGAAGAGATTGACACACATAACCAAGTATTTGGTAAATGGGAGCAAATTAAGCGATTTGAAATTACACCTGATGAATGGAGCATTGAACAAGGGCATTTAACGCCAACTCTTAAAATGCGACGAAAAATTATCTTAGAAAAATATAATAATTTATATAAAAAAATATACAATCATCAATAAATCAAACAGTAAAGCTTAATTTGTGCAATCGGGGTATTTTTCATAATTTGCAGAGCCCAAAATTCGAATCTATGCCGATTGAAATAAAACGTCTATTTGATTTCCCATATTACCAATTAGAAAAATACAACCTATCAAAAGCTTTTACTACAAAGCAAAATGGTAAATGGGAGTCAATATCAACCAAAGAGTATATACAACAAGCTAACCAAATAAGTCGCGGTTTATTGCGTTTAGGTGTACAACCTGATGACAAAATTGCGGTAATTTCTACTAATAACAGAACTGAATGGAACGTTTTAGATATTGGTATTTTACAAACTGGTGCACAAAATGTGCCTATATACCCTACTATTTCTAAAGAAGATTATGAGTATGTATTGAATCATTCAGAATCTACCTATTGTTTTGTTTCAGATGAAACCATTTTAGAAAAATTAAATCAAATAAAATCCAATACTAAGCTAAAAGCTGTTTATACTTTTGATGATATTGCAGGAGAAAAAAGCTGGAAAGAAGTATTGGAATTAGGAGAAGATGATAGCAATCAAACAGAAGTTGAAGACCGTAAAAATGCTGTAACTCCTGATACATTAGCTACCTTAATTTATACTTCTGGAACTACTGGTAAACCTAAAGGTGTTATGCTTACTCATAAAAACATTGTATCAAATGTACTAAGTAGTGAGCAAAGAGTTCCGTTAGAATATGGTAAAACAAAATCTTTAAGTTTTTTACCAGTTTGTCACATTTTTGAACGTATGATATTGTATTTATATCAATACTGTGGTGTTTCTATTTACTTTGCTGAATCTATTGAAAAGTTGAGTGAAAATGCACAAGAAATAAAGCCTAATGTAATGACTGCTGTTCCTAGGTTATACGAAAAGATTTATGATAAAATCTATGCCAAAGGAACCGACTTATCTGGTATCAAGAAAAAATTATTCTTCTGGGCTATTGAGCTTGGTTTAAAATACCAGCCATACGGAGCTAATGGATGGTGGTACGAAAAACAATTAGGTATTGCTCGTAAATTAATTTTTTCTAAATGGCAAGCTGCCCTAGGAGGCGAATTAAAACTTATGGTTTCTGGTTCTGCTCCTTTACAAGCTAGGTTAACACGAGTTTTTGCTGCAGCAGGGATGCCAGTAATGGAAGGCTATGGACTTACCGAAACTTCTCCTGTAATCTCTGTAAATGACCAAAGAGGTGGTGGTTTTAAGGTGGGTACAGTAGGACGATTAATTGATGGATTGGATGTTAAAATAGCTGAAAATGGTGAAATTTTAGTGAAAGGTCCTAATGTAATGGTCGGGTATTACAAAGATCCAGAGAAAACAGCACAAGTGTTACAGGATGGATATTTCCATACCGGAGATAAAGGGGAAATTTCTGAAGAAGGTTTCTTAAAAATCACTGGTAGAACCAAAGAAATGTTTAAAACCTCTGGTGGTAAATATGTAATTCCTCCGTTATTAGAAGGAGAATTAAAGCAATCTCGTTTTATAGAACAAGTAATGGTGATAGGTGAAGGTGAAAAAATGCCTGCTGCCCTTATTCAACCTAACTTTGAATTTTTACGTGAATGGGCTAATCGCCATGACATTAACTTAGGAGATAATAAAGACTTAATTGCCAATCCAAAGGTTATTGATCGTATTCAAGAGGAAGTAGATAGCTGTAATGCTAAGTTTGGTAAGTGGGAACAAATTAAACGTTTTGAGTTAACTCCTGAGGAGTGGTCTATTGATGGTGGACATTTAACACCTACCATGAAAATGAAACGCAAAATTATTAAAGAAATTTATGCTGATTTATACGATAAAATCTACAGATGTTAATTCGTGTAAAATGGAAATATACAGCGTCATTACCTCAACAGTAATGACGTTCTTTTTTATTGTTACCTTTAAAAAATATAAAATACTCTTAGGTTTTCCCTCTAAATTAACCTAAGCCACTTATTAAATACCTTTTTGGCTTCCCTAAAAGTAGTTTACTTATATATGGAAAAGTTACATCGTTTTACTACTAACATAAATAATAGTGAGTTACCTACAAAACTTGATTATCCACATTATTATACACCAAATACTATTGCACAAATAGCAGCTAAAGAGTTACAGGAGTATTTACAAAAACAAACAGATTTCATACATAACTTTGGTTTAAATGGTAAAGAAAAAGCTGTTGGAAAAATGTTTGGAGTATTAGTTGTTAAAGATGTTCAAGAAAATCTGGGGTATTTATGTGCTTTCTCTGGTAAATTAGCCGATCAAACTATTCATAAGCACTTTGTTCCTCCAGTATATGACATTCTTCAACCAAATGGATTCTACTTAAAAACAGAAGAACAACTTAATAATATTAATAAAGAGATTCTTTCTATAGAAAACAATACAACTTACCTTACCGCTAAACAACAGTATCTTACTTTAAAAAATGAATATGATAAACTTTTAGTAACTGAGCAGTTTAAAATAAAAGAACGTAGAAAGCAAAGAAGAACATTAAATGAAATAGATAATCAAAAAAACATAAACGAAGAGTTTTATTTAAAAGAATATGCTGTTTATTTAAATGATAAACTAGCACCTTGTCAAAAAATATATTCACAGCTCCAAAAAAAAACAACTAAACTATCAAAACAACGTGCTGAACTTTCTGCTACTCTTCAACAAAAAATATTTGAACATTATCGTTTTTTGAACGCACAACAACAAACTCAAAATTTATTGCAATTGTTTGAGAGTAATCCAACATTAATACCTGCAGGTGCTGGCGATTGTTGTGCCCCTAAATTATTTCAATATGCTTTTCAACACCAGCTAAAACCTATAGCTTTAGCTGAGTTTTGGTGGGGAGCGCCTTTAGCTACTTCTATAAGAAAACACTTGCATTATTATCCTGCTTGTACTGGAAAATGTAAACCTATATTAAGCTTTATGTTACAAGGTTTACCCGTAGCTAAAAATTCGTTATTACATTCATTAAACCAACCACAATATTTAGATATTTTTTATGAAGATGAATCACTAGCTATTGTAAATAAACCTGAAGAGTTTTTAAGCGTTGCTGGCAAAGAAATTAAACATACTATAGAAAGTTTAGCAAAAAAACAATTTCCTAATGCTACAGGACCGTTAATAGTACATCGATTAGATATGTCTACTTCTGGAGTTTTAGTGATTGCTAAAACCAAAGAAGCGCATCAAAAATTACAAAAGCAATTTATTGAAAAAACGGTTCAAAAAAGATATGTTGCCTTGTTAAATGGTGTTATTACACAACAAAAAGGGACTATTAATTTACCTTTACGAGTAGATTTAAACGATAGGCCAAAACAATTAGTTTGTTATGAACACGGAAAAAAAGCGATTACACATTGGGAAATAATTTCTACAGACAACTCACAAACAAAAATCTATTTTTACCCAGTAACGGGTAGAACGCATCAATTACGAGTACATGCGGCACATCATTTAGGACTAAATACGCCTATTGTAGGTGATGATTTATACGGAACAAAAGCCAACCGATTGCATTTACATGCGGAATACATAAGATTTGTGCATCCTAAAACACAACTATTAGTTGAATTTACAATTCCCTGCCCTTTTTAAAACATATTTTAGTAATACCTTTCATGCGTTTATTGGGATATAAATCTTTCTTATACAATCACTTTATTAAAACTTATGAATCTCTTTCTTTTATTTATAGTAAATTTGCGTGCTGACTGAAAAGCCATATTAATAATTGTTTAAAAACGAAAAGAAGCTGTTTATGTTACAAAAATTGAAAAAGTATTTTATCCCTTTTATATTAGTATCAATATTATTAACCTCATCTTTGTACTTATACCCTAGAGAAGTACAGCTTCATAGTTATATTAATATTAAAAAGTTAAAAGAAGAACAGTTTTACCTTATTTTACTCTTTTTCATCATTGTTTGTATCATTTTTTTCTTAAAGAATATAATTCAGGAAATAAAAGAAAAAAAATCTCCTATTTTAATATTAGTTCTAAGTCATATTCTTTACTCTATATGTACATTTAATATATCTCAAGAAGCTTTTCTTGGAGTTGAACTGTATTTAAACCGACAGGAAAGTTTATCTGAACAGACGAAACAGTATAAAATTTCTTATATCAATAAAAGAGAAAATGGCTACTTTATAGAATCTCTCCGCCTTCCTAATTATAAAAAAAGTATAAATGTTCTTATAAAAATTGACTCTTTAACTTTTCATACTTTAAAAAAGTATAAATCTATAGTAGAAATAAAGTTTCAACAAGGAAGATTTGGTATAAACCACTCCCCTACTTTTGTTAAAGAAATTGAGCTATAAAACAATACGAAAATGTTTAAAAAAGGATTCACGTTATTATTCTTATTTTGTTTACAATCTTCTTTTGCTTGTTTATCTGCTGAGCAATTTAAAATATTTCCTTTTGGAGTAAATAAAGAAACTATAGTCACTTTTGATGTTTATATTAGTAGAGATTCTTACTTAAAAACTGATAAAGATAGTTTTAAATTCCCTAATGTTTCATGGGAATTAAAAACATATATTTCTGTGTATAATTCAGATACTACTTTAAAAAGTACTAAAGAGTTTTATTCCAAATCTATTGAAAAAGAAACCTACTTGGAGGAGTTAAATAGAATTTATTTAAAAGCTTATAAAACTGTAAAACAACAATACAAAGCAATTAATCTTTTTAAACCTGAACATATTTCATTCTGCGGTTTTCAAAAAAAGTGCAACATACTCTATGTTGAAAATGATACTATCCTTAATAAAAACTATCTGGTATATAAAGATAAAAAGCAAAGTATAAGTCTTAATAAGTTTTCTTCTTATAAAAAAAGTATGACTTTTTCTGATAATTTGACTTTCTATAATTTAAGTTCTATTAGAAGATTTACTACAAAAGGAATTCAACTTATTATTGGCCATTTAGAAATGGGGCAAGGTACTTCTATAGCAAATGAAAAAAAGCAAGCTATAAAGTTTGACACTTTAATAAATACTATTTATGAAGAACCACTTCTTCATCATGGTTATGGTTTTGATTTTTTCATTGTATATTCCCCCTAAAAAATAATCTACTACAACCTACACATGAAAACATTACTTTCAGTTATACTAACTATTTCAAGTACAATTTACCTTTTTGGACAACAGTATAAAATTGATCCTGTTAAAATAAAGGAAGACCTAAACAAAGTAATCAATGATATTTCTAAAAATTATATTTATTTGAAAAATAAGGAGGTTAGTATTGATTGTTTAAAAAGCTATTACCAAAAACAAATACCCAATATAAAAACAGAAGAAGAAACCGTATTGTTTTTTGAATACTTATTGGATGAGTTATACGACAGCCATGTCAATTTAAATACCAACAGAAAATCTTCTTATCGTTTATATGCTCCTATATATGCTACTTTCAAAAACTATACGCCTACAATTTCTAATGTATGGATATCTCAAACAACTCCTATAAAAAAACCTATTTTAGGGGCTAAAATTTTAGCATTTAACCAAATTCCTATAGAAAAAGCAATTAAAGACTTTCCTACACATTGTCATAACAAAAATAACCCTGAGGTTAAGGAATGGATTCTTAATAAAATCTTAGCTGGTATTTATAACCAACCTAGAATTGTTAGTTTAAAATTAACTAACGGAAAACAAATTCAGTTAGATTTGGATGCAATCCAAATTAAAAAAGAAAAAGACTTGTTAAGCGTAACAAAATTGAAAAACTTTGGAATTATACGTATTCATAATTCTTTAGGAAAAAATAGTTTAATTTCGGCTTTTGACAAAGCTTTAAATAGCCTACTAAACACTGATGGATTAATACTGGATTTACGTAATACAATTAGCGGAGGAGATTCCTACATTGCTAGGGGAATTATGAGTAGGTTTATAAATAAGGATTTACCTTACCAAAAACATGTTCTTGCTGATGAAAGCTGGGACAACCAACCAAAAGTTGGAAGAAGTTGGATAGAATATGTAAATCCAAGAGGGAAACAATATACCAAACCTCTTATTGTTTTGGCTGGTAGATGGACAGGTAGTATGGGTGAAGGAACTACTATAGGTTTTGAAGGTATGCAAAGAGCGACTGTAATTGGTACAGAATTAACAAGACTGGCAGGAGCTGTTTTTGGATATCAATTCAAACATCAAAAATACGGTTATCAATTATCTGAAGAAAAATTATATCATGTGAATGGTACGCCTAGAGAAAAATACATTCCTCTAAATTACGTGAAACAAACTACGCTTGCTAAAGATGAAACTTTAGAAAAAGCCTTACAAATGTTAAGCAGAAAAGATAACTAACAATTACAACCACGGTATGATCTATAATCAATTGTCAAGTATCCTCCATAAAAACAAAAAGTTTAAAAGACTTTTTAGTATGCTACTTGATCATTGTTTTATTTCACTCTTAATTATACCTTTAATACTTCTTGAACTAGTTTTACCTTTAATTAAACCTACACTACTTGTCTATAATAAAGTTCTATTCTATATAATCATTGTAATTTATCTTAATAAAGATTTTTTTTTATACTAAAAGTATTTCCAAAAGAATCTTAGGGTTTCAGGTTATTGATATAAAAACCAATAAACCTGCCAGTAAATTTCAATGCCTTACTAGAAACTTAACCATTTTTCTTTGGCTCATAGAAATAATTGTTAGTTTTTTTTAATTCAAATAGAAGAATTGGAGATATGATTGCTAATACCAAAATAATTCCTTGCCATAGTCAAAAACTAATATCATTATGGGTGGATATAAAATTAATAAAGTTAGATTTAGATGCTTTTATTACTTTACTAGTAACTTTTATATACTGTTACCTACTTTCTTTTCTATGGTAAGCTCCTTTAAGCTACAAAAACAAACATTTAACTAACTGAAAATTAACATTATTATTAGAAAGTTTAAAAAATAATTAGCTAGTTTTACCGCCTTTAATTTTAAACATTTATCCCCATGAAAAATTGGTTTTTTATTTTCCTGTTGGGTATTACGCTTCAAACGTATGCTCAAAAAGCTGTCTCTATTGATGCCGATGATGCTGCGGCATACATACCGCCTAACTACGTAACTGCAAAAGACGGAAGCTTTGAGCTATCTACTGGTACTTTTGTTTTTGATGCCACAAAACGAATGGGGGTTTTTAATGTTGTAAAAAGTAAAGATGGCGCTTTTAAGTTCAAATATTTAAGTGAAGAACAACCAGATGCTATTTTTGAAACTATCAAAAAGTTTTTAGCAAACGTATCGGCTAACTTAAAAGATAAAGTAAGTATTGATGCAGCTACCTCAGCTTTTGTTGAAAGGTTAGTAAAGCAATTAACTATAAAATCACACTCACTTAACTTTTTAAGAACTTCTTTATATAGATTAAATGAATCAGCTTATAATGGTGATGTTAAACCAGAAGCATATGCTAAACTATATGAAGTTATTATCAAAACCTCAGCAGAGCTTCAAAAACAAGAGTTATTAAGAAAAGTAGCTACCGAGTCTACTCCTGCTCAATAAAATCACAAAACTCTCTGTAAACTATAAATTTCAGAGAGTTTTTTATAAAAAAATTTCTAAAAAAAATCATTACTATTTAATGAGTCATTTGGAATGCTATGCACTACATCCCAATGTTCAACGACCTTCCCTTCAACATCAAATCTGAACAAATCCATAATTGCCAAGCCTTTATTTGCTGGGTTTTTATAGTGAGAAAAAGCTACGGCTAAATCTCCTTGTGCAATTATTTGTTTAATTTCAACATCTAGCTTGCCTAAGCTTGTTAAAAAAGCTTGTAAGGCTTTCACTCCATTATCAATTCCTGGGTTGTGCTGTATATATGTTTTTCCAAAAAAATCAGGTATTAAATTATACTCTGCATTTCCTATTACTTTCTCAATAACTACTTTTAAGTTTTTTTTATTTCGGACTAAATTTTCTTGAGTAATACTTGCTTCAGGATTTCCTTCTCCATCTATCATACTATTTCCGTTAGCTGTTTTATCTTTATGCGTTTCTATTTGCTCTGTGATCCAATGCTCTACAATTTTTCCATTTACTACTTTAAAAATATCCCCGATGATTTCTGAAGTTGTTTCATTTTTTGCAATAGTTACTAACCTAGAATGTACAAATACTAAATTACCTTCTACTAACACTCTTGCTACTTCTCTTTTAAATTGAATTTCATTCTTTAAATTATTCTCAAAAGCTTTTTTTAATCCATCAATCCCATCTTCCTTTTTAGGGTTATGTTCTTTAAAATTTGTATCAAAATATTTAGTAATTGCATTACCATTGGAAGTATCTACAACTTTTAAAGCTCCAATAACATGCCTTTTAATATCATTCTCATCTGTTAATAGTAATGTATTTTCTACATCTGAATCTGAACATCCTATTGAGGAAATAGTAATAGTTATGAGCAACAATGCTTTTTTTATTTTCATTATTTGTTATGTTTTAATTATACACAACAAAGCTATTGGCTACAATATTCAAAAACATTGAACTAATTCAATAAATAAAAACAGTTTTATAAACTAAGAAATATTACGAACTACTTTTTTTCTAATCTTACTTAAAAACTCATGTGATATTCCTAAATAAGACGCCAATTGTACATTAGTAAGTTTATGAGCTATTTTCGGATATTTTTCTAGAAAGTATAAATAACGTTTTTCAGCTGTTAAACTCTGTTTTCTAATCATTCTACGCTGTAAAGCTACAATTGTTTTTTGAGTCATTATTCGAAACAGTTTTTCTACTTTAGGTAACTTTTGAAATAATAAGTCTTTTTCTTTTTTAGAAACAAGTAACACCTCACTATCTTCCAAAGCTTGTATAGATAATAATGATGGAATTTGATTTGTAAAACTATCAATATCCGTAATCCACCAATCTTCAATAGCAAAGTATAAAGTATGTTCGTTACCTGATTCATCCAATGTAAAAATTCGAAAACATCCTTGAGTTACAAAACCTTCAAAACTACAAATCTCACCTTGTCTTAATAAAAACTTTTTTTTAGAAATTGCTCGTTTTACAAAAGCTTGCTTATAAATGTAAAATTCATTGTCAGTAAACTCAAGATACTTTTCTATATCTTTTCTTAATAATGTATAACTCATAATACGTAAATAATACTCATGCAATAAACGATAAATACAATTGTAAGTATTCTTTTTACTATTTAATTTTGATTTTTTACTTAAAGGCTGGATAACTGGATAAAAAGAAATAAAAATTCCCTTTCATTTCTGAAAGGGAATTATCCCTTAAATATTAGCAGAATGCTTTTTCGTGTTCGACATTCCCTAGCAAACACATCTGCAAGTTAGAGAATTTTAATCAAATTTCAGATAAGGGTTACCCCTAAAAAACAACTAAGGGTTTTCCCTTAATTGAATACCTAGTTACCATTAAAACATAAAAAAAGCTCTCCAAAGAGAGCTAAACTAAAAACCAATTTTAAAATCTAATAATGAAAAACTTCGTGATAAAAATACAACGGTATTGGAACACTTACTAGACAATTAAGTTTAGCTACTACAAAGCTTCGTTAAAATGAAATGAAAGTATAGATGAGTGGCATTAATCGACATTTAAAAGAATAATCACTTCTTTTTTATGTACCTTTACTTTATGAATATTGTAATAATAACGGGTGCCAGTAAAGGCATTGGAAAAGCATTAGCTGAAAAATATGCCTCTGAAAATTATAAAGTATACTCTTTAGCAAGAAGTATTGTTGATTTGCAAAATGTTACTCAAATTTCTATAGATCTAAATAATTCAAAGGAAACTAAACTAAAATTTAAAATGCTCCTTGATGAAATAAAAAAGCAATCTATTACTTCTATAACTTTAATTAATAATGCTGGTAGACTTGGTACAATTTCTAATATTGAAAATATTGATTCAGAAGATATTTTAAAAACGATTCAAGTAAATACTGCTACTCCTACTATTTTGTGTAGCTTATTTATTAAGTTGACTCAAGAGTTAAAAAGTATCAAAAAAATAATTAATATCTCATCTGGTGCTGCTATTAAAGCATATGAAGGATGGAGTATTTATTGTACTACTAAAGCTGCTTTGGATATGCTTACTAGGGCTATCGCAGCTGAGCAACAATATAAAAAAAATGGAATACATTGTATTTCATTATACCCTGGAGTAGTTGATACCGATATGCAAATGCAAATAAGAAGTACTGATATAAAAGATTTTAAAAACTTGCAACGTTTTATTGACTTAAAAGAAAATAATCAACTATACAGTCCAGAATTTGTTGCTAACACCATATACGAAATAGACACAAAAAACACACTCCCTAATGGAAGTGTGTTTGATATTAGAAACCTTTAATTTTTTAATACAATAGTCAAGAGTTAACTCCTGTGCATTAAATCTAATATATTTTACCTAAAAATAGTGTTATCTTTTATAAAAGCATTTTTATAACGCTCACTAAACGGAACTTGTTCTTTATTTTGAAGAATTATTAAATTATCTTCAAAATATATTTCTTTTATTTTTTTAACATTTACTAAATAGTTTCTATGTACTTGTCTAAAATCAGGATTAGAAAGCATTTCTTTCAACTTAGTTAAGGATAGTTTTATTAAATAAATACCATCATCACATAACAAGCTACAATACTTCTCCTTAACCTCTATGTAGTTGATATTACTTACATCTACCTTAACTACGCTCCTTTTCTTTTTAATAAATAAATAGGAAGGACTTAATACTGCACTTTTCTCACTAAAACTAATACTATTAGCTTGTTGATAACAAGACTCTATAGCTAATTCTAATGAGTATAATAACTCTAACTCATTATAAGGTTTTAATAAATAAACCATCGGGTTAGTCAATTTTGCTTCATCAAAAATTGCCTTACTCTGCATACTGGTTAAAAATAAAAATGGAATTTCTAAACCATCTTCATTCATTTTTTTTGCAAAATCAATTCCATCGGGCTTTCCATCTATCATTATATCTAAAATAACAACATCAAAAAAGCGGTTTTTAATAGCTCTTTCTGCCTCAGCAGTATTAGCTACTCGTATTACTTCGTAATTATTATTTTCTAAAAAAGTTATCAAGCCAGAAGCTTCTCTATCTAAATCTTCAAGTAGTAATAGTCGTAATGTGTTCATACTATAAAAGTATAGTTATTTTACGTACAAAACTAATTTTTCATATTCTTTATAAGAGTTTCTATTTTTGTTAAAAAAAGACAAAAAACCCAACCACTTAACAACAAAAAAGTTAAAAAACTTTCAATTAATTACTTAAACCACGCAACAAACCACAGCTTTATTAAAAATTATAACCATTTTTTACATTTATGATAAAATAATATTACTAAAACAAAAAACCAACCAGTACCAACTAGTATTAAATACATATCTTTACCCACAACTATAAACTTTATAAATTATGACCCTTCTAAAAAAGGAAAGACTAATTCGTTTACTCATTGTAAGCTCATTAGCTTTAAGTTCTTGGGTTGCCAAATCTCAAGAGTTTAAAAAGACGACCTGCGGTATTGATCAGGCCATGGATGCTTTACACAAAGCGAAACCGAACTCTAAACTGGAACTTTTCCAGTTACGACAGCAAACAAAATCTTTACTACATAATAAAAGTAAGGCTAAATCTTATGTTGTACCTGTAGTAGTACATGTATTTGGAAATACTTTTAATGGTGGAAGTAAAGTAACATTAGATATTGTAAAAGAAGCATTAAAACTGACAAACGAAGATTTTCAAGGTTTGAATGCCGATTATACAACGATTGATGCACCTTTTGATGCTATAAAACAACCTCTTGATATTACATTCAAGTTGGCACAATTAGACCCAGATGGAAACCCAACAACTGGAGTCGTGTTTTATGACAAAGCTTCAGGAATGGGAAATTATGGATCTCCTATTGTAAAGCAAGTAGCTTGGGATAATTACAAATATTGTAATATATATATAACAAGGGACTTGTATGATGATGGTGACCACTATAACTCAGGTGTTGCTTGGTACCCTAGCAAAGGAATGTCAGACGAAAATATAGCTCGTATTGTATACAACGGAAGCTATCTAGGTACAAATACAAATGAAAACTTTCGTTCTGTATTTACTCATGAATTTGGCCATTATTTAGACTTACCGCATACTTTTGATAAAGGGGTTTGTAATAATGATCCTAATGATGGGGACGGTGTAGCTGATACTCCTTCTCAGAAAAACCACTCAGCTGGTACTCAATGTAACGTTATAAAAAACTGTTTAAACCAAGAAATTAATAATGAAAATTTCATGGATTATACAGATTGTTACAAAATGTTTACAAAAGGACAAGTAGACCGTATGGTAAACGCTTTAGAAAACTCTGTTACAAGAAACACTTTATGGACAGATGAAAACTTAATAGCTACTGGGCTTTCTCAAGATCTTGGAGCTAGAGTAACTGCTTCTTCTAATGTTTTTGAAGAGCGTTTTTTAAATGATGGTGCTATTGAAAAATCTATAGAGATCAACTGTATTGACTGTAATTTCACTAAAAGTTCAGGGAATTACACACTAGATACTGACTATTCAATTGATAACATCCCTTCTGGTATGACTGCAAAGTTAGAAGCAGTATCTAACAATAAAGCTACTTTAACTCTGGAAGGTAACGCTACCAATCATGAAGCTACTAATTCAGTTTCTAACTTAACACTTAATTTTTTAAACCCAATGATTAGTGGAGGCGCTTCACAACTTTATAATCAAAACTTAAAATTTAAGGTTAACTTTAAAGATACATACACTGAATATTGTAATATAAATATTCGTTACGCTACTTATACACATATAACAAAAGTAGATTTCAATGGTGTTGTTAATGAAACAGCTTATGAAGGTACAACTGATAATACTTCCAAAATAAAGTTCAAAACTAAGCAAGGGCAAACATATCCTTTAAGTATTACTACAAATAAAGGAAAGGGAGGCAATGGAGATAATTTAAGAATCCAAGTATGGTTTGACTGGAATAAAGATTTTATTTATGACGATAGTGAATTAGTAAAAACACATTCTTATGGAAATGCGCAAGCAGATGCTGATGGTAATTATACATATACTACAGATATTACGATCCCCTCAGATATTAGTCTAGGTGACACTGCTTTTAGAGTATTAGCACATTATGTACAAGGCAATGAAGGAGATACAGCTTGTTCTACTATTGATAGTGGAGAATCTGAAGATTATGGTATTACCGTATTAGATCAAGACACTCCTTTTACTGTTGATTTTTACGGAACACCAACTGACGTAAACTTCTCAGATGAAGTTAACTTCTCAGATACTTCTGTTGCTGATAATGGAGATAATATTAATGCTTGGAAATGGACTTTTGAAGGAGGAACTCCTTCTACTTCAACAGAAAGAAACCCTAAAGGTATTTTATTTAAAGAAGCAGGGAAATATGACGTAACTCTTGAAGTAACTACAGCTACTGGAGCTACCAAAACATTAACCAAAACTGATTATATTACTTCTAAATTATTATACTGTGATAGTAGTCCTAATTTTGGCACATACTTTAATGTAAATAAAGTTCAAATTGCTACTATTAACCATGAACCATTTAAGAGTAATTCTTATAGTTATTACGATACAGTTACTACCAATTTAACTGTTGGACAAACCTACCCTATTACAATAAAAACTGAGAAAGGTAACGGTGGGAATGGTGATGTTAACAGAGTACGTGTATGGGCTGACTGGAATTTTGATAGTCAATTTTCACAAGATGAATTAATGATTTCTAGAGAAGTTAAAGCTTCTGATTATAATTCAAATGATGAATTTGAATTTACTGATAACATAACTGTTCCTAATAATGCTGCAATAGGAAAAAAAGTAGCGCTTAGAATTATTGGTCATTATGTTGATGGAAAAGGAGGTGAAACAGCTTGTGGAAGCTATGATAGTGGTAACACTTCTGATTATGGAATTAACATAGTAGATGGTAGTGGAAACGAATCTCCAAAAATAAGTACAATCAGTAGTGCTGTAGCTTTAGAAGGTACAGACTTAGAACATACCGTTACTTTAACAAATACTACAAGTAAAGAAGAAACTTACCCTTTAAGCATCACTGATGAGACTGCTACTAAAGGTGATGATTTTGGTGTTGCAACTTTTAGTAATGGAGTCACTTATAATGGAGTTAACATAATTGTTCCTGCTAATATTGCTAGTTTTAAAATTACTATTCCAACTATTGATGATTCTGATGTAGAAAGTAATGAATCATACACTATTAAATCTGGTTCCATAACTGCTAGTGGCGTGATAACTGATAATGACTCTGATACTAATCCTAGTGATTATTGTATAGCATCTACAACTAGAGATGATTCATACATTACAAAAGTAACATACGGAACTGTTGAAAACTCATCTGAACATGAAGGGTACTCTGACTACTCAAATATGTCAGATACTTTTGAACCAGAAACTACCTTTACTTTAACTATAGAAACTAAAATGAATACTTGGACCTATAATGCTGTAGGTGCTTGGATTGACTGGAATGATAACAAACAGTTTGAAGAAAGTGAAAAAGTGTTCAGTGCCTTTAGAGGTGGTCCTTATGTAGCAGATATAACAGTACCAAAAGACGCTGTTACTGGTAAATCTTTACGAATGAGAATTAGAAAAGGATATGGATCTGAAGACAAGATTACCCCCTGTGGTGAGGATTCTTATTTTGGAGAAGTAGAAGATTATTCTATCATAGTTTCAAGTGATACAACACCTATTGAGTATTGTACTGCTTCAACTGTTCGTGATGATTCTCATATCACCAATGTTTCTTTTGGAAATATTAGTAACGCTTCTGAACATCAACCATACTCAGATTATACAAGTATGTCTGATACATTTACAATTGGTGAAACTTTTACACTAAATATTACTACTAAAAATGACCATTGGACCTACAATGCTATTGGAGCTTGGATTGATTGGAATAACAATGGACAATTTGAAGAAACAGAAAGAGTTTATAAACTATATGGAGCTGGTCCATACTCCTCTGATATTGCAGTACCTTCAAATGCTATTACAGATAAGTCATTGCGTATGCGTGTTAGAATGGCTTATGGTTCAGATTATGTTGAACCTTGTGGAGAAGATAATTATTTTGGTGAGGTAGAAGATTATTCTATCTTGATTTCTGGAGCAACTGCTGGAATATCATATCCTGATAATACTTTTAATCAAGTATCAGTATATCCAATTCCTTCTAAAGATGTATTGTATTTAGAAACTTCATCACCTGAAACAATGAATATACACATTCTTGATATAAAAGGAAAAACTGTATATAAAACCACCAAAAATCCAACATCAAATAAAGTAAACCTATCATTAAAGCAATTACCTAATGGTATCTACTTTATGAGAGGTACTCAAAAAGGAAAAGTGTCTTATAAAAAGATTATTATAGCCAAATAATGCGCTATTTAAGTATCACCGTTTACAAAATAATCAGGGAGCGAAAAAAGTAAATGGTGGTACTATCTAATAACTTCTTTATTACCCTTGTAGTTCACTTAATTAACAATAGTAGGAAGGGTGAGTGAACTACACCTTTTATTTTTTCCCTAATTATTAGCAACCTTAGTATTAAGGTTGCTTTTTTATTTAAAATTATATCAATATAAGGTAAAATAATACTATTATTTTCAAATAAGCTATACAATAAAAAGTAGTCTATAGAGTTTTAGATGCAATTAAACCAAATAAAGGTTTAATACTTTTTGATCAAAAACTAATAAAAATAATAACCCAGTAAAACATAAAACTATAGCAAAAAAACTCACCCTTTTACCCCTTTAAACTCAAAACAAACTCAAAATTTCACCCTTAAAATAGTAAGTTATGTCCCTTTTTAATTTACCCAAACAACTTATTGTCTTGGCTTTAAGCTTTATTTCGCTTATTTCCACTAATAGCTTAGCACAAGAATTTAATGAAAACACTTGTGGTACAGACAAAGCAATCAAAGAATTATACAAACTAAACCCTCAAGCTAAAACTGAATTACAACAGTTACGTAAACAAATAAATTCCAATCAATTTAGAAAAATGAACAAGGCTAAATCATATGTTGTTCCTGTTGTTTTTCATGTTTTTGGAAAAACCTATAACGGAGGCACTACCGTTACCCTAGACATTATTAAAGAAGCACTTAAGCTAACTAATGAAGATTTTCAAGGTTTAAATGCTGATTATACAACTATAGATGCCCCTTTTGATGCTATTAAGCAACCTCTTGATATTACTTTTAAATTAGCTCAATTAGACCCTAATGGTAACCCTACCACTGGGGTCGTTTTTTACAACGAAGCCTCTGGAATGGCTAATTACAATTCTCCAGAAGTAAAACGTGTAGCATGGGATAATTATAAATATTGTAATATCTATATTACCCGTGATTTAGAAGGTGATGGAGATTTTTATAAATCTGGTGTAGCATGGTATCCAAGTAAAAGTATGTCGGATCAAAACATTGCTCGTATTGTATACAATGGTAGTTATTTAGGTAAAAACACTAATGAAAACTTTCGCTCTGTATTAACTCATGAATTTGGTCATTACTTAGATTTACCCCATACTTTTGACAAAGGTATTTGTAATAACAACCCTAATGATGGTGATGGTGTTGCTGACACTCCTTCTCAGAAAAAAAACTCTTCAGGAACACGTTGTAGAGTTATTAAAAACTGTTTAAACCAAGAAATTAATAATGAAAACTTCATGGATTACACAGATTGTTATAAAATGTTCACTAAAGGACAAGTAGATAGAATGGTGAATGCTTTAGAAAACTCTGTCGCTAGAAATACATTGTGGACTGAAGAAAACCTTATTGCTACAGGATTGGCTACTGCACAAAACGCAAGAGTAGTAGCTTCTTCTACAACTTTTGAAGAACGCTTTTTAAATGATGGTATTATTGAAAAAACTATAGACATTACATGTGAAGACTGTACATTCAGTAAAAGTTCTGGTGAATTTGCTATTGGTATCGATTACATTATAGACAATTTACCAACAGGATTGACTAGTAAAATTGAAGCTACTAGTAACACAAAAGCAACTATCACCTTAAGAGGTACTGCTACAAATCATGAAGCAATAAACTCAACTGAAAACCTTATTGTAAACTTTTTAAATAACATGATTACGGGTGGAGTAGATCAATTATTTAATAAAAAATTAAAGTTTACAGTTGCTTTTAAAGATGAGTATACAGAATACTGTAATGTTAACATTCGCTATGCCACTTATGGGCACATTACCAAAGTAGATTTTAATGGCACTATAAACGAAACTGCTTATGAAGGTACTACTGATAATACTTCTAAAATTAAATTTGTAACCCAAAAAGGAAAAACATACCCTTTGAGTATTACCACAAATAAAGGTAAAGGTGGTGATGGAGACAACTTTAGAATTCAAATATGGTTTGATTGGAATAAAAACTTCATTTATGAAGATAATGAATTGGTAGAATCTCATACCTATGCAAACTCCCAAGCCAATGCCCAAGGAAACTATACTCACAATACAAATATTACTATTCCAAATTCTATAAACATAGACGAAACTGCTTTTAGGGTTCTAGTCCATTATGTTCAAAGAGAAGAAGGTGATTCTGCTTGTTCTACAATAGACAGCGGTGAATCAGAAGACTATGGTATCTCTATAACTGATGATAACACTCCTTTCTCAGTGGAGTTTTACGGAACACCAACCATAGTTAATTTCTCTGATAAAGTTAACTTTGCTGATAACTCTACAGCGGGAGGTAGTAATACTATTACTTCTTGGAAATGGACTTTTCAAGGTGGAACTCCATCTTCTTCTAATAAAAGAAATCCACAAGGAATATTATTTAAAGAAGCTGGTAAATATGATGTTACTCTAGAGGTTACTAATAGTAAAGGAGAAACAAAAACGCTAACAAAACCTCAATATATTACTTCTCAATTAAAATATTGTGATAGTAGCCCTGAATTTGGATCTTACTTTAGTGTTAATAATGTAAAATTAGCAACTATAAACCATAAACCAAGAACAAGTGTTTATGACAATTATTTTAATTCTGTTAGTACAGAACTAAAAGCTGGAGACACCTACCCTATCACTATAAAAGCTGAAAAAGGGAATGGTGGTAATGGCGATTTAAATCGTGTACGTGTTTGGGCAGACTGGAATTATGACAGTCAATTTACAAGTAATGAACTTTTGGTTTCTAAAGAAGTGAAAGTTTCAGATTATAATGCCAATGGAGAATATGAATTCACAGAAAATATTACCGTGCCCAATAGTGCTGTAATAGGTAAAAAACTTGGTTTAAGAGTTACTGGGCATCTTGTAAAGAATGATGCTGGAGAAAATGCTTGTGGTAAATATGAAAGTGGAAATACAGCTGATTACGGTTTAATCATTAGTAACGATATAGACGATACCCCTAGTAAAATAAACTCAATTAGTAATGTTACCGGAGTTGAAGGTAATAACTTCCAACACACTGTTGTACTATCAACAGCTAGCTCGCAATCAGTGAGCTTTCCTATGCGTATTAATGGTATTTCTGCTGATAGTAATGTCGATTTTCAAGCTCCTACTTTTTCTAACAACGTGACTTTTGATGGTACTAATATTACTATTCCTAGTGGTATTTCTAGATTTACGATAACCATACCTACTATAGATGATGATATTGTAGAAGACAATGAAACATATAAGATTACTTCTGGATCAATATCTGGAACCGGAACTATCACTGACAATGACAAAGATACCAATCCTGATGGTGACTATTGTCCTGCCTCAACACTTAGAGATGATTCTTATATTACTAAAGTTACATTTGGAAACGTAAATAATACTTCTGATTTCAAAGCTTATTCAAATTACACCAATCAGTTTGACACCTTTAAATCAGGTGATACATTCTCTATAGCTATTGAAACTAAAAATGAAACATGGGATGCTAATGTAATTGTTGTATGGATTGATTGGAATAACAACAAACAATTTGAAACACAAGAGCAGGTATATAAAAAATCAGGAATTGGACCTTATAATACAAACATAACTGTACCTAATAATGCTATTACAGCTACCCCTTTACGTATGCGTATTAGAAAAGCATATGGAAAATCAGATATTTCCGCTTGTGGTGAAGATTCTGGTATTGGTGAAGTTGAGGATTACAGTATTATGGTTTCTGATAATACCGCTAGTATTAGTGACGCTATTTATAATAATAAAGTAGTAGTATATCCAATACCTACAAAGGAAAACATATTCTTAATTACTCCTTCTAATAAAAGTTTGGATTTACAAGTAGTTAATATGGAAGGTAAGTTAATTTATACAACTACTAAAACGCCTATACAACATAAAGTTGAGCTTAATTTACCTCAACTACCTAATGGAATGTATTTCATTAAAGGAAAGCAAGAGAATAACTTCTTATTTAAAAAGATCATAATAGTTAAATAATTTCTCATAAAGTTAACCCCTTATCGAAGTTTTTCTCTCGAGCAGTCTTATTTTAATTAATAAGGCTGCTTTTTTTATAAAAAAAGCCCAACTACCAAATAAAAAGTAGAAAGGGCTTACTTACATTGCAAACTTAGTATTGTAGTAGTAGTTAGTTTGAATATAAACGATTATCGTTTTAATAATTAAGCTATATTAGCTGTACAATTATAGCTTAAAAGTATTACTTCATATCGTATTAACTTGGAATATCAGTAAAATAAGCACAAGTAACTCCTAATTCAATTAATTGAGCTGCTTCATGTCTGCTATGGAAAGAAATTTCAGAACTTGATGAGTGCCAGCACACGTATGTTTCCTTATTACCTCCTTTTACTTTTTGAGCTTGTTTTTTTGAAATAGCAAATTGCTGTAAATTTTCTAAATTCGATTTCATCTGTTTATAGTTTTTATTAATTATTAAAAAACACTTTTAACCTTATAAAAGCGCAGTCGAAAAATACTTATCAGCAATAAATAGTATGTAACCCTTTTCGGGTGATTAACATTTTTTTAACAAAATTTAATCTTGTTAGTGAACCAAAAAAATAAAATTACCAATTTTGTCTAATTAATTTTTCTAATTCCATGCGTTTACTTTTAGAAATAGGTAAGTGTGTTCCTTGTTCCATAACTATATAACCTCCATCAGTTCTATCAAGTTCAATAACATATTGAAAATTTATTAAAGCAGATGGATGTATTCTAATAAAACCGTAAGCTTCTAATCTACTTTCATAATATCCCAAGTTCTTGGACACTAGCAGCTGTTTTTTATCTACAAAAAACACATTTGTATAACTCCCTTCTGCTTGTAAATATTGAATATCTTGTATTTTTTTTAATTTAAAACCATTTTTAACTGGAAATGCTATTTTACTAGCTAAAGAATAACTAGAGTGTGAAGAAGTTTGTTTTTTTTCTTTTTCTACTTTTACTTGAATATTAGCTATTGCTTTTTCAACTGACTTCTGTAACTTACCTATATTTATAGGTTTTAAAATATAACCAGCCGTATTAAAATCATAAGATTGAATAGCATAATCTTCATAAGCTGTTACGAAAATAATCTCTGAAGTAATGACTTCGAGTTCTTCTAAAAGCTCAAATACTTGTTGTTTCCCATCTGTATATCTAAAAACAAAATATCTGGCTCTGAACTTACTATTAACTCTTTAGCATTATTAAAACTTGTAGCTGTTCCCTGTATAGAAACATTGGAACAAAACTCATTTAAAAGCATTTCTAAATTTTCAATATTATCTTGTTCATCATCAACTAAAACTGCGGTATATATCATAATTTTTCATGAGTTAAATTAGCACATAAGGTAAATACACTTCTACTGAAGTACCTATTGGTTTTTCTCTTTTATATAAGTCTCTTATTTCAATATTCGCTTTTTTATATCCTAACTTTCTCAAATGCTCAATCCGTTTTTTTAAATTATTAGTAGAAATTGATAATGTTTTTTTATACTTTTTATTTTTAAAAGATGCCTCTCTTCCAATTCCATTATCTGCAATACTCACATGAATACCTTTATTAACTTCTTTCAACGTAACAATTAATTTTTTAGTTCCTTCATAATTGTTTGGAAACGCATGTATAATCGCATTTTCAATATGCGGTTGTAACATCATACTAGGAATTAATGGGTTACTACCTATTGCCTTAGTATCTACGTCTAAAATATATTCAAACCTATCACCTTGTCTTAACTTATAGAAACTTAAGTACAACTCAAGAAAGTTAAGTTCTTCTGATAGTTTAATATTAATGTTATCTGAATTTCTCAACATAATCCGTAATAACTCAGAAAAACTTTCTAACATATTATACGCCTTAATCCTTTCTAAATTCAATACTTTATTCTGTATACTACTAATTGTATTGAATAAAAAATGAGGGTTCATTTTAGAGTGTAATGCTTCCAATTTACTTATAGCTTCTTTACTTTGACTAATTGCAATATGTTTCTCTGTTCTAATTTTTTGAAAATAGAATAAAAGTGCTAACACTCCCAAACTGGCTAATGAGATTAAAATTATTTTCTTTCTGTTCTTTGATAACTTATTAATCTCATTTTCTTTTTCCGATAACTCCTTCTTAGATTCAACTCGTAATACTTCATTTATCTTTTCACTATTATAAGATTTTAAAAAAAGTTTATGATATCTATTTTTATGATACAAAGCTTGTTCATAATCCTTTATACCTTTATAGTAATTAGACATACGCTCCTCTACTTTAAGTCTGTAAAAAACGGAACCATTAATATAAGCTACCTCATAGGCCTTCTTCAAATATTTATAAGCAGAAGCTTTATCTCCCAATCCAAGATAGCATTCAGAAATTAATAATTCAGTATTAGGTCTGTATGAAATTTTAGTTTTTAAATAATTTTTATTTGCCGCTAATGCATACTGTAAAGCTGTATCATATTCTTTTTTTTCTACATAGGCCTCTGATAAAGTAGACAGAATATGACACTGGCTTAAATCTTTATCCTTAGCTAATTCAAGTGAATGATTTAAATAATAAATAGCCGAATCTGTTTTTTTTAACCTTATTAACACATTTCCATAATTATTATATAAACTATTATAACAACTAAGATTTGATTTACTTAAGGTTGAATCATTTGTTAAAGACATTAATTGTAGTAATACTTTCCTTGTTTTTTTATAATCTTTTATTGCTAAATACACAGAAGATATTTCATTTAACACCTTTACCTTAGCTATCTTATTTTTGGATAACTCAGCTAAATCTTTTGCTCTTAAAAATGACTCCATAGACTCTGAAAACATTTTATGCTTTCTTAAAAACCTTGCTTTGTCAACAATTAATTCAATAGAGTTTAAAGTATCCTTATTTTTAAAAAAATAATAAAAAGCACTATCATTATACTTTAAAACATTTTGTACTTCATTTTTAGTTTTGCTAATATTACTTAAACTTTGATAGATTTCCCCAACCTTTTCCCAATTCCCTTCTTCTCTATATTCCTTTATATTTTGATACAGCTTAATACTTTTTTCTATAAGTATTTTTTCATTAAGCATAGAATCTTTTTTTAGTAATGGAAATTCTTTATTTGCCCAAATCAATGTAGTTGACACCAACATTAATAACCAGACTAAACACACCTTATATCTTATATATATACACCTCACAAACAACATACTATATTACCTAAATTTATGCAAAAAATTGCATTTATATATTAAATAGAAGTGCTAATTCATAAACTGATTCAACTAGCAAATAAATTAACAACATAAATTACCTCCAATACATCATATATTTGACTCACCAACTTGTATCTAAAACATGACGAAGATTTATGTAACATTTTTTTCAAAAGTGATTGAGGAAAGATACATTATTCATGTTTCAACACAGAGTTAGCTTGTTGTTTAATGTTAAGGGGGGACAACATTTTCAACGCTAACCACTTTCCTTTTAAAAGTCAACTAAGGTGTGTCTAAATACCATAATAAACTAATGTTAAACACACCTTTTGGTTGACAATTACTTTCAAACACTCTTATTTAACTTTTGATTCTTTTTAGTGTATCAAGTAAAACTCAACATACATTAACTCATCCACTCTATAAACAAACTAACCTTTAAAAAAACATTTTTAGTTATTTACTTTCGAAGAATAAAATTTGTAGTGAGATTATTTTTCGCATAGGGAAATTCACGTATCTAATATATTAGTATGTTATACAGAAATGTTAGAAAGGGTTTCACACATTCTCAATACTAATTTGTTTTTCCCTTAAAAGTCAGCTTAGGTGTGTTATTTAATCTCTATAACACTATTAACTCGCATGCCTTATAGCTGGCTATTTAGTTTAACTCTATCCTTTTACCTTTCTCTTATACTAAATTAATACTACACTAACCTTAAATCTAGAAATCTACTTTACTTTAGGTAATTTTTTAACTAGCTAAACAATTTATAATATGAAAAAAGTATTAATCTATTTAATAGCTTTAACTTTATTAACCAACTGTATTACTAAAAATGAACTTGGTTCCAATAGTACTATTAATGATTTACAAGAAAAACAAGCTAGAAATCAAAATTTCTATTTAGACTTAGCTTATCACCACGCCCCAGTACACTATCAAGATGTGGATAGGACAGGCTCTCATGGCTTGAAAGGTAAAGCTGATTATATTACAGCTTACGACTTTGATGGAGATTTAAACGCAAAAAATAATTGGAATAATATTTCAGATAAAACCAAAAAAGGAAAGGCTATTGGTTATTACTCTGTAGTTGAAACACCAACCCATTATTTTATTATTTATGCATTTTTTCATCCTAGAGACTGGACCGATATTTTCTTTTTATATTACTTTGATGAGCATGAAAATGATTTAGAAGGTATACTTACTGTTGTAAAAAAAGATAATTCTAACTATGGCAAAACTTTAGGTATTATAACTGTTTTTCATTCTGACTTTTATTCTTACAAAAGCAATAATTCAGGGTTAACAAGCGGTAGTGAAAGTATAGATGGTATTTTAACAACAGAAAACCATAATGGCATTATACGTTTTAAAACTTCTGCTGAAGCAAAAGGACATGGTATAAAAGCTTATTCTGATCAAAAACCTGGAGGTAGTGATTATGTTGTTTATTACCCTAGCAAAAGTAATAGTGATTATCCTTCCAATATATATGACAGATATGTTAATTACAAACTAATCAATATTTTTGAAAATGGAGGTATGTGGGATCAACGCTTTAACAATAATTTATTTAATAATACTAAATCTTTTCAAAAATCATATGGTAACGGCACAGCTAATGCTCCGTGGAATTGGGACGATAAAAATGACGGCAATAGCCAAGGTTTACTGGCTGGAGGCATAGCTTATTATCCTGCTCATTTAATCGATGCCTATTTTAATGGATTAGAAAACTTTAGTAAAAACTATACCTACAATCCTTATTTAGGTATTGAGTAAATTTATTCTTTAGTTAAATTACTTGGCACGCTTATACTAAAGTCATACCTTTTTATATCCACTCAAAATAAGTATATTTAAAAAGAAAAATAGCCCTTTATGTTATCAAAACAAGAAAAATCAACCCTTAGAAGTCAACTATTTCGCCATTTAGATGGTATTGTGGTATGTCCAGCAGCATCTGTTCTTCATGAAAAAGGTATTACAGAATACCTTTTACAAAACAGCAAAGTTACTTTAACAAAACTTTCCTCACACTTTAAAGCAAACAACGGATACTTAAATGTTGCATTACGTTCTTTGTGTTCACAAGGATGGTTAGAACAAGAAGTAGATAACAACACCAATACGGTAACTTTTTCAATTAATGAGACTTCTAAAACAGTTTTTAACTATTTTTATTTATACAAAGATGCTTTTTCTTTACTTAAACTCTCTGAAAAATATAGCTCAAGAAAATTTGAAAAAGAACCTTTTTATGCACTAGAAAAATTATACAACAATTTTAAAAACAACTTTCAACTTAAAGAAAGTGATACTCCAATCATTTCTCAAATAAAAACTCATATTGAAGGGATTATAGTTGCTCCTACTATTGTTTTACTAGGCATGAGTGGAATGTTTCATAAATACTTTATGCAAACAAAATTTCAAGCTGATGAGTTTCATAAAGACCCTGAAAACTTTGGTCGCTTACTTGATATTTTAGCTGATTTAGGCTGGTTTATCAAAACAAACAATTCATATGAATTTACAGATAAAGGGTTATTCTTTGCAAAAAGAGCTAGCGCGTACGGTGTTACTGTTTCTTATATTCCTACTTTAAGAAAATTGGACAAACTTATATTTGGGGATCCTAATATTTTCAGAACCTCAGGAATTGGTAATGAAGAAATTCATGTTGATAGAGAAATGAATGTTTGGGGAAGCGGTGGTGCACACGCCGCTTATTTTAGAGTTATTGATGAAATTATTATCAACCTTTTTAATAAACCCATTCACGAACAACCTAAAGGAATTTTAGATGTTGGTTGTGGTAATGGTGCTTTTTTAAAACACTTATTTAATGTCATAGAAAACCAAACTTCTCGTGGTAAGGTTTTGGAAGAATATCCATTATTATTAATTGGAGTAGATTATAATGAAGCTGCTTTACAAATTACCCGTAAAAACTTAGTACAAGCTGACATTTGGGCTAAAGTAATTTGGGGAGATATTGGAAATCCAAAAGCTTTATCAGAAGATTTACAAACTAAATACGGTATTAACCTTTCTGATTTACTCAATGTTCGTACTTTTTTAGATCATAATCGTATTTGGGAAGAACCTGCTCCTACAAACAATTTAGTAACCACAACTTCTTCTGGTGCTTACGCATACAGAGGACAACGTTTAAATAATAACTTAGTTATTGAATCTTTGAAACAACACTTTAATAAATGGAAGCCATTTATTGGTCAGTTTGGGTTATTATTAATCGAACTACATACTTCTAATCCTACTTTGGTTGCTAAAAACTTAGGAAAAACAGCCGCTACTGCTTACGACGCAACGCATGGATATTCGGATCAATATATTATTGAACTAGAAGAATATATGAAAGCTATGGAAGCTATTGGTTTAACTTCTGATGAAAATACATTTAGAAAATTTCCGAATTCTGATTTAGCTACCGTTTCTATAAATCTTTTTAAACCTAAAGATTTACTAGTATAATTTCACTTGTACACGAATAATTTCCGCCAAAAAAAACGTGTACAAGTTTAATTACTCCTTGACTAACCCCATAAGAGAGTTGCATAAAAAAGAGGCTGTCTTAAAAGTTAAGAAGCCTCTTTTTTATATTTTGTCTCGTCCTGAAATAGCGTTACACAATTATGTAACATTATGAATGACAATATTTACCGCAAACGTACACAGAAAGATTATACTATGAGTTTTAAACTTTCGGTTGTATCGGAAGTAGAAAAAGGCGAACTAACTTACAAACAGGCTCAACTTAAATATGGGATTCAAGGTCGTAGCACTGTTTTAGTATGGTTAAGAAAATATGGTAACTTTGATTGGGATCATCAAACACCATCTACTATGCCAAAATCACCAGAACAAAAACTATTAGAGTTAGAACAAAAATTACGTCAATTAGAAAAGCAAAATAATCGTTTAAAAGCTCAAGCAGCAGCAGTAGAGAAGAAAGCGATACTATTTGATATGATGATTGATTTAGCTGAGAAAGAGTATAAGATTCCTATCAGAAAAAACTCCAAAACCGAGTAATTGATATGTTTGTTTTACAAAAGAAAGAAAGTATTTCTTCCACCTGTAAATTACTCGGGTTTAGTAGGCAGGTGTATTATCGAGCTAATTATAGAGTTACCAAAGCTCACACCATAGCCAATAAGGTTGTTGAGTTGGTTAAGGATGTAAGAATGGAACAGCCAAGAATTGGAACAAGAAAACTGTATTATATTCTTTCAGAAGAATTAGGCAGTTTAGGTGTAGGAAGGGATCAATTATTTGATATTTTACGAGCTAATAAACTATTGATAAAACGACAAAAAAGTTACCATATTACAACCAACTCACATCATCGTTTTAGAAAACATGCTAATCTTATTGAAACTTTGGAAGTAAATCGACCAGAACAAGTATGGGTAGCAGATATTACTTATTTAGGGAGCCGTAAAAAACCTATGTATTTATCATTAATTACAGATGCATATTCTAAGAAAATTGTGGGATACCATTTGGATAAAACTTTAGCGGTGAACTCAACTGTAAAAGCCTTGGTCATGGCTATAAAAAACAGAGTATATCCAGAGAAGGAACTTATCCATCATTCAGATAGAGGGATACAGTACTGTAGTAACATCTATCAAGATATTTTGTCAAAACAAAAGCTTAAATGCAGTATGACAGAATCATATGATCCATATCAAAATGCCATAGCTGAAAGGGGTAATGGAATCTTGAAACAAGAGTTCTTTACCAATACTACAAATCTAGATATTAAGATAATGGAGAAAATAGTAAAACAATCAATAACTATTTATAACTCTAAAAGACCGCATTGGTCATGTCATTTTAAAACTCCTGACCAAGCACATCAACAAAACATTATGAAAATAAAATCATATCGAAAAAAAACATCATCTAAAGCTATAACTTTAGATGATGTTTAATATATTTAATCAATAAATAACTGTAACGGTTATTTAGGACTAGTCATTTTTTTTATTGATGATTAATTATTCTTTAAAGAAAGTAAGTTGGTAAACAGCTTATACGCTCCTGGTACTCCAGCTGGTAGCTCTCTAAAGAAGCTTAAACCTGTGTAAATATAGTTCCCTTTACCGTATTTTGCTACTAATAAACTTCCTTTTTTAGGAGTTTCACCTTTATCATTCATTGATAATATTGGTGTATATTCTTTACTCCAACTATTCGGAAAATACAAACCTCTTTCCTGTACCCAACCATTAAAATCTGTAGCGGTTATTTTATTTGGGGATTGTAAAACCGCATGCTCTTTAGCTAACATTTCTACCTTAGCAAGCTCATCAGTTACTCTATCCCTTGATAATTTTAATTCATAAGGTGCTTTTACATCTACTCTACGGTTGGTATTATATTGTACAATTACATTTCCACCTTTGTTTGCGTATTCAAGTAAATACTTTTGTTTAAACTGTAGCTCTTTTTTAGTATTGTATGCTCTAATTCCTACTACAACTGCATCAAATTTAGATAAACTTTTATCATTAATTTCAGCAGGTACTATTTCTGTTACTTTATACCCTATTTGACGTAAACTTTCAGGAACTGCATCTCCAGAGCCCTGAATATACCCTATATGGCTTCCTTCTTTTTTAATATTTAAACGAACAACTTTTGCTTGTGAAGGTAACAATACCGATTGTTTAGGAATGTGTGTGTAATTAATCTCTACTAACTCCTTATCAAACTTTTTCCCATTCAACTTTGCGATAGCTTTTATATAACCTTCAGACTCCTTTACTGTTGGAGTTACCATAAAGTCAACCTGCTGGATATCTCCTTTTTGCTCAATAGAAAAAGCTCTTTTCTCTGGCGATACTTTCCATCCTTTGGGAATTTCTAAAGACACGCTTCCTTGAGTATTTTTATCCCCAGCTCTTACTTCAATACTTACTTTTCTTGCGCCTTCTTTTGGAAAAATCAGTACTTTATCTTTTAACTTTGTTGTAACCTTTGGTAGTATTTCAAAAGGCTCATATATCTCTCCTTTATCACGTTGAGAATATCTATACACAACAGGCTTAGTAAATGAAATTGTTTGATTTTCTATGGTTAATGTATATTTTACTTCTAGTGACCTCTTGCTTTCTGGATTACCTCTTATTGTTTGATCTTCTACTTTATACATCCCTAAATCCCAAGGTAATGCTAACCAATAAGGTGCTGAATATGCTACATTACCTACAGTTATTGTTTCTTTAAAATTCTTTTTTTGATTTAAAGCTAAATCTAAATTCTTTACTATCTTCTTTCCTTCTGGTAAAATTTCTAAAGAAGTTAATGCCATAGATACTGAACTTCTATTTAATACTTCAAAATTTAATTCCACTTGACTATTAGGAACCGTACTATTACCTGAAGCTGAAGTTTCTAAATACAATCCTGCACAAGCTTCAATTATTTCTTTAAGTTCTTTTGTTTTAATTTGTTTCCAGTGTTCATCTTTTAAAGCTTGTACTTTCCCGTACGCTTTTAATAAAGCTGGTAAATGCTTAGATGGATTTACAAAATTGAAGTTTTTTTCTACTTCATATAAAATAGCGCCAATCTCTCCTCCTCCTTTAATACGACTCCAAGTAGTATTGATCCCTGAAAAAATATCTTTTTTATCTTTAGGAAACTCTCCTTTTAAAAATTCTACATACTCCTCTTGAGTTCCTCTGGTAGTTAAACGTCCAAATCCTTGGCATAAATGTTGGCTACTAGCCATAGAAGCTAACTCGTTATTAGAAAGTCCTTTTAGCGGATAATACACACCTACATCAAAGCTTAGCATTTTACTTTTATCTGCTTTTGCAAACTTTTCTCTACTTCCATAAAACCACCAAGATGTGTTAAAAAACAATCTATTTGGTTGCCATGTTTCTGTATATTTTAATTGCTCTGGATATTTTGATTTATCTGCTGCCAAATCAAAAGCATTAACACTTAGCATAGCTGATGCAGTATGATGTCCATGTGTAGTCCCAGGTGTTCTATGATTAAAACGATTGATGATTACATCTGGTTTAAATGTACGAATTGCCCAAACAACATCTGCCAAGACTTTTTCTTTATCCCAAATTTTTAAAGTTTCATCAGGATGTTTTGAATAGCCAAAATCATTAGCTCTAGAAAAACGTTGTTCACCGCCATCAACCCCTCTTGCTGCCAAAAGTTCTTGTGTTCTAATTACTCCTAATAATTCTCTTATTTCTGGACCTATTAAATTTTGTCCGCCATCGCCACGAGTTAATGATAAATAGGCTGTACGTGCCTTTTCATGATTGGCTAAATAGGCTATTAAACGGGTATTCTCATCGTCAGGATGCGCTGCTATATACAATGCCGAACCTAAAAAGTTAAGCTTTTGTATTTTTTCATAAATCTGATTTGAAGTTAGTTTTTGAGGTTTTTGTGCTATTATTGATGTAGTTACCAATAAAAAAGAAAGAAAAATAGTGACTCTTTTGTTCATTCTTAGGGTTTTGATTGCCTAACAAATGTAAGTTTTTTATAAGGGGATTTTAGTAAATTAACAAAATGCTAACATTTTTTCTATTGAACCTATACTATTATAGTAAGTGTATATCGAGTTTATTTAACTTTTATACTATTCTTTTAATTTCTTAAAAAAATACACAGAGAGTTCGTTAGTAGTTTCAACCTTATATTGCATAGTATTTTCATCAAAAAACATGTCAAATTCCTGAGTCATATCGCTTACAAACTCATATTTATTAAGACCAATTCTCCTCCATTGTAACATAGAAACTTCCTTGTCACAGTCTCCATTACTTTCTAATGTAAAAGAATTAAAAATATGATCTCCATTTATTTTGAATTCTCTACTTGTATTTTTTTCACAGCCTTGTGGCATAAGAATCTCAGCATCATCGTAGCCTTTTTCTATTACAGTAACATGACCTAATATCCATTTACCTACTATTGGATCTTTAACCTCTTTTATATCACTTTCATTAATTAGGTTACCATCACTAACCAATACTTTTGCATTCATAGGAAGTACCATTCCTTCTCTTATAGAAAAAAATAATTAAAACCACCATTGATAGCCTCCTTATCTTCTAAAACTTTTACTTTTTCATTATTTATATAAACTTCGTAAGTCAAATTATCCTTATCTCTATCCTCTACCTTACTCCAAGAAAGAAACACAGTATTACCTATATCTGACCATGTAATATCTAACATAGGTTTATCAGGAGCTGAATTCTGTATTTCATTTACATCTTTATCAGAACAAGAAAATAAAATACTACCAAACAATACCAAAAAGGCCAACTGGAGTTTTAATATTTTTGCTTTCATGGTTTTTAGCTTTTAAATATAAAACTTTACACAAAACACTCGTCCTTAAATCCAATTAAATATAATTTTTCTTGTGCACGAGTAACCGCAGTATATAACCAGCGTAAATACTCAATATTTGGACCGTCTGGTAAATAAGGTTGCTCTATAAAGATAGTTTTCCATTGTCCTCCCTGTGATTTATGACAAGTCATAGCATAAGAAAACTTAACTTGTAAAGCGTTAAAATACTTATTCTTTTTAACCCCCATAAATTGCTTATACTTTGATTTTTCATGTGCAAAATCTTCTTTAACCGCTTCATACAACTTATTCGATTCTTCATAAGTCAATGACGGACTTTCACTTGTTAAAGTATCTAATAACAACACAGTATCAAAAGGTTTCATATCAGGATAATCAATCATTCTAATTTCAACCTCAGCAAACTTAAAACCATATAACTCTTTTATGTTATGAATATGCATTACTTCGCATATATCTCCATTGGCTATAAAACCAGCAGAAGACGAATCTTTCAACCAGAAATAATTGTTTTTAACCACCATAACATAATCTCCCGTAGAAATCTCACTTTCTTGTCCTCTAATTTTAGTACGTATTTGTTGATTGTACTGATTGGCTCTTTTATTAGAACGAACAATAATTGCCGTATCCTCTACGCCAATATCACCATCATAAGCACCAGTTATAGCATCTTGAATATCATAACCATCTTGTAAACGAATAATATCTGGAAAGTTAACGTCAAATTTAAAGTCGGTAGCTTCATTTTGAATTAATAAACGTAAATCCGTAGCATTAAACAAAATACCAGAGTTTTCTTGTTGTCTTACCACTTCATCTAATTCTATCTCGGTAATATCTTTATTAAACTCAAAAGAAAGTTTATCAGCCTCCAAAGCAGGACTCACAGTTAATTTTACTGGAGGTAACTGAGCCGTATCTCCAATAAAAACAATCTTACAATTTTTACCAGAGTACACATAAGCTATTAAATCATCAAGCAATGATCCATTTTCAAACAATTTTGCATTTTGTTTTTCATCAGAAATCATAGAAGCTTCATCCACTATAAACACAGTGTTTGTATGTTTATTAGGTTGCATTACAAAACTTACACCTCCACTACCTTGTTTTTTAGGAAAATATATTTTTTTATGAATGGTAAAAGCCTGTTTACCTGAATATCCTGAAATTACTTTAGCTGCTCTTCCTGTAGGAGCTAATAACACCGCTTTTTTACCAGCACGCCACAAATTATTAACCACTGTACTAATAGTGGTTGTTTTCCCTGTTCCTGCATACCCTTTTAAAACAAAAAGTGCTCTTTCATTATCTTCAAAAATAAAATTTGTTAATTCATTTAAAAGCTCATTTTGCTTATAAGTAGGTTTATAAGGAAATTTTTGGATAATTTCTGTGTAAAATTTGTGTGCCGATGCTATCATAAAATAAAATAATGTTCAAAGATAAATGTATTTATAGTTAAAAATTTTCATCATTAAAAAAAAATTGTAGATTTGCGAATATCATATATTAAAAACTATAAAAATGAATTTATTATTAATGATTTTAGCGGCTGTAGTTGTTGCAATTTTACTAGCTATAATTATTGTGAAATTTGTACCACTGAAAATGAGGTGGTTAATCTCTATATTATTATTAGTAGCTTCTGTTTTCTTAGGGTATAAAATTTATCAAGGTATAATGGAGCCAATAAAATTTGCAAAAGATAAAAAGGTACGTTACGCTAAGGTTATTAAGAAGTTAAAACTAATCCGTGATGCAGAAGTTAAATACAACGAGGTAAACGGTAAATATGCTAAGCATAAAGATACTTTAATCAAATTTATTGAAAATGGTAAATTAGCCTTAACTGAAACTAAGAATGTTGAAGTTGAAGAAGATAGAGGTGGTGGAATTAAAATTAAAGTTTCTAAAAAAGTTGTTGATACTATTGGATACGAGCCAGTATTGAAATACTTTGAAGGTAAAGACTATACGAATATGTTTAAAGTTCCTGGAACTGATGTAGAATTTGACTTGGCTACAGGAGTTGTTGAAAAAGTAACTGGTTTATTTGTTCCTGTTTTTGAAGCTAAGGTTAGTAAAGAACCTATTTTAAAAGGAATGAACAGATCTTTAGTTAAACAAGAATTAGAAGCTGTAGAAACAGACCAAGTAAAAGGACCATTTGTTTCTGTAGGTTCATTAAGTGAAGTAACTACAGGTGGAAATTGGCCTCCAGCTTATGATAAAGAGGATGCAGCTAATAAAAAAGACTAAAAATTCTGGCGCATATGCGCAACATAAAAATCTATCCATCCAATTCAGTTTGGATGGATTTTATTTTTGTATTACCAATAGCATTACTAAAGAGGCTATAGTATATACGGAATATGTTTTTGAAAAGAGTATTGACTCTCCTGAGTTATTACTTGAAAAAGTGATTCAAATTTTTAAAGAAGATAAAGACCTACAGCAAGATTTTGATACAGTATTTGCCATTCATCAAAATAATTTAGCTACATTAGTTCCTGATGAGTTTTTTGATAAGGATAACTTAAAAGCGTATCTTTCTTATACTATAAAAACACTTTTTACAGACTTTATTACATATGATTCTCTTGAGAAAATTAAAGCTAATTTAGTATACATTCCATATGTAAACATTAACAATTTTATTTTTCAAAATTTTGGAGAATTTGAATACAAACATCATGCATCCATTTTATTAGATAAAATTTTAGCCCACAGTAAAAAACATACACTTAGTACAGCTTTTTATGTTCATGTTGGTAAAATGCTCATGGATATCATTATTATAAAAGATAATGAATTGGTGCTATACAACTCTTTTAACTATCAGAGTAAAGAAGATTTTATTTACTATATCCTTTTTGTTGCTGAACAACTAGATTTAAACCCAGATACGTTTACCTTGCTATTATCTGGTGCTATTGAAAAAGATTCTGACCTCTATTCTATTACATACAAATACGTTAGAAATGTCCAATTTATAGAAAGTACTAGTACTTTTTTTACTAATGAAGATGAATTTTCTAATCATTCAACTTATATCTTATTATAAATGCGTATAATTTCAGGAAAATACAAAAGTAAACGAATTTCAGCTCCTAAAAACCTACCAGTTCGTCCAACAACCGACATGGCTAAGGAGTCATTATTTAACATTTTAAATAACTTATACTACTTCGATAGTATTTCAGTGATTGATTTGTTTGCTGGTACTGGTAATATTAGTTATGAATTTGCCTCTAGAGGTACTGAAAATATATATGCTATTGATGCGCATTTTAATTGCATTAAGTTCATCAATCAAATATCTAAAGAACTTGATTTAGGAATCACCACCTACAAAAGTGATGTGTATAAATTTTTAGAAAAAACGCCATTAAAGGTAGATATTATTTTTGCTGACCCTCCATATGATTTTAAAGAAGAAGATTTTTTAAAAATAGCTGATCTAACATTTGAAAGAGGTTTATTAAACGAGGAAGGTACTCTAATTATAGAACACTCCAAACATACCGACCTTTCAAACCACCCTTATTTTAGTTACGATAAACGATATGGCGGTAATGTTTTTAGCTTTTTTGAAATAAATACCGAAGACTAAAAGATAGATACTTAACTTTTACCGTAGTAACAAAGTCATCTAACGAAATTATAATTAAAACGCGTCTTTAAAAACATAACTTTAGGATTAATAATTTATAACCTATTATTATGGACTTTCAAGTATCCTCTATCAACAATCAATTTATTTTAAGTGGCGTAATTCAAGCTCAAAACTTTAAAAAAGTAAAAAAAGGGATTACTTCACTTTTAAAAAAGTATCATACTATAATATTAGATATTAATAATGTTTCAAAAATGGATGCTTATTCCGTAAACTCTATAATTAATATATTTGAAAAAACCTCTAACACTAATAAAGATATTAGTATCAAAGGTTTTGGTGCGAAAGATATTTATGATGAGTTAATTCAAAAAAACATCGTCTGAAAACATATGTAACCGAATGGTAATAGTATTGTTTTTAATTCTAAAACACCCTTACACCATTTTTCCATATTTACTATTATTTACGTAGTTGGATCCAGTACCAACCTGTTATCAATTATACTCTGTACAACTTCTGGGTTTAACAATGTAGAAACATCCCCCAAACTATCTAGTTCATTATGCGCTATTTTTCGTAAAATTCGGCGCATAATTTTTCCTGATCTAGTTTTAGGAAGACCTACTGTAAACTGAATTTTATTCAGCTTAGCTATAGGGCCAATATGTTCTGTTATAATTTGATTTATCTCTTTTCGAAGATTATCATGATCTCTACCTTCTCCCGTTTCTTTTAAAATTACATAACCGTACAAAGCATTTCCTTTAATATCATGCGGAAAACCAACAATAGCACTCTCAGCAACAGCTGGATGCTCATTTATCGCATCTTCAATAGGTGCTGTTCCTAAGTTATGTCCAGAAACAATTATTACATCATCTACTCTACCAGTAATTCTATAATACCCAACTTCGTCTCTTAAAGCACCATCTCCTGTGAAGTACTTATTTTCAAAAGCTGAGAAATATGTATCCTTATAACGTTGATGATTTCCCCAAATAGTCCTAGCCATAGAAGGCCAAGGAAATTTTACACACAGTCTTCCATCAACTTGATTTCCGTTTATTTCATTACCTGTCTCATCCATTAATGCTAACTGGATTCCAGGTAAAGGTAAGGTTGCATAAGTTGGCTTTGTTGGTGTAGCATAAGGCAACGGAGAAATCATAATCCCTCCTGTTTCAGTTTGCCACCATGTATCTACAATTGGGCTTTTTTTCTTACCTACATTATCATTATACCAATGCCATGCTTCTTCATTAATAGGCTCTCCTACCGTTCCTAAAACTTTTAATGTAGAAAGATTGTAAGAATCAACATAGTCTAAATTTTCTTTTGCCAATGCTCTAATGGCTGTTGGTGCTGTATAAAATTGAGTTACTTTATGCTTTTCAACCACTTCCCAAAAGCGTCCATAATCTGGATAACTTGGTACTCCCTCAAACATAACTGTAGTTGCTCCATTGGCTAATGGACCATATACAATATAACTATGTCCAGTAATCCAACCAATATCCGCCGTACACCAATACACATCATCTTCTCTATAATTAAATACGTTTTTAAACGTATAAGCGGTATATACCATATAACCAGCCGTGGTATGTAACATTCCTTTAGGGCTTCCTGTAGATCCAGAAGTATAAAGAATAAACAAAGGATCTTCTGCGTCCATTATTTCAGGTTCACAAACATCAGAAGCTTTGTCTAATAAAGGTTGTAGCCATTTATCTCTACCTTCTTTCATTGAAATGTCTGTAGCAATTCTCTTAGCTACTAAAACAGTATCTACTGTATTACAACTTTCTAAGGCTTCATCTACAATTCCTTTTAAGTCTATTATTTTTGCCCCTCTAAAAGAACCGTCTGAGGTTATTACCATTTTAGCCTCACAATCATTGACTCTTGTTGCCAATGCTGTTGAAGAAAACCCAGCAAATACTACAGAATGTACTGCCCCAATTCTAGCACATGCTAAAACCGAAATGGCCAACTCTGGAATCATTGGTAAATAGATACAAACCCTATCACCTTTTTTAATTCCGTTTTCCTTTAAAACATTTGCAAACTTACAAACTCGTTTATGTAGTTCTTTATAACTAATATGAATTGCTGCATCCTTTGGATCATTCGGTTCAAATAAAATAGCCGTTTTATCACCTCTTACCTGTAAATGTCTATCAATACAGTTTTCAGTAATATTTAATTTAGCACCTTCAAACCACTTTACTTCTGGTTTTGAAAAATCATAACTTAATACATTATTCCAGCGCTTTCTCCATACAAAATGTTCTTCTGCTATTTCTTCCCAAAACATCTCTGGGTTTCGTACTGATTTTCTATAAACTTGATAATATTCTTCTAAATGTTTTATATGATAGTTGCTCATTTACACAAAATTTTATGTTTCCCGAATCTAATCTACTATTTTTTTTCCTTGGTTTCATATTTTTTCTACTAACAACATAAGATTACTGATTAATATTTATATTTGGTTTATATGGAGCTATCTTTTCTTATTGAAACTGCCCTAGAAAATTGGTATGTAATTTTATTATTTTTTACCATTGCTATACTATACTCCTCTGTTGGTTTTGGAGGTGGCTCTAGTTATCTTGCTGTATTGGCTATTACTGGTTTAGCTTTTACTGAAATAAGAAGTACTAGTTTACTTTGTAACATTGTAGTAGTATCAAGTAATGTTGTATTATTTTGGAAAAGAAAATTATACAACTGGAAAAAAGTAACGCCTTTAGTTCTTTTTAGTATTCCCATGGCTTTTTTAGGAGGCTACTTACAAATAAGTCAGCACATATTTTTTATTCTTTTAGGAATCACCTTACTATTAGCTGCTATTACTATGTGGTATTCTAAAACCATAAACACACTTAAAACAGGCAACAACAACTTATCTTTAACCAAAAACATAACTTATGGCGGTTTTATTGGTTTTATTTCAGGAATGGTGGGTATAGGCGGAGGCATTTTTTTAGCTCCTTTATTACACTTAACAAATTGGGACACGCCTAAAAGAATAGCGGCAACCGCTAGTTTTTTTATTCTTTTGAATTCAATTAGTGGTTTAATTGGTCAATATATCAATCCAAAATTTTCTATTAACTGGCAATTTACTTCTATCTTATTAATTACCGTTTTTATAGGAGGACAAATTGGAAACCGACTAAGTAATAAGCTTCTCACTCCTATTCAGCTTAAAAAAGCTACAGCTATCCTTATTGCTTTTGTTAGTATAAAAATACTTTTAAAATAGTATTCCTCCCATTTTTAAACCTGTACATAACTACACTTATACTTGAATAATACACAGTAAAGACTCTTCTACTCTTTTCATTTGAATTTACAAGTAACTTTATAGTAACATATAAAACTACACTATATATAACTTTTAAATTTTCTAACCATGAAACTACGTATTTATCCCTCAATAGGAATTGCAAGACTTGGAAATGGCCCTGCTACTAAAGAAGATGTTGTTTTTACACCTGAAGTACCTTGGAAAAATCTTTATGACACTACAGAGGTTTACCACACTGCAGATGGTGCTTTAAAAAAGCAAGCACAACGCTTCTACATTTATGAATGTGACGACCAAGGAAATCCTACACAAAAATTTTCTATTGAAGAGTACAAAAAAACACATCCTGATACTAAAGTAAGTATTACATGGACAGTGGAAGTTGCTAACAAAAAACCTTTTTGGTATGACTTCAATAATAGTTTAGATTTGTCTATAAAAGATAGCACACCAAATTTAAGTCCAAATTTTGCCAATCCAAATAGCATTGCCCCAGGCATAGGAGCTTCCAGAAGAAATCCAAACGTTTTAGATGAAAAATTAATACAGAAATCTGATGTTAATTTTAGACAAGAACTAGTAAACAGCCCAAGTGCAGTAACGGTTTCTGATGAACCTAACCAAACTAAAAAAGAAATTGGAGGTCAATTTCCTTTTCCTTTAAAAGGCTCTCAAAATAGTAACATAGCTGCGGCTATGAATACCAATTCAAGAAATGTTAATCTAGGTACTGTTGAATATGATAATGGTAACTTAATTTTTTATCCAGGAGATGGAATCTCTGCCGCTTTAAATCCTTCAGATTTGAATACCGACTTTGCAGACAACTCTAACTGGTATGATGATATTTGTGACGGAAAAGTAACTGCTGTAGTGACTATAGATGGTACTACTTATAATCTTGACACAGAAAATGAAGCTGCTTGGATAGCTACTGCACCACCAGATTATGCACCACAAATTCAACCATTAGCTACCATGTATGATTTAATTTGTGGTATTGATAATAAAAGTTACGATACCGATTTTAGTTTAATTTTCCCTATTCTTTATAGGTTATATAGAATGCAATGGGTGAATTTAAGTGATTTCCTATCGCCTTCTTTTAGAGAAACTATAGACCAACTAACTCCAGAAGAGTTTAGTTATTTATACTCTTTACCAGCGGATCAGGAAGCTGCTAAAAATGCAAGACTTTTAAGAGAAACTATTTTTAATTCATTTAGAGATCCGCTATACAATTACAATAACGAACCAATAATACCAAGTAAAAACAAAACCGATTTAACCAATCTTGGTAGTGGTACTGAAGAATTAAAATATCCGTTTTATCCAGGTGATGGAATTAACTACCCTGGAAGCCCTGCACAATGGTTTGCCATTCCTCCTATTTTATATGAAGAGTTAAAAAAGTGGAGAGACGGTAACTTTACACCTCTTAGTGGTTCTTATACTACTATGGATCAAATAGGACTTTATTATCAAGCGCAATATATTGAAGCTTCAAAAGACGGTGCTAAAAGTGCTTTGTTAATGACCAGAGCCGTGTTAGAAACTTTATATGGCGGAGGTTTTCATCCAGGCGTAGAGCTTACTTGGCCAATGCGTCACAAACAGATGTATTCTCAAAATGCGGTAGCTTTTTCTAAAGTGACAGATAATGCCTCTTTCTTTGGTTTACGTGAAATTAGAATTGCCGTAGCAACACCCGAACAACAAGAAGCCGTTTTTTACAAAGACTTTGGTTTTGAAATGACTTCAGACAATATTGCTGCTTCCTTAGCAGGTGACGCTGATAGTATATGGCTATGGCAAATAACCCCAGGTGATTTAACAAAATGGATGGGAATACCTTGGCAGTCAGATGCAGGAAGTTGTCAAAAAGTATTTTTAGACAGTCAATATCCAATACCAGCTTGGTGGGCTGCTAATTTACCTGTAGATGTTTTAACAGAAGAGAGCTTAGTTGCTATGCGTAATGAAACCGTTACGCCAGAAACTAAACAATATATTTATGCTAATAGAACACCTTGGTTGATGACTACGGATACAGGATTTGTTGGCTATCATGCGGAAGGTGGCTATATGAACGGGTTAATTAATATGGTATATAAATGGAAAGATGTTGGTGTGGTAGCTGCTAGAGAGGCACAAACCAATGGAATACCTGAACTAGTTTATGTAGCAGCAGAAAGTAAAAATGTTAGGGATAAAATGAGTGTATTTTTAGGAAAATCTTTTCCAAAAACAGATGTTACTCTAACGCCTCCAAGTATTTACTATAGTAATGAAAGAGACATGGTATGGATTCCAGAAGGAAAACAAATTACCTTATCTTCTAAACCAGACGGAACAGGCGATATTAATGTAGATGATGAACTAGAAGTATATGTAAATGGACAAAAAGTAGCTTCGTTTGACTTTAGCGGTGGCGGAACTGGGAATTACCCAAAACCACCTCAAAATGTTACCACTAACTTCAATTCATTCTTAAACTCTTTTGTGACTATAAAAGTAGTGTATAAAGATTTACATGGTGGTAAAAAAGAAGCGTATAACCTTTACATTTCATTCCACTAAACATGAATCCTGAGACTCATTTACATACCGATGTTCTTATTGTTGGCAAAGGAGTCTCAGGACTTGTTTTAAGCTATTTGTTAGAAAAAAAAGGAATTAACGTTGCTTTTCTAGATAAAGAAACGAATACTTCAAAAATAATTCTAGCAGAAACAATTCCGCCTTCTACACTAGCTTTATTAGATCAACTACAATTACTTTCTGTATTTGAAAGTTGTGCTACTAAAACTTATGGTTATCAATCTATATGGAACAGTAACCAAATACATGAGGAAACTTTTTTTAAACACAATCCTTTTAAACACGGATTAAAACTTAATAAAAAACAATTAATCAATACGCTAGAAAAGCAACTTAATAGTAAAGTTATCAACTATCAAACCTTAAAAGAACTTCAAATAACTGAGCAAGGTGTTGTTAGTAAAATCCAACTTGATAATAATATCCAAACTATTTCAAGCAAACTTATTATTGATGGTACTGGTAGAAATAGAGCGGTATTAAATACTTTAAAAATTCCAACTCAAACTTTAGATGACACTATTGCCTTTATTTGTTACGTTCCTAAAACAAATGCTACATTAAAGTATGGCTTTTTTACCGAGACTTTTAATGATGGATGGGGTACGGTTTCTGACTTAAATGAAACAACTAGAATACTCACCATCTACACCTCCAAAAGTAATAGCATGTACAAAAAACTTAAACATTACAACAACTGGAAGGATGTACTCACTGAAACACAAGTATTAAAAAAACATTTACCTAATACTACCATAAACTACAAAGTGGTAGGCAGATTAGCGAATTCTTCCATCGCAAAAAAAATAACAGGTTCTAAATGGCTAGCCATTGGAGATGCTGCTATGGCTTTTGACCCTATTTCTTCTCATGGTATTTCAAACGCACTATTTTGTACACACAAAGCGAGTATCGCTATTGATGATTTTCTTTCTAAAAAAAACAATAAGGCTTTTACTACTTATGAACACATACTTTCTACTATTTTTAAAGAATATTACAGAATAAAGGAAGAATTATATACTACCCTAAAAACAGAAAAGGCAGTACATTAGTACTACCCCTTCATCCCCTTAAAAAAATGAATAATGTTACCCTAACCAGGCATTCATCATCCACAATGTTTTTTCTTGTTCCGCTATAAAATCACTCATCATAGAATTGGTTCCTTCATCAGCTGCTTCATCAGCTAACTCTAAAATCACGCGTTCTATTTTTAATAACTCAGATAATGAACTTACTATTAAGGTTACCGCTTCAACATCTTCTGTAATATTCTTTCCTACGGGAACTTTAGCTTCACTTACATAGTCATTAAAGGTATGTAAAGGCGTTCCTTGTAACGTCAAAATTCTTTCCGCTATCATGTCTACTTTTTCTTGAGCATCTGTGTAAAATTCTTCAAACTTGGTATGTAACTCAAAAAAATTCTTTCCTTTAATATTCCAATGTAAACCTCTTACATTTTGATAATATACTTGAAAGTTTGCAAGCAATACATTTAGTTCTTTTTTTAACCTTTCTGTTTTTTCTATATCTAACCCTAAAATTGTAGTTTCCATATGAATTTGATTTTGTGTCTCTTGTTATTCTGATGTCAAAATTATTGCAATTTTAAGCAGTAAAACTATAAATGATATTGATTGTTTTAATATCTTTATCAAAAAATATTATTGTAATGACCATAACACAATTAAAATATACGCTGGCAGTTGCTGAGTATAAAAACTTTACAATTGCCGCTGAGCATTGTTTTGTTACGCAGCCAACATTAAGCATGCAAATACAAAAGCTAGAGGAAGAGTTAGATGCTAAAATCTTTAATCGTTCTAAAAAACCTATTGAATTAACCGAAGTTGGGAAACGAATCGTAGAACAAGCTAAGGTTATTGTTGACGAAAGTAACCGAATTGTTGATATTGTACACCAACAAAAAGGGTATGTAGGTGGTGAATTTAAGTTAGGAATTATTCCAACCATTATGCCTACTTTATTACCTATGTTCTTAAAAACATTTAACAGAAACTACCCTAAGGTTCAACTAATTATTGAAGAGCTTACTACCGAAGAAATTGTACGTAAGCTAATGGACGGACATATTGATGCGGCTATAGCTGCTACGCCTTTAGAAAATGAAGCAATTAAAGAGCGTGTGTTATATTACGAACCTTTTGTTGGGTTAATTCCTGAAGCACATAAGCTTTTTGAGAATAACAAAATAACTGTAGAGGAATTAGATGTCGATGATTTATTACTGTTAGAAGACGGACACTGTTTTAAAGATAGTGTTATTAACTTATGTAGAACCAACAAAAAAAGTAAAAACAATCATTTCCAATTAGAAAGTGGTAGTTTTGATACACTTATAAAACTTTCAAAAGATGGTTTAGGTATGACTTTACTTCCATATTTAAATACTTTGGATTTAAATGAAGATGATAAAAGGCATTTACGTGAATTTGAAACGCCTCCACCTGCTCGTGAAGTGAGTTTAATTTATCATAAATCTCAATTAAAAATGCAATTGATAGAAGCTTTAAAAAGCACTATTGATGGTGTAGTCAGAGGCGCAATTGCTTTTAGTGACGTAGAAATTATTAGTCCGTTACAAAAAAATTAAATGAACTATACTAATGTAAGGCATTGGGAAATTAAACCCTTGACTATCGCCCTTGCAATTAAAATAAACATCCCTTCATTTTATAATAGAATGAAGGGATGTTTTGTAATAAAAAAAATTTTATAATAAACTCAAATTATTGGATACTTTTTACATATAAAGTTTGTGTAAAAGGAGCATCTAAATCAATAGTAGGAAAAGCTTTATTCCAGTCAATTCCAATATCTCCAGCATCACCAATAACTTTATTTTGGTTATTATCCCAAGCAATGTGTACATAATACCCAACTTTTCTAAAGTTCGCTACTTTGTGTAACTGAATATCTTCCTTTGGTATATTTACAGATAATGGTAAAGCAGTTGCAAAATTAGTTCCTCTATATACTTCTACAGCAGCTGCGTCAGCTAACATATCATCATATGCATAAATTACTATTTCAAAAGGAGCTTGCTTAATAGTTATTGCTTCAGTACTTTCTAAATTTAATACTAGTGTTTCTACTATAGGATCAATAACTCCTATTTTATGCTGATTAACCTTCTTTTCTTCTTTTTGAAGATTACTTAATGTTTCTAATTCATTATCATTATTACAAGAAAATGAGATTAATGATAATACTGTTGCACATGTTATTTTAAATATTGATTTCATTATTTTAATAATATTTTTGGTTTTAAAACTCCTAAACAATCTAGTATTTAGGAAAGCTTGTTTATTTAAAAAATCGCTTTTATCGGGGGTATTTATATTGAATACTATTTATTAAAATTGATTAATTCTTTGGGGGATTAATCTTTCATCTTACTTTCTTTTTTAATATCGTTTTTCAGTTATCCGATACTCGGGCAGTCAACCCAATTATGACTTTTATTGTTTTTGAATATTTAGCATCAAAATGATTTTTCAACCTAGGTTTATGCGCTTTTTTAACCATTTTAATTTTTGAATTCTTTCACCAAATCAACCCGTGTTTAGGTGTATTTTTTGGCGGGCACAAAAGAACTAAATCCCAAGTATCTTAAACCTGTTAAAATTGTTAAACATTCCTTAAATAAAAGGGGATTAAAGGTTATTTTTTAACAGTAATTGTAAAAAAACAAAAATGTTTTTACGGTAAAAAACAGTAGTCATTTATTCCTTGTTTAGTATTGCAAATAGATAACCAAACACTTAGTTTTTTTCACAAAGATTACTCTAAGAAATTCGATTTTTTTTTTAAAACTCTAGAAAACGGTAAAATGTAAAATATGGACACAAAAATCTACATTTATTTCCATGTTCAACTAAACCCTAAAACATGAAAATATTCAATTAGAAAATTTTGTTTTTTTAACAAACCTAAATTGATAATTGAATTAACAGGATTGTTATCCGCTGCGCTGCATCAAAATGTAAGCTTACAAAAGCTTCCTGCATAGGGCAACACCAAATTATAAACATACAAACCCCTTATGCAAGCTGCTAGATGAAATTGTAACCCTACAGAATCACCATACATAGTGCAGCAACGGATTGTAACCTTACAGAACTACCATGCAATCGGTATTGACTTTTGTTAACCTTACAGAACCGCCATGCAATCGGTATTGACTTCTGTTGACCTTACAGAGCCGCCATGCAGTCGGTATTGACTTCTGTTAACCTTACAGAACCGCCATGCAGCTTGTATTGACTTTTGTTAACCATACAGAACCATCATGCAGCTGGTATTGGCTTTTGTTAACCATACAGAACCGTCATGCAATCGGTATTGACTTCTGTTGACCATACAGAACCGTCATGCAATCGGTATTGACTTCTGTTGACCATACAGAATCGCCATGCAGTCGGTATTGACTTCTGTTGACATACATAATCGCCATGCAGCTGGTATTGGTTTTTGTTAACCATACAGAACCGTCATGCAATCGGTATTGACTTCTGTTGACCATACAGAACCGTCATGCAATCGGTATTGACTTCTGTTGACCATACAGAATCGCCATGCAGTCGGTATTGACTTTGTAAAACATATAAAACCGCTATACTCTAGTGCAACAAGCTTTTAGTTTTTTAAATAGTTTTTTCTAAACGAATATTATTCGAATAATATTCGTTTATCATAGCTGTTTTTATTGACTTGCTACTAAAACAAACTAAACCTAAAACGCTTTTAATAAACTACTTATGATTTTGGATTGTTATTAAACTATTTTATGGTTTTTAATTAATTAAAATCTAGTAGATTTGTAGATGTAATGGGAATAAACACCATTGTGTTTACACCTACTTTAGCGATAATAGTAAACAATGACAGTTACTCGAAAATATTACGAAGAACTTCTTGACATTTTTGCAGAGCTTATTGAAGCTGGACAAGAAGGGGTACTTCAGTATTTTGATATAAAAAAGCGAATGTATGACCTACTCGATAAAATTAATCGCTATCATCTCCTAAAAATAAATCTATCAGAAGAATTTTACTCTACCCTTTTATCCAAAAGTGAAGAGAATATTATCTCAGAAAAAAACAATCTCATTATCGAGTTATATACTCGTCTTTTAAACACATCAATTCAAAGAAATTATTTTAATCCAGATGAGCCAAATTACCTTAAATCAGTTGAAATCAATTTAGTTAATCTCGGATTTGATGATTATTGTAAAATTCACGAAGAAGTACATTCTAATTTAATTGACAGTCAAACATTTCAGTTGCATTCAAGTCGATTCCCTTCATTTAAACAGGTAACAGAAGCCGATGGATTCAAATCGTACAAAAATGAACTGACATCTGACAAACAACCAATCCGAAATAAATCAACATTAAAGAAGCTTGAAGGCGAATATATAGACATAGTAAAGAACTACTTTGAAACTAAAATCAAGGAGTACAAAGCTTATATTTTCGAAAACTATCCATCATTAATTTCTGAGTTTAAGTATTACAACAATCAAATTAGAATATATTTTTCTCGTTTTAGAGATAGTGGAGGCACTATGAGAATATATATTTATCCCAATACAAATTATAACTCTCAAGTTGTTGTTTATCCTTATGACGTAGATTTTTATGGTTCTGAATTTGAAAATATAGAAGAGCTGGACACCCCGATTGTTGGTGGTCTGGAAACTTATGTCAGACTAGATGAAGACTTTGGAAATAGATATGATCGTTTCTTAAGTATCCGAGATATACATCACGAATTACTTGATATATTTATTCGAAATGCAAGCAAAGAAGAACTAAATAGATTCATTATTTTTCTGTTAAAGACGGCAGGTTATAACTTTAATCCATTTAAGGAAATTGATAAGAAAGGATTTGATTATGCAGCAGTAAGGGAAGATGAAATTTTCCATTTCCAAGTTCTAACTCAAGAATTGAAAAATATAAATAAACTGAAAGAACTAATTAAAAATAAAGAAGTAGAAAATTTGATTTTTGTTTCTGCTTATAGGGTCTTTCATTCAATCTCTAAGCAACTTGAGAAGGAAAACATTAAACTAAAATCGCTGCATGGATTAGCATTCGAACATTTTAACAATGAGAATGGTATCCTCATTCATTGGTACATCAAGTCAAAACTAAAGGATTTAACTATTCAGAATACTGACAGCGTCAAGCAAGGTGATATATTAATTAAAAAATTAGAAGATTGTAAATTAGGACTAGAAGGTTGGAGGGATTATGAACTGATTTGTACGGAAATATTTGAATTTTTATTTAGTAATTCATTCAGAAAACTTACACATAAAACTCAATCTTACGAGCATGACGGCATATTCAGACGCGATTTAATCGTTAATAATAATTTTACTGATGCCACTTCATTTTGGTCTCAAATAAAGAGTGACTTTAATTCGAATATCATAGTCATAGATTTCAAAAATTATGGGGAGCCTTTAGATCAAAATGAGATGTATCTTCCAACAAAATATCTCAATATAAAATCAGGCAACTTCATCCTGCTTTTTACTAGAAAAGGAGTGGATGATTCTGCATCTAAATTGCAAAGAAAATTATTAGAGGATGGCAAATTGATTATTCCACTAACAGATGTTGAAGTTATAGATATGATACGAGAAAAGATGATTGGTGAAGATGTGAATTATGTGCTTGAAAATAAAAGATTCTTACTATTTGAAAAAATATAAAATCGCTAACAAAACCTATACACAATGCCCTTCGGGACACTGCGCATAGCCAGAACGTTGGCAACAATATCTGAACGAAATCCTGTAGTCATATTTTATGACGTGACAATTAAAACAAGCTCAAGGCAACCAATCTTTAATTTTTTGCGTCTATACTAATACAAAAGAGAATTTAAAAAAATTACTCATGCTTATTAACTCAAAAGTTCAAATATGAAAAAGAGCAACAAAAACTCAACCAAACTAGTAGATTATAAGATTAATATCAAACTTAAATTGGCTTCTTTATGGACAGTAATGATATTTCTTTATATCTATACAGATTATTTCACATTGATGATGCCAGGAAAAATAGAGGCATATATGAGTCAAGATTTAGGTATTTTTAAAATCACCCCATTTATATTGGTGATTTTTGCATTAATTTTAATTGTTCCTTCTTTAATGATTTTTTTATCACTTGTTTTGAGACCAATTATTAATAAATGGTTAAACATTGTAGTCGCTATAGTATGGTCTTCTATGTCGTTTCTCATTCTTATTTCAGATTTATTTGATGGTAGTCTTCCCTGGTCAGCCTTTTACGACCTTTATCAGCTAGTAGAGATAGTTATATTTATTATAATTATTAGAACATCTTTAAAGTGGCCAAAAGAAGAGGGACTATAAAGTTAAAACAGCAAGCAAGTAACAACTAGGTCGTATGACTTGTAAGACCAAATATGAATGTCTAGTTGGCTAAGCCTGCGTTCTGCTTACGTTTGTTTCTATAGGTTTCGTAATCTGGGCTGGAGAATCGAGGACAGCGACGCCGTCCTTTTGAGACGTAATACCATTTATTAGAAGAAAGAATAGATGTACGATACATTTAAGTTCTATTAGGACACAATTCCTACAAAACAACTGATGACATTTATAATCAAGTAGCAGTACATAATTTTTACTAATCAAAAATCCGTTAGATTTATAAGTGACATAAGAGAAATATACCCAATTGTTAGCAACAATTATCGAAAAACTCATTCCCTAATCTAAAATGGTTCATTCACTCATTCATTATTTACTAATTAACCTTGAAAGAATAGATTTGGTATAAACATTAATTATTTCCATCTTTCAAAATGGAAGTTTAATGATGAAAATAAAACCGATTGAACGAAAGAAGGTAAAAATTGATTCTCGTCTAGCTAAGGATAAAAAGATGTTAGAAACGACCGAAATAACATTTATGAGAATAAAATAACAGTTGCAAATACCGTTTATAATTAATTGCTTTGGTAAGTGCCTACTTGGAAAATTCCTTCGGAATTTTCTCTGGCTCGTGATTGTTTACTAAATTAGTTGCTTAAACACGCAACTAACCATACACAAGACCATTATGTGCAAGCAAAAAAACAGAACTAAAATTGGAAATCAGATTAGCAAAAATATATGACAATTTTCCTACTGAAGAAATCCGAATTGAGTTCTTGGATGAAATAAATGTTGAGGAATTTGAAAAGATTGACATAATAATTAAAGAAATTGAGGAATTTAACAGCATAGGTAAACTTCAACAATTTGTTATTGAAAATGATAGTCAAATCATTAACTTCTTAAGACAATCTTCAACTGAATTATTAAGAAATTCAAAATCTTGGAATAGTGTAAGAAAAGCTGATGTTGAAAAAGTGTATTATACAACAAATAGACTTTTGCTAAACTATTTAACTTCAGTAAAAACTTTTTTAGACCATTCAGAAACCAAACTAAACAGGAAATTTGGAAAAAATTCGGAGGAACTAAATCAGTTCAAAAATGTAACTTCTTTTTTTTATGATAATAGTTTTGCTTATCGTTTCTTTTATAAATTAAGAAACTATGCTCAACATATTGGTTTGCCACTTACAAACATTGGATTTACTACAGAAGATAACAGAGAAGTTAATTTAATGAAAAGAACGTTGAGTGCATATTTCGAGTCATCTGAATTGGTAAAAAAGTATGACAGCTGGAGTATAGTAAAAAAAGACTTTGAAAATAAAGCATCAGAAATAGATTTATCAACGGAACTCTATGAAATGACACACAATATTAAGGAAATTGGAAAATGTGTGAAAGACTTATTTGAAAAACCGTTGATTGAAAAAACTGTGGAATTAAAGAAAATGATAGAACACCTTAAAGATGATAATGGAATTCCTTTTATTGCTTATGACGTAAGAACAAAGCCTAATGGAGAATTAGATAATTTTACAACAATAGACATACCATTTGAATTTATAAAATCTATTGGTTTGAATTGAGAAATTGTATAAATAGCCAGCACATAATAACTAAGCGTATGGCGTGCCGATAGGCTAACGCTATATGCCTTGTTGACTGATCCGGAATATAGTAAGGAGTAAAACGACTTTTTTAGCTATTTTATTTTTAGTTATTTTGTGTCAATTTTTCAGATTTACTCATGAATTTTCATGAGTTTTATGTAACTACAAACTAGTTTTTTATATCCTTTATTTTAAGCCACTTAAAAACAAAGACTACAAATCCAAGGCACTTTTGTGCCTGTTTTAAAAACCATATTTATTCTTTTTATTTTTCGTTTTGCAATTTCTTTATAATCCTTTGGAGGTCCTTTATTATCAAAAGTCAACAAAGTAATACTTATAGATATCAGAGTGGATTACAGGAAAATTTAGGGTTCGATTTTAAATTAAATTGCGAATTATCGGACTCTAACTCTATAGAAAGTATAATTCAACATTTTGAATGTACATCAAATAACGATTGTTAATCTGGTACTAAACTTAGTAACATAAACAACTTTGAATCGTCATAATAGAACCTAAAAAACATTACCTCAGCATTTACTAGTTTTTAAAACTTAAAGAGATCCTAAATAGCTAGGCATAAACCGAAGTATAAATATTATGAATCAAACTTTTACTAATTTATTTTCACTTACTGTATTCCTTATAATAATAAGCAGTTCAAAATTATGGGCTCAAAAGCCTGATCATTTATCCATGGATATGCATTTTAAAGATTCAACAGTCTTTATTAAGGCAAAATATCAAAGAACTTCTAAATTAAATAATGATTCAGCTTACTTTATTTTAAATCCAGAATTTGAACTAGATACTATACTATCAAAAGACTTGACATCTTATAAAATCACTCAAAAAAAAGGAGAGCCTCTTCCTTTTTATCTTTTAGAGTTTGATAAAAATCGAGATGCCTCTGAAAAATTAACTGTAGAATTCAGATACAAGATTAATTTAAGTAAACAGAATCATATGAAGTCCAATTGGATTGAATTAAGTCTTGATAAATTATGGTTCCCTAATCTTGAAGCGCTTAATAATAAGTTTACTTATAAGGTAAGCATTTCTAATTTCCCAAAATCTTATCATTTAATTACACATACTGATGCTTTTATAACCCAAAAGCAGCACACCATAACCATAAAAAAGAACAAACCTTCATACGAGGTACTTATCTTAGCTGGAAAGGATATGAAGGAATGGAAACAAATTAAAAACATTACTCTTTTAGGACATACAAAAATTCCAGATTCAACCTTTCATTCAATTGGTGCAAAAGTTAAAAACAGTATCGACTTACTTAATGGATATTTTGGAATGTCGGATCCCATAACTTCTTTTAAAGTAGTAATCAGAAATACGAGTCGAAAAGAATTAGGTTTTATGTTTAATCGTAACAACATGATTGTAACTGGAACTGATTATAATGATTACGAAAGTTTATCTCATGAAATTGCCCATTATTGGTGGAATAAAGCAAACTTTATTAAAGAGCCGTGGATGAATGAATCATTTGCCAACTATAGTATGTACCAAGTTCTCAAAAAATTTAATATCGAAAAATACGAAGCATTATTAACCAAGAATAGAGAGTTATCTAAAAATGCAATCCCCGTAGTTAATGCTCATCTTTTTGCAACAGGTTCCTATATGTCTATTTACCATAAAGGCTCAATACATTTAATTGAATTAGAAACTAAAATTGGCACTAAACTAATGCAGCAACTCTTATCTATTTGTGTAGAAAAGCGACTAAAAACAACTGAAGATTTTTTACAAGAGCTTGAAAAACTAACCAATAAAGAGAGTAGTAAATTCTTTGAGAACCTATTACAAAGTTAATCTTGAAATGAAAATAAATAGTTGAAAAAAAAGTAGTAACAACATCTAAATACTTTCCATTTTATATATCAATAATACCTTTTATAACATAAGCATACTAAATTAAACCGAATCTTTCTTTTTAACTATATTTACATTCATTCAAGTTAAAAAACAACACTAAATGCACAAAGAATTTGAATCAGAAAGATTGTTGATAAGACCTACTTCAGAACAAGATGCCGAGTTAATCTATAAATTGATGAATACGCCAAAATTTATCAAATATGTTGGAGGTAGAAACCTTAACTCAGTTGAAGATGCTAAAAAGTATATTACAGATAAGATGCTTCCTCAACTTAATACACATGGATATTCAAATTACTCCTTAATAACAAAATCCGACGGTACAAAAGTTGGCTCATGTGGATTGTATGATCGTGATGGTTTAGATGGAATAGATATCGGTTTTGGTCTTTTACCTGAATATGAAGGCTTAGGATATGCTTATGAAGCTGCCTCTAAATTAATGAAAGCCGCTATAGAAGAGTTTAAAATTGAAGAAATTCAAGGAATAACATCAAAAGAAAATATTGCTTCTCAACGTCTTTTAGAAAAATTAGGATTAAAAGTAGTTGGCACAACCACACTTCCTAATGATAATGAAGAATTATTGCTTTATAAATTTAATAGTAACACCATAAAATAATGCAAACAACTCTTGTTTTTACTTAGATTAGTACTGATAAAAACAATGTTAAATCATAAAAAAGGTTCAAAAAATATTTTTTTGAACCTTTTACTTTAGAATTTATATTCAGACAGAGGTTTTGGAAACGCCTCTGGATTAGCTGCTAAATGATAACGAGGATCATCAATATCTTCCACAATTACCTCATGAAACACATCACTAGCCTTATACATTAATACCTTACAATCTTCACTTAAATGTTTTAACTTAATTGATTTACCAGCTGCTTGGTACTTCTCCACTAAAACAAACAATGCCTCCAAGGCTGAATGATCGGAAATACGACTCTCTATAAAATCGATTTCTATTTTATCTGGATCATTCTTTACATCAAACTTCTCATTAAAAGCAGTAATACTTCCAAAGAATAAAGGTCCCCATATTTCATACACTTTTGTACCATCATCTTTCATACGTTTTCTTGCTCTAATCTTTTTAGCATTTGACCAAGCAAATGATAAAGCAGAAATAATAACCCCTACAAATACCGCAATGGCTAAATCAAAAAATACTGTTACAGCCGATACAATTACCAATACAAAAGCATCAGAAACTGGAATTTTCTTCATAATTCTAAAACTAGACCAAGCAAATGTTTCAATAACCATCATAAACATTACCCCTACTAAAGCAGCAATAGGTACTTGCTCAATATATTTATCTGCAAACAAAATAAAAATCAATAGTGTTACTGCCATCATTACACCAGACAATCTTCCTCTACCTCCTGCATTGATATTAATAACGGTTTGTCCAATCATACCACAACCTCCGGTACCACCAAACATTCCGCTAACAATATTCCCTGCTCCTTGCGCCACACATTCTTTGTTTCCATTCCCTCTTGAGTCAGTCAATTCATCCACTAAATTCATCGTCATTAATGTTTCAATCAATCCAACAGAGGCCGCTAAAAAAGCGTATGGTGCAATAAACTTTAAGGTATCTAAATTAAAAGGAAGATTTCCCCATAATTCAATCAAGTTTAATTTTTTTGAGATTTCATCAAAACCATTCAATCCAGCTCCTCCACCGTCTCTAATAAAATCTCCAACATTAATAGCATTAATACCTCCAAAAATTGCCACCATGGTAACAATTAATATAGCCGTTAACGCCGCTGGTAATTTTGTAGTTAGTTTTGGAAGTCCCCAAACAATAAGCATGGTCAATAATACCAATCCAATCATAGCATACAACTTTTCACCTTGCATTACAGATTTTACAACACCACTATCTTTTACTGCATAAAAACCTTCATCCCCAACATTAAAAACTACTTTTTTAGTAGAAAGGTCAAAAACTTGTCCTTCAAAAATTACAAATGCTTCTGTATTCGTTTGTGTATTTACAACTGTTTTATCTTTTATCGTATATAATGTAGTACCAGAAGTAACATCTTTTACTTCATTATTAGTAACAGTATACACTAACTCTTTAGAAGTAGTTTCACGCATATTCTGCCCAAAAACATCTTTTTTATTCTCTTTAAACATCCCTAATTGAGCTAAGAAAATAACAATAGCCAAACCATTTACAAACCCCATCATTACTGGATGCGGAATTAATCTTACAAATTTCCCCAATTTAAAAACGCCTGCTAATACTTGAATAATTCCCATTAACACTACGGCAGCTAATAAATAAAAGTATCCCATATTTTCAACAGGTGTATCAAATAAAAGACCTTTGGCGTGTCCTTCTTGAATCATATTTACAAAAATAACCGCTACTGCTCCTGCTGCACCTGAGATTAACCCTGGTCTTCCACCAAAAATTGCCGATATTATTCCTACTACAAAAGCACCAAATAATGCAACAATAGGACTTATTTGTGCTACAAAGGCAAATGCTACCACTTCAGGTATCATTGCTAAGGAAACAGTAATACCTGCAAGTGTATCATCTTTGATGTTAATCTTCTTACTCTTAATGTATTTCATCATAATATTTCGAGACTATTGTAAAAGTTGGCAAATGTAAAAATAATTTTATTGATATAGTTTTATGTTTCATTAACTTTAATTTTGCCAACGTATTTTTTTGTATTAATTTTGAATATTGAAACTATCAAACAAATTTGGTAGCAACAATGAGCAGAAAAACACTACTTACTTCTAAAGAAATTGAAATCATTCTGCATCGATTAGCCTGTCAGCTTATCGAAAATCACAGCGATTTTTCTAATACAGTACTCATAGGTATTCAACCTAGAGGAACATACTTAGCTCAAAGATTAGCTAAACTATTAAAGAATGATTACGGAATTAACAACCTAGAACTAGGGTTACTTGATATTACTTTTTACAGAGATGATTTTCGTAGAAGAGATGAACCTTTAGAGGCTACTTCTACCCAAATAGATTTTTTAATTGAGGGAAAAAAGGTGGTTTTTATTGATGATGTATTATTCTCAGGTAGAAGTATTCGTTCTGCTTTAACAGCAATACAGTCTTATGGTAGACCTGATAATATTGAATTATTAGTACTAATAGACCGAAGATTTAGTCGTCATTTACCTATTCAACCAGATTATAGAGGAAGACAAGTAGATGCAATAAACGAAGAAAGAGTGGTTGTTCATTGGAAAGAAACTCATAAAAAAGACACTATTTATCTAGAAACACAGCAATGATTATTGCTAGAATTATGACAAAAAAGGTTACCATATAATGAAGCAGTTAAGTGTTGAACATTTATTAGGCATAAAATATCTGAATAAAACAGACTTAGAACTTATTTTTGAAACTGCCTCTCATTTTAAAGAAGTCATTAACAGACCTATTAAAAAAGTACCTTCTCTTAGAGATATTACCATTGCCAACTTATTTTTTGAAAATAGTACACGTACCAAACTATCTTTCGAATTAGCTGAAAAAAGGTTATCTGCTGACGTTATCAACTTTTCAGCAGGGCAATCTTCGGTAAAAAAAGGAGAAACACTTATTGATACAGTAAACAATATCCTTTCAATGAAAGTTGATGTTGTGGTTATGAGACATGCAAGTGTTGGAGCAGGTATTTTCCTTTCTAAGCACGTAGATGCCAAAATAATTAATGCTGGTGATGGAACTCATGAGCACCCAACGCAAGCGTTATTGGATAGTTACTCAATGCGTGAAGCACTAAACAGTAACTTAAAAGGAAAGAAAATAGTTATTGTTGGAGATGTTTTACATTCTCGTGTTGCCCTTTCTAACATTTTTGCTTTGCAGTTACAAGGAGCTAAAGTAAAAGTATGCGGCCCTACCACTTTAATTCCAAGATATATTACTAGTTTAGGTGTTGAAGTTGAAACCAACTTAAAAAAAGCTTTAGAATGGTGTGATGTAGCTAATGTATTGCGTGTACAACATGAAAGAATGGCTATAAAATACTTCCCTTCAACCAGAGAGTACACCCAATTATTTGGCATTAATAAAGAAATTTTAGACAGTCTTGGCAAGAAAATTGTGATAATGCATCCAGGACCTATAAACAGAGGTGTGGAGCTTACCAGTGATGTTGCAGATAGTGATCAATCTATTATTTTAAATCAGGTTGAAAATGGGGTAGCTGTAAGGATGGCTGTTATATATTTGTTAGCACAACAAATTAATAGATAATATAAATATGGAAATTATAAAGAAAGACACATTTTTTCTGATTACTTCTAAAGAGTCTTCTTTTGAAACTTTCTTTAATGAATTTGAAAAAAAATACACCGAATTAAAAGAAAATCATGTAGTTATACAAATTTCTTCAGAAAATAATTTTGATGAAGAAAATATTTTAGTATTTTTGAAGTATGCTGATTTACAACAACAAAACAACAAATCGTTTATTGTTGTTTGTAATGACGTTAACGTAGATAATTTTCCAGAAAGCTTTAACATTGTCCCCACAATAGTTGAGGCTAAAGATGTTATAGAAATGGAAGATATTCAACGTGATTTAGGTTTTTAACCTATACCCCTTAACCCCTTAATAATATTATATGACACGAAAATTACTGTTAACAATGCTTTTTGCAGCTTCTATTTCCACTTTCTCTCAGGAAATAAAAATAGATAAGCTTGGAGCATCCCCGAACCCATTCACAAACTCAACAAAGATTTTTTTTAATGCTCAAACTGAGCAACCTGCCATTTTAATGGTTAGAAATGTTTTAGGTAAAACCATTTACAGAGAACAACTAAAAATTACAAAAGGCAAAAACACAATTCAATTTAAGAGGAATAATTTACAAGCGGGCATGTACATTTACGCTATCCAAACAAACAATGAAGTAGTATCAAAACGTTTTGTTATTAAGTAAATGAGTATGAATCTTACTATTTTAGGGTGCCATTCAGCCACCCCAAGAGTAAATGCACATCCAACTTCACAGTATCTAGAAATGAACAATAGGCATTTTCTAATAGATTGTGGAGAAGGAACCCAGCGTCAAATGAGAAAATATAAAGTTGGTTTTTCTAAAATAAACAACATTTTTATTTCCCATTTGCACGGAGATCATTTCTTTGGCCTAATTGGTTTAATTTCAACTTTTGGAATTTTAAACAGAGAACGAGAGTTACATGTTTATGGCCCTGAAGGCATTAAAGAAATAACAACTTTGCAACTAAAAGTTTCAAAGTCGTTTGTTAAGTTTCCTATTATTTTTCATGAATTATCTTCTAAAAACAGTGAATTAATATTTGAAGACGATAAAGTTTCTGTACACACAATCCCTCTTAATCATAGGGTGTATACTAATGGCTTTTTATTTACTGAAAAGCCAAAATCTAAAAAACTTCATATTGATAATATCAGACAATATGATGAGATAGAAACTTGTGATTATCATAACATAAAAGCTGGTAAAGATTTTATTCTTTCTACTGGTGAAATAGTTCCTAATAGCGAATTAACTATTGAACCAGAAAAACCTAAAAGCTTTGCTTTTTGTAGTGATACAGCTTATAAACCAGATATTGTTCCTATTATTGAAAATGTAGATGTTTTATACCATGAAGCTACCTTTCTTAAAGACAGGGAAGATTTATGTGATAGGACAAAACATTCAACTGCTGAGCAAGCTGCCTCTATAGCTAGCCAAGCTAATGCTGGTAAACTAATTATTGGTCATTACTCTAGCAGGTATGATAATATTCAGGATTTCAAAAAAGAAGCAGAAACTATTTTTAACAATGTTGAATTAGCTGAAGTAGGTAAAAAGTATTCTATTGATACGTTCCCTGTTGGAGTACTCAACTAATATTGTTCTGTAGTTAACAATACTAAGGTACAAGCTAATTCTACATGTATATTATTATTTTTTAGTAATGCTATTAATTCCGGGTTTTCTGTACCTGGATTAAAAATAACTCTACCCGGCTCTAATTGTAAAATATAATTATAATAGTCGGGTTGATGTTTAGCACTTAAATACATCGTTACTGTATCTACCGAATTAACAACCTCCTTTTCTGTCTCAATTTGTATACCTGAAACCTCACCTTCTCTTACTCCAATAGCTTTCACTTTGTACCCTTTATTTACTAATCTTTTTATAGCTTTATTTGAATACCTCTCTTCTTTTAAAGAAGCTCCTAGTACTAATGTTGTGTCTTTCATTTTCTGTTAATTATAAGTTAAAAACTATTAACGTTGGTAACAAATATAACGCAACAAAGTCTATTAGGCATTAGGACAATTCAAAATTAACAAAATGAAAAAAATATTACTTATACTTTTAACCATTATGAGTTTTTATAGCTATGCTCAAATGCCAAAAAGTAATTTACCTAAGCCAGGTACAGTTTCTGGAAAGGTAATAGATCAAAATACCAAAGAACCTTTGCCTTATGTAAATATTGTAATCAAAGACACTGCCAAAAAAATAATAACCGGGGGAATCACCAATGAAAAAGGAATATTTAATATTAAAAATATTCCTGAAGGTAATAGTATTGTTGAAGTTCAATTTATAGGTTACAAAACAATAAACAAGCCAATAACTATCAATAGAAAAAATAGAAAAGTTAACTTAGGAACTATCTCTTTGCTAGAAGATGCAACTACATTAGATGAAGTTGAAGTAAGAGCAGAAACATCTTCTGTTACTCAAAAGGTAGATAGAAAAGTGATTAATGTTGGAAAAGATTTAACTTCAGCTGGGGCAACTGCCTCTGAGTTACTAAACAATGTGCAGTCTGTAAGTGTAGATAGCCAAACTGGAAATATCAGCTTACGTGGTAATGAAAATGTACGTGTATTAGTAGATGGTAAACCTACTAATGTTCCTGCTTCTCAATTATTAAAACAAATTCCATCATCTTCTATTAAAAGTATTGAGTTAATTACCAATCCTTCTGCTAAATACAATCCTGAAGGGATGAGTGGTATTATTAATATCATTTTAAATAAAAATGCAAACATGGGCTTTAACGGCTCAATTAATACTGGTGTTGAAGCAGGACATTATGTTAGATACAATGCTTCTACTAACATGAACTATAAAACAGGGAAAGTTAACTTCTTTGGTAATTATGGATTTAACGGTGGAGAACGATATAATTTTGGTTTTGTTGAAAGACCAACTGTAAATTATCAAGATTTTATTTTTGTAAATGATAATACTTCTCATTTATTTAAATTTGGTGCAGATGTGTACTTAGACGATAAAAACACGCTTTCTTTTTATACTACTCAAAACTGGTTTGATAGTAATGCGAACGGAAGAGCACTTATTACTAGTAATGGTACAATTACAAGTAATGCTCCTAATACTCAAGTTTCAGACAGTAAAAACCAAACATATAATGTAAATTATAAACATGATTTTGATAAAGAAGGTCATAATATTGAGTTTGAATCTACGTATACACTTAATGATTCTCCTAATATTTTAAATAATGCAGATTTAGTTTTAACTCCATTAGATAAAGGTTTTAAACTATTAAACTATTTTAATGATATTAATAATAAAAGGGAAAATGTATTATTGAACTTAGATTATACCAATCCAATATCTAAAAATGGAAAACTAGAAATAGGATTGGAGTACAGAACAGATAAAACTGAAAACACTAATATAACTGATCAAAATAGGATTTTAGAATACGAAAAAGATACTAACGGTAACATATTGTTTGTTAATGGAAATCCTGTAATTAAAACTACAGAGAAAATACCTAATTCAGACTTTACTTATGATAGAGATATTTACTCTGGATATGTTAATTACGGGCATAAATTTGGAAAGCTAACCATGCAACTTGGAGCCAGATTAGAGCAGTATAAAGTAAAAGGTATTTTTAATCAAGTTAACGAACCAACACAGCCCGTTACTGATGATATTTTCACTGTATACCCATCAGCTTTTTTCACCTATAATCCAACTGAGAAAAATCAATTTCAGGTAAGCTATAGTAAAAGAGTTGATAGACCAAATATTCAACAAGTAAATCCTATAAGAGAATGGAGTACTCCTTTAATTACTTCTATAGGAAACGCTCAATTAGTTCCTCAATTTACAAATTCAATTGAACTTAATTATACAAGAAAAATAAAAGGAGGATCACTTACTTTTGGTACTTTTTACAGAAACATAAGCGATGTTATCTCTAGAGTAACCTATAAAGACCCTACAGATGTTTCTAACAGAAGTCAAATATTAACTTTTAAGAATTTTGATGATACTGATTCTTATGGTCTTGAATTATCTGCCAATTATAGAATTGCTAAATGGTGGAGAGCAAACGCAAGCATGGATTTTTATTCTCAAAAACAAATTGGTACTACAGACTTAAGTAACCCTAAGGCTCCTAGAATTGAAGTACAAAATGAAGTTTTTAACGCTCGTATTAATAATAGTTTTACACTTTCAAAAAGGCTTCGTTTACAACTTTTTGCTATGTATAGAGGGGCTAACAAAGATATTCAATGGGAAGTTGACCCGATGGCAATGGTTAATTTAGGTGCAAATTATAGTGTATTTAAAGGAAAAGGTAATATAACTTTCCGCGTAAATGACATATTTAATACGATGAAATTTCAATTTAATTCTACCAATCCATTCACTCAAAATGGACGCTTTAAGTGGGAAAGTAGAACTACTTATATTGGATTCAATTACAGATTTGGAGGAGGTAAAAACAGAGCTAAATCTAGAAGACGTCGTGATAGTAATGAAAAGCAAGGTGGAGGCGGTTTCATGTAAGAAATACATTTTTTAACATTTTTTATAACTCTAGATATTCATTTATCTAGAGTTTTTTTTATATACTTGCATACAGTTTTTATCCCTTCTGATAAAAGAATTGGCTATACATCTTACCAAATAAAAACATTTAGTTTTTTTACCATACCCTTTACACCCTTTTTAAATATTAATATGCAAAAGTTAATCAAACGAGTACTATTAATACTATTACATATACATTCATACCATTGCTTTTCTCAAAGAAATAATTTTGGTTTATTATATGGTCAAGTTAAACATAACGAAAAAGAAACCCCTATACCCTATGCTTCTGTTATATTAAAAAATAATGAGCAACAAATAATTAATGGTACTACTACACTTGAAGATGGAAGTTTTACTCTCCAAAATATAGCTTATGGCGAATATAATGTTGAATTTCAAATTATGGGATACTCATCTGTATCACAAAAAATAATATTAAGTAGTAAAACACCTAAATTAAACTTAAAAACAATTTTCTTGAAGGAAACTTCAACCCTTTTAAATACTATAGAAGTTCGGGCGGAAGAAACTAGTATTATTCAAAAAATTGATAAGAAAATTATAAATGTAGGTAAAGATCTTGTAGCTACAGGAACCAACTCTTTACAAATGCTACAAAACATTCCTTATATAGATGTCAACTTACAAAATGGATCTATTAGTTTAAGAGGTAATGAAAATGTTAGAGTTCAAATAAATGGAAAACCATCTAACATGAATACCGCTCAACTATTAAAACAAACTCCTTCTTTTTTAATAAAACAAATAGAGATTATCACCTCTCCTTCTTCTAAGTATAATCCAGAAGGAATGAGTGGTATTATTAATTTCATTCTTAAAAAAAATACACAGTCAGGGTTTAATGGTACGGTTTCAGCAGGAATTGAACACAGCAAAAACACAAGACCAGATGCCAATCTTAATTTAAATTACAATATAGGCAAAGCCAATTTTTATGCGAGTTACAGTTATAGTTCTGGTAAAAACAACACAATATTGAATATGGAACGTACAGACAAAATCCTATCACAATATTTTGATTTTTTGCATGACTATGTAGACAATGCCTATAAAATAGGAGCTGATATTTATCTAAATAAAAATAACACTCTATCTTTTTATACCTATCAAAATTCTAGTAATTCAGATTTAAATACCACTTCTTTCATTCAAGTAGGCAATGCTAAACTTAACACGCCTAACCTTTCTATATATGAAGAATCAGAACAAATTTATAATATGGATTATAAAATTGACTTGAATAATAATAAGAGTATAGAATTAGAAGCCAATTACAGTATTCATAAAAACCCAGAAACATCTATTAATAAACTTATAGAATCTCCTACAAGTAAACTATTTAACTACACTAATAATATTACAGATACAAGAAAATCTTGGTTAATAAATTTGGACTATACAACGCCTATTTTTAAAGATGGTGAACTAGAGCTAGGTTTAGAGTATAGAGACCAACAGAGTTATAATAGCATAATTACAACTGAACATGTTGAAACCGGAACTCCACCAGTATTAACTCCAAAAGGAAATACTCAATTTAATTATGATCGAAAAATGTACTCTGCCTATTGTTCTTTCAGCAATAGCTTTGAAAAATTATCAATTCAAGCTGGTGTAAGATTGGAACAATATACTGCTAATGGTATATTTTCTAATACGCAACAGAATAATATCCCTAAATATTCAGATAAAATATTTAGTGTTTATCCGTCTGCATACATCACATATCATTTACCTAACAAAGATGACATTCAATTAGCGTATAGCAGACGAGTAGATAGACCAGCAATTCATCAAGTATCTCCTATTCAAGAATGGGTATCTCCATATACTACTTCTGAAGGTAATCAATTTTTAGTACCTCAATTTACAAATTCAATTGAATTAAACTATTCAAAAGCAATACAAAGAGGAACTATAACATTTGGAACTTTTTATAGACGTATTTCTAATAGAATTGGACGAATAATTTTCAGAGATGATGTTAATCCTGATAAGCAAACTTTGTCTTATGGTAACTATAGCACCGCCAATAGTTATGGTGCAGAAATTTTTGCTAATCATAAACCTTTTAAATGGTGGACTATTAGTCCTAGAATAGAAGCATACGTTCAAGACTCATACGGTGTGGTTAACGGCACTGAAAAACAAGTCAAAAACACCTTATTCAAATCTAGCTTTAATACTAATTTTAAAATTAGTAAAACTATTCGTTTACAGTTAACTTCAATATATAGGGGAGAATCTAAAAACGTTCAATTTACAATTAAACCTTATGCTTCTGTTAATATAGGAGCTAGCATGAATTTATTCAACGACAAAGGGACGTTAACATTAAGAGGTACAGATATTTTTAATAAAATTAACTATGAGTTTTCATCAGATGATAGTCCTTATTTACAAAATGGTAAATACAACCTTGAATATAATTCCGTTTACATAGGTTTTGCTTATAATTTTGGAGGAGGTAAAACCAATAAAAGATCTAGAAAATATAGAGAAACTAACGAAACCCAAGGTGGTTTATTCTAGATAAACTCCTCTTTAGTAACATCCTTTTTGATAGTACCAATTAAAAAAGCCAAAACATTTAAATGTTTTGGCTTTTTTAAAATTTCAAATAAATAAATTTTATTGTTTAATTGGCATTACCAACGAATCACTACTGATCCCCAAGTAAATCCACTACCAAAAGCAGCTAATACAACTAAATCACCATCATTAATTTTCCCTTTTTCCCATGCTTCTGTTAATGCTATGATTACAGATGCAGCAGTTGTATTTCCATATTTCTGAATATTATTGTACACTTTATCATCTGCTAACTGAAATTTCTTTTGAATAAACTGTGCAATACGTAAGTTAGCTTGATGCGGAATTAACATATCAATATCTTCCTTTTGTAAGTTGTTAGCTTGTAACCCTTCAACTATTGCTTCCGAAAAACGAACCACTGCATGTTTAAATACAAATTGTCCATTCATATACGGAAAATAAGAAACATCTTCAGGATCATTGGCATCTAGAATTTCAGGAACCCAACGTCCAGTAGAAGGCCCTTCTAAAGCTAATTCTTTGGCATGTTGTCCTTCTGAATGTAAATGAGAAGATAAAATACCTTTTCCTTCTTCTTCACATCTAGACAAAACAGCTGCTCCTGCTCCATCTCCAAAAATAACAGTTACACCTCTTCCTCTTGTTGAACGCTCCAAACCTCCAGAATGGTTTTCAGATCCAATTACTAAAATGTTTTTATACATTCCTGTTTTTATAAACTGATCTGCAACTGACAAAGAATATATAAACCCAGAACATTGATTACGTACATCCAATGCTCCAATAGTAGGCATATCTAACATATCTTGTACACGAACTCCTCCTCCTGGGAAATACATATCAGGACTTAATGTTGCAAAAACAATAAAGTCAATATCATCTTTTGTTAAACCTGCTCTTTCTATAGCTATTTTAGCAGCTTTTGCTCCCATAGTAGAAGTAGTATCTCCTGTTTTAGGGTCAATCCAACGACGTTCTTTAATCCCAGTTCTCTCTTGAATCCATTCATCACTTGTTTCCATCCACTGGGTTAAATCATCATTAGTCACCACGTTATCAGGCACGTAATAGCCTAAACCTGTTATTTTTGAACTATACATAATTTTTTATGTTATTTTTTTACTTGAATGCAAATTTATAGCCTCCAAAGGTATTAATTTTAAACTTTTTATACAATGCAACTCTATCTAGCTTAGTTACTATTTGTTTAAACCAAAAAGGTACGTATTTTTTTTACACGCTTATAAGCTAATCTTAATAAAAAATTAGTTATAGAGATTATACTCCAAAACATGTCGCAATTATGTCATCTTGTCATTTCAACTTGTATTGGTATTTTTTTTGACTAAGCTATTCACATAAATATTAAAATAAAAAATCTACATAAAATGAGTAAAGGAAACATTAATGTATCGGTAGAAAATATTTTTCCGTTAATTAAAAAGTTTTTGTATTCAGATCACGAAATATTTTTACGTGAACTTATTTCTAATGCTACTGATGCTACTACTAAATTAAAACACTTAATTTCAATTGGTGAAGCTAAAACCGAATTAGGTGATGCTAAAATTGAAATTAGTATTAATAAGGATGAAAAAACCTTAACTATTAAAGATCAAGGTTTAGGTATGACTGCTGAAGAAGTAGAAAAGTACATCAATCAAATTGCTTTTTCTGGTGCTGAGGAGTTTTTAGAAAAATATAAAGATGATAAAAACGAAACGGGTGTTATTGGACACTTTGGTTTAGGTTTTTACTCAGCTTTTATGGTTGCTGACAAAGTAGAAATAATTACAAAATCTTTTAAAGATGAAAAAGCAGCGCACTGGACTTGTGACGGTTCTCCTGAGTACACTTTAGTTGAGCATGATAAGTCTGACAGAGGTACGGAAATTATTTTACACATTGCTGAAGATTCTATTGAATTTTTAGAAGACGGGAAAATTAAAGGTTTATTAACCAAATACAATCGTTTTAACCAAGTACCTATTAAATTTGGAACTAAAAAAGTAAACGATCCTGACTTTACTCCTCAAACTACTACTGATGCCGATGGTAAAGAAACTACTGAGCCACACAAACAAATTGATGTAGATAACATTATTAATAACACGGAACCTGCATGGACAAAAAAGCCAGCAGACTTAGAGGCTGAGGATTACTCTAAATTCTACAGAGAGTTATATCCAATGCAATTTGAAGAATCATTATTCCACATTCACTTAAACGTAGATTATCCGTTTAATTTAACTGGAATTTTATTCTTCCCTAAATTAGGTAAGAATTTAGACTTACAAAAAGATAGAATTCAATTATACCAAAACCAAGTATTTGTTACTGATAACGTAGAAGGAATTGTTCCTGATTTCTTACAAATGCTTAAAGGTGTTATTGACTCTCCAGATATTCCATTAAATGTTTCTCGTTCTTATTTACAAGCTGATGGTGCAGTAAAAAAGATATCTGGTTACATTACTAAAAAAGTAGCCGATAAATTAAGCTCTTTGTTTAAGAAAGATCGTGAAGATTTTGAGCAAAAATGGAATGATATTAAAGTTATCATTGAATACGGAATGTTATCAGAAGATAAATTCTTTGATAAGGCTAAAAAGTTTGCTTTATATCCAACGGTAAATGATGCTTACTTTACGTTTGATGAGTTAATTGAAAAAACAAAAGACGCGCAAACTGACAAAGACGGTAACCATGTTATTTTATATGCTTCTAACAAAGATGCGCAACATAGTTATATTGAAGCTGCAAAAGACAAAGGTTATGAAGTTGTGTTGTTAGATTCTCCTATTGTTTCGCATTTAATGCAAAAGTTAGAAACTTCAGGTGGTGATACTAAAGTACAATTTACGCGTGTAGATGCTGACCATGTTGATAATTTAATTAAAAAAGATGATGCAGTAATTTCTAAACTTTCTGATGAAGAAAAAGAGAAATTAAAGCCAATTATTGAAGGTGCTGTACCTAAACAAAGTTATACAGTTCAATTAGAAGCCATGGATTCTAAAGCTTCTCCTTTCTTAATTACAGTTCCTGAATTCATGCGTAGAATGAAAGAAATGAACGCTTCTGGCGGCGGTGGTATGATGATGGGAATGGGTAATTTACCTGAAATGTACAACTTAGTAGTAAATACAAACCATGAGTTAGTTTCTGAAATTTTAAGTGCTGATGAAGACAAGCAACAACGTTTAATTTCTCAGGCTTTTGACTTAGCTAAGTTATCTCAAAACTTATTACATGGTGAAGATTTAACTAACTTTATTAAGCGTAGTTACGATTTGATTAAATAATCATCTTCATTATACATAACAAAAAGAGGCAATTAAACTGCCTCTTTTTTTATATCCTCTTCTTTTGTAAAATAGTTAAACTTATTCGTATTTGTTCATACGGAATTTTTTCTCCCAAAAACTCAAAATAGGGTTTTAAAGCGGTTTCATTTCCTAATACCTTTTTAGCATTAGCTACTTCTTTTAAAGTTTCTGGAGTGGTAAACTTATCTAAACTAATATCTTTTCCTTCTAAAAATAGTTTTGATAAATGAGAAAAAATAGTAGTTGCCTTTAAACCTCTTTTATCTGCTATTTCATCAACCGTAAATCCTTCTTGATACAATTTAAAGGTTTCTAACGTAGTGTCTTTTTTATTTTTTCGTTTCTCTTGTAAAAACGTTCGGATTTCCTCCATAAACTCACCTCCATATACTTCTAGTTTTCGTTGCCCTACTCCACTAATGGCTAAAAACTCTTCATCTGTTTGCGGTCTATCTTTTTCTATCTCTCGTAAAGTAGCATCATTAAACACTAGGTAAGCGGCTATGTTTTCTTCTTGTGCTATACGATAACGTAATTTACGTAAACGTTCAAATAAAGTATCTTTTGCTGCTTTTTTCTTTTTAGTTTTGGTTGTTGGTGTTACTTTTTCTTCTTTCTTAAATTCAACAGGAGTTGTTAGTTCTACTTTTTCACCTTCAAATAATACTTTCTTAGAAAAGTCTGTTAGTTGTAAAGCATTATTTAAATGAAATGCAATTTGGCAATAGCCTTGATTGGTAAGTTGTACTAAATAATGTTGCCAATCTCTCCAAGCGATTCCATTCCCTACGCCGTAGGTTTTTAATGTTTGGTAATTCTTATCTAACACCGCTGCATTTTTAGCACCTCTCAATACATCAATCACCATTCCCATGGCCTCTTTTCCTTGCAAACGGTAAATTGCTGATAAGGCTTTTTGTGCAATTACAGTGCCATCAAAAAATTTAGGTGGGTTTTCACAAACATCACAATTCCCACAGTTTTCTTCTATCAATTCACCAAAGTAACTTAACAGTATTTTTCTTCTACAAACCGTAGCTTCTGCAAACTGCTTCATTCTATCTAACTTGGCATTTTGCACTTCTTTATTTCCTGTATTTTCAATAAACTGACGTAACTGTACTACATCTGCATAACTATGAAATAACAAAGCCTCCGCAGGTAAACCATCACGCCCAGAACGCCCAATTTCTTGATAGTAACCTTCAATGTTTTTAGGCATATTGTAATGTATTACCCAACGCACATTAGATTTGTCAATACCCATTCCAAAGGCAACGGTAGCACACACCACATCACAATCGTCTTTAATAAAATCTTCTTGTGTTTTAGAACGCTCTTCAAAAGAAAGTCCAGCATGGTACGCCTTGGCTCTTATTTTTTGCTGTTGTAGTTTATTAGCTAGTTGTTGCGTGGCTTTTCTACTTAAACAATAAATAATTCCTGCTTGGTTAGGTCTCTCTTCAATAAACTGAACAATTTGTTTTACTCTATCATTAGCAGGTCTTACTTTAAGACTTATATTTTCTCTATTAAATGAACTGATAAATTTTTGAGCATGCGGTATGGCTAATTGCTCTAAAATATCTTCTTGTGTTGCCCTGTCTGCTGTAGCAGTTAAAGCCACAATAGGTACTTCTGGCAATGATTTTTTTAAGAAAGCTAGTTGTTTATATGACGGTCTAAAATCATGTCCCCAAGCAGAAATACAATGCGCCTCATCAATAGCAATACAACTTACATAGGTTTGATTTAATACATTTTGTAAAAATGGTAGACTTTCTGGTGCTACATATACTAATTTTATGCTTTTGTTGGCTATCGCATTAAAAACAGCCTGTTGTTCATCAGTAGATTGACTACTATTAAAAACGGAAGCAGGAATTCCATTAGCTTTTAAACTATCTACCTGATCCTTCATCAAGGCAATTAATGGCGAAATAACTAAAGTAATTCCTTCAAAAAACAACGCTGGTAATTGATAACAAATTGATTTTCCTCCACCAGTAGGCATAATAACTAAGGTATCTTTTTTAGCTAATATGTTTTCTATAATACTTTGTTGCTCTAACCGAAAACTATCGTATCCAAAATTGTTTTTTAATTTTTCTAGTAGTTCTTTTTCCTGTAGTTGCTCCATAACAGCAAAAATAACTTAAAAAAATGAAGCTGTATAATATAAAATACTCCTGAAAACACTAAGTTATTTTGGTTAGAATCTATAACTCATTTTAAGAAAACATATATACTTTTTGAGAAAAACATATATATCTTTTGAAGAAAACATATATACCTTTTGAGGAAAACATATATACCGTTTGAAGAAAACATACATACCTTTTAAGGAAAACATATATACCTTTTAGTTAAAAGACACTTATCTTTTAACTTTTACTTATTACTTAAATAATCTATATTTACCTAATAAGAAAGAAATTAACTTTAAAAATTGTTTTGTGATGTCTATAAAATTTACAGTAATCAAAAAAGGAAACTCCCTAAATCCAAAAGCTCCTAAAAAGTATTATGCTACCATTGTTAGTGATGGAAAAACACAATTGGATGATTTGGCTAAATATGCCACAGAAACTTCATCGGTTAGTAAAGCGGATGTGCTAGCTGTTTTAGAATCGGTTTTTACCAAAATAGCCATAGATGTTGCGGATGGTAAAAGCGTATATGTAGGTGACTATTTTTCATTACGAGCTAGTGGTAGTAGTATAGGAAGTGAACACCCTGAAGATGTTAGTGGTAAAAATATTAAAACTGTCCGTACTATTTTTAAGCCTGGTAAACTGATTAAAAATGCTTTGAAATTGGCTACTTTTAAAAGGAAGTAATCTTTGATTACGAATATTTATAGTCTTTTGGTAAAAGGTAGATAGTTGGAGGTAGAAGGAATCTAGTTATTTTAGCTGTTAGCCCTTGGCCGTTGGCGATTAGCTAGTTGAAGTTATGGGATAGGTAGAAGTTAAAAAACTCATAACTACTAACTTCTTAACTCCTAAATATTAAACACCAACTAATCCACAAACAGATTCCTTCACTAAGGGTAAACTGCGTTCGGAATGACGATAACCAGCAAAGTTCCATGCTTGTCTTTGCGATGGAGTGATAACGGAAGAAGCAATCCAAATATCTCATAACAAAACACTAAGTAAACTGTGTTCGGAATGACGTAAATGAACGTCACTGCGAGGGATCGAAGCAGTCTTTACATTACTTACTCAAACCTAAATTTTTATACTGCTTCTTATCTAGTAACTCCCTAAATACTAAACAGATTCCTTCACTCCGTAAACTGCGTTCGGAATGACGGTAACTAACAAAATTCCATACTTGTCTTTGCAATGGAGTGATAACGGAAGAAGCAATCCCAATATCGTATACTCTAATCCCTATAATTCATCTATCTTTCCAAAATACACTCCTAATGATGACAATAGATTTATATATTAAACAACCATCCTTCAGACAAATCATTCCATTCAGGATTATTTTTATTTATTAAAGACTCTTTCCTTTTTCTATTCCCTGCCTTCAATTGTTTTTCTCTTACAATAGCATCATTTATAGAATCAAATTCTTCAAAGTAAACCAACTTATCACAATTATATTTAGCTGTAAAACTTTTATATACTTTTGTCTTATGTTGGTATATCCGTAGTAGTAAATTACTAGTTACTCCAATATAAATTACTGTATTGTTTTTATTAGTTAGGAAATATACATAGCTTTTTTTCATGTTTTAAATATATTGTTTCTTGAGTGAAGAAACAATAAAAGCATGTTGTAAATTACTAACTAAAAACTTAGAGATTCCTTCACTCCGTAAACTACGTTCGGAATGACACAACTTAACGTCACTGCGAGGGATCGAAGCAGTCTCTACATTACTTACTAAAATCTAAATCTTTATACTGCTGCTTATCTAGTAACTCCCTAAATACTAAATAGATTCCTTCACTCCGTAAACTGCGTTCGGAATGACACAACTTAACGTCACTGCGAGGGATCGAAGCAGTCTCTACATTACTTACTAAAATCTAAATCTTTATACTGCTGCTTATCTAGTAACTCCCTAAATACTAAATAGATTCCTTCACTCCGTAAACTGCGTTCGGAATGACACAACTTAACGTCACTGCAAGGAATCGAAGCAGTCTCTACATTACTTACTCAAACCTAAATCTTTATACTGCTACTTATCTAGTAACTCCCTAAATACTAAATAGATTCCTTCACTCCGTAAACTGCGTTCGGAATGACGGTAACTGGCTAATTTCCATGCTTGTCTTTGCGATGGAGTGATAACGGAAGAAGCAATCCCAATATCTCATAACAAAACACTTCATACACTGCCTTAAAATAATGATGACATAAAAAAAGCGTAAACCATTGTATAATAGTTTACGCTTTTTTTTATTTATAATAAACAACTTTTAGTTTTTAGCTTTTAGTAACCTGTTTACTAATGTTTTTAACTCGTTTATTTCTTTTTGCTGTTGTTCTATTTTAGCATTTTGTTTTTTTAATGCTTTAATTTCTTTGTCTTGATCAATAGTGTATAGCGTTAATTCTTCTATTTTTTGTAACAGTTTAGAATCCATTTCACCTAAGAAAACACCATTTTCTTCTACTTCTTTAGCGCTAGGAATATCTTTTAAATGTCCTTTTTCTTTAATGTGACTTTCTACCTCTTCTAATGTTGGTAGTTTATAATCATCATAAAAAACAAAATCTGACCAACCTGTTTCTACTTTTATTTCTTTTGCTCTTATTTTTCCATTTACCGCCAATTTCCATGCTCCTGGATGATATGTTCCAATACCAACATGACCATTTTGTTGTACCCATAAAGAGTATTGACTATCATCTGTACCTATATATACACCTCCATCATTAGCTGTACCATACCCTATATGTCCTTTTTTTGCTACTTGAGGTCTGTGAAGTTTTATAAATTTACTTTCATCACTTTTAATTTCTAACCTAGCTCCTGGATTATCTGTTCCAACACCTAAATTACCATCAGCTGCTACTCTTACTCTTTCTTTCCCGTTTGTTGAAAATTTAAGAGATGTATTTTCTCTATTTAAAAAATGTACTTCACTATCTGATTCATTAATAAGGACAAACCCATCACTAACATTACTACCTGAATGATTGTTTGTTAAAGCAATTCTAGAGTCAGAACTAGCACTATGTATTTGTAAATTCGTAAAAGGTTCTGGAATCCCAATACCTACATTACCACTATGAGAAATCCTCATACTTTCTTTATACGGGCCTGCCCCATCCTTTCCTTGTGTAAAAAATGCCAATCCAACAAAATCTGCATCACTATGTTCTCTTGTGGCTGCTATAGAAGCTCTTCTTCTCCCACCTGAATCCCAAGTTATACCACCAAAAAACTCTCCTACATTTTTATATGAAGAACTTAATAAAATATGGTCTTGCGATTGATATTCCATATTACTATTAAATACATTAGAATTATATAGTTCTAATTTTTGTCTTGGGTTAGCAGTTCCAATACCTAAGTTTCCATTGTAATCAAATCTAAAATCCCCTTTACCGGTTTTTAACAAAATACCATAAAATCCACCTAGTTGTATGGCTTCATGAGTACTGCTTGGAAAAATAACATTACTTCTACCCAATCCATACCAAGGACTATTATTTACTTTTTGTGTTGATTGTATTACTGGATATTCAGTTTGTGCATTCATCCCAAAACTAATTCCCATCATTGCAATAACCGCAATTTTGATTTTTGTTTTCATTTCTTTTATATTTATTTTCTTGTATGTTTTATACGACTTCTACAGTTTGAAACAAGCTATTTTAGTTGTTTTATTTCTTTTTCTAACTTGGAAACTCTCTCTAGTAAAGATTTTAAAAGCTTATTTTCATTCTTTAATGCTTTAATTTCTTTGTCTTGATCAATAGTGTATAGCGTTAATTCTTCTATCTTTTGTAGTAATTGTATTTGAAAGTTACCAACGTTTACTCCATTCTTTTCCATTTCTTTAGCTGATGCTATTTCTGGTAAATGCTTTTTCTCTTTGATGTGTTTTTCAATAGCTTCTAATGAAGGTAACTTATAATCTGCTTCAAAAACAAAATCTGCCGTAGGTGTTTTGGTTACTTTTATTTCTTTTGATTCTAATTTACCTAATACAGCAACATTATTTGTAAACCTCGTTTTACCATCTTTATAAATTTGCATAGTAGCACCCAATGTACTTCCATTAGGATAAAAATGAATTCCTGAAGTTACATTAGCTGCTATTGTAGGGATTCCTTCTCCGTATTTATTCCCCCAAGATAAATTATGTCCGTTTTTTATAATTACACTTCCATCAATCTCTAATTTTTCTTTTGGGTCATAGGTTCCAATACCTACATTACTTTCCTTATCTATAACAATTGCATTCTCCCTCTTTTGATAATTGTATATACTAAATTTGTCAACTTTAGGATAATTTGAAAGAAGCCCCCAAGTATTTATATCAGCGTCTTGAAATCGTATAATTGATGGGGTTCCATCTGTTGAAGAATTAATATGAATTTCTGCATTATTATTTAATTTTGATTTTATCTCCAATTCAGATGAAGGATTATCTGTTCCAATACCTACATTACCTTCTTGGGTAATTCTCATTCTTTCATTACGGCTACCTGATCCTGTTGTAAAACTAACTCCATCATAAGCATTAATACTTAAACCATCTGAATGTCCACTATTATTATGATCATAAGACAATATTGACATATTGTATTTATTAGTTGCACTGAAACCTCTTCTAAAAAATATTCCAGACTCGCTTCCTTTATCAAAAACATTTACCAATAAATTACCATTAACTTCTAATTTTTCAGATGGACTTCTTGTTCCAATACCTACATTACCATCTCTTTCCGAAGTATATAATAATACCCTACTATTTTTTTGATCCCATATACCTGTATAACCTGTACCTGTTCCATTGGTCCATATATAACTATCTGAACCAGACATTTTCAAATCTCCTTTAATGGTTAAATTACCATTAACATCTAATTTTTCAGATGGACTTGTTGTTCCAATACCTACATTACCATTTGTTTTAACATAAAGTCCTAAACCTGAACTCCAAGGACTAGTACCATGTGCTAAGTAATAGTAAATAGCATTCTCTTTAGATCCAAATAAACCAATCCCTCCTAATCTTGTGGATTTATCTGTAGCAACATTATTAAATCCTCTTGCCCATCCTCCAGTAGTAACTGGTACATTCAGGTTAATATAACTTCCATCTAAAGTTAATACACCTTTTGTTGTATTACTTCCATTTGGACTCCATTGTGCCTTAGCTGTCAAACCAATTCCCATCATTGCAATAACCGCAATTTTGATTTTTGTTTTCATAATAATTTAAATTTGTTTATCTTAACTTTAATTCGGGCGCAAATGTACGTAAATAATTAGGAATTAGGAATTAGGAATTAGGAATTAGGAATTTAAAAATTACAACTAAAACTAACAAGCATAATAATGAACCTAATTTTATTGTTTAGTTTTTAATAGTGCCTACCCAAAAGGTAAAACAAACTGCCTATAAATTCCGTAAAAACTTTTTTTTAATTTACTCAAAACGTCTACAAATAGTTTTTGTGATATGTCATAGCTTTGAACATCAACAAACTAAACAACCACTAATGAACGTACATATAGCAGATAATCATGAGATTATAATTCAAGGAATTTCTAAAATATTAAAACAATACAAAATTCCGGTTGTAGGGACTTCTAATAACGGGTTTGAAACCTTACAATGGTTAAAATACCATACGTGTGATGTATTAATTTTAGATGTGTCTATGCCTTTATGCAATGGTATTGATGTACTTAAAAAGTTATATAAAGAAAATAATAAGCAAAAAGTATTGATGCTTTCTGCTTATGATGATTTATGTATTGTAAAACAAAGTATACGGTTTGGTGCACAAGGCTATGTACTTAAAACTGATTTACCCATTCACATTATTAATGGTTTACGTGAAGTACAGGCAGGCAACACCTATTACTCTGAATCTATATTAGATGCCATTATACAAGCCCAAGAAGAACTGAAAAAAGAACAAAAGTTACGTGCCACCCTTTCTAAACGTGAGCGTGGTATTTTAGAATTAATTACTGATGAAAAAACCAACAAGGAAATTAGCCAGACTTTAAATGTGAGCTTGAGCACCATACGAACTTATACCATGCGTATGCGTGAAAAACTGGATGTTAAAAGTAATATAGGTTTGGTTAAATTATTTTTAAATAGTAAAAAATAAAGAAGCTTAATAATTATAATTTTTAATCCTTATAAACATCCGTACATAAAACACACAGTTTGTATCTTTAAAGGTGAATTTTAAACCTTTAATGATGAAAAACATACTAACCATACTTGTGTTTACTTTAATTTTTACCGCTTGTACTGATGCTATAGAAACACCACCAGAAAATGAAAGACCAGAAACACAAGCCATTGATAAATCAAACAGTACACACCCCACAAATAGTGGAGGACACGACCCAGATGATAATGAAGAATAAAAACATCTTGACCTATTCAGTAACTATAATCTGTGCTATTCTTTTTTACGTACATAAATTTATTCCCAACTTTAGTAATGATTATTTAAAAACTTTAGAACAATACGAAATAGCTAGAAGCAAAAGAACTATAGCTCTCAATAAAATTAAAAAACTATCGAAAGGGACATTAGCTTATAAAAACTATATTCTAGAAAAAACTAAAACACGTATTGCTTTAAATAATTTTAAGAAAGCTAAAAAAGAAGAAACTGTATTTGGCTTTAGTTCCTTGAATTTATTTTTAGAAAGATTCGGTTTGATGCTCTGTATTTTTGTTTATACCTTATATAATTTATACACTTCATTTAGAAATGAACCCAAAAACACAGGAGCCAAAATAGTACACAGTTTTATTATTTCTGTTTGTTTTTTCTATTTCTATTGGATTTTTCAGCAGTTTCAAGATGTTAGTAAAATCACTTATTATTTTATGACTTTTGCGTCTGCTTTTATAGTTACTCTTGCGGTATACTTAATTACTCAGTACCGAAAAGATACTATCGCTCAGTTAAAAAGGAAGTTGTTTTTAGTTTCTAAATCTGCTCTACTCCACACACCTATTGATAAGAAAGAAAAACTATATCAAGAGTTTAAAGATATTGCCAAGGAATAGCTCTTGGCTCTTGGCTCTTGGCTCTTGGCTCTTGGCTCTTGGCTCTTGGCTCTTGGCTTAATGTTCAAAAATATTATCAGATTAATGTTTTTTAATTATTCATTTTTTAATATTTAGTTGTTAGTTCAGCTTATTGAATAAAAGGTTGAAGGTTTCAGTTTGAAGAAATCTGAACTCTGAACTAGTAAATACTTAACTACTTTTAACTACTTGACTTCTTTAACTTCTAAAAAATGACTCTTAGTTTCTGATAAAAATATTGTAGAAAACAATTATTAATCGTAATATTGCAATATAATAATTTAATTACAATGCTATAGTCTAATAATGGGAGTAACTAAATCGGAAATATTTACTAAAGAACAAAATGAGATTGCTAAAATAGCTAAAGTACTAGGCCATCCTGCACGTATTGCTATTCTTCAGCACCTACTTAAAATTGAGTCTTGCATTTGTGGCGATCTAGTAAGTGTTATTGGTTTAGCGCAACCTACTATTTCACAACATTTAAAAGAACTTAAAAATGTTGGCATTATTAAAGGTAATATTGAAGGAACTAGCGTTTGTTATTGTATTGATGAAAATAACTGGCAAATGATTCAAAATACTTTATTAGCTTTTTTTAGCCAAAAATCAACAGATAATACTTGTTGTTAAAAAAAATATAGCATCATTAATCGTAATATTGCAATAATAAAATGAATACAACTTTATTACAAACCATTAAAAATTTAGACACTTCTTCTATATCAGAAGAAAGAAAGCTAGTGCTTAGTCCTTTAATTAATACTTTACAAATTAAACTAAAAGACAACCAGCCTATTCAATTCAATTTCATTTGTACTCATAACTCTAGAAGGAGTCATTTATCTCAAATTTGGATGCAAACCTTAGCTTCTTATTTTAAGGTTTCTACCATTTCTTGTTATTCTGGAGGCACTGAAGCAACTGCTGTTGCTCCACAGGTAATAAAAACATTAACTAAACAGGGGTTTTCTATTCATACATTAAGCGAAAATAGTAATCCTGTATATGCCATAAAATATGCAGAGAATAGCATACATATTATTGGTTTTTCTAAAGAATATTTTCACGATTTTAATCCTTCCTCTAATTTCATTGCTATTATGACATGTTCTCAGGCTGATGATGGATGTCCTTTTGTTGCTGGTGCTGAAAAAAGGATTCCAATAACTTATGAAGATCCTAAAGCTTTTGATAATACTGAACTAGAAGCTGAGAAATATTTAGAACGTAGTATTCAAATTGCTACTGAATTATATTATATATTAAACGCAATTACATAACCTATGAGACTTTCAGAAATAAAAAAACACTTACAAAATTTAGAAACTATAGCTTTTGAACTCCCTAATGGAGCCTTAGTACCTGCCCACTTTCATGTTACAGAAGTAGGAAAGGTTAGTAAACATTTTATTGATTGTGGAGGCACAGTTAGAAAAGAAGAAGTTATTAATTTTCAACTATGGAATGCTAACGATTATAACCATCGTTTACATCCTGAAAAACTGACTCATATTATAGAGCTTTCAGAAAAAACACTTGGTTTAGAGGATTTAGAAATAGAAGTAGAATACCAAGGTGACACTATTGGAAAGTATTCTTTAGATTTTAATGGCACCAATTTTTTATTAGTTAACAAGGCTACTGCTTGTTTAGCTGAAGATGCTTGTGGAGTATCTCCAAAACAGAAACCTCGTGTTAAATTATCAGATATACAAAATCAATCCAACGCTTGCACACCTAACTCAGGCTGTTGTTAATAAACACAACTGGTAAATTATATATACCATTTATGATTTACCAGTATTTTTATTTTTTTGAATATTAATTAAGTATTCATGCAAGTTATCTTCTCTATTTAATCCCATTTTCTTTTTAATTCTATACCTAACTGTTTCTACACTTCTTGGTGAAATGTTAATCAATTTAGCTACTTCTTTACTTTTTAAATTAGAAACTATATAGGTACAATGCTTTAAATCATTTACAGACAAATCTGGCGCTATTTCTTTTAATTTATTAAAAAAATCGGGTCTAATTTTTTCAAACTGTATTTTAAAATCTTCCCAAATTTCATCTTTAGTAATGAGTGTACGTAATTTTTTATTTAAAGTTATTAAGTAGCTTACTGAATTAGGGTTAGTATCAATATGTTTTTCTAACTCATCATTAATTTTTCGAATTGTGTCTGAATAAGTAGATACTTTTAATACACTTGAAAACAATGCTCTTTCATTTAAATTCAATAAGCTTTCTACTTCTTTTTTACTTGCTAATACTTCTTCATTCTTTTCTTTTAAATTGGAAATATATTTTTTTAACGATTTGTTCAGTTTTTTTATTTCTTTACTCTTCTTTTTATCTCTTTTTAGGAAATAAATCAACCCAATTATTAGTAATGACAATAATAGTAGTACTAAAAAACTTAAGCCTAACGTTTTTCTTTGTTTCGTTATTATAAAATCTTTCTCTGATTGTAATTGACTTTCCAGATTTAATGTTCTATCATAAGCTCCCTTAATTTCTTTTCTATTTTGCTTATTTAAATCTCTTAAGTTTTGGTTTAATTCTTTGTATTTTTCAATAGCTAATTTATATTCTTCTTTAGCTTCATAAATTACAGCATAGGCTTCATTTGCTAGCCCAATTGTTCTAACATTATTATTATTGCCTTTACTTTTTATTATATAATAATCTAACGTTTTTAAGTTTTTCAAGGCTTCTTCATAATTTCCCAATCCAATATTACCTTTTGCAATATAATAGTAGAGCCTATTGTAATATAAAATTAGTTTCTCATCATTTACAATATTGATACACTCTTTCGCATACTGAATAGTTTGTTTCCAATCTTTTTTATGACTTGATATAATGGTTAAATGATAATAAGCTTCTACCAACTTTGGTATGTTTTTAATTTTTTTTAAATCTTTTATAGCTTTATTTATTGACTTCTCTCCTTTTAGTAATGCATTTTTATACCTATAGAGTATCACTCCTCTATCTAGATTAATTATCCCTTTCAAATAATAATCGTTGCTTTTTTCTGCTAATAAAAAAGATTGTTGGTAATACTGTTCAGCTTCCTCTAATTTATTTAAAGAAATATAACTATTTACGCCTCTTAAGTACAATAGCTTACTCCTTATAGTATCCTCTATCTTTACCTCATTATTAGTTCTTAAAAATTTAAAAATCGGTGTAAATGAAGAAGTATTTTCTGTTTCTCTAAAACCGTAAAACTCTTTAACAATAACTTTCTTAATAGTAGCCTCATTTATTATGACTTTTGTTTCCTGAACAGGAAAATTATTTAGAAGTAGTATTAAATAACCATAAACTAAACCTAACATATTACTTAATATAAACTGATTAATGCCCCCTTGTATTTGTTGAAGCCACTGCATTGAATACACAGAAACTCTAGAGTTTACAACCGAAAACATATTATTACATTAGAATACAGTAACCAACTATAGATAATATAGTTCTCATGAAATCATTTTATTAGATGTTGAAGCAATATATAGCTTGTAGTACTTTTGTAGTAGTTTTTTCACCTTAAAACCCCTATTAAAAATTACCTCAAAAACACTACTTAACTTTTTTAAACAAACCTCTTACCATATGTTTGTATAAAGTTTATAAGATATTATTTCCCCTTAGAATAGAATATCTTTCCCCTTAATATAATGCTATCGAAACATGATTCTAATTTTTAGTTTTCCACAATCTAAATTAAAATGTTTCGGTAGTTTTTTTCAACTATCACAACTACAGTTTTTCTCACTATAATTGTAAACCTTTAAATTTAAGCATTTTACAATAAACAAAAAAGTAACTCATCAATTTATTATACTCAAAACAAACACTTTACAAAACACAAGCATAACAGTTACAAAAAATATCCCTTAATAAATAGCCCGTATAATGATTAATACTCTACATCATTAAAAAACAACTCTTCCCTTCCAACTTCTTTAGCTGGTAACCAAAGGTTTTTAAAATACCCTCTAAATAATAACCAAATACCAGTAAAAAAGTATATAAAAGCAATGCTACTTAATGGATATTCTACTAAAAAAGCAAATACATACGCATACAAACTTAGTACTACGTATACAATGTCCCATACCTTTAATAATGGATTTCTTTTTTGAGAATAGCTTACCTTATATGTATTTCCAAATTCTGAAATCTCTATTTCATCATAATATCTATTTTTCATCTGTTCTCTTTTAGGTTTTTAGTATTTAATACTTTCATCTCTAACAATCATATGGTTCACCTACTTTTTCTTCGTAGTCTTTACCGTCTTGATACCATTCATCACACTGATCTTTACCTGTAGGTCCAGAAATATAATCTCCTCTTTCATAATCATCATGAGAATCTCCATCTACTTTTAGTACTCCAATTATTACGCTTCCTGCCGACATCATACCTCCTCCAACAGTTAACAAAGCTGCTATTGTTTTTCCCGTCATTCCTAATGAACCTAAGGCAAAAGCTCCTGCTCCTCCTGTAAAAACAATAAATCCAGCCGCTGCTACTACAGCTCCTATATAATACCAAACAGATGTTTTTTTAAGAGCTTGATACGAAGTACATTCAAACCGCTTGCAATTTCTTTTCTGCCGTTGCTTTAGCTTATATTTTTGACACTTAAACCTTTCTTGCCCTTGATTATCTTGGGCTTCACGGCGTATAAATTCCTTTTTAACAACGTTTCTGTCTTCTTCTCTTACACCTATTAACCTACAATCTACCCAGACTTTTTTTCCATCATTTTTTAAAAGTATATATGATTCTCTTGTTTCCCCCATGATATATTTATTAGTTTGATTCGTTTTTAATTTTTGAAAATAGATACTTCTATTATTCAACGTATCAAACTTACTATCTAATCAAAAAACAAAAAACTAAATATCACCCTTATTTACAAAGATTTACCTCCTTTTTAAATAAGGTTTTTAACTATTCTCTACTGGAACATAGAAATCTACAATGCATTTTTTCTCTGGATGCATATTGAAATCATTATGGTAAATTTCAAAAGGTTCCGCTACTCTTACCTTAAACCCTTTTTGCGATAGCCAAACAAATACAGCTTCCCAAGCTTTCTCAAACTTATCTATGGTTATTTCATAACTAGCAATTGCATATTTAACTGCAGGAATAGTACGTAAACCAACTTCTCCATCAGTTTTCAATGCTTTCTCTAACACTATACAAGCGCTCATTCTCATTTTATCTAAGGTGGTTATTTTGGGGCTATCATGATAAATTGTAGCCATTTTGGTAGTATCTGTCATTAAACCTTTTGGATATGCCCATTTAATTAACTTATCAAAAGTATCTCCCAGTTTTTCTGGATTCCCAATATGACTTATATAAGCTACTTCTATTGCATTTATGGTTTCTATCTTCACACTTGCATTCATAGTTATAAAGTTTAAATGATTATCTATGTTGCTAATGTATTTCTCCAATGTTATTGTAATTTGTCCCTTCTTGCTTTCAGTTATACAAATCTTGCTAAATTTATCTTCCGTGCTTTCTTTTAATTCTTTTGGACTTACACCATAATACTTTTTAAAACTTCTTGAAAAAGAAGATACATTTGTAAAACCTACTACTTCCGCTATTTCAGAAATAGTTACTGGCTTATTTTTAAGCAAAAAAATGGCAGCTCTTTCTATTCTTTTTCTTTGAATATAGTTAGTAAATGTTTCACCAACAACTGCTGTAAATAATCGATGAAAATGATAGGGCGAATAACAGGCTTCTTTAGCAACATTATCTAACAATAACTTAGTCTGCAAATTTTCATCAATAAATAACAAGGCTTTGTTTATTCTTCCTATAATGTCGTTAGATATTTTCATGTGCTAGTTTTAGTCTTTTTTACAGAATATTTTTGAAGTAAGTAAAATACTACTCCACCTATGAAGTATAAAGTTACATCAACATAATCCCTTGTGTACCTTGAGTGAAAGGTAGGTAGATAATACTCAAAAAATATGGAATACATTATACATACATATAAGATAAAAGCAATCGGTATTTTATAAGTCTTTTCTCCTTTTATACCTCTTATAACAAATAAGCAAATAGTTAAAACAATAGGAATTATCAAAAAATCATTCACATAAAAACGAACAATTTTAGGCATATAAATGGTAGTTTTTGACATTAAGTAAACAAGTAACCCTGTACTACATGAAATATAAAAGTAATAATTCAGTAGCTTATTCATTACCCAGCTGCTACCATAGCTATAAACCAAGCCAAAAAAGCTCCAATAGCGCTAATTATTAAAAAAACAGAATGCAATATCCATCCTAAAATCTTATAGGGTAAAAACGAGTGATTCATTAAATGTTTTGATAAGTTTGGATTTTCAAGCTCTCTTTTCACCTCTTCAATCTGTGCTTGCTTAAAAGCCTCTTCACGTAGTTCTTGTTGTTTTTTATATGATATTAATGCACCACAATTTTTACAGTAATCTGCATTTTCGGTAAATACCCCACAATCTTTGCACTTAATATTAGCACTTGTTTTAGACATGCTCTTCTTTAAATGAATACTTATTTTTATTCTTATAAGGTCTTATAATTAAACGTGTTTCTCTATCAAAACGAATATAGTTATACACCCAATTCATAAAAACAATAACTTTATTTCTAAAACCTATTAATGAGAATAGATGCACAAACATCCATACAAACCACGCAAAGACTCCTTGAAACTTCCACTTTGGTAAATCTACCACTGCCTTATTACGACCAATGGTTGCCATAGAACCTTTGTTATTATACTCAAAAGAAACCTGCTGTTTTCCTTTGTATACTGCCAAAATATTTTTTGCTAATAATTTTCCTTGTTGAATAGCTGGTTGTGCCATCATAGGATGCCCATACTCATAAGTTTCTGTTTTCATACAAGCTACATCTCCTACTGCATATACATTTTCATACCCTAAAACCTTACTATATCTATCTACCTTAATTCTATTAGCTCGTTCTACAACACATTCAGTTGTTAACCCATTTATTGTATCTCCTTTTACACCTGCAGCCCAAATTACCGTTTGCGCTTTAAAATGATCTTCTCCATTAGTAGTAACTGTTTCTCCATCATAATCTAAAACTCGTAAATTTTTCCATACATCTACACCTAGTTTTACAAGAAAATCTTCAGCCTTTTTAGAAGCCCCATCACTCATCCCTTTTAAAATATTTCCTGAGCTTTGTATTAGGTTTATTTTCATTTGGCGAATATCTAAATCAGGGTAATCTTTAGGCAAAATACCTTTTTTCATTTCTGCCAAAGCTCCAGCTAACTCTACTCCTGTAGGACCTCCACCAACAATTACAAAGTTCATTAAAGCCAAACGTTTTTCTAGGTTTGTTTCTAACAAAGCTTCTTCAAAATTTTCCAGTACCAAACTACGGATATTTAAAGCCTGTGGTACAGACTTCATCTCCATAGCATATTTTTCTATATTAGTATTTCCAAAAAAATTAGTTGTTGAACCCGTTGCAATTATTAATGTATCATAATCTAAACAACCAATTGAAGTTTCTATCTCATTCTTTTCAGTATTAACAGCATGTACTTCAGCTAAACGAAAATAAAAGTTTTCAATATCATTAAATCGTTTTCTTAATGGAAAAGCAATACTATCAGGTTCCAAACCTCCCGTGGCAACCTGATACAAAAGCGGCTGAAACGTATGATAATTATGTTTATCTATTAAAACAACTTGAAGTTCTTGATTTTCTAATCCTCTGGCAACTGCTAATCCTGCAAAACCTCCACCCACAATAACAACTCGTGGAAAACTGGTTTGAGGTATATTCATGTATCTAATATTTAGGGTTGCTAATTTACAAAAGTTCCTACATTTTACCTTTTAACTTTGCAAATTCTCTCTCTAACAACAATAACTTTTCTTCTATTGGATCCCCAAATTCAGGTAAACGTTTAAAAAATACATAACGAATTCTCCATAGTTCTTTTACATCAGATAGCTTATAACATTTATCTTCAATATTTTTATGATCTGCCCGTAATACAATATCTTTTTTAGTTACATACAATCTTCTTAAAATAAGCTGATCTTCCACTAACACCAATGCCAAGTCTCCATTATTTAATTTAGGGATTATTTCTAAAGGCACCTGCTCTCCTATTACAATATCTTTAGGATACAAACCTTTATCATGATTTGTCATTTCTAAATTCGTTACCGTATACCCTCTAAAATTTTTATCAGTATTTAAAGGCAACTGCACACTAGGCATATCTTTAATAAAATTCTCTTTATTAAAGTAGCTAATATATTCATTGACATTTTTGTCCGTTATTAAAGGAATACTTGCTAACAGTTCTTTTTCTACTTTTTCCGCATTTAAGGTTAAATCGTCTTTAAATTGTAACAATTTGTTAACTGTAAGTTCAGAAGTTAGCAACTCGTCTATAGGAATGCTAAAATAATTAGCAATTTTAATAATTGTATCTATTTTAGGTTCACTCCTACCTTCTTCATAAGCCCCTAAAGTTGCACGTTTTAAGTCAAAAACCTCAGCAAATGCTTGTTGACTTAACCCTTTTACTCCTCTAATTTTTTTTATATTTTTTCCAAAAAAAGACATTTTATGCTAATTTTATTTGCAAATATTAAAAATTCGCGTATCTTTACGCCAACAATATTAGCTAATAGATTTGAGTTTTGCTAATTATTTTAGATAATTCTCAAGAAAACAGAAAATTTTAACCTTAAAAAAACAATATGATACTAACAACTCTTTACATTACAAGTATGATTATCAGAACTTTTTTGTAATATTGCACAGCTATAAAAAACTATTATAAATAACTAACACAATTGCTAATGACCAATCATTTTTCAAAAACTAGAAACTTTTTACAAGAACTTAATTTCAACATCTTAAAAGAAAACGAAGCAGACGGAATTTTTGTTATTGAAAAAGAAAGTTTTGGTATTAAAAACTTAATTATAGGAGTGGCCTACCCTATAGTAATTATTGAACAATTTATTTTTAAAGTAAACCAACCTAATGAGGAGATTTACAAAAGTCTTCTTAAAAAGAATAGAGACATTATTCACGGTGCTTTTGTTTTAGATGATAGTGGCGAAAGAGTAATCTTTAGGGATACTTTACAATTAGAAAATCTAGACCTAAATGAGCTAGAAGGCAGTTTAAATTCGCTTAGTTTACTATTAAGTGAATATTCAGAGCAAATTATTACATATTCAAAATATTAAAAAAATTATCATGAACATTTTTAGACGATTATTTAAAATAGGTAAAGCGGAAGCTAATTCTGCTATAGACAAAATGGAAGATCCCATTAAAATGACAGAACAAGGGATTAGAGACTTAAAACAAGACTTAGATAAAAGTTTAGAAGCTTTAGCACAAGTAAAAGCAATGGCTATTAGAGCTAATAATGAAAAAGAAGAATACACTTCTAAAGCAGAAGATTACCAAAATAAAGCCATGCTTATTTTGAAAAAAGCGCAAAATGGAGACTTAGATACTTCTGAAGCAGACCGATTAGCGAAGCAGGCTTTGATTAAAAAAGAAGAGTCTACTAAGCACATTGCTAGAGCTACGGAAGAAGCTGATAAGTTTAACAAATCTGTAGCTCAACTAGAGAAAAATGTTTCGGAAATTAAATCGAACATTAGTAAGTGGGAAAATGAGCTAAGAACTTTAAAAGCTAGAGTTAAAGTAAGTAACGCTACTAAAAACTTAAATAAGCAGATGGCTGAAATAGATAACTCTAGTACAGTTTCTATGTTAGAAAGAATGAAAGAAAAAGTGCAACAAGAAGAAGCTTTAGCGGAGGCTTATGGTGATATTGCTAACGAATCTAAAAGTATAGACGATGAATTAGACAAAGCTATTGACGCTAAAGAAAGTAATGCTGAAGATGATTTAGCAAAACTTAAAGACCAATTAGGATTAAACGGATAAAAACTTAACTATAATTGAATTCACTAACTGACATATTATTTTCTAGTGTTAACATTACACTTACTATTTTAGTAATTATATTAATTATCTATTGGTTAATCACTATGTTTTCAGGTATCGATTTTGACTTAGATGTTGATGTGGATATTGATGTAGATGTAGACATAGATGCTGATATAGATGTTGACACTGGAATTGAAGGAGGAAATATTGATTTCCATGATGTAGCAAATACCGAAGTAAATAAAGAAGATGTAGTAGGTAAAAGAAGAAAACCTTTAAAATGGTGGCAAATAATATTGATATACTTCAACTTTGTTGGGCTACCTTTCATGTTTACGTTTACCTCTTGGATATTCATTTGGTGGATTTGTACCACTATTAGTACAACTTTAACTCATAGCTATGAAAACAGTTTTGGTTTTGTATTAATGCTTGCAGGTATTTTGCCTTCATTATTTATAACTAAGATTTTTACATCTCCTTTTAAAAGTTTTTTTAAGAACTTTAATCAAGATGGAGACCGTCCAATAGACTTAGTAGGACGAACAGGTGTTTCTTTATCGAATATATCAAAGAACAAAATGGGAACAGCGGAAGTTATAGCTCAAAATAAGCATCTTACTATTAATATAAAATCTCTAAATGGTGAAACCATAAATTATCAAGAAACAATACTAGTCATTAAAGAAAGTAGCGACAAAACTTTCTACTTAGTTCAAAAATATATCAACTAAAAATTAATTATATAATTACTATGGATTTAATATTTCAAATTGCAGGAATCGGCTTAGGTTTAATCCTTTTCCTTATCATTCTTTATTTTGCACTTGTTGCAATGTTTTACAAAAAAGTACCTCAAGGAAAAGCTCTAGTTCGTACTGGTTTTAAGGGAGCAAAAATTGCTACTGACAAAGGCCTTTACGTTGTTCCTGTTTTCCATCGCGTTGAAACAATGGATATTTCTGTTAAAAAAATTGAAATTGAACGACTGGGATCTGATGGACTAGTTTGTAAAGATAATCTTAGAGCTGATATTAAAGTAGCTTTTTTTATTCGTATAAATGAAGATGTTAAAGACATTAAAAAAGTAGCTGAAACTATTGGCTGTGAAAGAGCTTCTCACATTGACACTTTAAAAGATTTATTTGAAGCTAAATTTTCTGAAGCTTTAAAAACTGTTGGAAAAAAATTTAATTTCACAGAATTATATGAAGCAAGAAGAAAGTTCCGTGATGAAATAAAAGATATTATTCTTGTTGATCTTAACGGATATGTACTAGATGACTGTGCTATTGACTACTTAGAACAAACACCAGTTTCTTATTTAAAAGCTGATAATATTTTAGATTCAGAAGGTATTAAGAAAATTACTGAGCTAACTGCTGCTCAAAATATCAAGGCTAACTTAATAAAGCGTGATGAGGAAAAAGTTATCCGTAAGCAAGATGTAGAAGCTCGTGAAGCTATTTTAGAATTAGACAAACAATTAGCTGAAAAAGAAGAACAGCAAAAACGTGAAATAGCCAACATTAAAGCACGTGAAGAAGCGGAAACATTAAAAGTTGCTGAAGAAGAGCGATTAAAATCTGAAAGTGCTAGAATTGCTACGGAAGAAAAAGTACAAGTTGCGGAAGAAAACAAACAACGTCAAGTTATTGTTGCTGAGAAAAACAAAATTCGTACAGAAGCTGTAGAGGCTGAACGTGTTGAAAAAGACAGAATGCTAGAAGCTACTGAAAGAGAACGTATTGTTACATTGGCACAAATAGAAAAGGAAAAAGTAGTAGAAGTTGAAAAGAAAAACATTCAAGATGTAATTCGTGATCGTGTTATGCTAGAAAAAGGCGTAGTTGAAGAGCAAGAAAACATGAAAGATATTGAAGCTTTTAAAACTGCGGATCGTGAAAAACAAGTTAAAATTACCATTGCAGAAGCAAATGCAGAAGAAGCTTTAATTAAAACTATTAAAGAAGCTGAAGCTCAAAAAGAAGCCGCAAAACAAAAAGCAGAAGAAATTAATATTGAGGCACAAGCTCAAAAAGAAGCTAGTGAAAAAGAAGCTGAAGCTAGAAAAACATTAGCAGAAGCACAAGCTAAAGAAGAAGCTACTATTGGGATGTCTGAAGCACAAGTAATGCACGCTAAAGCTGATGCACATGAACGCCAAGGATTGGTAGAAGCTACTATTATAGAGAAAAAAGCAAAAGCGGAAGCTGCTGGAACTTTAGCTAAAGCACAAGCTTTAAAAGAAGAAGGTATTGCTGAAGCAGAAGTTATTAAAGAAAAAGCCTTAGCTAAAGCAACAGGTGATAAAGAGATTGCATTAGCAGAAGCTGCTGGTATTGAAGAAAAAGCTGAAGCTATGAAGAAACTTGACGGTGTTGGTAAAGAGCACGAAGAATTCAAGTTACGTTTAGAGAAAGAATTAAAAGTAGATTTAGCACACATCAACGTTCAAAAAGACATTGCAGATGCACAAGCGCAGGTTATTGGTGATGCTTTAAAAGCGGCTAACATTGATATTGTAGGTGGTGAAACCATGTTCTTTGATCAGATTATTGGACAAATTACTAAAGCGAAAGGATTTGACAGATTAGTTCAACATAGTGACAATATTCAAGATGTAAAAGATGCTATTTTAGGAAGCGATGATGTAAAAGGGAATTTACTTGATAAAGTAAAAGGTTTTGCTACTAAGTACGGAATCTCTACTGAAGACATCAAAAACTTAACCGTTGCTAATCTTTTAATGGACTTAAAAGGAAAAGCTACTAATACAGATGATGAAAACTTATTCAGTAATCTTTTTAACCTAGCTAAAGGTTTAGGGTTATCTGACAAAAAGTTATCATAAAACTTAGACACAAGAGTCTAGATTTCCAGAAACTAGACTCTTTGTTTTTTCAATACAATTGATAAAACATGTTACTTTCTTAAAAAAGTCTTGTTTCTTTTTCTAAAAATCTTGATGCTAAAAAATATATATGGAAAACCAACATACATCTCAACAATTAGACGGTGGTACTTATGAAATTATTCAAGGTAGATTGCAAAAACAAAAGCAAAATCTACAAGAACGATTGCATGAGTTAAATGACGCAAGAAAACACGTTTTTGGTACCATAGAAACCAAATTAATTGCTAATGATAGAATTAATACCGAAAACAATTGTATTGCTAGAGATATTGTTTCTTTAGGTAATACTTCAATTTTTGGATACAACGTACACTTTGGGCTTAGAACCGACATTAAGCTGTCAGATGTATTTAGTATTTATGAATTCAAAGAAGGTCATTTTCAAGTTCAATCCTTAGGCTTGCTTAATGATGCTATTTTCTTGGATGACTTTACCAATCTTTATAAATACTACAGAAACACTATTTTTTCTAAGTTCGCTATTATTGGGAATTATTTATATATGATTTTCCAATTAAGTGAAAATAAAAACGACATTAAAGCTTTTAAATGGTTAATCAATGAAAATACACTTCAATATATTGATAATAGAAGTGAGCATGAATATAAGTTCCCTACTCAACATGAGTTTAAATGGCAAGAGGTAACGCGTGATATGCACCGTTATGGAACGCATTCTCATATTTCAATCTTAGACAAGATTTTTGTTGAAACCATTGGTGGTGATTTAACTATTAAAATTGAAGACAATACTGATGATGGTAGAGGTATTTTATCAGAACCTGTAGAACATGTTGATCAAACTTTAGATGATGGACAGTTTCGTTTTGGTGATTTAGGAAACTTAATTACACTGGAAGTAAAACCTTTTCAAGAAACTCCTCGTTATTTTGTTTACAACCACAAACTTCAAGAAGTACAAAAAATTGACAGTATAAAAGATACAGCTGTTCAATTACCAGATGATCAAGGTATTATTTTCCCTAATGGTTATTACCTACAAACTGGAGAATATAAATTATTTGAAAATGATGCTAAAGAAGTTAAGTTTCAAGAAAAAATAATTTCTCCTAATGGTGAAGATTTTTTATACGTTTTCTACGCAACTATCCGTGGACTATACATTTTAATGTCCTACAACATTATAGAACAAGAAGTAAAAACGCCTATTATTTGTAATGGTTTTACCGTATTAGAAAATGGAGAACTTTGTTATTTCCGTACAGAAAATGAACAGACCAAACACCATGTAGTTCAAATTTGGCAAACTCCTTATTTAAAAGGTGATTTAATGCCTTCACAACATCAAGATACCTTATTATATAAAATAGGAAACAAAGACATTGTTCGTGCTATGGCGGAATGTCATGAACTTATTGTATTACTTAATAAAGAAGATAATTACACAGGTTTATATAACGATATTGCTAAGATATCTAAAGATATTAATGATACTTATTATTGGCTTCCTGAAAAAGAAACACATGAACTTAATATTCCTATTTCTGAAATTAACAATGCCGCTAATGCCGCTATTGATGAATTTGAGAAAGTAGTTCAACTGAAAAAGCAAGCTGAGAAGGAAACAAATACCATCAACATCAAATCTGATGAATTATTTAGTAAAATAAAAAGTACTTCATTTAAATCGATAGATGATTTTGTACAATTATTAAGTCAACTACGTTCTTTGCGAGGCGAAGTGATTAGTTTGCATGACATTCGTTATATAAACACCCAACATTTACAAAGCTTAGAAGAGCAAGTAGCTGAACAAAATACACTTATTTCTAAACGATGCGTTCAGTTTTTATTAGATGATAAAGCATTAACCCCATACCATATTCGTGTTGAAGAGAAACAAGAAGCTTTAAATTCGATAAAAAAAGTAATTGATGCAAAGGCTTTAGAAAAAGAAGTCAATCAAATTACTGGTGATTTAGAAATGTTAATTGATATTGTTTCTAATTTAGAAATTGAAGACACTTCACAATCAACCAAAATAATAGATAATATTTCTTTGATTTTCGCTAGTTTAAATCAGTTAAAATCGGGAATCAAAAACACTATAAAAAGCTTAGGGAGTAAAGAAGCAAAAGCCGACTTTATAGCCCAACTAAAGTTAATAGATCAAAGCATTATTAACTATATAGACATGGCAAACACACCTGAAAAGTGTGACGAATTCCTAACTAAAACCTCTATTCAATTAGAAGAGTTAGAAGGTAAGTTTGCCGATTTTGAAGAATTTATTACCCAAATAATAGAAAAACGTGAAGAAATTCACAATGCTTTTGACGGAAGAAAAAACAGCTTAATTGAGCAACGAAATAAAAGAACCACTGCTTTACAAACAGCCTCTGAACGTATTATAAAAGGTGTTAACAAAAAAGCGTTATCGTTTACAACCGTTGAAGATATTAATGGATATTTTGCTGCCGACTTAATGATTAATAAAGTAAGAGACATTATTAATCAATTAAAAGAGCTTGACGATATTGGAAAAGCAGAAGCCATTGAAACCCAATTAAAAGTTGCTAAAGAAGATGCTTTACGAAAATTAAAAGATAAACAAGAACTGTATGAAGATGGTGATAGTGTTATAAAATTAGGCAAGCATAAGTTTGGAGTTAATAAACAGGTTTTAGACTTAACGATTGTATATAAAAACGAGCAGCTTTTTTACCATTTAACTGGTACTGACTTTTACGAAGAAATTAAAAACGATACTTTACTTAATTCTAAAAAGTATTGGAATCAAGAATTAGTTTCAGAAAATAACGTTGTGTATCGTTCTTCTTACTTGGCTTATAAATTATTTAAAAAATTTCCTGAAGAGCAATTAATCAATCTTTCTGAAAAAGAGTTACTGAGTTTAATACAAAAAGAAAGTAGTAATTTATATGCTGAAGGGTATGTAAAAGGTGTACACGATGTTGATGCTGCTAAAATTTTACATGTATTAACTCACAAACATCATGAGTTAGGCTTACTTACTTTTAAACCAAATAACAGAGCATATGCTCAGTATTTTTGGTACTCTTTAACTGAAGAAATACAGAAAAACTATAACGAAACTATTAAAGCCTCTGGAGAAGTACTACGTGTTTTTCCTAATAGTACTGCTTATGATTTTATTATTACAGATTTAAAAGATGCTTTGACTGCATTTGCTAAAGAGTCACAACTTTTTTCTGAGGAAAAAACAACATTAATAGCTACCTATTTATTTAATGAATTACAACTTAATGATACTTTTCAGGTGAGTACCGATGCAGTTTCTATTAAAGAACATTTTGTTAAGACCTTAGATAAACAAAACGCTTTACATAAGTTTAAATCCGGCATTCAAAAGCTTGAAAAATATACAGACAAGATTCAATTGGCTACCCAATGGGTTACTTCTTTTATTTTAGAAAAACAACCTACGTTACAACAATATATACATGAGGTTGTTTGCTCACTTTTATTTGAAGATCTTTCTATTTCTTCTACAGTAAGTGTGCATCCAACAACAACTATCAAAGATTTAAAAGGGAATCATACTTCAATAACAGATGGTAAGTTAGAATTCAATTACCATGAATTTATTGAAACTCTTAATCATTTCTCTATTACTGAAGTTAGTAATTTTAACACCTACAGAGAAGCAAAACACGATATAACCGAAGAATTAAAAGAAAACTTAAAGCTTGAAGAATTTAAACCTAGAGTCTTATCTTCTTTTGTTAGAAATAAATTAATAGATCAGGTATATTTTCCTATTATTGGAGATAACCTTGCCAAACAGTTAGGTACGGTTGGTGATAATAAGCGTACCGATAGAATGGGAATGTTATTATTAATTTCTCCACCTGGATATGGTAAAACTACCTTAATGGAATACATATCAAACCGATTAGGCTTGGTATTTATGAAAATTAACGGTCCTGCAATTGGACATGAAGTTACTTCCGTTGATCCAATGAGTGCAAACAATTCTGCTACAAGAGAAGAACTGAAGAAGTTAAATCTTGCTTTTGAGATGGGCGACAATGTAATGTTATATCTAGACGATATTCAACATTGTAATCCTGAGTTTTTACAAAAGTTTATTTCTTTATCGGATGGAACTCGTAAAATTGAAGGGGTTTATAATGGTAAACCTAAAACTTATGATTTACGTGGTAAAAAGTTTTGTGTAATTATGGCTGGAAATCCATATACCGAAAGTGGTGATAAATTCCAAATTCCAGACATGTTAGCCAACAGAGCAGACATTTATAATTTAGGTGATATTATTGGAGATACGGAACATTTATTCAAATTGAGTTTAATTGAAAATGCACTTACCTCCAACCCTGCTCTTCACCAATTAAGTAGCAAGTACTTTGATGACGTATATGCCTTAATTGATAAAGTTGAAAACAATACACAAGAAGTTAATTTAAAAGGAAATCATACCAAACAAGAAGTACAAGACTACACTGCTGTTTTAGAAAAGGTAATTACCGTTAGAGATACTATTTTAAAAGTGAATCAAGCATACATTCAATCTGCGGCTATGGATGATTCTTACAGAACAGAACCTTCTTTTAAATTACAAGGTTCGTATCGTGATATGAATAAACTGGTGGCTAAAATTGTTCCTATTATGAATGATGAAGAATTGCAACGTTTATTATTATCTCATTATGAAAGTGAATCACAAACCTTAACCTCGGCAGCTGAAGCTAATTTATTAAAGTACAAAGAACTCATTAATCAATTAAACACAGAAGAAACTGAGCGTTGGAATACCATTAAAGAGATTTTTATAAAAAACAACAAACTAAAAGGTTTGGGTAATAAAAATGAAATGGCACAAATATTAAGTCAAATGATGGCTTTTACGGAGAATTTAGAAGGTATTAAAGCAGTTTTACAAAAAGGATTAGAAAAGTAAATACCAAACTAAAAACTAGAAAATTAATAAATAAACACTAACAATAAACTACTATGGGATTTTTTGACCTTTTTAAAAGCAATAAAAATAAAGAAGAGAAGCACTACGACCCTACAAATATTAAAGTAACCGATCTTGAAAAAGGGTATTTACTAGATTATGACCTAGAAACTTGGACTGTAAAAAAAATGTCTGAATATGATTGGGGCAATAATTTCTTTACAAGAGAATTCACAATAGAATCTAAAGGAAAGATACGGTTTCTACATATTGAAGATGATAATGAGTTAATTATTACGCTTTCAGAAGAACTAAAATACAGAAAGTTAAATCCTACGGTTATTGAATACATTGAGCATAATGGAAAACCACCTAAGCAAATTACCCATCAAAATATTACTTATTATTTAGACGAAGAATCTCCTGGGTATTACAGAAATGTAGAAAATGAAAATTGGGAAGAGCTTATTTCTTTTGACTATTTAGATGATAATGAAGAAAAATGTTTAACCATAGAACAATGGGGAGATAATGATTTTGAAGTTACTTTTGGTAACATTATCAAACCTTTTGAAATTAGCAATATTTTACCTTCATACAACGAATAAACTATGCGCATTCTAAACTATTGTTTACTGGTAGTCATTTGTTTTTTAATAAACGCATGTGGTACTAGCAGAAAACCAAAATTTGTAAAATCTCCTATAGACCATATTATCACAAAATACATTGACAAAAACAATTACAGTGTCATTTTAGCAGATATGGATTACAAGGAAGATACTGATAAATACTTCCATAAGTACAGAATTTTAATTGAAGAGTCAAAACCACGCTTAACCAAAGAGCAGTTAAATGATTCTATTAACAAACCATCAGAAATAAAAATAGTCAATACTGACTGGAAAGAAGTTTCTCCTATCACTTTTGAAGAATACCAAAACGATTTAGGAATGACTATTTTAAGTAAAAAAGATGGCAAACTAGATAAAAACTCTGCTCCTGCTGGTGTAAATAATTATGTAGGAAACCCAAGATATGGTGAATGGAGAACACACTCAGACGGTAGTTCTTTTTGGGCATTTTATGGTCGTTACCGTTTCTTTTCTGATTTATTTTTTGGTCCTCGTTATTACGGCTATGGCTATGGATATCCTAGACGTGACTGGAATGATTATAACAGAAACTACCGTAATAAAAAATCTTATTATGGAGGTACTAGTAAATACGGAACTAAATCTAACCGAAACACCAATACCTCTTGGGCAAAAAAGCCACAATCTTTTAAAAGTAAGGTAAATTCAAAAGTTAGTAGAAGCGCTTCAAACCTTAGATCAAGAGGATATACTTCCAGTAAAAGCTATAGTAAAACTAGTAGAAGTAGCTCAAGATACAGCAGATCATCTTCTCGTTCTAGAAGTGGCGGATTTGGAAAATAACAACTAACTATTAAGACTTAAATATAGATGAAAAATCTAACCGAATATATAGATATTAACAGCTTTGCACATTCCTTAGGTTATGTACTTACCGCTTTTCTTATTTTTTATGTAGGCAAACTAATTTACAAACTACTAAACCCCAAAATCAACATCGTTAATGAGCTTGTTCATAAAGACAATTTTGCTTTTATCCTTTCGTATGTTGGCTATTTTGTTGGTTTAATCATAGTACTTGGCGGTGCTATTGTAGGAGAAAGTGCTGGTTTTTATACCGATTTATTTCACATTGGTTTATATGGAATTATAGGCGTTGTGTTACTACAAGTTTCCATTATTATTAGTAATAAACTAATCTTACCTAATTTCGATATAAAAAAAGAAATTATTAAAGATCAAAATGAAGGTACTGGCGTTATAGAAGCTTGTATTTATATAGCCAATGCTTTATTGCTTCATGGTGCACTTATTGGCGAAGCTACCAGTTTACAAGAAGGCATTCTTACTTTTATTAGCTATTGGGCTATTGGAAATATAATGCTTGTTATAGCAGCAAAAATATTCACGCTTTGGATTCGTTTTGATGTTCACGATCATATTGAAAAGGATAATATTGCCGTTGGTGTAAGCTTTGGCGGTGCTATACTTGCTATTGGTATTGTAATTATGAATGCTTTAATAGATCCTTTTATAGATTGGACTACCACGCTTATTGATGTTACCCTGCAAACTATTTTAGGAATTATACTACTTCCTATTATGCGCTTTTTAACAGACAAAATACTATTACCGGGTAGAAGCTTAACAGATGAAATTATCAATCAAGAAAAACCAAACATTGGTGCTGGATTAATAGAAGCCTTTGCCTATGTTGGTTCTGCTATTTTGATTACATGGAGTATATAAAAAACAATTCATTTGTATTAAAATCGGCAATATTTGCTACGGGTTTTGCTGGTATTGTAGCAGAATATGTACTCTCTACCTTAGCCACTTACTTTATTGGAAACTCGGTTTTTCAATGGACTATGATTGTTTCTCTTATGCTTTTTTGCATGGGATTAGGCAGTAGGCTTAGTCAGTATTTTAACAAAAACCTTATTAGAAACTTTCTACTATTAGAACTAGCCCTATCCTTAATCGTGGCTTTCTCTTCTGTTTTAGTATATACCCTAGCCGCCGTATCTTCTTATTACGATGTGGTTATTTATTTTTTAAGTATGCTAGTAGGTTTACTTATAGGACTAGAAATACCCTTGGTAGTTAGAATTAATAAAGAGTATGAAGATTTAAAAACCAACATCTCCTCTATTTTAGAAAAAGACTATTACGGTAGTTTATTAGGTGGTGTATTTTTTGCTTTTATCGGGCTTCCTATACTTGGACTTACCTATACACCATTTATTTTAGGTTTTATTAACTTTTTAGTAGCCTGTTTGGTCTATTATCGTTTTAAAGGTAAAATGCTACCTGCACAAACCAAGGCAATGTTGGTAATGATAGGCGCTGTTTTAGTTACCCTTACTATGGGAATGCGTTTTACGGATACTATTATTACTTGGGGCGAACAAAAGAAATACAAAGACAAAGTAGTCTATTCTGCCCAAAGCAAATACCAAAAAATAGTACTAACAGAGTGGAAAAATGAAAATTGGTTGTATTTAAATGGTAATTTACAGTTTTGTTCTATTGATGAAGAAATGTATCACGAGCCTTTGGTACACCCTATTATGCAAGTACATCCTAACCCACAAAAAGTATTAATTCTAGGAGGCGGTGATGGGTGCGCAGTAAGGGAGTTACTAAAATATCCTTCTGTTGACAAGATTGACATGGTAGATTTAGATCCAAACATGACGGATTTAGGAAAAAATAACCCTATACTTATCAATATTAATGAAGGCTCTATGAATAGTGAAAAACTTACCATTTATAATAAAGATGCTTATGTCCATTTAGAACAAGACAATCGTTCTTTTTATGATGTGATTATTATTGACCTTCCCGACCCAAGAAGTGTAGAGTTAGGCAGACTGTATTCACATGAGTTTTATACACTTTGTAAACGTAAGTTACGCCCTAACGGACTTATTATTACCCAATCTGGCAGCCCTTACTTTGCCACAAAAGCTTTTCATTGTATTGATAAAACATTGCAATCTGCTGGTTTTACTACTGTTCCAATGCACAATCAAATAATATCTATGGGAGAATGGGGATGGATTATCGGTACTAAGAATAAAAACATCTCAAAAGAACAACTAAAACAACGTTTACAAAATATAGACTTTAGTAATATTAGTACTAAATGGATTAGTAAGGAAGCCATGTTGTTAGTGACCTCTTTTGGTAAAAAAGATTTTTTTAAAATTGACATGAATGAAATAGAAGTTAACAAAATTCAAAATCCAGTTTTGTATCAGTACTACTTAAAAGGGAATTGGGATTTATACTAAAAAATGAAAAATGAATACTACCTACAAACATATACAGCCTAATATATATAATTTACAAGAATGGATTTCAGAAACCAATCCTGAAGTTTTAAAAACTACTTTTGAAAAGATTTTAAAACAAAGTAAGTTTACCATTTTAGCTTTTAATGAACATTACTTTGAACAACAAGGTTATACTTGTTTTTGGTTATTGGGCGAAAGTCATTTAGCTATCCACACCTTTCCAGAAAGTAAGAAAACATATATAGAACTAAGTAGCTGTAATCAAGAAAAATTGCAAATTTTTAAAAACTTGATGCAAGCATGAATACTAAGCAAAAACTAGTATTTTTCATTATAATTATTGCTATCTATAATGTATTAGTCTATAGTTTATTTCATATTGAGTCCAATCATGCAGATACCAATATCCATAATCTTCCGGATGCTTATTGGTATTCTATAGTAACATTAACCACTGTTGGTTACGGAGACTTCTTCCCTGTTACTTTTTGGGGTAGATTTATTGGAATTTTATTTGTACTAGGAAGCCTAGGTGTACTAGGTTATATTGTTACAGAACTAAGCTTAAAAATATCAGAATACTTAAAAAAAAGAGAAATGGGATACTTTGGAACAGACATGAACAATCATTGTATAATTATTGGATGGAATACGTTCTCCAAACAAGTAGCAGAGCAAATTATTAAAGCTAAGGAAAATTTGGCTATTGTAGTAGATAATGAAATTGATCTTAAATCTATTAAACAATTGTATTCTGATGATAATTGTTTTGTACTCTTAACAAGCCTCAACGATTATAAAAACCTAGAAAAAGTAAATATCAAAAACTCCAGAAGGGTTTATATTAGTTTTGAAAATGATACCGACACACTGGTTTACACCATTAGTCTAAAAAAACGATTTGAACGTATTCACTGTGTTGTAGCTATCGAAAACATTGAACTAAAGGCTTCTTTTAATTATCTAGGTGTTCAGTTTATTATCCCTAAAAAAGAAATTGTATCTAAATTTATTGCTAGTTATATTTTTGAACCCAATGTAGCTTTACTTACTGAAGATTTAATTTCAACTTCTAATGATAAAAGTAATTTAGATATTTGTGAAACAAAGCTTACAACACAACACCAATATGTAAATACCAACTATTTAGATACCTTTATTAATTTAAAAGAAAAGCACGGAATTACACTAGTTGCGCTGAGTAGAAATGATGAGCTTATAAAAAACCCTGAAAACGACTTAACGCTTCAAGAAAATGATATATTGGTTTATATTGCTAATGGAGAAAACAAACAGGTATTAAACTAGCTATGGAACATCAATTAAAAGATATTTTAACCAACATTCCCTTACTTACTAAAAAAATAGCTGAAATAAGTACTAAAAATAACATTGAACCAGAAACTCTTTTATTAGAAATGGTAAAGTTTTTAAACCTTATCCACCTAACTAATGAAAAACTGAGTCCGTCATTATTAGTAGACTTAGCTTGGCATGAGTTCATTTTGTTTACTAGATATTATCAAGAGTTTTGTTTAAAACATTACCAACGTTTTATTCACCATACCCCTAGTGAAAATGAAAATCCAACTATTTATCAAAACACTATCACACATTATATAAAACATTACAACCAGCCCCCAGAAGCTATTTGGGGAACCTATGCCACTAACCAATGGGAAGCTAGCAACTGCGGCGCTTGCCATAATTAAAAAAAGACTATATGTATTTAGAAGGAATTATTACTATTGATCCATCTCAATTAACAGAGATAAAGAAAGTGAAACCTACCAAAGCTTTTAAAAAGTTTTTCCATCATTTAACACTTGGTGTTATTTCTGATAAAGAAGAACGTGAAACGTTTACCGCTGTAGCTATACTACAACAACTAAATGCTACTTTTAGAAGTTTAAAAATAAACAACATTATTAAAATTTCTCATGATGATATTGATTTTTATCATGATAAAGATGGAAAAGAAAACGATTTAAAATTAGCATTAGACAAGTATGAAATTGAGGTAAACGAAGCAATGTCTATTCACTTTAAACAATTAAAACTTGTTTTAGAGCATGAAGATTACGATTTTAAATACTTGATAGAAATTGAAATTAACAGAGATCATAAAATAGGTGTGTATCCTATTATTATTAAAGTATCCGGGTTATTTAAAGAATTTAATACAAGTAACCCTAACGAAGCTATTAACCAAATAGTAAACTCTCAAGCGAATTTTGATCAATTTAGAGAGAAAAAAACAGCGAGTTTTGATTTCTTTTTAAATAGAATACAACTTGAATTAAAAAAACAAATAGCTACAGACGATATACAGACGTATATTAAAAACAAATACATATTACCTAAACAAAAGATAAATCATAAAAAAGATATTACATACAATACCAACCGTGGTGGTGTTTATGGCGGTTATTATGGTTTTGAAGATTATTTATTTTATAGTTTTATTTGGGCAGACATCATGCATCATCATGACAGTATAACCATTAACAATGCGTATTACGAAAATGATGCTGGAGAAGATTTAGGCTACGCTAAAGAATTAGAAGCTTCTAACGAGGTATTTAATAGCGATTCTGATACAGATTTAAGTAATACAAATACCTTTGAAGATGACCCTACTCCTATTAATGAGCCTCAAACCGAAGACAGCAGTAGTTGGTTTGACTTTGACTCTTGGGATAGCGATTCAGATTCTAGTTGGTTTGATTCTAGCTGTAGTTCTTGCTCTAGTTGCTCTTCTTGTTCAAGTTGCGCCTCTTGTGGTGGAGATTAATTTACAGCAACCTAAAAATACAATACTTACACATAGTACATTTATTAAATGCAAATAAAAAACAAACGAGATATTGAAGCACTAGATGCTAAACTAAAAAACGAACTTGGTATTGATATTTCAGAATATAAGAATGAAGAAGTAGTTGAAAATTTTGTAGAACTTTTACTATTTCCTAAGTATGTTATTAATTGGGGAATTAGACCTATTCTATTATCCTTTCTTGCTTTTATAGCTGGTTTTGCCTTTTTAAACTTAGTCCATGTTGAATATGTTATTTATACTGTTGTTGGGCTTGTTTTATTTTTACTTACAGGAGGTTTAATTGGCTTATTATTTCTATTCTGGAAAATAAAAAAAGATATTTGGGGTGTCATTGACTATTCTTTAAACATTACCAAATCTGTAGTAGAAGACCTAAACATTGTTAAAGGAAAAATGAATGAAGATAACCAAAAAGACCTATTACTTTTAGTATTTAAGGGGATTATCCATTTACTAACCATTCCACTTATTTCTCGTATTATTTCAGAAAAAATCCCATTAATAGGCAGAGTTTTAACTAAGTTTATCAATAAACTATTAACCGCATTATCTAACAAAATTAAATTTGAAGAAGTTAAATTATCAGAAGCTTTAAAGGAAGAAGAAAACGAAACTAAAGTATTAAACAAATACATACAAGCAATTACCAATACCTCTAATGGTTTAGAACATATAATGATTTCTACTTTTAGGCTTACCCAACTTCCATTTAAAGTATTATTAATCTTTACTCTTTCTGTACTTTGCTCATTTATCTACCTAATTCATTAACTGAATTATACTTGTAGCACAATAGTTTTAAGGTTAATTCTCTACAGACTATCATAAAATCACTTAAATCCTTCGATGTAAATAATCGGAGGATTTTATTTTTAACACAATACCTAATTACTAAGTAACATAAAAGCATTCCATTAATAATTACTACTATATACCTCAACTATTTATTAGGTTTTTATAATAAAGTATATATGTTTTTCTAAAAAGCTATACATGTTTTAAATAAACGCTCTATATACAATACATTGAGATAAATAAACGATTAGAGAACACTTCTTCAAATGAACTTTCTGGATGCAAGCATACGAGTATCTAATCTAAAAAGTTTAAAAAAAATTATTTAATGTAAGACATCGATGAATTAACTCTTGGCTATCGCCCTTGCGATTAAATTTTCTATTTTTACCAAAAAATACTTTAAAAATTGATATTAGCATTTGACACTTATTACTATGAAGACAAGGCTAAAACAGTTGGCATAGCATTTAACCATTGGCAAGATGAAGTAGAAACAACTATATATGAGGAAACCCTTAGTGATATTGCTCCTTATGTATCTGGGGAGTTTTACAAAAGAGAATTACCTTGTATTATGAGTCTTCTAAACAAAATTGACCTAACCAACTGTCAAGCTATTATAATAGACGGTTTTGTAGTACTAGATGATACTGATAAATTAGGTTTGGGTGGTTATTTATATGAGAAGTTACACAAAGAAATTCCTATTATTGGTGTTGCTAAAAATAATTTTGCAAATCTTAACAATCTTAAACGTGCTATATTAAGAGGCGAAAGTAAAAAGCCTTTATACATTAACGCTAAAGGTGTAGATTTAGATATTGCTGCAACTAATATTACAAGTATGTTTGGCAAATACAGAATTCCTGATCTTCTTAAAAAAGTAGATAGTTTGGGGAGAATGGTTTAAAAAACTGAACTCGTAAAAATTCTTATCCTTTTTTCTTACTTTTTATAATTACTCTTTACTTCATATACTCTTGCCAAACAACCAATACGTGCTTTTCTTTTACCACTAAAAAGCCATATTCATGACGGTATCATCTAAGTTATATTGCGTTAGTTTAGCGATTTAGTTTATAAATATACTTTAACATTTGATTTGCTTCGGTATTTTCCCATCGGGAAAATCCGTGAGTAATATTTTTCAGCTAATGTTGTAGGCAATTTTTTAATTTATTTCTTCAGTCAATGTATTCAAATAATTAATCATCTCTTTTAAGTTTTTTAGTTCATTTTCAGAACGTCTGTTATTCCAATAAAAAAAGTGACTTCCTATTTGATTTTGAATATAAGGGTTGTAAACTTTTTGAATTCTAAAATTTTTAATCGCTCTTGTTCTGATAATAATATTAATCAAGCGATTTTGCCTTCTAGGTTTTCCTAGAACTCTTATAGATTCATAAGCCATTCCTCCAAATTCAGGCATACAATAAACTTTTGCTCCTGGTCTAAATTGTTTATTCCCTCTTTTTATTTCTTTATTTTCCCCCCAATGGTGCTCATCAACAATATTTCCAACAATGCACCATTCAAATTCTCTATTATCGTATTCGGCTTTTGGTGATTTTGGCTTTATCCAATTTGATATTTTTTCAATTAGGTTCAATTCAATTACAGTTTTTTTTGGGGAATTGCATACAACAAAATAAATATAGCTCACCTTTACTATTTTTTCAATAATAAGTAAAATATTTAATAATGAACTACCCCGATGCAAATATAAGGGATATGAATTTTCAAAAAACCATTAGACACCAGATATACAAGGAATTAAACACTTGGCTATCGCCCTTGCGATTAAGTTTTATTATGAAATAGTTTTAGGACTACCTAACAGATTTTATACTATAGTAAAGATCTCGAAAACACCAGAAGCTCCCTATTGTTTTATCTAAAGAAGAAGCTAAAAGGCTTATACAAGTAACTAATAACTTAAAACACAAATGCATTTTAGCCTTATTATATTCTGGAGGTTTACGACGTAGTGAACTTATAAATCTTAAGATTAAGGATATTGATAGCAAAAGAATGGTAATTAAAATAAATGATGCCAAAGGAAATAAGGATCGATATACAATTTTAGCACACACTATTTTAATAGATCTTAGAAAGTATTATACAAAATACAAACCAAAAACTTTTCTGTTTGAAGGACTAGACGGTAAGCAATACAGCCCTACAAGTATTGCAAACATTTTAAAGAAAGCTACTCTAAAAGCAAAAATACAAAAACACGTTACCCCACATACTTTAAGACATAGTTTTGCTACTCATCTTTTAGAAAACGGAACAGACATTAGATATATACAAATTTTATTAGGTCATAATTCAACTAAAACAACTGAAAAATATACTCATGTAGCTACAAATAACTTTACTGCTATTAAAAACCCGTTAGATGTATGAAAATTTTTGTAATTTTATCCTTTAATATAATGGGGATAAACACCATTGTGTTTATTCCTTCGTTGGCGTGCATTACCAATAGACCTTAAAAAATGATTAAAAACCTAAAAATATCAAGCTCTATAAATCAATGGCATATTGAATATGACCCTAATGGATTTATTGATAGTGAAAATTGGTTAAATAATGCCGAAAAAACTGAGGATATGCTTCAACTATCTCACGTTTACGCAGACGGACCAGTAATTGATGTCGGATTCTATGGAGAGTTATATAAAATATTTGTAATCTACAATGAAAATTGGGAAGACCCAAAAGAAGTTTTTGAATCAAAAAATATGGATTTAATATCTGATAAAGTATATGAATTGATGGATAAATATGTTGGTGGATAAGTATGAGTAGGTCAAAAAAGAAAATAAGCGGGACGCAAACCGAAAGTTTCGGAGAATTATAAAGCAAAAAGTTGACTCTGGAAAAACTGAATTGCCTGAATTACGTGAAATTTCTAATGTTTGGAGCTTTGATAAAGATGGAAAAATATATAACTCTGAAATGACGGAAAAAGAGTTACGAAAATAAAACGACACGCCAACACGGTGTATAAAACATAGCTAATAAGTGCTTAACCGAAAGGTTTGTGTATATTTAAAAAGTTCGCCAAATTTTTAATTTGGCTTTTAAATAGAGAAAATTAAAAACAAAATATAAAAATTCGGCTCTGTGTTAATCCGAAAAGTTAGTGTCTTTTTGTACGCTACGTTCCATACACAAGTCTGTTACTTGTTACTTAAAAAATGAAAGAAAAAATAAAATTTATTGCTTTTATAATTATATTCATAATATTAGAATCTTGTTCGAATAAAAAACTAAATGGTCATTATCATTTGGAATGGGATTACAACAATAGTTCTTTTCAAATATGGAATATAAAAGATAACAAAATGGTTATCAATAAAGAGAATTGTTCCGACAATGATAATAACTGTTTTAGTTCTCATATTGAATTGACAAGAAATAGAATAATTGTTGACCCTTGGGTAGATTTCACTTTTGAGACCAACTATTCAATTGATAAGGATGGTGTAATATTAATGGAATCTCATAATGGTGTACTAAAATTAACTCCACATTCTAATTGTCAAACAAATCAAAATTATTTTTCTGAAAAAACTAAAGAATATACAAAATCATTTCAATTAATAGAGGAAACGATGACAGGTAAGTCTATCTTACCTTCAAAAAGAGAAAATGAGTTAATAGTTATTTTCGAAAAAGAAAATGAGAATTCAGTTTTGTTATTTAATGGAAATAAAATTACAAACTTAAAAGAAATTCCAAAATCAAACAATAAATCAATATGGTTGCATATAGACAAAAGAATACATTTAAATAAAGTAATACCAATAATACAAGAGCTTAAAATCAAAGAATATAAATTATATTTTTCAGCGTTATCAAAAAGAGAAAATAATGAACAAATTCAATTATTGACAAGAAATATTGAATCAATAAATAACTTGAATAATAAATATAAAGTTGATATATGTGAGTTCTGTGATAATCATAAAGTTAAACAAATAGAATCAACCCTGAAAGTTGAAATAATAGGACCTGAAAAATATTTTATTCAAGGAGACACTGTTGACTTATTTCAAACAAGAAACAGAATAGTAAGACATTTAGGTAAAGACAGAAAATCAAGGTTAAATACTCAAATTGAATTTTTGATTCCTCAAAGAACAACATTTGAAACATATTTAAGATTAATTGACGAAATTAATTTTGTTCACGTTGAATTAACAGAAATAATGAATTACCAAGGAAAAAATGATAAAGATAAAGAAGCTATACGAAACTACACACTCGATAGAAAGAATGAATTCCCAATAAGAATTACAGAAATAATAGAGAAACAATAAGTAACATTGGCTATGATTAATACGGGTTTTAGTTTTTAATCCAAAGTTTAGTGTATTTTTATAAAGTCGTAAAATCATTTTGATTTGACTTTTGAATAGAAAAAAATAAAAGCAAACAAAATGCTTCGTCTTAGTGCTGAATCTGAAAGCCTCCGCTTCCCTATTTCCGCACTAATCATAGCCGAAGCCGTTGGCAACAAGGCAAAAATGACCTACTATACTTTTCATCTTAATGATTCTGGAGCTTTAGAATACGAAATAGAAGTTGAAAAAGGAAATACTAAAATATTAGTATGTGAAATGTATGATGGAGATAAGTTTAATAATTTGAATGACATCCTTTTTTCTACACATTTTAATGGATATGTTTTAAATAATAAAGCTCTAAATATTTTCAAAGAATTAAACTTACCGAAGTACTCTATTTTATCAGCTTCAGTAAAGAGAAAAGAAAAGTTATTTAATATAATTCCAACTACAAAAAAATATAAATACAACTATTTAAAATTTGACAAAAAGAACTTTGAAAGATTTTATGAGTGGATTGACTTTGATAAAAGTGAAATATGGGTAACCAAATCAAAAAAGGAATTCAAAAAGCTTGATTCTCATCAAGAACGATTAGATTTTATAAAACAAAATGCGGAATTGAAATATCCTGAGAGTTATTCTTTTCTCTCAAAAAAGATTGTTTTTAAAAGTTCATTTGACAGAGAAATAGATCTGTTCAAAATCCCCTTTTACTCATCAGGGGTCTACATTTCAGAAAGGTTTTTTAATAAAATAAAAGCAAGTCAATTGACTGATGTACTCTTTGCAAAGAGTAAAGATGATATTGGAAAAGTATGGAAATCTTCTTTTCCGATAATCGAATTCACAAAATAGTCAGTTGGTAACAAGGTATAAAAAACATAGGGCATTTATGGCTCAATCGAAAGTCTGTGTTTTTTATAAAGTCACCAAATATAAAATTTGGCATTTACGAAAAATGATAAAAGCAAAATATTTATATTTGGCTTAGTACCAATCCGAAACGTATCGCTTATCACCTGCCCTACGTTTCTTATACTTAACGTTGCTCCCAATAATCCAATACCTCATCCTTGTTTATTAAGTGTATAAATTAAAAACAAGAATAGAGGCATTTAAAAACAACTTAAACACCTCTATATCAAAAGATCATTATTTCTTCCCAATAGCAATGAAAGAAAATTGTCGATCACTTGCAATGAATTCCCCATTACCTGTTAAGGCAGTAGCGAAACCTCTCTCCAAAAACGGAAAAACGATAACATCTGTGGGACCTTCTCCTTCTCCATACCCTGTTTGACTTCCTACAATTGCAGGAATTTCAGAAAAATTCTCATTAAAATCAATTAAATACTTGCCCGTTGATTGTTTTTTAACGGAAAACCCTGAACCTGATATTATATTACCGTCTGCTGAAATTGTACCAAAAATTGTGTTTGTTGACATGATTGAAATAAATTAATTTAGATCCCTACTCTTTTATATTGGCTTTTCGGGTTCCACCATTGATATCAAAAACTGATAATAGCTATTTAATCGAATAATTTGCTTTTGATTTGAATTCAAAACTAATTAATGAATGAGCGGTGTTTAAAAAAAATATAATAAGATGGGAGCTTTATGGCACAAGTACTAGAAAAGTTAGAACGAAAGATAAAAGCATAACTAAACATAAAAGAAGTTTTGTATTTTTATCAAGTATCGTAGTAATAGGAAACATTAGTTAGCGTATTTAATTCCGCTACTACGCTTATACAAAGCATTAATTCTATGAAAATAAAAATTCAACTATTACTTTATTTTTTAACATCATTAATTTGTAATGCTCAAGCTAATAATGTTTTTAAAGACTTTAAAAAGTGTAATTGTTATTTAATAAAGGACTCCATTTCTTTAATTGATAACCTTAGAAATTTCACTTTAAAATTGCCTAAAAAATGGAAGGGTAAATTTGAGGGTGATAATAATAATTTACATATCTATAAAACACCTAAATCTTCCATATTCAGATTAAAGGGAAACTCAGCTTATGATGTCCAAGGTGACGAGATTGAAATCAAAAAGAAAGATCCTAGCTTTGTAGGAATAGATTATATAGAAAACCAAGAAATTGTAATTTTAAATCCCCTGAAGGGAATGTATAAAGAGAAATTACTTCATAAGTATACATTTCATTTTGAAACTAAAGATAATCCTTGGGTTTGGATGTTTTACTTAGTTGCTGACAGAAAACCAACTAAAAAAGATGTTTGTGAACTTAAATATATCATAAAACAATATATACTAAACTTAAAAATTAACTAAATAAATGGTTGTAAAACATTACTTATGAATTTTATGGCTTGATAAAACTAAACACAACAACTCCTTAGCTGAAACTAGTGTAACCAATCAAGAAAAGCTGTAACAATTTTAAAATCAATTTGTCCTTTGATTATAAAAATTAATTAATCAAAATAATGAACAGATTTATTATTCTCATTTTTTCTGTAACCATTCTAGGATGTAACTCCACAAAAAAACAAGAGGCACAATCCTTTAAAAAGTATACCACAACTATAGACTCACTAATGCAATACAGTTTTGAAAAAGGTATTTTTAATGGTAATATTTTAGTTACTAGAAATGACTCATTAGTATATCAAAAATCGTTTGGTTACACAGATGGTACAGTGAAAAACAAACTCACTAAAGAATCTATTTTTAATCCAGGTTCAATTGCTAAAGAGTTTGTTGCAGTTTCTATATTGATGTTAGTAGAAAAAGGCGAGTTAAGTTTAAACGACAACTTATCGAAATTTGATTTAGGACTCCCAGATTGGTCAACAAAAGTAACTATTAAACACCTACTAAACTATGTTGCTGGGCTTCCTCAAATTGATTATGCCAATGTAAAAAATGATGACGATATTTTAGAGGATTTACAACAATTACCTGGTTTATTATTTGAACCAGGAACCAATTATAATTATAACAACAATAGTATTTTTCTTCAAAAAATAATTATTGAAAGCGTTACAAAAAACACGTTTAAAGCATTTGTAAACAAATACATTACCACTCCTTTAAAAATGAACCACTCTGCTTTTGATATAGATTTTGATTATCCAAATAGAACACGAAGCTTTAATGTTCATAAAGAAAACGCTAGAGAATTTTACCCAAGCACAGGTTGGTTATGGGTAACAATTGATGATTTAAACAAATGGATAACAGCCTTACGTCACAATACATTAATTACAGACGCATCATTTAAAACAATTTCTGTGAATCAATTTTTCCAAGAAAAAGGTTCTATTTTAGGTTCTTATGATGCTAAAAAGGCACTGCATCTTCATGGTGGACAATCTTATCAATTTGAAGCTGCTTTTATGAGTGAATTAAAGGACGACTTGAGTATTTTATTAATGTCTAACAATAAAAATCAATCCTTTAATATTATTAAATCTGTGCATAATATCATGAAAGGAAAATTGTTTAGTTTACCTAAAAAATCTATTTACAGACAAATTCGTAGAACCTGTCATAAAAATGTTAATGAAGGTGTTAAGCTCTACCATAAACTAAAACAAAATGATTATGAGCTTTATAATTTTGATGATCCAAATGCACTCAATAGTTTAGGTTATGATTTATTATCGAAAAAAAAGATAAACGAAAGTATAATCATATTTAAATTAGCCGTTTCAGAATTTCCAAAAGATGCTAATTTATATGACAGTTTAGGCGAAGCGTATTGTACCCAAAAACAATACAGTATAGCTTTAGAAAATTATAAAAAATCATTAGAGTTAAATGCTAAAAATACCAATGCTGAAAAAATGATTAAAAAAATAAAAGCTTTAGCTAAATAATTTAATTGAAAGTTCACTACTTTTAATTCCCATACTAACCCATATAGTTGGAGCGTTACCCACAATTAAAAATTAATTAAGTGAAAAAAAAGAATTTAATAGTATTTGATATTGATGGAACTTTAACTGATAGTGTGAAGATTCATCAAAAAGCTTTTACTGAAATGTTATACAAAATTGGTGTGAGTAGAATAAATTCTGAATTCAAAACTTTCAAACATCACACTGATTCTTTTATTGCAAAAGAAATATACGAAACTGATAAAGGTGATGTTTTTTCAAAATCAAAAATAATTGAATTCGAACAAGGGTTGACTGAAAAAATTTCGGCAGAAAAAATAGAAGAAATAAAAGGAGCTCAAGAGTTAATTAATACTATAGAAAAAAACACAGAATTTGGAATTTGCTTTGCTACAGGTTCACTTTTAAGACCTGCAAAACACAAACTAAATTCTATAAAGATTGATTATAACGAAGAGTTATTAATTGCATCAGACGAAATCTATAGTAGAGAAGAGATCGTTTTAACCGCAATCCATAGAGCAAAAGAGTTTTACAACGTTGAAAAATTTGATAGAATTATTTCTGTTGGAGATGGATTATGGGACTTATTAACTGCTAAAAATCTAAATTTAGAATTTATTGGTATTGGATTGAAAAACAAAAAAGTATTAATTGATAATGGAGCCGAATTAGTTCTTAATGATTTAAGAGAATTTGAAATAAAATAAAACGTGTAAATTTAACTTAGTAATAAACCGAAATACAACACTTATTCTCTACCCTACATATCTTATACTAAATGAGAACTTATCCTGAAAATAGTAAAGAACTTGAAAAAAAACACAATTTTAGCTTTCCTGTAAGTGAGCAAAAATTAGAAAGCATTCGTAGTAATATAATCTTACGTCATGATATTGCGTTTTTATTTTTAAAATCAAGAATCTTAAATTCTCTAAAAAAACAAGGTCTATTTGAAAATGAACTATTACTTGATTCATTTTTAGATAAAAAAATTAATACTAATGACAGACTTAGAATTTACAATACAATAAAAAATCAACTCCCGCTTCCAGTTAAAGAGCATGAGAAATTGGCATTGTATTACTTACTTCTGTTAGGCTGCTTTCTTTTCCCATGGATTACCTACTTAGTCATTGCTTCTAAAGAAGAAATCTATATGCTCTTCTCATTTGCTTATCCCAAACTCTTTGTGGTTCTTTTTTTAATTGGAGTGTTAATTGTTACAGGTTTTGATTACCTATTTGGTCATTATTTAAAAAATGAGAAACCTCCTATTGACACAAGTACCTTAACAGTTAGAGAGTTCATTTGTAATCTAATAGGTAAAAACAGAGCAGATATTAAAGACAAGTTTGAAATCATTTTTAAGGATGACCTTGAGAATTTAAAGTAATAAACAATACTACAACAAAGTACTTAAAATCATAAAAACTTCTCCTCAGCAATTCATATGCACAGCGTTGTAGCTAATTTCAAAAAAATGGTATTTCCTTTACTTAACATATCAACTAAAAAATGGAATTCAGAAGACATAAACAACTATATAATTTTCGATAAATTTATTTATACCGACAAAGAATCAATATTTAATGAGTTGTATAAAAACAAATTATTCATTGACTGTAATGGCCAAATTTTTAAAGCAATTAGGAAAGAGGAATTGACTGACAAATGGCGAAATTGGTTACGGTTCATCCCTAATATATGGAAATGTGAAATTCATTTCAAAACAACTGGTGAAAATTGGACTGTTAATCAGTTGAGAAATTATTTACTTGAGCGTATCTCTGACTTAAAACCTACAAAGCATACTGAAAAATGGAAATCTGATTTGATGAATGCCAAAAATTATACTGAGTTGATTTATGGAAAATAAAAACCTAAGTTCCTATACTTTTAACATATTTAGTGACTATAGACAGTATTTGCTAGTAGCATTAATGAGAATAACAAAAACAGATTTAATCCTATTAAAGACTTATTATACATTGAAAATAATACTATTAAAAAAGAAAAGGCTGCTCATTTTTGAAAAAACTAACCTCTATATTTACCTACAAAACAAATGAGCGATTATAAAAAAGAGATTTTAAATAAAATTTGTTACACTGAACTTGTTTATAATAGAATAAATAAAAAATTAAGCTTAGCGCTTTCAAAACAGGAAATTGAGACTTTAGTTTCTACAATTCTATTAGAAACTGACGAATCTTATTTTGTTAAAAAAGGCAAAAATATTTATATCACAAATAATGAAAAGAATATAAGGTTAACCGTTAATTCTTATACCAATAGAGTAATTACTGCCGACAAGCTACCCTTAATCATCTCGAAATAATTAATGAAACCTAAAACCATATTAATCTTAGATTTAGATGGTGTACTTATTACTACACCACCATGGAAGGCTGATGTAATACATACAGATGGTTATTCACAATTTAACATTAATTGCGTAACTAACCTTAATAAACTCTTAACTCTAAAAACATTCGATATTTGGTTAAGTTCTACTCGTAGAACTACAAAAACATTAACTGAATTTAATCAGATTTTTATTAATAGAGGAATTATTCAACCCATCAAAGGTTTTCTTCCTGTATATAAAAACTGTACATCTAGAAAAGATGAAATCATCAACTTTATAAATGATTTTAACCTTAATGATTTTTTAATTATTGATGATGATAAGTCCTTAAATGCTATTCCTTATAAAAATCAATTAGTGCTAACACAATTCTTAAAAGGTTTCAATAATGAAGCGCTTTCTGAAGCTATAAAAAAATCCAGGCTATAAAAATAACCTGGACTACAATTGCAAAAATTAAACAGAAAGATTTATTAATTACTCTTTCTAAAATTATAATACATGGTTACGTAATGATTCAAATTGTAACTTCCTAAATTAAAATCATTATATAAATACCAACCATTACTACTACCACTCCATCCTAAGTTAAAGTGTAAATATACTTGGTCATTTTCTTCTTTAGCTGCATAATAACGTAAAAAACCATCAACTACCCATAAATGCCCTACTCTTCTACCATTGTTGTAATCTTTTCCTGAAATTACCATTGGGTTTCCTTCTTTTAATTCATTATAAATCTCATCAATTTCCATGGTATTTAATCTCTTAGATTTTAATTGCTCATCAAAACCTAACCTTTCTCTTACGTCCTTTTTTAACATGTCACTTGAATAGGATACTGATCCGTTACAGGTATATTTCATATCCATAATATCTGCTACTTCCTTTATTAGTTTTCCTACTTCATTTCCATTTTTAGTTCCTAAGTCTGCATCAGTGTATTCATAGTTTAAAGCTGTATAATCATACGCGTCCATAGACTTATAATAATTTACTACTTGTGCTAAACACGTAGCTACACATCCTGTATATGCTCTACCACAAGGTAAACTAGCATTGGTATCACAGCCAACTTCTTCCTTGGTTGGTGCATAACTATTATACACACATCTTTGTCCCCATCTTGTTAAAGTTAATTGTCTTACAAACTCTGTTTCTTTTCTTTGTTGCTTTGAAACTAATTTTGAACTTGTGAATGCTCCAATATTTGCTACTTTTTGATTAAAAGAAGTAATTTCTTTTGACGCTACAACTTCCTTATCTTTTCGGATGAAATCAATTTTATTAGCATATCCTTTCATCCAAAATTTTAATTGCTCAGAAGCATTTTCAAAGTCAAACTTCTCATCACCAAAAGCTAACACAGGTTCTAACCTTTTATCTCCAGAAACAATGACAAAAGATTTTCCTTTTTTCTCATTTACAATATGAAAATACGGATCGTGATTCACATCTTTAACAGAAGTTACTTCTAACTCTTTTTCTGCAACAACATTTTTACCTTCTTCTTTTAACATTTTTAAAGCTATTTCTTTTGCTAAAGCTTCTTTTACCACGTACTTTTTTTCTTGTGATAGAGCTAACTTATCCGTATCTTGATTATTACAAGAAGTTAGCAAAATAATTGCGATAAAAGTCTTTGTAAGTTGGACTAATTTTTTTTTCATTTTTAGGGTTATTTTTGATTATTTATTGATTTTTGCACAAATGTATCTTTTCCTTTTACTTAAAAAAAAACGCTTATTAACATTTTACAAAAAGATGACAATTGGTTAAAAACTATAACAAAACAACGTTACTTTCTTAACAAAAAAGAAACCTAAAACCCCAATGTTTATCTAAAAAAAAAAGCAACACCCTAATAAAAACCTCCTAAAACACATTCAAACAAATGTTTACATACCAAATTAAAAGCTTACCTAATGAAGACATTTCTATTTTAGTGAAATTAGACAATCACTCTTGGAATTATTTATGTGAATGTGGTGATGCCAGTTTACTTACTGTAAAAGAAATACAAAATTGTAATGCTATTTTTATTAGCCATACACATATTGATCATTTTGTGAATTTTGATGCTATCATTCGTCATCAAATAGGTATTCAAAGAAGTGTTGTTATTTGTGGCCCTAAAAATATAGCACAACAAATTCAGGCTAGGTTGCAAAGTTATACTTGGAATTTAATTGAAGAAAATGCCATTACCTATGAAATTAGAGAATTAACTTCTACTAATACAATTACTAAATATGAATTGAAGCCTCCATTTTGGCAACTAGAGCAACTTTCTACTGAAGCTAGTAATTTGTTATTTAAAACAAAGGCTTTTGAAGTTAGTGGTATATTATTAGATCATAAAACACCAACACTTGCCTATAGGTTTAAAGAGAACAATACGGTAAAAATAGACATCCAATCTAGTGGTTTTAAAGGTGGAAAATGGGTAAAAGAATTAAAAGATGCTTTTACATCTAATACCGACCCTACCATAACTATTGAGTCACAAAGTTATCAGGCTAAAGAATTGTTTCATTTATTACAAGTTCAAGAAGGTGACAGTTTAGGTATTATTATGGATCATGCTGCACATAGTGAAAACCATTTAAAAATTAAAAAACATTTTTATCACTGTAACCAAGTGCTTATTGAGTCTTTTTATAAAAATGAAGACAAAGAGTTTGCCAAAATAAACTTCCATAGTTACGCTAAAAAATCAGCAGAAATTATGCGTTTATCTAAGGTTAAACAAGCTACTCCTGTACATTTTTCAAGAAAGTATCAAGAAACCGACATCGTTGAAATTATTCAACAATTTAATAATGAACTTAAAACTAGTTAAGTAGGCACTTTTAACTTCATTACTTTTTATTTAGATGATAATGATGCTTTAATGAAGAACTAAAACCACTTTATATCTTTCAAAACTAAAAAACAACTAATTATCCTAATTTTTTCGACTAATATTTCATAAAAAAACGAAGCACTTTGGTGCTTCGTTTTATGTAGTAAGTCTAGCAATAAAAAGAAAATTACTTTCTAGTATATTTTAGTAAATAATTTCCTTGTTTTAAAATCATTTCTTGTGCGTTCAAGGTTTGTATTTCATACGAATATTCTCCTATTGATGAACTTCCGTTTCCTATACTTTCTTCAGTTAGTATTAGCGTAGCACCGTTCAATCTCCATTTTTTATATAGCAGCGTTGCCATATTATCTGAACGTGCCGATCCGTCTTTAAACAACGTAAAATGGAGTTCAGATTTGGAAGTATCTAACCACGAACCTATCAATAGTTCTTTATAGGAATTTGAACTTTCCTTCTGATGAGTCGTATTACTAACTTTATCCTTACTTTTTAATTTACAAGCTTCTAATAAAGTTAAGCTACAAACTAGGGCGCCAACAAAAACTAACTTTTTTCTATTTCTTTTTATAATGTTCATCCTTTTTAGTTTACTTCTTGTAACAATACCTCAACAGCCTTTTTTAACTGTGCATCTTCTCCTCTATTTTTCCATCCTGGAGCATTCTTTACCAAATAGTCAGGCGTAGCTGGTGCTTCATTCTCCATATTACCTCCTGTTTTCTTTACAAACCAAGCTCTAAATGGCATTCTTATAAAACCGTTTTGTAAACCTCTTCCTCCTGTTGATATTACTGCTCCAAAGGTTGGCTGTCCAACTAATTTCCCTAAGCCTAAATTTTTAAATGCATGTGAAAATATTTCAGCATTTGAATAGCTATTTTCATTACATAAAGCTACTAATGGTTTTGTGTTTACTGATAGAATAGCTCGTTCATTAAACGGATAGTTTTTAGTAAAACTTTGGTGACTTTTTAAACTTTTAGCGGCTCCTCTTGGTATGGTATACGCGTGTTGTTTTACGTTTAACACTGCCATTAATCTATCAGTAGTCCAACCACCTCCATTATAACGTACATCAATTACAATTCCTTTTTTACCGTATCCGCTAGCTTTTAACTCACGTTCAAAACGCTCAAAACTTTGCATTCCCATTGCTTTGATATGGATGTACCCTAATTGTCCGTTTGAAAACTTATCTACCAATACTTTACGTGATGTTATCCATGCTTCATACTGTAAATCTTTTAAACTATTTTGTGTTCTTATAATTACTTCTTTACCACTACTTAATGTTAGTAAAACTTCTTGATTTTTAGTGTTCTTAAGTACACTGTAAAAATTGGTTGTTTCACTTATAGTTTTGTCATTTACACTGGTAATGATATCTCCTACTTTTAATTTACTTTTAGATTTATCTGCTACTGAATTTTCTAACACATAGGTTACTTTTGCTCCTTTGGTTGTATTTTCTACTTCTAAACCTAATAAGCCTATTTGGTTATCCTTTACTTTTTCAGGATTTCCTGAATAATATCCCATGTGGCTAGCATTTAACTGTCCTAATAACAAATTAAACATATATCCATAATCTTGTTGTGTAGTGGCTGCCAATACCCAAGGTTTGTATTTTTTCACCAAAGCTTTCCAGTTATACCCATGGAATTCAGGATCGTAAAAACCTTCTGTTAAAGCACTAATTCCTTCTTGAAATACTTGTTCTCTTTGTTTTTGGGTAGTAACAGTATAGGTTGCTGTATGTGGTAATCTAGTTACTTTATCTGATTTGGCATTCATTTCTTTTAGATTCCCCATAGCGGTAAAGTAAACTTTCCCCTTAGCTTCCGAAAAGCTTCCAGCGCCATTAGACCCTTTTACTTCTTTGGGCTTGGTTCCATCCCATTTTACTTTATATAAGTTTCTTTTTTTAGTAGCAGGATTGGTAGCTGAAAAGTAAATAGATTTACTATCTGGACTAAAAGTTACGCTATATTCATTATCAGATAATGCCGTTACCTGCACCAATCTATCGTAAATCTTAGCTTCATCTATGGTTACCTTTACTTCTTTTTTCTTTTTCTTCTTTTTGTCTTTCTTTTTCTTATCCTTTTTTTCTTCTTTTTGGTAATAATCACCTTCTTCGTGATCTAATTTTGTTTTTTCCCAATCTTCTTTTTGCAACCATACCATCCATACATCATAATTGATTCCATTACGGTTAGATAAGAAAGCTAACTTTTTTCCGTCTGCACTCCAAACTGGACTCATATCACTTCTTGGATGCATACTTACATTCATTTTTTGATTTTTATTGGCTACAGATTGAATATAAATTTCACTATCAAAATTTAAGTCTTCTTGTGAATAAGCAATGTATTTACTATCTGGACTCCAAGATAAATCTTCTGTAGCTGCCCAATCATTAGCATATTCTTGCGCATTTTTTAATTTCCCTTCTTCAATATCAGCAATCATTAAGGTTCCTCTTCCTACTTGGTAGGCTATTTTTTTTCGGCTTGGAGCTATTAGAATTTTTTCTACATCCTTCTTACTGGTTGTTAACTTTTCTATCGTTACTTTTAAACTTCTATGCAAACCTACTAAGGTATCTTTTGAAAAGGCTTTGTAGATCTCAAATTGCCCATCTCTATCAGAAACAAACAACACCGTTTTATCATCTATCCATTGTGGATTTTTATCTCTAAAATTATGCTTACTAATATTATTAGAACGTTTCTTTTCTTTATCGTTTTGTTTTACAAAAATATCTCCATGTATTTCTAAAGCAACTTGCTTTCCATTAGGTGATATAGCATAATTGGTAATACCATTTCTTACTGTTTTAGTTTCTTCTGTGTTAAAACGATTATCAGACGCAATGTTTAAGGTTAATTTTTTAGCCGTTCCGTTTTTTAACAGATAGGTATCAATACCTGCGGTATACACAATAACTCCGTTAGTACTTACTGAAAAGTAACGGATTCCATCCTTTGTTTGCTTAGTTAACTGCGTTGCACTACCTGTTGCTTTTCCTGTAGGTGTAATGTTTTGTTTGTAAATATTATAACGTCCGCTTTTAGCACCTATATAATATAAATTTCCTTGTCCATCCCACATTGGTGAATGGTCGTTTTTTAAACTAGTGGTTATTTGATGGTATTGTTTGGTTTGTGTATTGTATATCCAAACATCTCTTTGCGCAGCTCCTTCATAATCTTCACGTGCTGTACGACAAGCTCCTTTTACATAGGCTATTAATTTTCCATTAGGTGATACACTAGCCATGCTTCCATAAGCAGTTAATAAACGATTAGGGGTACTTCCATTTTCATCTACACTATATATTTGTGCATCCCATTCTGGTCCTTTAAAAACTCTATTAGTTGTAAAAGTAATACTTGCCTTATTCCAGCTAGTAGGAATGTTATCTGTAGGATAGTAGGTTAATTGTTTAGGCATACCTCCTGTTACCGGAATGGTAAATACATTGGTATTTCCTTCTCTGTTAGAGGCAAAGGCTAATTGTTTGCCATTAGTTTTCCATACAGGGTTGCTATCATAGCCTTCGTGAATGGTGAGTCTATTGGCTTGTTGTGTATTGAATTGATAAATCCATATATCTCCATAATAACTAAAAGCCATTTGGGTAGCATCTGGACTTATTTGGGGTTGACGAATGAATGTGGTTTGTGCTTGTAAAAAGGAACTAAGCAAAGTTACCACAAGTAATAGTTGTTTGTTGAACATGTAACTTTTGAATTTATGTTACTAAAGTACCCTATTAACTTATTATTCTATAATATTTAGCAATATCTTAACATTTTTTTAGGGTATCTACAACAAAAAGTATTCATGTTTTATTGCTAGATTATAAGACTTAAGATTATTTTCTTTTTTGAATTTTAAATTATCTTGAGCTACTTTATCTAAATTAGAGTAGAACTTGAAAGTTTAAAAATTACTTTCTTACTTACTTAAAAAATATCTATAAAAACTGTCTTTTTAGAGACTCTCTTTTGTTTAAAATCTTTTATATTTGGAAAAAAAATTATAATCATTATGAAAAAAAATCACTTGTTATTCTCTTTTTTATTTATTATATTATCTTCTTTTGGTCAAATTATTAATATCCCTGATACTAATTTTAAAAATGCTTTAATTGCAGCTGGGGTTGATACAAATGAAGATGGTGAAATAGAAGAAGACGAGGCACTAGCTGTTTCTGATTTAGAACTATCTAATAAGAATATTTCTGATTTAGAGGGTATTCAGTTTTTTACAAATTTATTAGATTTAAACTGTGCAACAAACCAAATAAAAGTTATTGATTTAACAACTTTGTCTAATTTAACAAAAGTTAATTTCAGTAATAACCTACTAACAACAATTAATTTAACAGGAATTTTTAGTTTAGAAAATATTGATTTACATAACAACCAATTAAGCTCAATTAATCTTTCTAATTTTAGCAATTTAAAATTTTTAGACTTATCATCTAATCAAGTGGTAAGCTTAAACGTTAGCAATTTAAATTCTTTGAAAACTTTAAATATTTCTTATTGTAATTCATTAGAAAACCTTAATACTGAAAATACTAATTCTTTAGAAACTATAAATTTAACTAATTCGGGTTCTTTAACTGAATTAGTATGTAATTCTCAAAAATTATCTTCAGTAATTTTAAAAGGAGCCTTTTCTTTAGAGTTTTTAAATCTTAGTACTACTAATAAACTAACTAACATTGATTTATCTGGGTTATTTAATTTAAAATCTTTAAACTTATCATATACTCCAATAACAAGTTTAAATATTAATAGTTTATATTCATTAGAAACAGTAAATTTATCTGGTTGTAGTGTACTAGAAAGTATAAATACTGAAAACTCTAACTCAATAACAAAAATAAATTTGACTAATTCGAGTTCTTTAACTGAATTAGTATATAATTCTAAAAAATTATCTTCGGTAATTTTAGATGGAGCTTCTTCTTTAGAGAATTTAAATCTTAGTGCTTCCAACAAACTAACTAACATAGATGTTTCTGAATTAGTTAATTTAAAATCTTTAAACTTATCATATACTCCAATAACAAGTCTTGATATTAGTAACTTGAGCAATATTGAAACATTAACTCTTACAAATTGTACTCAATTAACAAACTTAAATACAAGTAATGCCAACTCGTTAAGAGCTATAAATTTAAATAACGCCTCCTCTTTAGGTAATCTAGTATGTAATTCTAAAAAGTTAACTTCAATAGCCTTAGCAAAAACCCCTTCATTAGAAAAAATTAACCTTAGTGCTACTAATCAATTAACTAATATTGATTTATCACAATCACTAAATCTAAAATATCTAGATTTATCTTCAAATCCCATAATAAATCTTAATCTCGATTTTTTTGGGTATAGTGATTCTAGCAAATTGGAGACTCTTAACCTAGTAAATTGTACTAATTTAACAAAACTAGATTTACCAATTACTTCTAACCTTAAAAAGGTTAATCTATTAAACTCATCATCTCTTAAAGAGTTATTTATAAAGTCAGATAAATTAAACTCAGTTAATCTTATTGGAATGTCTAGTTTAATAAAATTATATATAGGAGGTAAAGGAAATGATGAAACTATTTCCTCATTAGATTTAAGTAACTTAATAGCTCTTAAAAATTTAAGTATTGGACCTTGTCATAATCTTGAATCATTAAATTTGAATGGAAATATAAATTTAGAGACTATAGATTTTTCCTTTGATGTAAATCCTCATAGTTTGAAAACTGTAGATTTAAGTAATTTAAATAATTTGAAACGTTTTACTTGTATAACTGGAGGCGACTTATCTTCTATTAACCTAATAGGTTCTAAAAATTTAGAAACTTTTGAAGTTTGGGATATTAATTTACTTTCTATTGATTTCTCTGGCTTTGGTAATCTAAAAAATGTTTCAATTGGTTCAAGTAATTTACAATCTATAAACCTTTCAGGTGCTAACAATATTGAACAGTTAAGTTTATATGACAATAATTTAAGTTCTTTAGATTTAAATCATTTAACAAAATTAGACGTTCTTGGAGTTGAAAAAAATCAATTAGAAACATTACTAATTAAGAATGGAGTAAATGAATCTTCCATAAGCTTAGATGATAACCCAAATTTAAAATACATCTGCGCTGATAATTCACAAATCACCGAAATTCAATCATTAATTAATTCCATAGGTATAAATACAACTGTAGATAGTAATTGTTCTAGTACGGCAAGTTTATTAGACTATAGTAAAAATATTGAATTAGACTTATACCCTAATCCTGCTAAAAATAATATTGAAATTAATGTAAATAAAAATATCAAATCAATTACAATATATAGTTTGTTAGGTGAAAAAATTTATCAAAAAGTTATTACCGATAATAAAAACAAAACTGATTTTGATATTTCTAATTTATCTCCAGGAATTTATTTAATAGAAATAGAAACTAATTTTGGTAGTGGAGTACGTAAGATTATCAAAGAGTAAATATAGAACCGAACCCCATAGATTACATTAAAATTACGCTAAGTCTTGAAGAATTTAGTAAACACAATCTTCAGACTTTGGTCTGCGGTCAGTTTAAAGATTTAGTTATTGCCAGTAGGTTTTATTGTTGGTATTCACTATAAGTTATTCGCTTTTTATTTCCGATAGTGTCTATTTTTATTTTTCCGTATTTAAATTCGGTCGAGTCTATTTCAATATTATTTGGTAAACTATAGCTGACATCAAAGGAGTAATCAGGAAGAAATCCGTCATAAGTGTAATAATAAGAAATACTATCTGCATTCTTTTGTAATCTTGGAAACCATTTAATTTTGGCTAACAATTCGTATTCTTTGTAAGTCAAATTATCAGCTTTTGTTCCATAAGCAAGTCCATTAGCTGGTTTAATTTTCATTGCCAATTCATTTCTTAACCTACCATTTAGTATTCTATTCTGGTAGATTTTTTTTGAATAGTTAAAATACTGAAAAGAAGAGATTGAAATAGTCAATAAACTAGATATTATGATTCTATTTCTTATACTAGTATTTAGTTTTCTGAAGAATCTAATAGCTATTTTAATTCCAATTATAGACAGTAAAGAAACTCCAAGTATCTTTAAGAATTCAATTGGTCTGACCCAATTATTAAATTTCAATTCAATAAAATCAGTCCAATAAGCTAATAATCCTGTCAGAATTATCAGGTTTATTAAAATTATTATTAAATATTTAATGGATTTTTTTTTCATTTTCTCAAACAACAATATAATAGTAATTACTATTACATCCTTTATACACTACAAATCTACTAGATTTCCCACTCATTAAAAACCACAAAACACTTGAACATCATTCTTTTTAAGTCATTACTCTTGATAATATTGTAGTTATATAATTTTCATAACAAGTATATACTATTATTCTATTTACATTTTCTTACAGTTTTACTAGTAGCTATAGAGATAAACTATAAACAAACTTTTTATCACTAAAAAAAGGCTACACAACCCCATAAATATCTTAAATTTTGGCTAAACTTTCATGGCTTTAATCAACACCATCTTCAAACTTTGGTCTACGAACAGTCAGAAGACTTAGTTATTTTATTGGCTGTAGCACTTTATATTTGTTTTTCATACATTTTAATGACTTTCAAAATGTTTTCGTTTTTTTTCATATCGTTATTATTAATAAATTCATTCAAATTAGAGTTTTCTTTAGTGAATTTTCTCATTTTTTTCCGATAACTATTAAAAAGTCCAATACTAAACTGTTTTCCATTTTCGTCAAAAAGTTCTTCAACAGTATTTTCCGTATGATTATAAGAATCGTAATAATAATGCTTATACCAACGAACTTTATTTGAATAGATTAATTCAACTATATGATTTTTAAATTCCTTTATTTTAATAAATTTTCTATTTTTTCCTTTGAAATCTGTAAAAGTAAGTTCAGATATTTCTTTAGACTTTATTTTTGTTTTTTCTCCAACTGAATTATAGAATATTACTTTTCCATTAAAGCTCGAAGGATATATTAATTGTTTATCAAAAAGATTCGTTTTTACTTTCATTTCTCCTTTTAAAGTGTCTTTATTTTTCAAGATAATCTCAACAGGAATTGTCTTTTGAGAATACGTTAAAAGACTTAAAAAGCAGAATATTCCTAAAAATATGTTTTTTTTCATTGTATTTTTATATTAAAGGTAACATTGTATATACTTATTACGCAAATATCCATTACCCCTACAAATCTACTAGATTTCCAACTAATTAAAAACCACAAAACAATGGAGTAGAAATCAAACCCACATTAACTTTAGCCATTGTTATGGCATAGTTTTTAATATTCTTTTTCATTAATCTTTCTATAATTAAAAGATTCAGAAAACCAACCTAAAGATTTGGCATCTTCCATTATTTCTTTTTCTTCTTGTTTACTAAATTTATTTGCTAACTCAAAATTACTATACTTTAACCCTTTAAAATCATCGTGGTATGCAATGATTATAAAATCAGTTCTTAAATATTCGGTATGAACAGCAAAACTATCTATTGCTAAAATTAGAACATTATCAAGTGTTTCTCCTTGTAAGTCTCTTGGATATTTTGCAAATATAAAGCCGAAATCTGAAACATCTGTAAATGCTCTTGCAAAATGCTTTTCATAACCTATTTTATACTTTTTATAGAAAGCAAAAAAATTTTCAGATATAATTCGTCTTTCAAATCTATTCAAAGACATTAATTTTTCTGCTAATACTTTAAGTTCTTTTCTATATCCAATTTCGTTTTGTATAAACTTATCTATGAAGAAGCTCTGTTGGTCTTTCTCCTTTTTTTTGAGAAATATTGGGTCAGAAATAAAGTTTTTCCAAGTTCCATCTATGTCAAAAAATAAACCATCATAACTGTCATCTGTAATTTTTTTAGGATAACTGTTAGAATTATTTACATAAGAAGCTAATAAATCCAATTCACTACCTGAAATATAAATATGCTTTTCACTTTTAGGTTGTGTTTTAGTTATTCTTTCTGTAAATTTTTCGTGAGTATCTTTATCATATTCATCATCACTACAGAAAAGCATAATCACAGATTTACTACTCAATAATTTTTCTCTTGCGGATAAGTAATTTGTCAAATCCTTAACAGTATTCATTTCATTGGTAATTGCAAACCAAGCTGTTCCATCCATAATGGTTACATGTTTTCCAGATTTAGTATAGCTTGATGGATGGTAAAACTTTAAACCTTTTCCAAGATTAACAATTATTCTGAAAACTTTTGAATAGCGGCTTTTATCAAATAATTCTATCTCCTTTTTAGGATGTTTAATAAAAACATTTTTGTTTCCAAATAATTTTTTTTCAGCTCCTTGAATTTGTTTTAAAGCTTTCTCAATTGTATTATTAAAGTATCTGTTATAGTTGTCTTTGAAGTCATAATTTTTTACTGAAATTATTATTAACGTATCTCTAAAGGTTATTAATAAGTCACAGATTTCTTTTTTATCTCCTTTTTCATCTTTCGGACTTGGGTAACACCAATACTCAAGAAAAATATTATTTGCGATTGTATTTACAAAATTTTCTCCTTCATTTCCTTTTGGGTTACTGTCCATTTTTTTACGTGTGATAAATTATGCCTAACGGGAGTCTGTGCAGAAACTCCTATCTCTTAATGTTTTTACTAATACTCAAATATAGACTAAAAGCGTAAGTTTAAAAACTATATTTTTTTTAATTGTATCGCTTCCAAAATGAAAGAACAATGTGCAAAAAGCTAAAAACCCGTTTACTTCCTCATAAAACACAATATATAGTTCTTTCAACCTACTTTTTAGCGTTTCTATTCCTAAAATAGACACAAGCCTTCTAGGATTATAACAAATCATTAAAGTATTTAGCCTGATACCATTAAACTTCAGTGTTTTTCGTACCGAATTCATAAACATAGACATGATAAACTAGCTTTTTACAAAGTAAAAATTAGACTAAACATATAATCCTCGAGTATTATTCGATTCATAAGACACTTTAATGTACGGTCTCTATTATTTATAAAAATGAATCATGGGAAAGTATTAGCGAACCAACTGCAAGTATCAGCGAACCGAATGTAAACATCAGCGAACCGACTGCAAGTATCAGCGAACTGACTGCAAACATCAGCGAACCAACTGCAAACATCAGCGAACTGACTGCAAGTGTCAGCGAACCGACTGCAAACATTAGCGAACCGACTGCAAACATCAGCGAACTGACAGCAAACATCAGCGAACCGACTGCAAGCATCAGCGAACCGACTGCAAACATCAGCGAACCGACTGTAAGCATCAGCGAACTCACCTATAATCTCTCACAAAAAACACCCCAGTAAAAACCTAATTTTTCAATAACTTAAACCAAACAAAAAACTAGGCGTATTGCCTAGTTTTTGTTTATAAAGTATATGTATTACAACTTAATTTCTGTCATTAAATTTTATATAATCTTCTTCATCTAAGATTAAAAACTCTCTTACATCTGGTAAATAAACCATTTGCGCCGCACAAACCGTAGCACAACCACCAGCATCTAAACATTTTTTAGCTAATTTTCCGCACTTCCATGCAGATGAACACGTTTTTGTCCAATTTTGACTTCCCGTTCCTCCCATTTCACAAGAAACCTTATATTCATCTTTAGCAAAAGTTTTTCCTTTTACAGCCTCTTTACTTTCTGCTAAATATATAGGAAAAGGAAACTCCCTTTCTTCTGATTGTAAAAACTCTATAAGTCCGTTTGCTTTATCATAAGAATAACTAATATAAACTACATTACCCTCTGGTACTTTTAAATTCATAGCTGCAATTTTTTCAAAAAAATCACTGATAGCTAGCTGCTCTCCTTTAATTTCATTTATTGGTGAGGTATCATCAGACTGACATGATGATAAAAACAAACTGCTTACAAGCAATGTAAAAACAAAAATTCTTTTCATAATTTAAATATTGATTTGTTCAACATCAAAACTACTTTTTATAACAGCATACTACAATTAGTAATAGCCCTAAAAAACAACTAAGGGTTTCTAGGTAACCTATAAGGGTTTTCCCTTAAGCAATTAATAAGTGAGGCATTCAATTTATTACAATAAAGTCATTTGTTGGTTGGTTTCTTCATTGGGGATTTTTAAGTTTAACTCCAATGTTTTATTTAAGTTCCTTATAAAATGTGCTGCTAATAAAGGAGATTCTATCTCTAAATTTTGATGTACAAAAAAGTGAATATTCTGTAATCCAGCTTCTGTCCATTCTTGTAAACGATTCACCCAAGCATCTAGTCGGTTATAATCTGAAGGATGATTAGCGCCTACATAACGTATAAATGCTTCATTATTGGTTAAACGCATGTGCACCATATCTCTCCTACCCGCAGTATCTACCAATACATTAGCTATATTGTGTTCTTGCAATACATGAGTATATTCGTCAAAAACGGTTTTATCTTCATACCAATCGGGATGACGTACTTCAATGGCTAATGGCACTTCTTTTGGCCAGCTTTTAGCAAAATTCTTAACTCGTTCAAAGTTTTTAGGGCCAAAATTAGCATGTAGTTGTAAAAATATAGTTCCTAACTTCTCTTCCAACTGTAAAGCACAATCTAAATAATAATTAACAGCTTCTTGTACGCCTTCCAATCGTTTCCAATGGCTAATTTCCTGTGTCAGCTTTGGAAAGAATTTAAAATTACTAGGTGTTTTGTGTTTCCATTTGGCAAATTGTTCTGCAGGAAACTGTCTATAAAATGTAGCGTTTAGCTCTATGCAATTAAACTCTTTTGAATAATAGGCTAGTTCATCTTTAGTACCTCTAGGATAAAACCCTTTTAAATCGGCTTTATTCCATTTTGCACAGCCCACAAAAGCATTTACGTTGGTGGGTTTCTCATATGTTTCTAATAACCTAATCGTATCTTTATGTGTATTCGGTAAGGTAAAATCTACTAACTCTGGTTGTGCTACTTTTCCAAACTTCATTTACTTGTCTATTAATTCCGTTCTATAATCATTCATTGAGGTGTCATCTTTAAATCTTGCATGTTCAAAACCTTGTTGCCACCATTTGGTCATTAATTTTTTATCAAAAATCAAAGAGTTGGTAGTTAAAACCGTTGGCGTATAATAAAGATTTAACTTTACATCGTGATGTTTTGCTGATAGCTTTCCAATGGTAACATTATGTTTTTCTACATGCTCTAACATAAACCCAAAAACATCTAGCATTAATGAAAATGGATTTTTAGCTGGCATTCTGTTTATTTGATTGACCTCTGTTTCTAAAATAACTGCATCTACTTCTTTTGCCCCTCTTAAAATAGCTTCACGTATAGGTATTAAACATCCAAAACCTCCATCAGCATATTGACAATGATTTTTTTCTAATAAACTCATAAAAGGAACATAATTACATGATCCCCAAATCCAATCACAAAAATCATCATAACTACACTCAGAAATAGATTTGTATTCTATTTTATTGGCTGTTAAATTAGAAACGGTTACCACTACTTCTTTTCCTGCTGCTCTTATTTCATCGTACATTTTAAGGGTAACGTTCTTTTTAATTAAGCGTCGTAAATTTTTACTTTCTCCAAACGTTTTTCTTCCATTTAAAAAGTTCCAAAAGGTATTTCTATGTCTAATAGATACTACTTTCTCTCCGTGTACCTTTCTTATTTTAAAAGGACTATTGCTAAAAATGGCATGCTGGTTAACATTGGTATATAACTCTTTTAACGCTTCCACTTTTTTTAATGCTAAATGTGAAACCATTAAACTTCCAGTAGAAGTTCCTAAAAACAAATCGTAGTCTTTTTGTTTTTCATTCATCAAATATTCAGTAACACCGCCTGCAAAAGCACCTTTGCTACCGCCTCCTGATATAACCAATGCTCTTTTCATGGATTTTATCTATTTTAGTTCTGTAAAAATATCAAAAATGAAACGATACCTACTACTTTATTTAGTCGTAACAACACTTATTTCTTGCAAAAATGATTACCAACCAAGAAACATAGATAGTGTAATTGTAAATACCTTTACTATTCCAAATTCTAGTATTAGAGCCATTAAAGCTATGGACTCTACTACCGTTATCTTTGCCGATTCAAGAGGTATCATTGGTAAAACAACTGATACTGGAAAAACTTGGGGTATTCAAAAAATAACGTATAATGATTCTATTGCACCACACTTTAGAAGTATGGCGGTTATTAAAGATACAATTTTTGCGCTTTCTATTGCAAATCCTGCCTTATTATATAAAATAGTAAACAAAAAATACTCCATTGTCTATAAAGAAGAACACCCAAAAGTATTTTACAATGCGTTGCAATTTTTTGAAGATGGAAAGCATGGTATTGCTGTTGGAGATCCTACAGAGGAATGTCCTTCAATTATACTTACCAATGATGGTGGGAATACATGGTACAAAAAACCGTGTAGTGAATTGCCTACTTTTGCTAAAGGGGAAGCTTTTTTTGCAGCGAGTAATACCAATATAAAAATTATAAAAGATACGGTTTGGATTGTTTCTGGAGGAAAAAAAGCAAGAGTTTTAAAATCTACAGATAAAGGACAAACCTGGGAAGTTTATGATACGCCTATGCTACAAGGAAATGGTCCTCAAGGTATGTACTCTGTTGATTTTTATAATGCTTTTGAAGGCATTGCTTTTGGTGGAGATTATACCAAACCTAATGATAATTGTGCGAATAAAGTACGTACTACAGATGGTGGAAAAACCTGGCATTTAATTGCCGATAACGAAACTCCTAACTATAAAAGTTGTGTACAATATGTACCCAATACTCATGGGAAAGAAGTAATAGCTGTTGGTAAAACCGGAATCGCTTTTTCTAATGATGGAGGTACTAGTTGGAAAAAAATAAGTGACGACTCTTTTTACACAATTCAATTTGTAAATAAAAATGTTGCTTGGTTAGCAGGGCATGAAAAGATTGGTAGACTACTATTAAAATAATCTTAATGTTTTGTTAAACAAAAAATCAAATTTTAAGAAAATCTATATTTTTAAGGAATAATTCAAGTATTTACATAAACAAAACCTGCTACTGCACATCTATTACCTTGCAGGTTACAATAAAACCCAACCATGAAAAAACTTTACATAGTGCTACTCTCCTTGTGTGTTTCATACATACAAGCGCAGGAGTATTTCCCTACAAATACGGGAGTAAAAACTACTAAAAATACTATAGTAGCTATTAAAAATGCGACTATTTATGTGACGCCCAAACAAATTATTAAAAAAGGAACTTTACTTATTAAAGATGGTAAAGTACTAAAGGTAGGTAAATCTGTTAGCATACCTAAAAATGCACAAATAGTTGATGCTTCTGGTAAATCTATTTATCCTTCTTTTATAGATGTATACAGTACGTTTGGTATTAAAGAAATTAAAAGAACTAGTAACTTTAGAAAACCACCACTACTTGATGCTAGTAGAAAAGGTTATTATTGGAACGATCATATTCGCCCAGAAACTGATGCTTCTAAAGAATTTAGTTTTGATAAAAAAAAGGCAAAAGAGTTACGCAATTTAGGTTTTGGGTTGGTTAATACACATGTTGATGATGGTATTATGCAAGGTAACGGAGCGTTAGTTGCTTTAAATGATAGTGATTCTGATGCTTATAGAATACTTAACAAACAATCTGCTAATTACCTTTCTTTTTCTAAAAGTAGAAAATCACACCAATCCTATCCTACTTCAAGAATGGGCGCTATGGCCTTATTAAGACAAACGTATTTAGACGCTACTTGGTACGCAAATGGAAATGCAAAAAATACGGATTTAGCTATAGAGGCTTTAAATGCAAAAAAGAATTTGCCTCAAATATTTAGAGCTGGCGATTACTTAAATAGTTTACGCGCAGATAAAATTGGTGATGAATTTGGGATTCAATATACCATTTTAGGAGGCGGTAATGAATACGAGCGTATTGATGATATTAAAAACACCAACGCTCATTTTATAATTCCTATTAATTTTAGAAAACCGTATGATGTAAGTAATATTGATTTAGCAGATAAAATTGCGTTGAGTGATATGCGTAAATGGAATCAAGAACCTGCTAACCCAAGTGTTTTAGCTAAAAACAAGATTCCTTTTGCTTTAACTACTCATAAATTAAAAACTGTAAAAGAGTTTACAACTAATTTGAAAAAAGCAATTTTACACGGGCTGGATAAAACTACTGCTTTAGAAGCATTAACTACCATTCCTGCTAAAATTTTAAATAATTCTGCAATTGGAAACTTAAACGTAGGTAGCTATGCTAACTTTTTGATTACTTCAGGTAATCTTTTTGATGAAGAAACTACGCTTTATGAAAATTGGGTACAGGGTGTAAAAAATGTCATCAACCCAATGAATGTTAAAGATATCACGGGAAATTACATGTTATATGTAAATGGCACTAATTATAACATGAGTATTGAAGGTAAAGATGCTAAACAGAAAGCAACTATTAAAAAAGGAGAAACTAAGATGAATAGTAAATTCTCTTTCACAAATAATTGGATAGAAATTACCTTAAATGAAAATGGTAAATTTACAAGACTTACGGGTAAAATTGCCAACGCTGCCAACTTGTTAAAAGGTACTGGTATAGATGCTGATGGAAATGCCATTACATGGTCAGCTTCCCAAGCAGCTAGAAAAGGTACTTCTAAAAAAGACACGAAAAAACAAGCAACTAAAAAGCCAGAAGTAGTAGCGGTAAGCTATCCTAATATTGGCTATGGTAATTATACAGTACCTCAACAACAAACCATACTTATTAAAAACGCTACTGTTTGGACTTCAGAAAATCATGAAGTATTAACCAATACAGATGTACTACTTAAAAATGGTAAAATAGCGCAACTAGGTAAAAACATTCGTACTAAAGCTGCTAAAATTATTGATGGAACGGGTAAATATGTAACCGCTGGAATTATAGATGAACATTCTCATATTGCAGCTTCTGCTATTAATGAAGCTGGTCATAACTCTTCTGCCGAGGTAACCATTGAAGACGTTGTAAACCCTGGCGATGTAAATATTTATAGAAACATTGCTGGTGGCGTAACTTCTATTCAAATTTTGCATGGTTCTGCTAATCCAATTGGTGGTCAATCGGCTATTTTAAAATTAAAATGGGGAGAAAATGCAGCTGGACTTATTTATAAAAACTCGCCAAAATTTATCAAGTTTGCTTTAGGTGAAAATGTAAAACAGTCTAACTGGGGAGATCACAATACGGTTCGTTTTCCACAAACACGTATGGGAGTGGAACAGGTATATATGGATTACTTTGAAAGAGCCAAGGCTTATGATACTAAAAAGAAAAGCGGACAACCGTATCGTAAAGATATTGAGTTAGAAACCTTAGCTGAAATTATTAATAAGGAACGTTTTATTTCTTGTCATTCATACGTACAATCAGAAATTAATATGTTAATGAAAGTGGCTGAAAAGTTTAACTTTAACATTAATACCTTTACGCATATTTTAGAAGGTTATAAACTAGCCGATAAAATGAAAACACATGGTGCGGGTGGTTCTACATTTTCTGATTGGTGGGCTTATAAATATGAAGTAAATGATGCTATCCCCTACAATGCAGCTATTATGCATAGACAAGGTGTGGTAGTGGCCATTAATTCTGATGATGCTGAAATGTCTAGAAGATTAAATCAAGAAGCCGCCAAAGCTATTAAGTATGGTGGATTAACTGAACAAGAAGCTTGGGATATGATTACTATTAATCCTGCTAAATTATTACACCTTGATGATAGAACAGGAAGTATAAAAGTAGGTAAAGATGCAGATGTGGTTTTATGGAGTGACAATCCTTTATCTATTTATGCAAAAGCTGAAAAAACAATTATTGATGGAGCTATTTACTTTGATATTGAACAAGACTTAGCAAAACGAAAAGCAATAAAGGCAGAGCGTGCTAAACTGATTGGCATGATGTTACAAGAAAAAATGAAAGGAGCTAAAACACAAGCTCCTGCTAAAAAAACTAAAAAATTATTCCACTGTGATACCGAGTAAGAACCTAAGAATACAAAATATGAAAACTACTATTTTATATAGCCTTATATGTTTCTTATTCATAGGAAATATAGTTGCGCAACAAACACCCGCTGAAAAACAAACTACCGCTATTACTATTGAAGGTGCTACTGCACACTTAGGCAATGGAAAAGTAATAGAAAACGCTTTATTGATGTTTTCTAACGGTAAACTTTCATTTGTTGGAAGTGCAAATACTAAAATAGCAAGGCAAGGAACCGTTATTAATGCAACAGGAAAACATGTGTATCCTGGTTTTATAGCAGCAAATACCTCGTTAGGATTGGCTGAAATTGATGCTGTTAGAGCTACTCGTGATTTTGATGAAATTGGGAATATGCTTCCGCATATACGAAGTATTATTGCTTATAATACTGAGAGTAGAGTTATAGAAACCATGCGCCCAAATGGTGTATTTACTGCTCAAGTTACCCCAAGAGGTGGTCGTATTTCTGGAACCTCATCTGTAGTTCAGCTTGATGCATGGAATTGGGAAGATGCAGCTGTAAAAACAGACGATGCCATTCATTTAAATTGGCCTCAATTATTTAGCAGAGGACGTTGGTGGCTAGGAGAAGATACGAGTTTAAAACCTAACAAGAACTACCAGAAAGCAATTACGCAAGTTTCTACATTTTTTAAAGAAGCTAAACAATATTTAAATGGGAATCGTTCACCTAAAAGCCTTCCTTATGAAGCGTTAGAAGGCGTGTTTAAAGGCACTCAAAAAGTTTTTATTCATGTACATGGTAAAAAAAGTATTACAGATGCAGTAAGTACTTTTATTGACTTAGGCGTTAAAAACCTTGTTATTGTTGGTGGACATGAAGCCGAAAAGACAGCTGACTTATTAAAGACATATAATGTAGCTGTTGTACTAGAAAGAGCGCACCGTTTGCCTAAAAGTGAGGATGAGGATTATGATTTACCTTTCCGTTCTGCAAAAATTTTAACGGACGCTGGCTTATTGGTTGGTGTTGGTATGAATGGAGACATGGAACGTATGAGTACAAGAAATCTACCTTTTTATGCTGGAACCTATGCTGCTTATGGACTTCCTAAAGAAAAAGCCGTTCAATTAATCACTGGAAACAATGCTAAAATATTAGGTATTGATGCTTTTTCTGGAACTTTGGAAGTTGGCAAAGATGCTACTTTATTTATCTCAGAGGGAGATGCTTTAGATATGCGTGGAAATATAATTTCGGAAGCTTTTATTCAAGGTAGAAAAATTAGCTTACACACCCACCAAACAAAGCTTTGGAAACGTTATAGTAATAAATATAAAAAGTAACAAAATAACTTTCGTTTTTTACAACACCTTTCTTTATTTGAGAAAGGTGTTTTTTTATAATTGATAATAGTATTTTTGCTGTATGAAAATCATTAGCAGTACACAAAACTCTTTAATAAAAGACCTTTTAAAGCTTCAAGAAAAATCTAGAGAACGTAAGAAAAAAGGATTGTTTTTAGTAGAAGGACAACGAGAAATAACCTTAGTTCAAAAAGGTGGTTATACTATAGACACGCTTTTATTTGTAGAGGATTTTTTTAACAAAGAGCGACTTCAGGAATTACATATATCTAACGCCAATTGTATTCAAATTACAAAGGAAGTCTATCAAAAACTAGCTTATAGAGATTCTACTGAAGGAGTAATTGCAGTTGTAAAAACTAAAGAGTTTTATATTGATTCTATTCAGTTTACAAATACTAAACCACTTGTATTAGTTTTAGAAGGAATTGAAAAACCAGGAAATATTGGCGCTATGCTCCGTACAGCCGATGCTGCAAAACTAGATGCTGTTTTAATTGCCAATCCTAAAACCGATATGTACAATCCTAATATTATACGTTCTAGTGTAGGTTGCTTATTTACCAATCAAATTGCTGTAGGCACTTCAGATGAAATCTGTAATTTTTTACTGGAAAATAACATCAATATTTACAGTGCTACTTTGCAAAACTCTAATGCCTACCATAAAAATGATTATACCAAAGCTACTGCTTTAGTAGTAGGTACTGAGGCTACAGGTTTAACACAATTATGGAGAGACCAAGCTACTCAAAATATTAATATTCCAATGCAAGGAGAAATAGATTCTATGAATGTATCCGTAGCCGCAGCTATTTTAACTTTTGAAGCTAAAAGGCAACGTGGGTTTGAATTATTCTAACGTTTAAGTTATCATTATTTTTAAATGAATTATCTAATGTAAGAATATGAGGTATCAAATCGAAAAATTTAAACAAAACTATTCAACACAAGCTATCGGTTAATTAAAGCCATTGCTATATTGCGACTAAAATAGATATCTTTATAACTATATAATTTATGTAATGAGCAACGATACTATTCATGTTAAATTTGAAAATCAACAATTCCCAGAAGCTGCCTTTGACCTTTTGCCATTAGAAAGCTTGTTTCATAATTTTGACTTGTATCATTTTGAACCTCCGCAAATAGTTGAGTTTTATATTATAATTCTCATTCAGGAAAATACAGGAAAACATACCATTGACTTTACAGATTATGATTATCAAAAAGGAACTTTGCTAACCATTAGGAAAGATCAAATTCATAAATTTCATATTAATAAAAACGTTAAAGGAGATTTATTACTTTTTACCGATCATTTTTTGGTATCCTATCTAGAAAAAACTGAAAACCAAAAATCGCTACAACTTTTTAATGAACTTTTAGGTAAACCCAAAATACAATTAACCTCAAAAGAGTTAGAGGAAGTTAACTCATGTATTCATAGAATTAAAAAGGAATACTTTTCTATAAAAGATGCTTATTCTCTAGGTATTATTAGAAGTGAATTACACATTTTGATTACAAAACTATATCGAATCAAGTCTAAAAACAATGAAATAGTTCACAACAAAAAATACTTAAATGAGTTTATCACTTTACAAACTTTAGTTGAGAACCATGTTATACAAAATGCTAAAGTAAGTTATTATGCTTCTCAAATGCACCTTTCAACTAAAACGTTAAATAATATTACTAAAAGTATTGTTAACAAACCTGCTAAAACGTTTATTGATGAAATTTACATCAAGCAAATTAAAAGACTACTACTTAATACTGAATCACCTATAAAAGAAATAGCCTTTACTACAGGCTTTGAAGAAACGACTAACTTTTATAAATACTTTAAACGACATACTAATCTTACTCCAGAAAAATTTAGAAGTAAATTCAAGTAAACTTTCCCATTTTTACAGTTTATTGTAACATTTTTATAGTCTCATACTAACAAGATTATTAGAGCTTTGCATTATAATTTTTAAAACGCAAAGCTTTCTATGAAATCTACTTTCATATTCGTAATTGTAACCTCATTTATCGTTAGTTGCAATACAGCTCAAAAATCAAGTACAAACTCTAAAAAAGAAATACCCATGGAAAAAACTGAAGTAAAGCCAGACTTAAAAGCAATAGCTACTGAAGCTCAAAATGCATTCTTTAACAAATATGATGCAGATGGCGTAAAAAAATATTTTACTACAGATTATATACAGCACAATCCACATGTTCCAACAGGAATTGAACCTGTTTTAGGATTTCTTCCAATGTTAAAAAAAGCTGGTACTACTAGTAAAACACACAGAATGTTACAAGATGGTAACTTTATTGTGATGCACAATACTTATAATAATGCTGAAGCTTTTGGAGCTAAAGAGGTTGTTACGTTTGATGTATGGCGAATGGAAGATGGTAAAGTAGCTGAGCACTGGGATGCTGTTACTCCTGTTGTTAAAGAAACTGTTAGTGGAAGAAGTCAATTTGACGGACCAACTACCGTTACAGACATAGACAAAACTAAAGAAAATAAAACTATAGTAGAAAACTTTGTTAATGACGTTTTATTTGGTAAAAACCCTACCAAAATCACGAATTATGTAAGTACAGAAAAATACCACCAACATAATACTCATGTTGGAGATGGATTAGAAGGACTAAACAAAGCTATTGAATATTTAATTTCTCAAAATGATCTATTTATTTACAAAAAAACTCATAAAATATTAGGAGAAGGTAACTTTGTATTAACTATGAGTGAAGGTGAATGGCATGGTAAACCTCAAGCTTTTTACGATTTATTTAGACTTGAAAACGGAAAAATTGTGGAGCATTGGGATGTTATTCAAGAGATTCCAGAAAAAATGGCACATAATAACGGTATGTTTTAAGTACTATTTGATTAGATACAGAACGGTAGTCAATGTTTAACTCCTAAAACTTGACTTGAAATATATCTTATAGAACACCCCTTGAATTATCTATAATAAGTCGTTCTTTTTTAAAATTCCGTAAAAGGTTATTCTTTAGAGAGTAACCTTTTTAATTCTTATAAACTAAAATGTAATAAATAACCTATAACTCCTAAAAACAAACATAGTGGAGAAAAATAATTTGTATCATTCTTAGCAAACAATGTCGTTTTAATTTGTTTAAAGAATCCTACATATTTAAAATCTCCAATAGCCCTTATTATAAAAATGCTTGCAATTACCAATACTCCATAGTTAGTAATTGAATTTGGTAAAAAGGCTAGTGAAACTAAAGCTATCTTCTCTGCATACAAAGAACTAAAACCTAAAATAACTAAAGCTACAATCAACGTAGCAAACCATTTTGGATGTATGGCTTTTACATCATTTTCTTTAATTGGTATTACACTACTTATTCCCCATTTTCCGCCAAAAGCCCAATAAAAATGTAATGTAGCTATAAAAGATAGAACGAATACGCAAACTACTCCTAAAAAATAAATCATACTTTGTGGTTTTTAATGTAAGTTTGTATACTTCAAAATTAAGGACTATACATGACAACTTTATTGATAAATATCAAGGAATTAATTCAGGTTAGAGAATCAGATATAAAAAAGGTAGCTGGTAATGACATGAAAGTTTTACCTACTATAAAAAATGCTTATTTATATCTTGAAGATGACCTAATAATCGACTATGGAACAATGGAAAATGCACCTTCAACTGCTAATAAAGTTGTAGACTGTACTAATAAAATGGTTTTACCTACTTGGTGTGATTCGCATACTCATATAGTTTATGCTGGTAATAGAGAACAAGAATTTGTTGATAGGATTAATGGGTTTACTTATGAAGAAATTGCAAATAATGGTGGTGGTATTTTAAACTCTGCTAAAAAATTACAAGCTACTTCTGAAGAAGATTTGTATGAACAATCTGCAAAACGTTTAGAGGAAGTTATGGCATTAGGTACTGGTGCAGTTGAAATTAAATCTGGTTACGGATTAACTGTAGATGCAGAATTGAAAATGTTACGTGTTATTAAAAAACTTAAAGAAAATTATAAACTACCTATTAAAGCTACATTTTTAGGCGCCCATGCATTTCCTAAGGAATATAAGAATAACAAAGAAGGTTATATTGATTTAATTATTAATGAAATGTTGCCAAAAGTAGCTTCGGAAAATTTAGCTGAATTTATTGATGCCTTTTGTGAAACAGGCTACTTTTCTGTAGAAGATACTGATAAAGTTTTAGCTGCTGGAAAAGCACTTGGTTTAACTCCAAAAGTACATGTAAATCAATTTACAACTATTGGTGGAGTCCAAGTAAGTATTAAGCATAATGCTTTATCTGTAGATCATCTAGAGGTTATGAATAAAAATGATATTATTTCATTAAAAAACTCAGACACTATGCCAGTTGCGTTGCCTTCTTGTTCTTATTTTTTAAGTATACCCTATACACCTGCTCGTGAAATTATAAATGCTGGTTTACCATTGGCTTTAGCTACAGATTTTAATCCAGGTTCAACACCTTCTGGTAACATGAATTTTGTGGTAGCTACTGCTTGTATAAAAATGAAAATGACTCCGGAAGAAGCTATTAATGCAGCTACTATAAATGGAGCTTACGCCATGAATTTGTCTGATTCGGTTGGTAGTATAACCAAAGGGAAAAAAGCTAACTTTATACTTACTAAAGAGATTCCATCTTATGGATTTATACCATACAGCTTTGGTTCTAATGTAATTGACACAGTATTTATTAATGGTAAAGAAGTTTAATTTTTATGTTACATATTTTTAATCAACAAGCAATTGATAATTTTACCAACCCTCGTAATGGTGAAGTTAAATTGGGAGAATGTGTGGTTACCCTAAACCCTAAAAAACCTATAGAGGAAGAGCTTGAGAAAACAGATGCCACTTTTGTTATTATAGGTGTTCCTGAAGATATTGGTGTTAAAATGAATGGAGGTAATGGAGGTGCTCACACATCTTTTATTCCTGCTATAAAAGCGTTTTTAAACACACAACAAAATCAATTTATAAACGGTAAAAATATTTTAATTCTTGGTTATTTAGATTGCTTAGACAACGTTTTAAATTTTGATGCTAGTGATAGAGAACATGGAGATTTATTAGTTAAAGCAATTGATAAAGAGCTTTCTAAATTAATCGAGTTAATTGTTTCAAATAAAAAAATCCCTATAATTATTGGAGGTGGTCATAACAATGCTTATGGAAATATTAAAGGACTATCAAAAGCAAAGAATGAGGCTATTAACGCTATTAACTTAGATGCTCATACTGACTTACGTAAACTAGAAGAGCGCCATAGCGGAAATGGATTTTCATATGCTTTACACGAAGGCTTCTTATCAAACTACTTTATGTTTGGTTTGCATGAGAATTATACTCCTCAATATATTTTTGAAATGATTCATGACAATATTAACTTAGAGTATAATACCTTTGAAGAACTTGCTATTTACCAAGTAACTTCTTTTAAAAGTGAGTTACAACGTGCCCAGAATTTTATACAAACGAAGCCTTTTGGTATTGAAATTGACTTAGATTGTATCCAACATTTTCCTAGTAGCGCTATGACTCCTAGTGGTTTTTCTCCTCAACACGCTAGGCAATTTGTTCATTTTCTTGCTAAAAATAAAAATGTTAGTTATTTACATATATGTGAAGGAGCTCCGAGTGTAAAAAACGAACCTACTACCTCTGTACAAGTTGGTAAATTTATTAGTTATTTAATCTCTGATTTTATTAAAGCCATAGAAAATACTAGCATGAAATAAGAATCTTTTAACATAATAAAAGATAATACGTTTTAATTCACTAAATTGGTAAACATAACAAACAACACTAGCTAAACCTCTTAAATATGATTCAAACTTTAAAAATTGGAATACTGGCTTTTCTATTCTCTTTTAGTGCATGCAAACAAAGTTCATCCAATACTCAAAAACAAGAAATTGAACCTTCTAAAAAACCAGAAATCGTTACTACCAAAAATAAGGTTCCTAATGATGTAACCTATTTTTGTGACGTTGACTTAGATAACTTAAAAAATAAAGCTTCTAACATTGAACTTAAAAGTTCAAATGGTTTAAAAAATGGAACAATTGCTACTAACTTAAACATTGTACTTAATAAAACGATGTATGAAAAACATGCATTAAATGTTGAATTAGTTAAAGTACAAAAAACGGATTCTCCTAAATTGGTGGTTGGTTCATACATTATTAAAGCTTTAATGAATGAAGAAGAAATAGATACTCCTTATTTTGATTTTATAGGTAATGTAGTAGATAATGACACCTATAAAAGTGCAAAAGAAGCTGGAATTATTGAAGATATAGAAGATAGTTTTGTATTACTATCAAAAACTGATAATAAACTTAATATTACCTCTATAAAAGATTATGATAACGAAGAAAATAGTGAATTACACCAATCTGGAGTACAAGTTGTAGAAGGAAATTTCTTAGTTAACTTACTGAAAATTGCTACTAAAGAAAAAATTACTTTAAAAGTTAATTTTAAAGGATTACATGAATGGAATTTAAGTAAAGCTATTTAATAATAAGTTAAATTAAAACATAAAAATCCCCACAACACTATTAAAATTGTGGGGGAAAATTGAAATATGAAAACTAATACAGGAGGCCTAGACCTGTATTATATTTTAAATCAAAATACACGTTTAAACACAAAACAACTTCTTCTATGTAGAAGTTATAGTTAGTTATTAAAAATAATAAGGTAATTAAATAGCCATTTTTTATTTTCTCAATTAGTGATTAGCTGTCATAGCATGTACAATATACGCATTTTTATTAAATAACACAAGAAAAACTTTGTTAATATACTATTAAAACTCTTTTTTTAGGCACAAAAAAGCTCTTAAAATAAGAGCTTTAATAGTATTTATTTGAGTATTCCTTTAAAAAACTTCCTTTGCAATTGCTTTTATATTACTTGATTTTCCCATTGAATAGTAATGCAATACAGGTACGCCTGCTTGTATTAACTCCTTACTTTGTTGTATTGCCCATTCTATCCCTACTTGTCTTACTTCCTTATTATCTTTACAGGCTTCTACTGCTTCTACTAAACTTTGAGGCAAGTCTAACCTAAAAATTTGTGGTAATACTTGTAAATGTCTCTTTACTGCTAAAGGTTTAATTCCTGGTATAATAGGTACAGTAATCCCTATTTCTTTAGCCTTTTCTACAAACTTAAAATATTTAGAATTATCAAAAAACATTTGTGTTACCACATAATCCGCTCCTGCTTCTACTTTTTCCTTTAATCGTTTTAAATCACTTTCTAAACTAGGAGCTTCTAAATGTTTTTCTGGATACCCCGCTACACCAATACAAAAATCTGATTTATGAGGTGTTTCAATAATTTCATGTAGATATTTTCCTTTATTTAAATCCGCTATTTGTTTTACCAAATCAGAGGCATATTGATTTCCTCCGTTAGAGGCTTGAAAATATTGCTGATCTTTTCTAGCATCTCCTCTTAATGCCATTACATTTTCTATTCCTAAATAATGACAATCTACCAATACATATTCCGTTTCTTCCTTTGTAAAACCTCCGCATAAAACATGAGGTATTGCATCAACATCATACTTATATTTTAATGAAGCACAAATCCCTACAGTACCAGGACGCATTCTGGTTATTTTTTTCTCTAAAAGCCCATTATCTTTAGGTAAATAAATGTATTCTTCTCTTGAGGTTGTAACATCTATAAAAGGAGGTTTAAACTCCATTAACGGATCAATATTATTATATAAATCTTGAATATTTTGCCCTTTTTGAGGTGGTACTATTTCAAATGAAAATAATGTTTTCCCTTTGGCTTTTTCTATATGTTCTGTTACTTTCATATCTATTCTCTATAAAAAGAGTTTTATCTGTATTGTTAGATTTTAGTTATCAGCTATATTAGGGTGTAACCATTTTCTAGCTTTATCTAATGTAATTCCTTTTCTTTTAGCATAATCCCTTACTTGGTCATCTGTTATTTTTCCTAGACCAAAATATTTTGCTTCTTCATTTGCAAAATAATACCCAGAAACTGCGGCTGCTGGCCACATTGCTAAACTTTCAGTAAGAGTTACACCAATATTTTTTTCAACTTCTAATAATTCCCATATGGTTTCTTTCTCTAAATGATCAGGACATGCAGGATACCCTGGTGCAGGTCTAATTCCTTTATAGGCTTCTTTTATCAACTCTTCATTTGTTAAAGTTTCCTCCGATGCATATCCCCAATGCTTGGTTCTAATTCTATGGTGTAAATATTCTGCAAAAGCTTCAGCAAATCTATCGGCTATAGCTTGAACCATTATTGCATTGTAATCATCATGTATATTTTTGTATTCTCTAGCTAGTTCATCTGCTCCAAAAATAGCTGTACAAAAAGCTCCCATATAGTCTTGCTTATTTGTCTCTTTAGGAGCTATAAAATCAGATAAAGCAAAACTTGCTTTTCCTTCTCTTTTCTTTAATTGTTGCCTTAAGGTTCTAAAAACAACTACCTCTTCTCCTTTTTTACTTATAGATATATCATCATCATTGATTGTATTCGCTTCAAATAATCCAAAAATTGCTTTAGGTTTTAATGCTTGTTTTTCTATTATTTGTTGTATCATTTTTTGAGCATCCTTGTATAAATTTGATGCTTCTTTTCCTACAAGTTCATCTTCTAAAATATCTGGAAATTTTCCATGCAAATCCCATGATCTAAAAAATGGACTCCAATCAAAAAATGGCACTAATTCCTTTAGACTAACTTGCTCTAATTTTTGAACTCCTAACTCCTTAGGTTTATATATTTTTGATGTGTTCCAATCTATTTTAAATTTTCTGTTTCTAGCTTCTTCAATAGTTATGTAATGCTTTTCTTTTCCTCGCTTTAAAAACTTATTTCTAAATTCTTCATAATCTTGTTTTAGCTTAGCAACATATTCATTTTTTGTTTTTTGATTTAATAAATCTCCTACAACGGTTACTGCTCTTGAGGCATCATTTACATGTACCACTGCATTTTTATATTGTGTATCTATTTTTACTGCTGTATGTGCCTTTGAAGTTGTTGCGCCACCAATTAACAATGGTATTTCGAAATTTTGGCGTTCCATTTCTTTAGCTAAATACACCATTTCATCTAATGATGGCGTAATTAATCCACTTAAACCAATTGCATCTACCTTTTCTTTTTTAGCGGTTTCTATTATTTTTTCAGGCGGTACCATTACGCCTAAATCAACTATTTCATAATTATTACAGCCTAAAACAACACTCACAATATTTTTCCCAATATCATGCACATCTCCTTTAACAGTAGCCATTAGGATTTTACCTAATGCTTTTTGTTCTTCACTCTTTTCTTCTTCAATAAAAGGATTTAAATAGGCTACTGCTTTTTTCATTACTCTAGCAGACTTTACAACCTGAGGTAAAAACATTTTCCCTGAACCAAATAAATCTCCTACCACATTCATCCCAGTCATTAAATGACCTTCAATTACATGTAAAGGTCTTTCAACACTTTTCCTTGCTTCTTCAGCATCTTCTACTATAAAAGCATCAATTCCTTTCACCAATGAGTGTGTAATACGCTCTTGTAAAGATAATTTTCGCCATTCCAATGCTTTTCCATCATCTTCTTTCTTTTTTCCTTTAACAGTTTCAGCAAAGTCTAGTAATCTTTCAGTAGCATCCTCTCTTCTATCTAAAATAACATCTTCAATATGCTCTAATAAATCTTTAGGAATATCATCATAAACCTCCAACATAGTAGGGTTTACAATTCCCATATTCATACCTGCTTTAATAGCATAATAAAGAAATACAGAGTGCATTGCTTCACGAACTGTATTATTACCTCTAAACGAAAAAGACACATTACTAACTCCTCCACTTACACTTACATGTGGTAAATTTTCACGCACCCAACGTGTAGCTTCTATAAAATCAATAGCATTTTTTCGATGCTCTTCCATTCCTGTAGCTACTGGAAAAATATTTAAATCAAAAATAATATCCTCAGGTGGAAACTTTACTTTCTCTACTAATACTTTATAGGAACGTTCTGCTATTTCAATACGACGTTCATAGGTATCGGCTTGTCCTACTTCATCAAAAGCCATTACAATAACTGCAGCTCCATACATTTTAATTTGTGTGGCTTCCCAGATAAATTTTTCTTCTCCTTCTTTTAAAGAAATAGAATTTACAACAGATTTACCTTGTACTACCTGTAACCCAGCTTCTATTATTTCCCATTTAGAGCTATCAATCATAATAGGAACTCTAGCAATATCAGGTTCAGAAGCTATTAGGTTTAAAAACCTTACCATGGCTTCCTTTCCATCAATTAAACCATCATCCATATTAATGTCTATGATCTGAGCTCCTCCATCTACTTGATGACGTGCAATGGCTAAGGCTTCATCAAACTTTTCTTCTTTTATTAAGCGAAGAAACTTACGTGACCCTGCAACATTTGTTCGTTCTCCTACATTAATAAAGTTACTTTCTGGTGTTATAATCAATGGTTCTAACCCAGATAAACGCATGTATTTATTACTCTTTATAGTCATTTTCAAATACTATAATTTTATTCTAATATATTTTTCTATAATATCTCTATCCATCCCAGCTTCTTTAACTTCTTCTTTTCCATATTGAATTAGAGTATCTCCTACTATCTTCACGTTAAATGTAAACTCATGATTCCTTATCGTTTCAACTGCTACATATACCAACTTTTCCTTGTATACATTTCCTTTTAATGTATAGCTACCTCCTCCACCATAAAAACCTTCAGAAGTTTCTTTGTTCTGATTAAAGAATGCAAAATGTGTTTTATTAATTATTTTAATAAAATCAGTTTTTGATAAATCTTTAACCTTTGTAGCGTCTTTTTCTTTAATTTCTCCATATATCAACTTCCAAGTGCCTTCTATTTTTAACTTTTTTTCACCTAATTTAGGTAACAAACTCCCTTTATTTACTTTTTCTTTACACGAAAAACAAAAAAGAGTTATAATTAAAAAAACAATATGTGTCTTCATAAAACAAGTCATTTATAATTCATTTACAGTTTGCTTCATTACTTCTATTGCTAAGAATACATCTTTCTCTACCGTTCTCCAATTCACTATTGCTGCTCTAATTCCTTTTTTACCTTTATAAACAGTAGGTGTCATAAACACCGCTCCTTTCTTATTTAATAAATGTAAAAAACGAGCTGAACTCTCTTCCTTTCCTTTTAATGTGAAACAAACAGTGTTTAATCTTACAGGAGCTAATAGTTCAAAATCTTTACTTTCAACAATAAAGTCACCAAACTTTTTAGCTAACTCAATATTTCTCTCAATAATTTCTTTATAACCTTCTTTTCCATAAGCCTTTAATGTGAACCAAGCTGGTAAAGCTTTTAACCTTCTTGAATTTTCTGGTAAAAAGTTTAGATAATTGAAATTCTCTAAAGGATCTCCTAAGTATGGAGCATTTGAATTCTGAAAGCTCTCTACCTGTAATAAGTTATATTCTCTTTTAATAAGATAAAAAGCACTTTCATAAGGTACATTTAACCACTTATGACAATCCGTTGTTATGCTGTCTGCTTCATTCCAACCTTTTAACAAGTGACTATATTTTGAGCTACATGCTGCAAAAGCACCAAATGCAGCATCAATATGCCACCAAAAATTATATTTCTTTTTGAGCTTTTCAATAGCTAAAAAATCATCAAAATCTACTGTATTTACCGTACCTGCACTAGATATTAAAATAAAAGGTTTTCCTTTTAACTCTTTTATTTTTTTTTCTAAATCTTCAACATCTATAGCTTCTCTGTTTCCTTCTACTATTTTTACTTTTATTATATTTCTGCTTCCAACTCCTAACATTGCTAGTGCCTTTACAGATGAAGAATGTGGCGTAGCAGACAAAATATTAAGTGTATCACTTACCCCTTCTTTAGCGTAATCTTTTCCTATTTGTTTTCCATACCATTGTCTTGCTACAGATAAACATGTAAAGTTTGACATTGTTGCTCCAGTAACAAAACCTCCTAAGAATTCTCCAGAAATATTTAAAAGAGATTTTAACAACTCAATAGTTTCTAATTCTATAATAGCGGACACATCACCTTGTCCTGTTATTCCTTGAGTATTTTGATCATAAACAGTTGCTAACCAATCTCCCATTATTGATGCTGGCGTAGCTCCTCCAGTTACATAACCCCAGTACCTAGCTCCTGTTGATGCCACTAAAACTTCATCAAATCTTTCTTTAAAAACTTCTAATGTTTTTGCTGCTCCAAGTCCTTTTTGATTCAATGATCTCTCAGGGTCAATATTATTAATTGTTGATGTTTTTCTTCCATCAACTGTTTTCAAAAACTCTAACCCATTGTTTTTTGTTTCTTCTAATAAATTAGATAACAAATCAAGGTCCTTTTGTAAGACTAAATCCATCTAATTTTCAATTTTTCTAGGGTTATATTTTTGGGCTACTTCTGCAATGGCTTTTATATGGTCAGGAGTAGTACCACAACATCCTCCTACAATATTTATCAAATTCTTTTTTAAATACTCTTCTATTTGAGTAGCTGTTTCTTCAGGAGTTTCATCATATTCTCCGAAAGCATTTGGTAAACCTGCATTTGGGTGCGCTGATATAGCAAACTCTGTTTTTGGAGCTATTGCTTCTAAATGTGGCTGTAATAAATTGGCACCTAAGGCGCAATTGAATCCTACTGATAGTAAAGGTAAGTGTGATATTGATATTAAAAACGCTTCTGCAGTTTGTCCTGACAATGTTCTTCCTGAAGCATCCGTTATTGTACCTGAAACCATCACTGGAACCTCAATATTTCTTTCTGTTTTTACTTCTTCAATAGCAAATAAAGCTGCTTTTGCATTTAATGTATCAAAGATTGTTTCTACAAGTAAAATATCAGAACCTCCATCTAACAACGCTTCTATTTGCTGTTTATAAGCTATTCGTAACTCATCAAAGGTTACCGCTCTATAGCCTGGATCATTTACATCTGGCGACATACTAGCTGTTCTATTTGTTGGACCTATTGATCCAGCAACAAATCTTGGTTTATGAGGTTCTTTTTTAGTAAATTCATCTGCAGCCTCTTTCGCTAATCTTGCAGATTCATAATTGAGCTCATATACCAAATCTTCCATTTGATAATCTGCCATGGCTATTGTTGTTCCTGAAAATGTATTGGTTTCTACAATATCAGCTCCTGCAGCAAAATATTTTCTATGCACTTCTTTTACTGCTTCAGGTTGTGTTATAGATAACAAATCGTTATTACCTTTAAGTGGAATAGGGTATTCTTTAAAGCGTTCTCCTCTAAAATCTTCTTCAGTAAACTTATATTCCTGAAGCATGGTACCCATAGCACCATCAAGTATTAATATTCTTTTTTGTAATTCGTTATGTATGTTTGACATTCCTGATAATTTTTTATTTTTTGTTATCAGGAAAAGAGAAAGTAAATTCTTTTCGTTATCTCTCCGTTTTTTTAAACAGTAGAACGTAGCACCTTCTTTGTTTACACAAAGGGTTGCTAAGGTTTCTCAGGGTCTATTCCCTCCGCCTTTCTTGATAACAATAATTAAGTTAATGAACTTTATTGGTGCAAATAAACAAATTATTTTTTATTACACCTATTTAATTTTTCTAATTTTCAAATAAATCTGAAGACAAGTATCTGTCTCCTCTATCACAAACAATAGCTACAATAATACCTTTGTCTATTTGTTCAGCTAGTTTTAGAGCTACATGTAAAGCTCCCCCACTACTCATTCCTGCCATGATTCCTTCTTCTTTGGCTAATTTCCTTGTCATTTCTGTAGCTTCTTCTCTACTTACCTCTAATGTTTGATCTACCTTATTTTTATCAAATATTTTAGGTAAATACTCTGGTGACCATCTTCTTATCCCTGGTATTCTAGAGCCTTCTTTAGGTTGTGCTCCTACAATTTTTACATTAGGATTTTGCTCTTTTAAATACGTTGATACTCCCATGATTGTACCTGTAGTTCCCATTGCTGATACAAAGTGTGTTACTTCTCCTTCTGTATCTCTCCATATTTCAGGTCCAGTGGTTTTATAATGCGCTTTCCAGTTATCATTATTTTCAAACTGATTTAGCATGAAATACCCTTCTTTGTAACGAAGTTCTAGTGCCTTATCTCTTGAGCCTTCTATACCATCTTCAGCTGGAGTTAAAATAACTTCTGCTCCATAAGACTTCATCGTTTTCACTCTTTCTTCTGTTGCATTTTCGGGCATTACTAATACCATATTTACACCTAATACTTTAGCCATTAAAGCTAAAGCAATTCCTGTATTTCCACTAGTAGCTTCAACCAAATAATCACCTTTCTTTATGTTTTTACGTTTAATAGCTTCTGCAATCATGTTATATGCAGCTCTATCTTTAACACTTCCTCCAGGATTATTTCCTTCTAATTTTAAAAAAAGTCTTACTCCTTCTTTATTTATCACTGAAGACACCTCTACTAAAGGTGTATTTCCAATGCTATCTGTAATAGTTAAGGTTTTCATTTAGTTTTTTCTTTAAAGAAAATCACTTTGCGTATGATTTTCTAGTTGTTATTTTATTTTCTGATTCATAGGTTACTATAGAACCTTGAGGTACAGAATTTGTAACACATACATTAGCTCCAATTATACTTCCCTCTCCCACGACTACTTCACCTCCTAAGATAGTTGCATTGGCATATATAGTTACATTATTTTCAATTGTTGGGTGTCTTTTAACCGATGCTAATTCTTTTTTAATTTGAATACCACCTAAAGTTACCCCTTGGTATATAGCTACATTATTTTTTATGATAGCTGTTTCTCCTATTACTATACCTGTTGCATGATCTATGTAAAATGCATCTCCTATTTTTGCTCCAGGATGAATATCAGTTCCTGTCATACCATGTGCATATTCACTCATCATTCTAGGTAATATAGGTACTTGCATTTTATATAATTCATGACTTAATCTATAAATTGCAATAGCATGAAAACCTGGATATGCTAAATAAACTTCTCCTAAACTTTTACACGCTGGATCTGTTTTCTCAAATGCGTTAGCATCTAGGTCTAACTTTTGTCTAATTTCGCAAAATGTTTGTTGATATAAAGCCCATATTTTTTCACTTTCTTCAACTTGTAATCCATTTAAGATTTTAACAAACTTTTCTTTTAAATGGTTTGCTCTTTCTTGACAAACATCATTAAACAATGCATAAAATAATTGTTTTGTAAAAACCTCTACATCGTCTTTTAATGATAGATCGTAATGTTTAAATTGCATTTTATAGATTTACTTTTTAACAAAAATAACTAACTTTCTGGAGCTAATTGAACCTCCAAGCCTTCTAATTCATGTGTTATTTGAATTTGACACCCCAACCTGCTATTATCCTTTACATCAAATGCTTCTGCTAGCATAGCATCTTCATCATCTGTCATTTCAGGCAATTCATGTTCCGAATTGACATAACATTGACACGAAGCACACATTGCCATTCCTCCACAAACACCTATAGTTCCTTCTGGAGCTAGCTCGTAAGAACGAACTACCTCCATAAGATTCATTGCCATATCAGTCGGTGCTAATACCTCATGTATTACACCTTCTCTGTCAGTTATTTTTATAGTAACATCTTGTTCCATTATTGTATTGCTTTTACTACAGCTTTTGGTGCTTCTTTTTTAGTTCCATCAAAACCTTGCACTCCTCCAACTGTTGTATATTTCATTACATATTTTTTATCTGGATGTATTCTTTGATAAGCACTTTGACACATTAAAGTAGCTTCATGGAATCCACATAAAATTAACTTCAACTTTCCTGGATACGTATTGACATCTCCAATAGCATAAATTCCTGGAACATTGGTTTGATAATCTAAAGCATTATTTACTTTAATAGCGTTCTTTTCAATTTCTAATCCCCAGTTAGCAATTGGTCCTAACTTAGGAGCCAATCCAAATAGAGGTATAAAATGATCCGTATCTACAATAAATGGCTCTTTATCTTTTTGCTCAACTACCACACCAGTTACATGCTCCTCTCCTAGAATACCTTTTACTTCTGCCGGTGTAATTAAATTAATTTTACCTAGATTCTTTAATTCTTGGACTTTTTCAACTGAATCTAATGCGCCTCTAAACTCATTTCTTCTATGAATTAAGGTTACAGATTTTGCTACATCAGTTAAAAAGATAGACCAGTCTAAAGCTGAATCACCTCCACCTGCAATTACAACATTTTTATCTCTATATAATTCAGGTTCTTTAATCATGTACTCTACACCATTATCCTCAAACTTAGCTAAATTTTCTATTTGAGGTTTACGTGGTTCAAAACTTCCTAAACCTCCTGCAATAGCAACTACAGGTGCATGGTGTTTAGTTCCTTTATTAGTAGTTACAATAAATGTTCCGTCATCTTGCTTTTCAATAGTATCAGCTCTTTCACCTAATGTAAAACCTGGTTCAAATTGTTTAATTTGTTCCATTAAGTTTTTAGTCAAATCTCCAGCTAATATTTCTGGATAAGCTGGTATATCATATATAGGCTTTTTAGGATAAATTTCAGAACATTGTCCTCCTGGTTGAGCTAAGGCATCAATTAAGTGACAACGTAATTTTAATAATCCTGCTTCAAAAACTGTAAATAAACCTGTTGGTCCTGCTCCAATAATTAATATATCTGTCTTTATCATCTTCTTTATTATTTAACTAAACTTTCTGTTAGTTTATTTAATGTTTCTACTTTTTTTTCAAAGTTTCCTTTTATTGTTTTTCTGTAACTGTTTAAGTTTTGAACTAATTGATTAATATCTTCTGGTATTGTCTCTTCAAAAAATTGACGTAATCTTTTTGCTGTTGTTGGTGATTTTCCATTTGTAGAAATTGCAACTTTTACATTTCCTTTAGTTACTATTCCTCCCATATAAAAATCACAATAAGGCGGATTGTCAGCTACGTTTACCAATTTACTTTCTTTTTTACAATCATGGTACACTTCTACATTAATTTCAGGTTTATCTGTAGTAGCAATAACAATATGCTTACCTTTTAAATATGAGCTATTATAAACGTCATTAATGATTTCAACATTACCTTTTTTTGCTGCTACAACTGTACCTTCTCTAAATAGCGGAGCTACCATCGTTACTTTTGCATTAGGGCTAGACTTTAGTAAAAAAGTTAACTTTTCTTCGGCAACGTAACCGCCTCCTACTATTAAAACTTCCAATTCTTTTACCTTTAAAAAAATTGGGTATAGATTATTTCTTTCTTTTTCCATTCTATACGACTTCTTTTAAAGCTACCTTACCTTGAATTTGTTGTAATTGCTCTCTATGTTTTACAACTTCTCCTAACACAATTATAGCTGGATTACTTAATTGGTTAATTTCTACTACTTTTTCAATAGTATCAACAGTTCCAACACCTATTTTCTCATGCTCTGTTGTTCCATTTTGAATTATTGCAACAGGTAATTCTCCCTTTTTTTCTTCTTGAAATAACGAAACTATTTCTGCTAGCTTACCCATTCCCATTAAAATAACTACAGTTGCATTTGATTTAGCTGCTAAAGCGACATCATTTGACAATTGATGTTGTTTTGTAGTTCCTGTTATTACCCAAAAACTTTCAGCGCTTCCTCTTTTAGTTAATGGTATGTTTTGATAAGCTGGCACTGCCAATGATGAAGATATTCCAGGCACAACTGCTACTTCTAATCCGTGTTTTGCAGCATATTCCATTTCTTCAGCTCCTCTTCCAAAAATAAACGAATCTCCTCCTTTCAAACGTACAACATGTCCATGAGAATGTCCTCTAGTAACAATTAGTTCGTTGATTTGTTCTTGTTGATATCTATAGCAACCTCTTCGTTTACCTACAAAAATTAGCTCTGCCATTGGATTTATATAACTTAAAAGTTCTGGATTTACCAATGCATCATACAAAACAACGGATGCTGTTTCTAAAGCTTTTATTGCTTTCAACGTGATTAACTCAACGTCCCCTGGTCCTGCTCCTACTACTGTTAATTTTGGTTGCGTATTCATTTTTAATTTCTTTTAGTTCTCTACTGTTTCTTTTCTATAAGCATCTACTGTTTTATAAAAACCTTCTGCTTCTTGTAAATATTTTTGAGCAAATTCTTTTGTTGGCTCATTTTTATTAATTTGATATACTAAATCTGCAAATGAGCTAGGCAACTCTAACTTTTTAGTATCTACAAAAACTTCATCAAAATTCTTAATAATTCCTGCTTGGGTATTTGTTTTAGCTCCTTCAGAAGTTAATAATGCCTTTGCTGTATTTATGATAGCTGCATAAGCATGGTAAATACTATCTGACCATTGTTCTTCTTTAAGTGCTTCTTGAGCGTTTTCTAGTTTTTCTTCACTTTCAAATAATAATGTTGCTACTAAATCGATAACAACTCCAGCACATTCTCCTACTCCAATTGCCTTTACATAATTTTTATCATGTCCCCAATCAATAAAATCATCTTCAGTTAAATTTGTTGTATCAGATAAGTGCTTTAACGAGTCATAGAAGTATGTTTTTCCTTGCCTATCATAATACTCTAAGAAGGTTTCTTTACTTTCTTTATTAGCTTCAAAATCATTTAATAATATTCTTAACGCTTCTGGTCCTCTTTTACTTGGCACCTTTACTAATTTATCAGAAAAACGTCCTTTTCCGTCTCCTAAAACACCACCTCCAATTAGTACTTGTAATGCAGGTGCTAATAGTTTACCTGCCTTAACAGACATTCCTTGAAATCCTATATGTGCCATGTTGTGTTGTCCACAAGCGTTCATACAACCACTTATCTTGATAGTAATTTCTTTATTATTACTATACTGAGGATATTCTGTTTTAAAAACACGCTCCAACTCAGCAGCTATTCCTGTACTACTGGCAATACCTAAATTACAAGTATCTGTACCTGGACAAGCTGTTATATCTGTTAAACTATTATAGCCAGTTTCAACAAATCCTAACTTTTTTAATTCTGTATAAAAGAATGGTAAAAAAGCTTCTCTTACATGACGAATTAAAATATTTTGACGTAATGTAAATCGTAATTCATTAGCCGCATATTCTTTTATTAAATCTGCTAATAAACGAGCTTTATCTGTATAAAAATCTCCTAAATGTACCTTTATACCTATTGCATACAAACCTGGTTGTTTTTGTTGAATGACATTGGTTCTTTTCCACTCATTATAAGCTTCGTTATCTTCAATATTTACAACTGGTATTTTATTTGTATTAAAAACTATCGGTTTTTCAAACTTGCTTAAATCAATAGGGTATGATTGATACGCTAATGCTCTTCTTTCTCCTTCTACTAAAGTTAAAAAACCATCTAACCCTAAATCTTTTACTAAGAATTTTAAACGAGCTTTTGCTCTTTTAGCTCTTTCACCGTGTCTATCAAATACTCTTAAAACTCCTTCAATAGTTGGAATTAATAAGTCAGCTTCTAAGAACTCATACATTACATCTGCATGTCTTGGTTGAGAACCTAATCCTCCAGCTAACATTACTTTAAAACCTCTTATTTCTTTACCTTCTACATTTTTCACTTTAGCTATAAAGCCTAAATCATGCATAAAACTTAAAGCTGTATCTTCATCTGTAGAAGAAAAAGACATTTTGAATTTTCTTCCCATTTCTTGACAGATTGGGTTTCTTAAGAAAAATTCAAATGTAGCGTGTGCATATGGTGTTACATCAAAAGGTTCATTTGGATCTATCCCTGCTGTTTCAGATGCTGTTACGTTACGAACCGCATTTCCACATGCTTCACGTAAGGTAATATCATCTTTTTCTAACTGTGCCCATAATTCAGGTGTTCTATCTAGACTTACATAGTGAATTTGAATATCTTGACGTGTTGTAATATGTAAACGTCCTCTTGAGTATTCATCTGAAACATCTGCGATTCTATGTAGTTGTTCACTTGTTACCTTTCCATAAGGTAATTTTATGCGAATCATTTGAACTCCTAATTGGCGTTGTCCGTATACTCCTCTAGCTAAACGTAAACTTCTAAAACGTTCTTCATCTATTTTTCCTTCTTTGAATAAACGTATTTTACGTTCTAACTCTAGTATATCTTTTTCAACTATTGGGTTTTCTATTTCTGATCTAAAACTTTGCATAGTATTTTGAGGTTATTGAGCTTTTACAAGCATTCATAATTTAGTTGTGTAAGAAGTTTTGCTTTGCTAACAACTCTTCTTCTGTCTCTACATTGTCTTCATCTGGAACACAACAATCTACTGGACAAACCGCTGCACATTGTGGTTCTTCATGAAATCCTTTACATTCTGTACATTTATCAGCTACAATAAAATAATACTCATCAGAAACTGGTTCTTGTTCTGAATCTGCATCTATATTATTACCGTTTAATAATGTTATGGTTCCTTCTAAGGATGTTCCTTCGCTATACTTCCAATCCACTGCTCCTTCATAAATAGCAGTATTTGGACACTCTGGTTCACAAGCACCACAGTTTATACATTCATCTGTAATTACAATTGCCATGTTTCCAAATTTTAAATTATTTAATAAAGCCTATTCCTGAAGTATTATTTGTTTTTGGATTGATTAAAATAAATGCTCCATTTGCTTTATTTTCCTCATAACTATCTACAAATAACGGTTTGCTTATTTTTAGAGTAACCTCACCTATTTCATTTAATGATAATTTTTCTGGGTTTTCTTCTTTCCCTGAAAAATCAGTATGAATTAAAGATGATAGATTGGTTATTTTTACTTGTGCATCGTTAACACCATGCTTTATATAGTATTTTTCTGAAGCTTGTAAAGGTTGTTTATCCATCCAACAAATAGTAGCTTCTAATTGTTTTGTAATTGTAGGTTCTTCTCCTTCTTTTACTAACATATCTCCTCTACTAACATTTACATCATCTTCTAATGTAATGTTTATCGAACTACCTCTTTTAGCTTCTTGATATTCTGCATCAAAAAACTGAATACTCTTTACTATAGATTTTGTTGCTGATGGTAATACTACTACTTTATCACCTACCGCTAAATCTCCTCCATATAGTTTACCTGCATATCCTCTATAATCATGATACTCTTCTGTTTTTGGGCGAATAACAGTTTGTACTGGAAAACGTACTTGTGATTTTTCTTGAACATCTTCTGACTCCAAACTTTCTAAATGTTCTAGTAAGCTTACTCCATTATACCATTCCATTTTATTTGATTTATCAACTACGTTATCTCCATGTAATGCTGATAATGGTATAAATGTCAAGTTTTGGTTTTTATACTCACTTTTACTTGCTAAATATTCTATTTCACCTTTTATTTGGTTAAACTTATCTTCCGAAAAATCAACTAAATCCATTTTATTAACAGCAATTACAACATCTTTTACTCTTAATAAGTTATTGATAAAGAAGTGACGATATGTCTGTTCTACTACACCATTTCTAGCGTCTACTAATACTATTGAAGCTTGAGAGTTTGAAGCTCCAGTAACCATATTTCTCGTATACTCTATATGACCTGGAGTATCAGCTATGATAAAACTTGTTTTTGGAGTAGAGAAATAGATATGCGCTACATCAATAGTTATTCCTTGCTCTCTTTCTGCTACTAATCCATCTGTAGCTAAAGAAAAGTCTAAATAATCAAATCCTCTTTGCTTACTTTTTTCTTCTATAGCTTGTAATTTATCTTCTGTTAATGATTTTGTATCGTATAATATACGTCCAATTAAAGTACTTTTACCATCATCTACACTCCCTGCTGTTGCTATTTTTAGTACATTCATTTCTTAGTATTGAATTTTGAGTTTTAAGTGTTTTATTTTTAACACTCATTACTAGTTTTTTGTTTAAAAATACCCTTGTTGTTTACGTTTTTCCATGGCTGCTTCAGAACGTTTATCATCTATCCTTGCACCTCTTTCAGAAATTGTTGACACTCTAATTTCATCAACAATAGTGTCAATATCTGTTGCTTCAGATAAAACAGCTGCTGTACAACTCATATCTCCTACTGTTCTAAAACGTACCATTCTTTCTTCTACTAACTCATCTTCTTCTCTGTAAACTACTTCATCATTAGCTGACCAAATCAATCCATCTCTTACAAATGTTTCTCTTTTATGAGCAAAATAAATTGATGGTATTTCTATTTTCTCTTTTTGTATATATGACCAAACATCTAATTCAGTCCAGTTGGAGATAGGAAATACACGAACGTTTTGTCCTAAATCAATTCTTCCATTTAACATATCAAATAATTCAGGTCTCTGGTTTTTCTCATCCCATTGTCCAAAATCATCTCTTACTGAAAAAATACGCTCTTTAGCTCTAGCTTTCTCTTCATCTCTACGCGCACCGCCTATACATGCGTCAAAACCAAATTCTTCTATGGCATCCAATAATGTTTCGGTTTGTAGCATGTTGCGGCTTGCGTATTTCCCTGTTTCTTCTTTTACTTTACCAGCATCAATATTATCTTGTACATCACGTACTATTAATTCTACACCTAGTTCTTTTACTAATCTATCTCTAAACTCTATTGTTTCAGGAAAGTTATGTCCCGTATCAATATGCATTAAAGGAAAAGGAATTTTAGCTGGGTAAAATGCTTTTTGAGCTAGTCTTACTAAAGTTATACTATCTTTTCCTCCTGAAAATAATAATACTGGTTTCTCAAATTGTGCAACTACTTCTCTAAATATGTATATAGCCTCACTCTCTAATGCTCCTACTCTAATTATATTCGTATTCATAATTGTATTTTTTAAATATGTAAACCACATTCTCTATTACTTTCTACTTTTGTTGGATCAAAGTATTTAAACTCATTAGGTAAATTATTCCCTTCTAAATACTTGTCTAAATCTTCATCTGACCAATTGTAAAATGGACTTACTTTAATAATTCCATCTTTACTTTGTGAAACAACATCAATACTATCTCTAAACGCAGTTTGTCCTTTACGAAGATTGGTAAACCAAACATCAGGTTGATGTTCTTCCATGGCTCTTTTAAATGGTTCTAGTTTCACTTGTTCAGTAAATAAAGTATGATTAGGGTCATCTACCGTTGGTAAACCTAGTGTTATATTTCTGTGCGCTTCTGTTTGCTTAGGAACATATAAATTTACGTTTAGCTGTAATGAATGAATTAACTCTTCAGCATGCTTATATGTTTGCGGTGTATTATACCCTGTATCACACCAAATAACATTTATTTCATTTTCTAATGAAGTCACTAAGTGTAATATAGCCGCTTCATAAGGTCTAAAATTTGTTGTTACTACAGGCTTTTTTGCTATTGACAATGCCCATTTAACAATTTCTTGTGGTGTTTTACCTTTTAACTGTTCGTTTACTTCTACTAAATTCATTTTTACTAAACTTATTTTCTGCCCCATTTTATACTATTCCAAACTCTTTCGTGAAAAAAATACAGCAACATTTTAGTTACTAATTCAATTGCTCCTATAGAAAAGGCTGTTCTTACTTCTCCTGTTATTACCCAAGAAATAAGTATTGTGTCTATAGTTCCAAGAAACCGCCAACTTATTGATTTTACAATACTTCTGATAGGCTTTTCTGTATGCTTATCTTCTTTATAATTGGTTTTATTTTCTACTACTTGTTCTATAATCATTTTACTAATTCCTTTTACCCTATCGGAATACTAGGTTTTAAGTCGACAAATATACATACTCATTTCAAATATCAAAGAAAAAAAAGAAAAATTAACAATTATGTAATATTTGTGTATTTAAATTACACCAAATCGGCAAGTGTAGTACTACGTAAAACTTTAAGTGTATTGTCTCTTACTTGTATCATTAGTTTATGAACTGCACAAGCTTCTTCATCTGGACAATCATCACATTTTTCATAAAAGTTTAAACTAACACAAGGCACCATAGCAATAGGTCCTTCAAGGGTACGGATTACTTCGGTCATTTTTATTTCATTGGCTTCTTTAAGCAAATAATAACCACCGCCTTTTCCTTTTTTAGCTCCTAAAACTCCTGCTTTACGTAAGGTAAGTAATATACTTTCTAAAAATTTATGGGAAATATTCTCCTTCTCGGAGATGGTAGCTATTTGCACTTTAAGTCCTTTTTCTTGCTTTGCAATAAAGGTTAGTGCTTTGATTCCATATTTTGTTTTTTTAGAAAGCATATTACAAAAATACACTTTTATTTATTTTTTAATTCTCTAAAGCTTGTCTTAAATCATTTATTACGTCTTCTACATTTTCTAAACCAATAGAAGTTCTTACTAATCCGTCTGTAATTCCTACTTCTAATCTATCTTCAATACTTAGTTTACTGTGTGTTGTGGATGCTGGGTGTGTTACAATGGTTCTGGTATCTCCAAGGTTTGCCGACAGGGAACACATTTTTATATTATTTAAGAATTTACGTCCTGCTTCTATTCCTCCTTTTATTTCAAAAGCCACAATATTTCCTCCTAATCGCATTTGTTTTTTGGCTACTTCGTATTGTGGATGCGATTGTAAAAATGGGTATTTAACAAAATTTACTTTTGGATGCTCTTCTAAAAATTGTGCTACTTTTAATGCATTTTCGCAATGTTTTTCTACTCTTAAACTTAATGTTTCTAAACTTTTTGACAACACCCATGCGTTAAATGGTGACATTGCTGGTCCTGTGTTTCTTGAAAACAAGTAAATTTCTCTTATTAAGTCTGCTTTTCCAACTGTTACTCCTCCTAATACTCTTCCTTGCCCGTCTATTAATTTTGTAGCTGAATGAATTACTAAGTCTGCTCCAAATTTTATTGGGGTTTGTAAGTATGGAGTTGCAAAGCAATTATCTATAACTAATAGCAAGTTGTGCTTTTTAGCAATGTTTCCTAATAATTCTAAATCTAAAATATCAACTGCAGGATTTGTTGGAGTTTCCGCATATAATATTTTTGTATTAGGCTGTATTAAACTTTCTATTTTATCCGTTTCATTTACTTTAAAATAGCTTGTTTCAATATTCCATTTTGGAAAATATTTTGTAAATAAACTATGTGTTGATCCAAATACTGAACGCGAAGAAACAATATGGTCTCCCGCATTTAATAATGCTCCAAATGTAGAAAATACAGCTGCCATTCCTGTTGCAAAAGCATAACCTGCTTCTGCTCCTTCCATTGCTACTATTTTATTTACAAACTCAGTTGTATTAGGGTTAGAAAACCTACTATATAGGTTTTTCTCTTTTTCTTCTGCAAAGGATGCACGCATATCTTCTGCATCATCAAATACAAAACTTGAGGTTAAGTATAAAGGTGTTGAATGCTCAGAAAATTGAGTTCTTTCTGTTTGCTGCCTTATAGCTTGTGTTTCAAATTTATTACTCATTTTGTGGGTCAATTATTTAATTAATTGTGTTTTATTATGATTTCTCACTATGTATCTTACTCAACGTATTCTCACTTATCTTTCTTTACTGTATACACATGTTTCTCTTTGATTACTATACCTTTCTTATGCTGTGTTATACGCTCCTCTTAGCTTGTTACTCATTCCTCTTACTGTGTTACAAACTCCTCATGCCTTGTTACTTGTTCCTCCTGCTGTGTTACAAACTCCTCATACCTTGTTACTCGTTCCTCTTGCTGTGTTACTAACTCCTCATGCCTTGTTGCTCATTCCTCTTGCTATGTTACAAACTCCTCATGCCTTGTTACTCTTTCCTCTTGCTGTGTTACTAACTCCTCATGCCTTGTTGCTCATTCCTCTTGCTATGTTACAAACTCCTCATACCTTGTTACTCGTTCCTCTTACCGTGTTACCAACTCCTCATGCCTTGTTGTATACTCATAATGCAGCGATATACTTTACCTCTGTATTGTTTAGCTTTTCTTAAATTATTATTGTTTAATTATGGTTTTTGGCCAAACGTAATATATCTCCAAATACGCCTCTTGCTGTAACTTGTGCTCCTGCTCCAGCACCTTGAATTACTATAGGTTGCTCTCCGTAAGATTCTGTATAGATTTCAAAAATGGCATCGGATCCTTTTAAGCTTCCTAATGGTGAGCTTTTAGGTACTGATACTAATTTTACATCTAATTCTCCTTTGCTTTGTTGTAAATCGCCATGTAAATCTCCTATATAACGCAATACATGCTCTTCTTCTTGACTTTCTTTTGTCTCTTTAAAGTGCTGATCTAATTTATTTATATTTTCTAAAAAGTCTATTAAAGGAACTTCTCTATATTCTTTTGGTATTAAATTTTCTATAGCTATGTCTTCAAACTCATTTTCTAAGTCTAATTCTCTTGCTAAAATTAATAGCTTTCTAGCTACATCATTTCCGCATAAATCTTCTCTTGGATCTGGTTCAGTATATCCATTATCTATGGCTTGTTGTAATACTGATGAAAATGAAACTTCTTCTTCAGAAAACCTATTAAATATATAACTTAATGTTCCTGAGAAAACGCCTCTTATCCTTGTTATGTTTTCTCCTGAATCATGTAATAGTTTAATGGTATCTATTAATGGTAATCCTGCTCCTACATTGGTTTCATATAAATAACTTTTATTATTATCTTCTAATGTTTTACGTAATTTTTTGTAAAACTCAAACGATACTGTATTTGCTATTTTATTGGATGATACTAAATCGAATCCTGCTTCTACTAAAGGTATGTAATTTTGAGTGAATTCTTGACTGGCTGTATTATCAACTGCTATTAAATTTTCTAAATGATGTGTTTTAGCAAAGTTTATAACACTTGTTATTATTTCTTTGTTTACTTGAGTGTTTTCTAAACTTTTTTCCCAGTTGTTGTTGGCTCCTTCTTTTGTTAAAAGTACTTTTTTAGAATTAGCTATAGCAAAAACATTTAGTTGTATTTTTCTTCTTTCTAAAATATTTTTTGTGCTGTCTAATATTTGATCTATTAATGTACCTCCTACTAATCCTTTCCCAAAAATGGCTATGTTTATTTTTTTAGCTACTCCAAATACTTGACCATGAATTACATTTATTGCTTTGTGTAATTGCTCTTTTTTTACAATTAAACTTACATTTTTTCCTGTTATGGTATTATTAAATAATAAAGGTGTTATTTGGTTTTTTATTAAGGCATTGTATGGGTGGTGGAACTCACTTAGGTTTTGTCCAATTATAGAAATTACTGAAACATCATCTATAATAGATATTTGATTAACATCTTTGGTATATACATCTTTTTCGAATTCTTGTTTTAGAGCTTTTACTGCTGCTTCTGCTTTTTCTTTGTTTACTACTAATCCGATCCCTCTTTCAGATGAACCTTGTGATATTATACTTACACTTATATCTTTATTACTTAATGCTCTAAAGATTCTGGCATCTACTCCTACTTTACCTAGCAATCCTCTTCCTTCAAAATTAATTAATGCCACATTATCTAATACCGATAAGGATTTAATTCCTTTAGAAGTTGACTTAGCTGTTATTAAAGTTCCTTTATCGTTTGGATTGAATGTATTTAATATTCTAAGGTTTATGTTTTTTTCTAGTAAAGGAATTATGGTTTTTGCATGTAAAATATTAGCGCCAAAGTTTGCTAACTCATTGGCTTCTGAAAAGGATAGTTCTTCTATTTTTTTTGCATCTGGTACTAAATCCGGATTTGCTGTAAAAATTCCATTAACATGTGTATAGTTTTGCAATTCTCCTGCATCTAAATAGTTAGCTAATAATGAGGCTGTGTAATTACTTCCGTTTCTTCCTAATGTAGTTGTTTCATTTTTTAAACTTGACGCTATAAACCCTGTAACTACATTCACTGTAGTTCCATTATTCTTTTTAAAATACTGTACTACATTTTCTTTTGAAACATCAATTATTGGTTGCGCGTTTCCAAAGCTTTCATCTGTTTTTAATAATTCTCTTGCATCTGTTGCATTGGCGTCAATACCTTTTTGTTGCAATAATTCAGAGACTGTTTTTATAGCTAATAATTCTCCTTGTGCTAATACCTCATCTTTTATTTTTTGACTATAATCTCCTAATAAACTTATTCCTTCGAATAGTTTTTCTAAACGAGAGAATTCAGGAGAGAAATCTACCATTGGTGTTATTTTAGATTGCTCATATTTAAAAGCCTCTAATTGCTCTGTGTATACTTCATTTTTAGCTGCTTTTTTTAAGATTTCTTCTAGATTGTCTGTTGCGTTTCCTCTAGCTGAAACAACTACAGCAATTTTTTCACCTTCATTAACCTTTTGTTCTATGATAGAAATTACCTTATTTATTCCATCATTTGACAAGGATTTTCCTCCAAACTTTAAAACTTTCATTTTTTTATTTCTTGTGTTTTTATTGAATATGGGTTCAATAATTTTTTCTAGTTGCTCGTATTCTATTAGAAATGCATCATGTCCGTGATCTGAATTGATCTCGTTATAGGTTACGTTTGCATGTTTTGATGCTAATTGTTTGTGTGTTTCTCTGTTTTCTTCTGCTGTAAAAAACAAATCTGAATCTACTCCTATAATATGTATGTCTGCTTCAATGCTTTCTAGTACTTCCTCTCCTTCTCTACCATTTGTTGCATCTATTGTTTTTAACAATTGATTCATTAATTTATACGATGCTAATTGGTAGCGTTCTTGTAATTTTTTACCGTGATGCAATAGCCAGCTTTCTACATTAAATATTTGTAATTCTTCATTTTTAGAGCGCTGGAAACGTTTTTTAAATGATTCTGGTGTACGATAACATAGCATTGCATGCATACGGGCATCATGAACTGGATTGCTTGAGTTTACTAAGAATTGTTCTTGGATTTGGCAATTGGCTATTAACCAATCGGTAGACTTCCAGTCTGTTGCTACAGGAATAAAGTGCTGGGTGATTTTTGGTTGTATTATTGCCATTTCCCATGCTATTCCTCCTCCTAAAGAGCCTCCTATTAATGCAAATAGTTTTTCTATTTTAAGTTGTTTTAAACCTTGTAGAAAAATTTTTGCAATATCACGGGCTATAAAACTTTTGTAATCATCTATTAAAAAGTCGTCATATCCATTTCCCGGAATATTGAAACTAAGTATTGTATACTCTTTGGTACTTATTACTTTGTTTTTTCCTATTACATCTTTCCACCATCCGTCTTCTCCGGCTACATTACTATTACCTGTTAATGCATGGTTTATAAGTATTACAGGTGCAGTACCCAGTTTTTTACCAAACAACTGATAACTTAACGGTAAATTAGAAAACTGAGCACCACTTTCTGTAATATAACTAGTAATAGTTAGGTGTTTTAACTCTTTATTAAAGTTCATGTTTTTAGTATGGTTTTATACTAATACTTCTTTTGGTATTGCTGCAAATGCTGCTTCTATATCTGCTTTTAAATCTTCAACATTTTCAATACCTACTGATAAACGAATTAAGTCTTTTGTTACTCCCGTACTTGCTTGTTGTGCTTCATCTAATTGTTGGTGTGTTGTGCTTGACGGGTGTATTATTAAAGATTTTGTATCTCCTATATTTGCTAATAGTGAGAATAACTTAGTATTATCTGCAATGGCTTTTGCTGCTTCATAACCTCCTTTTGCTCCAAAGGTTACAATACCACTTTGTCCTTTAGGCAGGTATTTATCTGCTAATGTTTTGTATTTGCTACTTTCTAATCCTGGATAGTTAACCCAAGCCACTTCTTCTCTAGCTTCTAACCACTTGGCTAATGCTAAAGCATTTTCACTATGTTTTTGGATTCTTACTTCTAAGGTTTCTAATCCTTGAATAATTTGGAATGCATTGGTAGGACTTAATGCTCCTCCAAAATCTCTTAATCCTTCTAAAATTAATTTGAAGGTATAAGAAGCTGCTCCTAAAGCTTCATGATATACTAATCCGTGATATCCTGCCGATGGCTCAGTAAATTCTGGAAATTTACCATTAGCCCAATTAAATGTTCCTGCATCTACAATGACTCCTCCTAAAGAGTTTCCTTGTCCGCCAATGTATTTTGTTAGTGAGTGAATTACAATGTTGGCTCCGTGTTCAATAGGGTTTAACAAAGCTGGTGTTGCTACAGTATTATCTACAATAAATGGTACTTCTGCTTTTTTAGCGTGTGCTGATATTGCTTGTAAATCTAATACGTCTAGTTTTGGGTTCCCTAATGATTCTACAAAAAAGGCTCTTGTATTTTCCTGCACTGCGTCTGCAAAGTTATCTGGATTAGAAGCGTCTACAAAAGTAGTTGTTATACCTAATCTTGGGAGTGTTACGTTTAATAGATTGTAAGTTCCTCCATATAGACTACTTGATGCTACAATATGGTCTCCTGCTTTTAATAGTGTTAGTAGCCCTGTTGAAATTGCTGCCGTTCCTGATGCAAATACTACAGCTCCTATTCCTCCTTCTAATGCGGCCAATCTTTCTTGTAATATTTGATTGGTTGGATTGTTTAAACGGGTATAAATAAATCCTAATTCTTTTAAAGAAAATAGATTTGCTGCATGTTCTGCATTGTTAAATACATACGAGGTAGTTTGATAGATAGGTACTGCTCTTGTTCCTCCTGTTTGTTTTACATCGTGTCCTGCGTGCAACGCGTTTGTTGCGAATTTTTGTGTACTCATTTTTCTTGTTTTTGAGTTAATAAATAATTAAACCAAAAGTCAAAAACACATCTACTTTTAGATGTTGCTTACTAGAAAAATGTTATTAAGAAATTTTAAGTGTTTCTGTAGTTTTTAATAGAAACTCTTTTTGGTTATCTATCCTCATTGTTATTATATAACATTTTGGTAGAATTTAGCACCTTCTTTGCTTTTACAAAGGGTTGCTAAGGTTTCACAGGGTCTAATCCCTCCACCTTTCTTGATAACATCGTCAATAAGTGTTTGAACTTTTACGAGTACAAATATTTTAAATTTAATTTTTAATATCCAAACTTTATGTTAGTTTTTTTTGAAATTTTGTTTTAAACCACTCTTTTATAGAATATAAAAAAGGGTATTAAGAAACAAAAATGGTAGCAAAAATATCCCTATAGTAAATAACACAAACAACAATGTAAATGCCATTATTTTGAAGTATTTATAGGTTCCAAACCTTTTTACTAACCAAAAATATAAATAATTTAAAACTACTATTAAAACAACAGTAGTTCCTAAAAGTAATAAGATACTCATACTTAATTTAAAAACAAAAGCAATTATTACCACCAAAACTACATGAACCCTGAGGAAGTAAATTAACACAATAACAGGAAAGAAAATCTGGAGTTATTTGTGATAATGGTACTGATAAAAATATTAGTATCAATATTATTGATACTAGTTTCAAAAATGGAGATACTTTTGTTGTTTCTGTGGATTTTATATTTAATTGTCCGTATGTGTTTTTCATAATTTTGAATCAGGAGTTTTGAATTTTTAATTAGCTATACTTCTTCTTACTTAAAAGATTCCTTCACTCCTTAAAATGCGTTCGGAATGACGTGGATAAGATAGATTTTCATCTACAAAATGATCTTCAAACAAAATTAATGTGCCCCGAAACCACATCCATACCAAAAATAGGTTATTATGTGATTATAGTCAAATTCATAAACAAGTTCTGCCAATGGAATTAGAGCAAAAATCAACGCTAAAAAAATAGTTGCTATTTTAATTTGTAAACTTACTTCCCTTGTTTCTGTGTATTCTATATTTAATTGTTCATATGTGTTTTTCATAGTGCTTTATTAATTTTTACTTAGCTTATTCTTCCTCTTTATTTAAAGATATTACTTTAGTTTGAATTTCATTTCTACTGGTAAATGATCTGAAGCTTTTCCAAATTCTTTTAATACATTTCCACTAACATATTCAATGGTGTTTTTTGTATAAAAAATATAATCTAAACGTTCAAATGGCTTCTCGGTATCAAAAGTTAATTCGTAATTGTTATTTGAGTAAGCTGCATTTCCTATATTGGGTAAATCAAATACTTTTTGAATGGCTGGTTCTTTATATTTTGGGTCGCTATTAAAATCACCCAATAAAATGGTTGGATAGCTTTTGGCATATTTTTTAAATACACCTATCACCTTATTTAATTGTTTTACTCGTGTTTTTTTATCAAATGCTTCTAAGTGAGTATTTAATACAACTACTTCTTTACCTTCTATAGCTACTTTAGCTACTTGTAACAACCTTTCTAAATAAAATGCATCTCTATAAAATGGGCTGTCTTCTACTCTTTCTAATACAATTCGCTCATAATCTTTTAATGGGTATTTACTCAATATAGATTGCCCTGACACTACTTTTCCAAAATGCATACTTGGTGGCCAATATGGAAAAGGTAAATAACGCTCGTCCCAATTAATTCCTCTTGCTACATAATTGTAACCAAGCTTGGCTATTTCTTCTTCTTGGTTTACTTCATACGACCTCGCGGCATTATAATCTATTTCCTGAAATGCAATAATGTCAGGATTTGTTTTTTGAACTTGTGTTATTACTGTGTTTAAATTAGTATCAAATAACTCTTTGGTTTTCTCTACCGCTCTGTTATTGGTCATACCACTCAAGTATCCAATATTATAAGTTACAATACTATATATAGAATCGTTATCTACCTTGCTTTTATACTCATTTGTTAGTAGTGTTGCATATGTTTCTTTATTTAAAGTTGCTGACGATGCCCAAAAAAAGAATACTATTGACGCTACTACTACTGCTATTATTATTTTTAAAAGAAGGTTGATGCTATTTTTCATGTACTTTTTACTTATTTCTAATGGGTTATTATTTAAATACCTATAGTTTGCTAGGCTTTTAAATTAAAAATTTAAAATTTTGTTAATGTTTGTTTCAAAATTAAACCTTTTTATGAATGTAAGGTCTTAGATGTGTAATTAAAATTTAAACTCAAATGAAAAAAGTAATAGGTATTTTAATTTTTGTTTTATGTTTTTCTTTTTCTGCAACGGCTCAGAAGGAAAAAAGAGAACGCATGTCAGTAGCACAACAAACTGAATTAGCAGTAAAAAAAATGACGCTTAAGTTAGATTTAACTCCTGCTCAACAAAGTCGAATTAAGCCCTTGCTTGCTAAACAAATGGAAGAAAGACAAGCTATGAGAGCTAAAAGAAAGGCTTTAAAAGAAAAAGGGCAAAAGCCTACAGCAGACGAGCGTTATGCAATGATGAATGCTAAACTAGATAAACAGATAGCTTTTAAAGCTGATATGAAACGTATTTTGGATGAAAAGCAGTATGAACGTTTTGAAAAAATGGCTAACAGAAAAATGCATAAAATGAAGAGAAAAGGAAAAAGAAAAATGAAAAAAGATAGAAATAGAGATAACGATAGAAAAAGTTAGATAATAGTAGTAGATAGGTTGGTTTACCTATGCATTAGTTTTTAGAAAGAAAGCTCGGTTTTAATAGTTGAACCGGGCTTTTTATTTATATACCCTTACTTAAACTTTAACATTTATTTCTTTTGCAATTACATACATTTACTCATCTAACCATTAGTTATATTTTTAAATTATGAAATCTTTACTTATACAGTATTTATTTTTACCTCTTTTTTTATTTTTAATAATTCCCTCTTCCTTTACTCAAACCAATAATGAAAGGTCATTAGTTAATGGCTTTAGTAAGGAACGTACAATTACTTCTTTAGAAAAGCATATTTATTTTATTGATTTAAAAAATGGAATGGCTGTTATTGGAAATGTAATACAAAACGGAATAGATCTTGTTATTGATATTTACACTCCTGATGGAAAGTTCCTTAGACAAATTGATAGTCCTAATGGAGCAAATGGAATTGAGCCTTTTGATATTACTTCTAATATATTTGGTAAATACAAACTTGTGATACGTTCACTTGAAGAGAGTTCTAAAAAAGGTAGATATACTATAAAAGTTAAAGAGATTTTAAGCTTAGAAAATAATAGAAAACGTATCTTAAAAAGAGAAATCCCAACTGTTACTCTTTATAAGCTCTGGGAGGCTTCTTTAAAAGATAATAATGCAATAACTTCTTTCGTTTCAAAACATAAAGAAAAGCATATTATTGAACCTATTGATGGAAACAATACTGATATGTTGGTTACATATTTTTGTATTCCTAATAAAAATGTAGAATACGTGATGTTGAGTGGTGGTCCAGATTTTTTAGGTTTGCGCTTTCAAAGACTTGCTAATACTAAACTTTTTTATGTTACTCAAAGAGTTCCTAAAGATGCTCGTTTTAATTATGGTTTCAATTATTTTAATCTTCACAAAGCAGGCCCCAATAATGAAATTGTATATAGAAATGTTGAACATGCTTATGATGGTTTCCTTGAAATGCCTAATGCACCTAAGCAGTCTTATGTTACAAAAAGGAAAAGTGTTAATGAAGGGACTTTATTAGTTACTTCTTTAGAGAGTACTTTTTTAAATGAAATACGAAAAATATCTATTCATATTCCCGCTAATTATGATGTTAAAAAGCCTCATAATTTACTCATTATTTTTGATGGAGAGTCTTATGGAGGTAGACCTAACCGTAATTCAAGAATCCCAACACCTGTTATTATGGATAATTTAATGTCTGAAAATAAAATAACTCCTACTGTTACTATTATGGTTTGGTCTATGGGAAAAAGAAGTAAAGACTTAATTAGTGAAAAATTTGGTGATTTTATTGCTAAAGAACTTATTCCTTGGGCTCGTTTAAAATATAATATTGGTACTAAAGCTAACAAAATTATTGTTGCTGGTTATAGTAGAGGTGGTTTTGCTGCTAGCTATATAGCCTTGCGTTATTCTGATGTTATTGGTAATGTCCTTTCTCAATCTGGTTCTTATTGGATCAAAGGAACAAAGGATGAAAATCACTGGATTTACCCTAAAGATAATGGCAAACTTACTGAGGCTTATAAAAAAAATAAAAAACTTCCTATAAAATTCTATATGGATGTTGGGCTTTATGATGCAGGTGCTTCTATGTTAGGTATGAACAGGCAATTTAGAGATATTCTTGAGGTTAAAGGTTATAAAGTAACTTATTATGAATTTAAGGGTGGACATAGCTATGTTAATTGGAGAGGAACATTAGCTAATGGATTAATTTCTTTAATTGGAACTACTGAAAATTAATTTCCATTCCTAATTTTCAAGTATCTTCTGAAGATTAATTTTATAGGTTCTCCCTACTGGTATTATGTGTTCTCTTATATGAACTCTATTTCCTTCTATGGCTTCAATATGTTTTTTAGCTATAATAAAGGATTTATGAACTTGTAAAAACAGGGTGTTAGAAAGCATTTTATTAAAGTCTGAAAGCTTTTCTCTTATCACTATGGTTTGTGATTCTGTATTTACTTTACAATAATTACCTACTGATTCTATAAATAATATTTCAGAAGTTTTAATTTGTATATGTTTTCCATTAGATTTTAGAAATATTGTTTCTTCTAATTTTTCATCTTTAAAATGAGTCAGCTTTTTCTGTATAGGCTTTTCAATTTTATTAATGGCTTTTAAAAAACGTTCTAAACTAAATGGTTTTAATAAATAGTCTACTATATTTAATTCATAACCTTCTAAAGCAAACTCTTTATACGCTGTAGTTACAATTACATTAGGTGGATTATTTAGTGTTCTTAAAAATTCAAACCCTTTTAGTTTAGGCATATTTAAATCTAAAAAAACGATATCTACATGATTAGCTTTTAAGAAAGTTAATGCCTCAATAGCATCGTAACAACTTTTTACAAATTGAAAGTTTGGTAAAACCTCACAATATCCTTTTATAATATCATGAGCTATATGTTCGTCATCTACTATTAAATACCTCATTTCATTTCTATTTCTAATGTTGCTTTGAATACATTTCCTTCTACTAAAGTAATTAACTCATGTTTTTTAGGGTACATTAATTCTAATCTTCTTTTTAAGTTTTTAATCCCAATTCCTTTTTTTTCTGGTAGTTCTTCTTCATCAAAATTGTTTTCTATTTTAAATAGTACTTTTTTATCATTTGAAGTTATTGCTATTTTTACAAATGCTTCTGTTCTTAAATTTTCTACCCCATGTTTAAATGCGTTTTCTACAAGGTTTATAAATATTAAAGGCATTATTTTATGCGTTGTTTTATTTAAGTTTTTTTGAAAACTTACTTGTATTTTTTTAAAATAACGCATTTTATGAAGTGTAATATAATTTTCTATATAAATTACTTCATCTTCTAAATTCACCAGTCCTTTTTCTCCTTCATAAATACTATAGCGCATCATCTCTGATAACTTTAATATTAACTGTTGTGCTTGTTTAGCATCTTTACCTACTAAACCATATAAATTATTTAAAGTATTGAAAAAGAAATGTGGATTTACCTGGCTGTTAAGATGTAATAATTCGTTCTTCTTTAATTCGTTTTTTAAATCTATGGCTAAATATACTTGTTTTACTAACCATAGTATTCCCCAAATTAGTAATAACAGATAATAAATGATGGTAATAATACTAAATATAACGGGAGAGTTAGCAAATAAAACTACTGAATCTTTATCTAATATAATAATCTCATAAGCTAACCATAACAATGGTACTGCTATTGATACTATTATTAATATTTTTAGTATTTGCTTTTTATTTACTTTTATCCAATCTATCATATTTCAAAAATATAGTCAAGTTTTTAAGCTAAATAATAGTAGTGACCAACTACCTTTTCTTGTATATAAAATAGCTCTTTTTTATTTTGAACGGGATTATCAACCCAAAAATAGTTTTACATCCCTAAAGTAACTACTTATATCCCTCTTTTTTTTCTTTAGAAAACTACTCCAATACTTTTGAGCTATATAACACAATGATTTTATAATTATGAAAAAACGTATTCTTACTTATTTAAAAAATGTTTTAGGTACCATAGTGGTTTTATTAGTTTTTGGAGTTTGTATTTTGGTGTACTTAAATGGTAGTATTGGGTATTCTAGTAATCCTTTAATGAAGGATTTGAATAATGAAGGGCCTTATGTATTTTTTGAAAACGATAGTACTTTATCAGTTAACTACATTAAAGGAAATAAGGATAAAGGGTTTTATGTAGATCGCTCTATCCATTCTACTAATGAAACAACTTCTGTTGCTTCTCATTTTATTCTAGATCAAAGTCAATTTCAATTTAATTTGAATACTCATTTTACTACTCCTAAAAGTATTTATAATGATAACGAATCTATTATAGCTGTTTCAGATATTGAAGGCAGCTATAAAGCTTTCCGTGATTTTTTAATTGCTAATGGAGTTATAAATTCTCAATTGAAATGGACTTTTGGCAAAGGGCATTTAGTATTAGTTGGTGACTTTGTTGATAGAGGTTTTTCTGTAACGCAAACACTTTGGTTCATATATAAACTAGAACAAGAAGCAGAAAGGTTGGGCGGAAAAGTTCATCTTATATTAGGTAATCATGAACTTAAAAATTTGCAAGGAAATTACAAATCGGCAGCTTATAAGTACAAAGCTACAGCTGCTATTTTAGAAAAGCAACAACTTGACTTTTATAACTCTAAATCTTTATTAGGAAAATGGCTACTTAGTAAAAACACTGTAGAAATGGTTAATGGATATCTTTTTGTTCATGGTGGTATTCACCCTGATATTGTAAACTATTCTGTTGATTTAAATACCATTAATAAGTTAATACGTTCTAGATATCATTTGACTTACTTTCCAAAACCGAATAAAGATATTAGGCAATTTCTTACTTCTACTAAAACAGGAATTGCTTGGTATCGAGGATATTTTAAAGAAAATTTATCTGAGCAACAAATTAATTCCAGCTTGGCTAAATTTAATGCTAAGGCTGTAGTTGTTGGACATACTATACAACGTAAAGTCAATAAATTATTCAACGGAAAAGTATTTGCTATTGATGTTAAACACCCTAAAGATTATAATAAGTATTGGCCTGCAAAAAATTCAGAAGGGTTACTTATAAAAAACAATAAAGCTTATAGGATTTTACATTCGGGGAAACAAATTAAATTATAAATTATGGTAGCTGTATTTATTTACTTGTTTTGGGCTTTTGTTAGTTTGTTTTTTTAATATTCATAAATGAAAACAACCCCTATAGCATTAAATGCTTTAGAGGTTGCTTTCTAATTAAAGAAATTTAACAAAGACTAATGAGTCTTCACCCCGGTTTCTTTTAAATTATCATCACTCCATATATTATTTCTTCCTCCTTTTTCACCTTGCAATACTTTATGCATTGCTGCTACTTGACCTATTGTAAACATTTTTTTCTCTATAGTTTTTGTTTTTCCCATAATATTCTCAACATTCACATATGTATCAAATAATTTAAAAGTAACATCATCTGTTACCACACAAGTCCATGGTGTATCATCAATACCATCATCTCCTACTTTATAAAATGTATTATTAGGATCATAATTATCATTAATTAATTTTTCTCTTATCCTAGCTCCTTCTTCTGTTTGTGGAGAGTTATAACCATAAGTATGTTTAAGTCCTAACCAGTGTCCAATTTCATGTATTAAGGTATTTGTTATCTTAATTGGTGTACCTAAACTCGCCTCTGAAAAAACACCTGTAATCATAGATTTTTTGTCAAATTCATTGGTTTCTACTAAAAAAGAATTGTGTGGCGGTAATACTTCATAACCAAATTCTTTTTCTGCTTCATTACCAAATACCCTACCATAACCAGGTATTTCATTAGCTATAAAAATATTTAAATATTTATCGCCATCCCATTTTCCATGTGCATTCCTGATTGATTCTATTAACTCTATATAACTTTGTGATTCATTAGTTCCAGATATCACTGCTTTACTTGATACAGTCCTTGTAATACCATTGGTAACCCCTCCTACTGGATTGCGTTTTGCCAATATAAATTCAATATTTGGATTTCCAATAATTGATTGAAACGGTTCAAATACATCATTCAAACTTGAATTCTTTGCATTATAATACACATTTATATTATGTATTATTTCTTTTACTTCATTATCTGACAAGAAGTTATTATTTACACTAGTTAAATGTACTACTACAGGTATTTTAAATGTAGCATTAAATCCACTTTCTACTTCTTTTATGTTTTCTTGATTATTATTGCCTAATATTAACTCTTCATTAGAACAACTAATAAAAACTAAGGCTGCTACAACCCCTACAACTATTTTTTTTACTTCTTTCATTTTTTAGTTTTTAATAAACTTAGTTAACTGATTACCTACTTTAACAAAATAAGTGCCATTTTGTAATTTACTTACACTTATCTTATTGTTTAGTTTATTTTTAGTTATTACAACTTGTCCTAATACATTATGAATTGTCATTTTTTTTCCTAAAAACTCATTAGAAAAATTTAAATATGTTGTAGTAGGATTAGGATATGGAGTTAATATTTTTTTTACAACATAGGTTTCTGTACTAAGTACTTCCGCTTTTTTTATCTTAAATACTTTCCCTGCACTAAACTCTATGTAGTACAAGTAATCTTCTTCAGAAATTAATGATAAAGGACCTGCTATTCCAGATACATAATCCTCTCCTACCAAACTACTTTGGGTTAAATCAACTTTTAATATTTTATTACTAGCTAAGCCTCCTATATACAAAACATTATCAATTGTTTCAATAGCTCCTCTATGTGGTATGCCATCAAAAACTTTTTTCTTAGAAGGAAACTCTTCAGCTAAGTTTAATTTTGATACTACATTACTCCCTTCTTCAACAAAATACAGCTCATTTCCATTTATAGCAAGACTAGTAGGAGAATCAAGATTACCGATAACCTCTTTTCTATCTATAAGAGCTAATGGTCCTTTTGTTAAGTCTACTTTATAAATTTTTTTTCCCGCTCTATCAGAATAATACATTATATCCTCTAACAAAACTATATCACCTACACTAGCCCCATGAGCTATTCTAAATTTAAATTTACCATCTTTATCATATAAACTTACCATATGGTCTTGTACAATAATAAATTCTTCCTTATACCATTTCACAACAGTAGCTTCCTCTATATTATTTACAATAGTTTCTTTACTACCATTTACTAAATCTATTTTAATAACGTTGCCTTTTTTTCCTGTATCATCAATCTCTAAAACAAGTAATCGATTGTTTTTTACATCTAGGCTCATTGGGCTTTTAAGGTTTCCAACCACTAACTCTGATTGTGCTTTTAGTTTTATACCAAAAACTAAAAAAATTAATACTAAATAAATTCGTTTCATATGTTTTTCATTTAAAGTTTCAATTGCCTTACTAAAACAATCTTTATAAATTAAACCCTACCTTTTTTTGATATTATTTTAACTAAAAAATCTAATTGAATATCTTCTAGCTTTAATAATTGTTCTAAAGATTTTGGCAAGAAAACATCTGGTTGTGTACCATTACCATCTAATGTTTTTCCATTTCTTTGATAAGAAATCATTGTAGAAACTTTAACTCTTATTTGTGAATTTGTTAAATAAAACTTCTGAGACTTTCCACTGGAGCCATCTGTAGTATTTCCTACAATTTTAACATTTGGGAGTCCTTTTAAAGAAGCTGCAAAAACAGAAGCCGCACTAAAGGTTTTTTCATCTACTAAAATGTAAACTATTCCTTTATAAAATTCTTTTCTGCTTTTTAAAATCATATAGTACGGCTCTGTAAACTTAGATTCATCTGCTTTTACATAAGGGGTAAAGTTATTATTAAAAGAGTTTATTGCTTCTCTATCTTTTTCATTAAACCTTTTAGATCCATATCTAAACAGATATCTATTATCCATCGATTTATAATCTTCAAATACACTATCAGTTCTAACATAAGCTATATTTGCTACCCAAGGTGATTTATCCTTTGGTATGAAATACTCTCCCAATAAATTTAAAACATCCCTACGTCCTCCAGGATTATTTCTTAAATCCAAAATTAAAGCCTTAGTATTACTAAAGTTACCAATAACATTATGTAGATACTCTTTATATTTTTTTTCTCTTTTTAAGTTTTTCATCCTAGGAATTGCTATATAACCAATATTTTCCCCAAGCAGTGTATCCAGCTTTTTATACTTATTAGATTCTAAATTGTTATAGTTTTTCCTAAAATTACTTGCTGTTCTGGATTTATACCCTTGTTTCTTTTTACTTAACTTATAATTCTCTTTTTTTACATTTCCTTGATCATCATGAAAAGTAACTGAAATAGTATCTTCTATATTTATATTATTTTCAAAATATAACTTCCCTATTCTTTGAATACTCTCTGCTGCTCTTTTAAGTTTTGATTCTTTGGGTGCTTTTTTATGTTTATATGCATAATTCTCTAAATAACTTTCAATACTTACCTTATTAACACTTTGTATATAAGGGTATTTTTTATGCAATAACTCATATTGGTTATTTTTTTCTTTTACAGCTATTAATTTATCATTTAAAACTGTTATCCCAAAAGGTAACCTTAACCCGTAAGTTGCATGATTTTTTTTATTTTTTAAATCATTTTTTACTGAAGCATGCCTATCTCCTATTTCTGCTAGAATCTTTGCTAATTCATTTGTCAAATAATTAACATCTATTGTTTCTTTTTTTTGCGATAAAAAACTTCTTAAAACATCTAACTTTTCACTATAATTAAAATTTATTAACTGAATATAAGATGATTTTGTTTTTAAAATTCTTTCAAACTCATTTATATCTTCTAAAGCTTGTTTTGAGCTTATTTTTTGAGGAGGTAAATTAAATTTCTTATTATATAATTTTACAAACTCTCTATTTTCTTTAGTTAGCTTTGCACTAACTTTAAATAACTTCCCTTTATCCTGTAACTTTAGCTCAACATGTTTTTTTACCACATGTTTTTTTCCATAAAACAATACATAAACTAAATCTTCCGAAAATCTTTTTTTCCATTTACCCCCAAAATTCTCCTTACATAACTTAATAAGTTCTTCTTGAGTAAAACCATCTATAGTTTTTAATAAGTACCATTTTTTATTATATCTTATTATTGGTGAGTTTTCACTCCATTTTACTCCTGTAAATGGTGACTTTTTAAAATCTAGACTTTGCGAATATGTTACTATACTTAATAACATAATTATACATGTATGATATAACTTCAGCTTACTCATTTTACTCCTTTAATTTTTTACATTTACGTAAGCAAACGTAGTTTACCTAAGCTTTCTAAAAAAAACTATTAGATTTACTTAGGAGAATCATCGACAACCTTGTTGTTATTTCCGATATTAACAATAGATTATTATATAGATTTACTTTCATTAAATGTATTTATAATGACAAAGAAAATTAACTTGAGTTTACATATTGTTCTTTGCTTGATAATTGGTAGTTGGTCTATACTTAATTTTTATCATAAAAGTTTTTTAAAAGCAATTACCAGTGATTCTTTTGAAAGCTTAATCGCCTTAACCATTGCTTATATAACCAATTATTATGCTTTTAGAAAATCTAATAAGAATTCTCTTTTTCTCTGCATAATTTTATCTTTAAGCTCCTTATTCTTGTTAGCCTTTTTAAAGGAGTATAGAATAGTAAATAGTAATCAAAATTTTGAAGGTATATATTGGTTAAATTTATTTCCTCATTTTTTACTCTTTATTGGTAAATCATTTTTATTTTTTTTAATTGTTTACTCTATTAATGCATTAACTAACAACAAAAAACAGGCTTTGATTAACTCTTTAAAATCTTCTCAACAACAATTATTAAGACAACAATTTAACCCTCATTTCTTATACAATGCCTTCAATTCATTGTATAGCATGTCTATTCAAAATAACCCTAAAACATCTGATACTATTTTAAAGCTCTCTGGAATGATGCGTTATTTAACAGATGATTTAACTTTAACTAAAGTGAAGTTATCCAGAGAATTAAAATTTATAAATGAATACATTGACTTGGAAGAGGTAAGGTTTGGAAACAATACTAATATTACGTTCACATTCTCAGGAAATATAGACTTTATACTTATAGAGCCATTTACTTTAATTCCTTTTGTAGAAAATGCTTTTAAACATGGAGATCATCTAAGTAACAAAAACTCTTATATCATAATTAATTTATTTACTGATGATAATATTCTTAGTTTTACTGTTGAAAACAGTACTAACAGTAATAAAACTATAGTAAATAGAAAGGGGAAAGGCTTAACCAACATTAAAAATCGGCTAAAATTAACCTATCCTAAAAAACATATTCTAAAAATAGAAAATACCTCAAATAGGTTTTTTATACATTTAATTATAGAACTAGATTAATTAATTTTAATATGCATAAAGTAATTATTATTGATGACGAACAATTAGCCATTGATGTTATTCAATTATATTTAGATAAATTTCCAAATTACAAGGTTTTAAAAACATTTACTGATCCCTTACCTGCTTTAGATTACTTAAAAAACAATACTATAGATATAGTTTTTAGCGATATTGAAATGTCTTTCATTTCTGGTTTAGATATAATTAACTTATGTAAAAATAAATCTATTAAGTTTATTCTAGTTACCTCTTATAGTCACTACGCTGTTGAATGTTTTGATTTAGATGTTGTTGATTATTTATTAAAACCTGTCTCCTTTAAGCGATTTACAAAAGCTATTAATCGTTATGAGTCTAGTCTTAATTCCAGTAATACTAATATTTCTTCTTTATCTTTAGGCTCTTTTTTTATAAAAGACGGTGATGAATATGTTAAAGTATTCACCGAAGAAATAGATTATATTGAAGGAATGAAAGATTATGTTAAAATTGTATGTGGTAAAAATTTTCACGTAGTTTTAAAAACATTAAAATCTTTAGAAAACTTACTAGCTTCTAAAGATTTTATTAGAGTTCATAAATCATATATTATCCCACTAAGAAAGATTATTCAATATAATGGAAAATGTGTTTTAATTAATAGCTCTGAAATTCCTGTAGGAAGTAGTTACCGAAATAACATTAAAGATTTTTTAGATAAAAATAAATTGTAGTTAGATTCTTTTTCACTTTTACTCCTGAAACCAGCTTGCATACTTTACATAGTTATTCGCTATTCTGTCTATTTCTCCAGAAATAAGTTCTTGTGAAATATCTTTTACTTTTTTAGCGGGTACACCTGCATAAATGCTTCCGCTTTCTACTACAGTATTTTTAGTAACTACTGCTCCTGCAGCTATTATAGAATTAGATTCAACAACACAATCATCCATAATAATACTTCCCATACCTACTAATACATTGTCATGAATTGTACAACCGTGAACAATTGCATTATGGCCTATAGATACATTATTTCCTATAGTAGTTGGTGATTTTTGATAGGTTGCATGAATTACTGCACCGTCTTGAACATTTACTTTATCTCCCATTTTTATGTAGTGTACATCTCCACGAATAACGGCATTAAACCATACACTACATTCTTTTCCCATAGTTACCTCACCTACAATCGTCGCATTTTCTGCTACATAACAATCTTCTGGTATTTGTGGATACTTTCCTCTTATTTGTTTTATTATTTTCATGTGTTTAGTTTTCATCTATTTAAAATAGGATAAAAGATTCGCTTTTTTAGTTGCTGACACCATAATTTCTTGTCCATTTAACAATACAATGCTACCTCCTTTTCCTTTTTTGTATTTGATTACAGCATTTATGTTTACCAAATAGGATTTATGTACTCTTGCAAACGCATACTCTTCTAGTATGTTTTCAAAATGTTTCAGTGTTTTACTAACTACTTTTTTCCTATTACTCAAGTATATTTCTGTGTAATTATCATCTGCCTTGCAAAAAAGAATGTCATTAACTTCTAATACCTCAAATCCGTCTTGTTGAGGTATGGTTATTTTTCCTGACTTTACAATTTCTGTTGGTGCCAATACTGAGTTTTCTAGCTGAACTTCTTTCTCTTTTATTTCAGTGACATGGTTTACCGCTTTTATTAACTCATCTATAGAAATAGGTTTTAATAAATAGTATGATGCCTGATTGTTTAAAGCTTCTATTGCATAATGATCATAGGCAGTTACAAAAATAGTTTCAAAAGTCCTATTTTCTACCTTTTCTAATAAGTCAAAAGCATTTCCATAAGGCATTTCAACATCTAAAAATACCAAGTCTAACTCATGTTTTTGTATCAATGCGTAACCTTCTTCAATATTACTTGCCTCTCCTACTAATTCTACATTAGGGCAATATTTTGATAAATAGTTTCTTAAAATATCTCTACTTATGGCTTCGTCTTCTACTATTATGGCTTTTATTTTCATATGGCTCCTTTTTAATCTCTTTTTAATTGTAATACAACTTTTGTTCCTGATCCGTCTGCAATAGCATCCGTTACATTTACTGTTACTTTATCTTGGTACATATCATTTAAAATATCAATTCTGTTTTTGATTGTACTCATTCCTTTTGATTTTTGTTTTAACTGATTTTTGGTTTTCATCTCCATCGATTTTTTTCTTCCTACTCCGTCATCTTCAATACAAATACTAATTTCTTGTTCATTAATTTGGTTCATTGTTATCTGAAGTTTTCCTTTCTCCTTCTTATAACGCAATCCATGCCATATAGCATTTTCTATATACGGTTGTAATAACATTGGTGGAATAGAATACGCTTCTAATGGTATTTTTTCATCTACCATTATCGTGTAGTCAAATTTATCTTGAAAACGATTATGCTCTAACTTAACATACAATTGTAATAATTCTATTTCTTTTGACAACGGAATAAAATCCTCATCTGAGTTTTCTAATACCGATCGCATTAACGCTGAGAACTCTGATAAATATCTATTGGCACTCCTTTCATCATTTACGGCAATAAAACTATTTACTGAATTTAAAGCATTAAAAATAAAATGTGGATTCATTTGTGAACGCATTGATTTTAATGCTAGTAAATTATTAGCTAATTTTTGCTGGCGAATGTTTTTATACATAAAATACACCAATAGCACTATTAAAAAGATACTTGCTAGCAATGAATAAATAATTATTTCTTGCCGTGTATTGCTTTCTTGTACTAACTGTTGATCTTTATAAGCTAGATTAATTTTACTTTCTGACAATTCTTTATCTTTTTCTAAACTGGCAATTCTATTTTGATTGTCTGCAATCTTTTTTGTTAATCTTTTTACTTGATAAATTTCTTGTTCTTTTCGGATATATAATGAATCTACAACACTTACAAACTCCCTGTAAGAATCCATCGCTTTTACATTATCCCCAATCTTAGCATATACTTCTGATAGTTTCCTTACTGCATGTTTTTGGACTTCTAAATCTTCTTTTTTTGCTGCTTCCTTTGCACTTTTCTCTAAATATTCAATGGCATTTGGATAGTCCTCTTTTAACATATAAGCATATCCAATTTTATAATTAATTTTTTGAGAAGTTATGGAGTCTACCAAGCTTTCTTTATCATCTGTTTCTATAGTTATTTCATTGGCTTTTTTTAAACTTTCTTTTCTTAACTCAATCTCTTCATCAAATCGACGTGATGTATTAAAGTAATCTGCTACTTTGGTTTCTTGCTTTAAAGACTTTCCTACATTTTCTTGATTGGCTAATTGTAACGAGTTTTGATATAGAGAATCTGCTTTTTTTATTTCTCCAGATTTCGCATAAAGATCAGCTAACTTAGAATTCAAATCGGTAACCTTAGCCTCTATCTGGTTATTCTCTGCAATTATTAGTGCTGATTTATAATTTAGTTCAGCTTTGGACAGCTGGTTTAAACTCTTGTATACATCTCCTAACCCTTCAAAAAGCGACATACTTTCATACAATGTCAATTTTTGCTTTCTGCACCTTAAGTATGACTTTTCACTTTCTTTATACTGACCATCTAAATATTGTGCTTTTGCGAGTTGCAATCTTACAATAGGTTCATTTTTTTCTTTTAAGGAAGCCTGGTAATTTTCTACCGCTAAATCGTATTGTTTCCAGTAAAAATAAACGTTTGCTAATACTTCATAAACATTTGCTTTTCTTGATTTTGTCAAGTTACTTTTAAGCATTTTACTTACAAAACCAATACTTTTTTCAATGTCTTTTTTCTCGTAAAATCGAACCGAATCTAAATATTGGTTGTAGAAATCTGGCTTAGAAATCTTTTTTTTATTGAAAGAAGAACGCTTTCTTTTTATTTTTTGTGTGAGTTTTTCATAAGGTTTTTCTACTTCAATACGAATATTATCTCCGCTTCTTATAGTATAATACACGGTCTCAAAATCTGGGTGACGTACTGTTAACTCATCACCTATTCTAGCTTTTATTTCGTACCTATCTTTTACTGGTGAAACATAAAAATAACTTCCATTTACGGATACTTCTGCATTGGTTATTGCTTTGTTTGTTTCTTTTTCAATTACTTCTAATTGTATATTACGTTTTTTACTAGGTGTATTATAGTCATATTGCGCGCATACTAATTGCGTTATTAAAACAAAACATAATACGTGTATTTTCTGCCACATTTTCTTTTTGTATAAATATATTTAAAAATATGCTGTAAACATATCATCAAAAAATCAATTAAAAAAATGGGGATTTACTGAAAAGACTAATTTTTAGCTTCATTTTTACTCACTCACTCAATGCTATGTTTTGTTTACTCATGTAAAAACGGGTTTCCCTCATTCTTAATTTTTTAAGAAAAAAGTTGCTTGTAGTTTTACCCTATTAAAAATCAAAAACAATTATGAAAAACCTATACTTTTTACTATTCATTCTATTATCTGGAAATCTATTTAGTCAAATAAACAAAGAACCTAATCCTTATATAGACGTAAATGGTAAAGCCGAAATGGAAATAGTTCCCAATTTAGTACACATAGATGTATGTCTTCAGGAAAGAATGGAAAACGGGGAAAAACTCACTTTAAAAAAGATAGAAAACTCTTTAAAAAATGAATTGAATGTTATTGGAATATCTGAAAAAGAATTATACATCTCTGATATTAATTCCATAGTTGCTAAAACTAGCTGGTGGAAAACGGAACGTTTTTCTGTTGGTAAGTATTTATTAAAAGTAAAACAAATAGATAAGCTACAGGAGGTTTTTAAGGTTTTTGAGAAATTAAAAATTACTGATGCTTCTATTATAAAAGCTACCCATTCAAATTTAGCTGACTATAGAAAGAAAAATAGGATTAATGCGATTAAAGCTGCTAAAGAAAAGGCAGATTATTTATTGAATGCTATTAATGCTAAAACAGGAAAACCAATTAAAGTAAATGAAATGGAACAAAATTTTCAAGATTTTGCTCAAATCAATTATGTAGGAAATTCTAATTTATATAGTTCTAGAATCTCCAAAATAAAAAGCTTTGAAAAAGGAACAATCCAATTTGAAAATATAAAACTGATTTCAACCATTCATGTGGTTTTTGAAATTAAATAATCTAGAATCTTAAAATCAAAAAATTATGAAAACACATACAATATATTTCTTATTAGCTTCCTTGTTTATAGGAACAGTAAATGCTACAGATGCTGAAAAAATTAGCAAACCAATGATTAAAGTGGCTTTATTATTAGACACAAGTAATAGTATGGATGGGCTCATTAACCAAGCTAAAGCACAATTGTGGGAAATAGTTAATGAACTATCGTATGCAAAATGTAAAGGAGAATCTCCTAATTTAGAGATTGCCTTGTATGAATATGGAAATGATGATTTAGCTATTAAAAAAGGATTTATTAGAAAAGTGTTGGCTTTTACAAATGATTTAGATGCTATTTCCGAACGTTTATTTTCTTTAGATACTAATGGAGGAAAAGAGTATTGTGGAGAAGTTATTCAGACTTCTATTGACGAATTAGAATGGGGAAAACAAAATGATGATTTAAAAATGATTTTTATTGCCGGAAATGAACCTTTTACACAAGGAAAAACTCATTTTAAAGATGCAATTATTGATGCTAAAGAAAAAGGAATTACAGTGAATACTATTTTTTGTGGAGATTATAACCAAGGAATTTCAGGTAGCTGGCAAGAAGGAGCTCATTTAGGCGAAGGTGATTATATGACGATTAATCATAATAAAAAGATTGTACATGTGGTTACTCCTTATGATAAAGACATTATTATTTTAAATAAAAAACTAAACAAAACGTATTTGTATTATGGAAATAAAGGTGCTTCTAAATACAGTAATCAAGCCAAGCAAGATGCCAATGCTACAGTTTTAGATGAAGTGGTTGCGGTTAAAAGAGCTGTTACTAAAAGCTCAAAAATGTATAGTAATGCTTCTTGGGACTTAGTAGATGCTTCAAAGGATAAAAAGTTTGATTACAAAAAATTAAAGAAAAAACAATTACCAAAAACATTACAAAATAAATCGGAAAAAGAAATTGAAGTGTATGTGGAAAAGAAACGTAAAGAACGTGAAGTAATACAACAAAAAATTCAATATTTAAATACAAAAAGAAAAAGATATGCTTTGAAAAAGCAAAACGAAAATTCCAAGAATAATGAACTTAATCGTGTGATGATTAACGCGATTAAAAAACAGGCCAAAAAGAAAAATTATTCTTGGTAATTTTTAATAGTTGTCAGAAAAGCGAAGGTTGTGTCTTCGCTTTTTTTTATTGTATTAATAAATGTTGTCCAATGCTAATGGTATTATCACGTAAGCCATTTACTTCTTTTATTTGCTTAACACTTATTTGAAATTTTCTTGCTATAGAATATAAAGTGTCTCCTTTTTTAACTTCGTAATAATTCCCTACTGTTTTAACTGGTGTAGTAGGTTGTGTAGTTTTTGAAGGTTTCATATAATCATATTTTGTTAGATTATATTTTTTGATGATTCCTATTAATTTTTGTGGGTATCTTTTATCAGTCGCGTATCCAGCTCTCCTTAATCCATATGCCCAGCCTTTATAATCTGTATGTTTTAATTTAAATAAACTGGCATAACGTTTACGAGAAGTTAAAAACTTAGAATGATCTTCATAAGAGGTTTCTGGATATTTGTATTTCCTAAAACATTCTCCTTTTCTATCGTCATCATGAGTTACACTTTTTCCTTGCCAGCCTCTATGACATTTAATTCCAAAATGATTATTTGAACGAATTGCAAGAGGGCTTCTTCCACTTCCAGACTCTAAAATTCCTTGGGCTAAAGTAATACTTGCAGGTATATTATGCTCATACATTTTACGTACAGCAATTGGTGCAAATTTCTCTACATACGCTACGGTATGGTTCGTAGTAGTTTTCCTAGTTTTTGTTACTTGTTCTAATTGTGGTAACTCAGGTGCTTTTTCATCTTCTCGCTCTAGAATTACTTTTTTTCTAGGGCTTTCCACTACTTTTTTACTTGATCCACAACTTGCTAAAAAAAGCGTGCTGATACCAATAATTAAACCTACTCTTAACTTCATTTTTATTATAAAGTGCTATTCTATTACTATTTCTCCTTTATTTTTCAATTTCTCATTAGCGCCTTTTATTCCTTGTAATCCTCCTGTATGAATTGCTAAAATTTTACTTCCTTCTGGAAAAGAATTTTTAGAAACCATATCTATAATCCCAAAAAGCATTTTACCAGTATATATAGGATCTAAAGGAATTTTTGTTTCTTTCTTAAATTGATTGATAAAACGTATCAATTCTTCATTAAACTTTCCATAACCTCCAAAATGATATTCTTTTGTTAATTCCCAATTATCATTCCTTTTAGCAAGGCTTTCTATTTCTTTTTGTAAAAAATCACCTTTTAACGCAGGAAATCCTATCACTTTTTGATGGTTTTTAACCGAGTTTATTATCCCTGAAATAGTTCCACCAGTTCCTATTGCGCAACAAATATAATCGAATTTTTCATCTTTAGGTTGTAAGATTTCTTTGCAACCTCTAATAGCCAATTCATTAGTTCCTCCTTCTGGGATTAGGTAAAAATCACCAAACTCCTCTTTCAAAACTTCTATAAAAATGTTCTCTTCTTTTTTTCGGTAATCTTCTCTACTCACAAATTTTAAATGCATTCCATTTTCATAAGCGTGTTTTAACGTAGCATTCTTTACTAGAACTTCATCTAATTTATTAGCAAGTTCTTCTCCTCTAATAATTCCTATTGTCTTTAACTTAGATAAGTTTCCTGCTGAAGCTACTGCAGCTATGTGATTTGAAAATGCTCCTCCAAAAGTAAGTAACGTTTGTTTTTTCTGATGTATTGCTTCTTCAATATTATATTTTAATTTTCTATACTTATTTCCAGAAACAAACGGATGAATTGTGTCTTCTCTTTTTATAAAAAGTTCTACTTTTTTTTCTTTTAAAACAGAAAGAAAAACTTGTTGGTTGGTGGTATTTTCTATAATGTCAAACATAAATTAACAGGGAAAACACTAATTATATCCAGTCACTTTTTCCTCTACTTGCTCCCATTCTTCCATCAACTCATCAACCTTTGCTTTTTTAGCTTTATAACTTTCAAAAAAATTAGGTTGTGAAGACACTTCTTCATAATTCTGTGCCAATTCTAAATCTATTTTTTCTATTTCAGCTTCTAAATCTGCTATCTGAGTTTCTATTTTTCCTAATCTATTTTTTAACTTCTTTAATTCTTTCTCTTGTTCTTTAGATAGTTTATAAGCTTCTTTTTTAGAAGAATCTTTTTGTTCTTTAACTACTGTTCTTTTTTCTGCTTCACGCAGGTTCTCCATTTTGTGTTGCTCTAAGAAATAATCAATATCTCCTAAATACTCTTTTATTACTTTGTCTTTGAACCCATAAACTGTTGAGGTTAATCCTTGTAAAAAATCACGGTCATGTGAAACAATAATAAGCGTTCCTTTAAAATTTTGTAGTGCTTGTTTTAATACATTCTTTGAAGCAATATCTAAATGGTTGGTAGGCTCATCCATTATTAGTACATTAAAAGGGGAAAGTAATAATTTACACAATGCCAAACGGTTTCTTTCTCCACCTGATAATACTTTTGCTTTTTTATCTACCGCTTCTCCACCAAATAAAAATGCACCTAGCATATCTCTAACCTTTACTCTGTTACCATCATTAGCAGCATCTTCCATTATTTCCAAGACTGTTTTTTCTGGTGGCAAATATTCCGATTGGTTTTGCGCAAAATATCCTACTTCAACATTATGACCTAATTTTAAATTCCCATCAAAAGGAATTTCACCTACCATCATTTTAGCTAATGTTGATTTTCCTTGACCATTTTGTCCTACAAAAGCTATTTTACTATTACGTTCTATTAATAAATCTACATTTTCTAAAACTTGCTTATCTCCATAACATTTTCCTAAGTTTTCAGCCTCTACAATAATTTTACCTGGCTCTTTAGATATTTCAAAGCGAACATTCATTACGGCATTATCATCCTGATCTACTTCTATACGCTCTACTTTATCTAATTTTTTTATAAGTGATTGTGCCATGGAAGCCTTTTTAGCTTTGGCTCTAAACTTTTCAATAAGTTTTTGTGTGTGTTCTATTTCTTTTTCTTGATTTTTCTGAGCTTGTAATTGTTTTTCTTTTATTTCTGCTCTAAGCTTTAGAAATTCTGTATATGGCTTTTTGTAATCGTAAATTTGACCTAACGATATTTCAATAGTTCTATTAGTTACATTATCTAAAAACATTTTATCATGCGATACCAATACAATTGCTCCTGAATAGTTTTTTAAAAAGTTTTCTAACCAAATAATTGATTCAATATCTAAATGGTTTGTAGGCTCATCCAGTAATAAAATATCATTATTCTGTAATAATAACTTTGCTAATTCAATACGCATACGCCATCCTCCAGAAAAAGTATCCGTAAGTTTATCAAAATCTTCTCTTTGAAAACCTAAACCTTGCAAAACCTTTTCTGTATCTCCTTGGTAATTATAACCTCCTAATAATTCATAACGCTCTGTTTTTTCATTTAAATCTATAATTAGCTGATTATAACTTTCACTTTCATAATCAGTTCTTTCAGCTAACTGATTATTAATACCTTCTAACTCAGCTTCTATTTCTTTAATTTCAGTAAATGCTTGGTAAGCTTCTTCTAAAATGGTTCTTCCATGTACGAAATCAATATCCTGACGTAAAAAACCTATTTTTACTTCTTTATCAAAAGCAATCGTTCCTCCACTACTTTCAATATCTTTTGCTAGGACTTTTAACAAAGTAGATTTTCCTGCTCCATTCTTTCCTATTAACCCAATTCTATCTCCTTTATTTAATTTAAAGGTAATTCCTGAAAACAAATCAGTTCCCATAAAAGAGACTGTTAAATTATGTACGTTTAGCATATTTATAGAAGTAATTACCGTAAATTTGTAACACTTGTTACAAGCTACGATTTTGTTTTTGTTGAAATTTGCACAAACTTACAAAAACGAATCAGTTAATTAAACTTATACTTCTTTATATGTTTGGTAAAGGCAATAAATTATATAGCATTTTTAGAAATAAATGCCCTAAATGTCACAAAGGTGATTTTTTCAAGTATCGTGTAACTTTAAACCCCAAAAAAGTGACTACTTTACATGAGAACTGTCCAAATTGTGGCTTAAAATACATGATGGAACCTTCTTTTTATTTTGGTGCTATGTATGTTAACTATGCTATTGCAGTAGCTTTATTCGTGGGAGTTTTTATTATTTCAAAATTATTTATTGGTTTAACCATTCTCCAAAGTTTCATTACTGTTATTATTGTTTCTTTATTATTAACTCCTTTTAGCTTGCGCTTATCTAGAATAATATGGATTAACATTTTTGTGAAATATCAAAAAAGTTAAACTTTATTTTAACTTTTTATTAACACTATAAGATTTTTTTATTATATTTAGGACTATAGTCTCCCCACTATCTTCAACATAGATATTTTATAATTAAAAATTATTCATATGAAGTTATACACTACTTTCATATTGAGTCTGGTTTTTAATGTTGTTTTTGTTCAAGAAAGTGGTGCTTTATCACAAAAAATTGATACAACCCAGATAAACAAACTCAAATTAAAAAGATTAGACAGCCTTATTAATGTTACTAAATCTAACAATCAACTAAAACGTATGGTTGGTTACTATGATGAATATATAGATTTAGCCATTAAATCTCAACAACATCAAGAAGCTATAAATAAAGGCATTAAGGTTATTTACTATGTTAATAATTATTTTGGGCAAAGGAAAAAGGCTTTTAAAATTATTGAGAAACTTGAAAAAATTAAACACCATGTTAATGATTCTTTTCTTTTAGGTAGTATATACTTAAAAAAGGGAGGTATATTTTTTAATGGAAAAAACTATAATAAGGCTATTGACAACTACTCATTAGCTATTAATACATTTACTCATAAAGATTCAATTCATACCGCAGATGCTTTATTTTTTAGGGGACAGGCTTATTATAACATTAACAACTTCTATAAAGCATTAAGTAGTTTTGAACATGCTTTAGATTATTATACCAATTTAGGTGATACAGCGTATACTTTCTATACCAAATCTTCTATTATAAATATTCATGGAGTGAATAACCTTATAGAAAAAACAATTAAAGAGCGTCAAAAGTTAATTGATGAAAAAATAAAACAAAGTTTTACTCAAGGACTTTCTAATGATTATTTAAACCTAGCTAAAGATTATAAAAATAATAAACAGTTTGATCAACAAGAATTCTATCTAAAAAAAGCGGTATCCATTGCTGAAAATGAAAAAGATGAATTTCATAATTTATCCTTTATCTATTGTGATATTGCTCAATATTATTTAGAAATTGATAATTTCTCTAAGGCTACTTTTTATTTTCAAAAAGCTCAAGATAATGTTAAGAGCAATGAAAACGATAACTTCTATTATTTCCAAAAACTAAAAAGTTTCTATTTATTTAAAACTGGAGCTTTAGCTGAGGCTCTTATACTTGCTGAGAATAATTTAAAAGAAGCCATACAACAAAATTATACTCAAAATATTATTGATGCTAACAAACTACTTTATAAAATACACAAAGCTCAAAATAATTTACCTAAGGCTTTAAACTATTATACTTCATATAATAAAATTAAAGATTCACTTTTTAATAGGGAAAAATTAAATATTCTATACTATTATCAAACACAGCATGAAACAAAACTTAAAGAACAAAAAATAATTGAGCAAAAAGCAGACATTAATAACCTTAAAAAGGATAAGAAAAATAAGCAATTATTATTTTTGGTTTTATCATTAAGTAGCATTTTTATTATTGTTCTTATTTATTTTTTCTTAAATCATTTATACTTAAAAAGAAAACAAAAACTTCAAAACTCCTATTCACAAAACCTACTTTCATTTCTTGATAATGAACGAAAAAGAGTTTCTAAAGATATGCATGACAGTTTAGGTCATAAATTATTGTTAGTTAAAAATCAAGTTTTATTAAATAAAGATCAAAAAAGTTGTAAACTAATAGATGACGCTATTAATGAAATTCGTGTTATTTCAAGAAACCTACAGCCGTTACAAATAAAACAAATTGGTATCACAAAATCCATTCATACTTTAATTGACGAAATGGATAAACATTATAAAAAAACTTTAATTTTTGGTGATATTGATAATATAGATGACTTATTAAGCTCTAAAAAAGAAATGAATATATATAGAATCATACAAGAATGTCTGAATAATATAATTAAACATTCTAAAGCAGATTCTGGAAAAGTTAGCATTATAAATAATCATAAAAAAATTTTATTGACGGTTGAAGATAATGGTGTTGGTTTTGATTATTGTGACCGTTATAAAGACTATAAAAGTCTAGGGTTAAAAAACATTAAAAATAGAGTTAACTTTTTACAAGGAAACCTCAAAATAAGTTCTAAGATATATAAAGGAACTAAAATAGAAATTTCAATCCCTAAAATATGAAACCAAGTATTTACATAGCTGATGACCATCCTATTTTAATTAAAGGTCTGAAAGATTTATTAATAGAAAAAGAATACAATATTGTTGGTACTGGAAATAATGGTAAATCTGCCTTAAATTTTCTATTAAAAAATCAACCTTCAATAGCTATTCTAGATGTTGAAATGCCCCAATTAACAGGTATAGAAATAGCTAAAGAATGTTTAAAACAAAATATAGATTCTAAAATTATTTTAATAACACTTCATAAAGAAGTTCAACTATATCTACAAGCTAAGAAATGTAATATTTATGGATATATTTTGAAAGAATTTGCTTTGGAAGAAATTGATTTGTGTATAAGGTCTGTCCTTAATAATACACCATTTTTTAGCCAGAAAATTAAAAATGCACTGAACTTTACTGAAGATAATGAAAATGTTTTAAAAGAGTTTACACTTGCTGAAAGAAGGATTTTAAAATTAGTTTCAGAACACAAAACGAATAAAGAAATTGGACGCCTCTTATTTTTATCTCCTAGAACTATTGAAAAATATAGAAGTAAAATTATTTTAAAATTAGATTTACTTCCAAAAACTGGTGCTTTATTATTATGGACTCAAAAAAATAAACACTTATTTACGTAAACCAATTATGGGTATTAATACCCACGATTAATCCTAATTTTATTAGTTAATTTGAGTATTAATTTCTAATAAACAACCGTAGTAGCATCTATTTATTCTTTCGGGGGGCTGGATATCTATTCAAACTACTACACAAATGAGCAATCTAATTATCTTGTATAGTTAGGTTGTTTTTTGTTGAAAACGTGTAATGTTTATTTCTTTATCTAAAGCTATTCCGCTTTCTAGGTGATTAAACAGATTGTTTGCAATAGTTGGCGCTATCATGACGCCTCTTGTCCCTAATCCATTTAAAATTGCTAAATTTTCATATTCTGGATGTTTTCCTACTAAAGGTTTTCTATCTTTTATTGTAGGTCTAATTCCTGCAGATTGCTCTATAATTTTATAAGGCACTGAAATTACTTTTTCTAGCTTTTTAACTAGTTCTTCTTTTCCTTCTTCTGTTGGTAAAGAAGTTTTATCCGTCCAATTAAAAGTGGCTCCTACTTTATATTTATCATTTCCTAAAGGCAAAACAAAAACACTAGATTTTAATAAAAAGTCAATATTTAAATCAGGAGCTATAATAGTTAACGTCTCTCCTTTGGTTCCCATTAAAGGTAAGTAATTGAAATAAGGATTTCTTTTTAAACCATAACCTTCGCTAAAAACAATTTTTTTAGCTTTTATATTTTCATAATTCAATAGTTCTTTTTCTATTTTTAAATTATCATAAACAAAACTTTCACTAATTAAATTTCCTTTTTCTTCTAAATCTTTTTTATAGCTGTCCAATAAAAGTTTTGTATCAATTTTTCCAGTTCCCTCTAGTTCTCCAAAACCAAAATCACCATATACTCCTTCCAAAGTATCTCTTAATATATCAGACTTCATATATAATGACAAATTAGGTTTATCTAAAGCAGTAAACCAATTATTTTGGTCTGAAATGGAGTTAAAAACCTTTCTTGTTGTAAACTTAGTATCAAAATTTACTTGTAATCTCTTTTCTATTTTTTCATAAAAAGGTAATGCATATACTAATTGCTTATGACCATTCCACGCTGGTGTAAACCTTTTTAAGATGACAGGATTGTATACACCTCCAGCAACTATTGAGGAAACCTCTGAGGCATCTTCAAAAACTACAAAACTTAAATTATTTTCTAATAACTTTTCTACAAAAGCTAAACCAGCTAGTCCTAACCCTACAATTATATAATCAACTTCTCTCATATTTTGCAAATGTAGTCAGAAACAAAAGGTAGCAATTTTGAATTGCTACCTTTAATATAAAATAATATTATTTCCTTATTTTATATATTAAAATGTTTAAAAACTAACTACCAATATTTAATAATTTATTTAAAAAACCTTTAGCATTGGGAGCTTGTATTGATTGTTTTTCTGTAGGAGGCTCTCCTTCAACCCCTTCCATTTCAGGACCTTCTCTTTCATCTCTAATGGACTGTTCAGAAATTCTTCCTGTAGGACCAGTTCCATGTATATATCTAATAACATACTTTCCATCACAAGACTCTACTCTTTCATAAACTAAATACCTAGTACCATCTGAATCAGTAGCGTAGCGTTTATGATTTATTGTACAAAATGCTGTTGAATCTTCTGATGAATTATCATCGTTTAAATTAGTCTCTTTATCAAAAGACATAAGCGCCAAACCTGTCAATAGTGCAGCTGACAAAAAAAATACTTTTTTCATAATAAAATTGATTTTTGATGCTCTTTCATAACTAGAGCGTTAATTATAAAATACTATAAACACTTCTATTTTAATCAAAAAAAACTCTAATAAGTGAGTGGCTTTTAATCTAAAACTATAGATTACTTATATTAATTAACAATTTTTGATTTCATAGCAGTATTAAAAAAAAAGAGAACAGTTTTATGAGGACTGTCCTCTTTTTAATTTAATTTTTTAATAATTCCACATATCCATTTCTCTATCTCGAATTCCTTCTTTAATTCTGTTTGCTTCAAGCAATTGGAATAACGAGTTTCCACGTATATAATCTTTAATTTCTCTATCTCCATAAAGGTTTTCTTCCTTTACAATAGTAGAATTAAATCTACGTGCATTTAATAAGTTATCATAAGATATGGGTTGAGCAGAATTCAATGGATTGAATACTTTAGACTTGTGTAATGTATTTCTAGCATCTGGATAGAAAACCCAAAACAATTCATACACACTATCTTTATCATCTATTTCCTCAACTCCTAAAACTTGCACATCAGGTCCCATTGGAGCAATAGCCAACATACGATATTTTAACTCACCTTGACGCTTATCAAAATACCAAATACCTTTTAACAAGTACCCTCTAATATCCTCAGATCTAATAAAATACGGATCCATATTACCATACCCATCATCACGTTCATTTTCTGTCACTTGTTTTATCTCCTCCATTCCAATTCTTGTGGTAAAATAAGAATCATCATATACTTCTTTTATTTCACCATCTCTAATTCCTTTTAATAAAGAATCAAATAAAGAACGTCTGTTATTTCCTGCTCCAGTCGTATCAATTGGATAATAATAAGGTAAATTTAACTTTTGATTTAAGTCTACATACTCCCATACAACTTTTGACCATAATACATCTCTATCTGTAATATGCCCATAAGGCAAAGGTCTATCATCTTCTGAAGCTATTTGTTCTTCAGATTTAAATCCAATTTCGCTTACCTTTTTAGCATTTAAAAGGTTTGCCTGTGCACTTGCAAAACTTGTTACTACAAGTGTTAGTGCAACCAAATAAAAACGCTTCCAATTCATACTCTTCTTATTTTACTTATTAATTTGTAATTTCAATATTTACAGGTAAAACTTTTCTAATTTTATAGTTTGAACCTGATACTGATGCTTTGATATCAAAAATAGATATTACATCATTTCTTCGTGCTCTACCTAAAGCCTTTCTAGCTCTAGCACTTAAACGTGTTCCGTTCACAGGTATTGTAACTTGTCCAGGAATTTTTATTTTAAAGCTAGATACATTTAATTTTAAATCAAATAAAAAGTCTGGTAATCCAGCCGCCACGCTAACATTAGCTACACTTGCTTTAGGCATCTTAACAGTTCCATATTGGTTACGAACCATACCTACTGCTGGTGGAATATCTTTAATTCTAAACTTTTTGTTAGAACTTACTGTTACACCACTAGGTAATTTACCACTAACTCTAATAGTTACTTCTCCTCCTTTTCCAGGATTCATTGCATAACTATTGCCTTTTACTCTTCTTAATCCAGGAGCACTCGCATTAACTTTATTACCAGGAATCCCAGGGATAGATATTGTTAATGGATTTGTTAAACCACGATAAACAACATTCATTTTATCAGCAGAGATAACAGCTTCATTTGGCTTAGGAATTACTGAATAACCTCCTTTAATTGGAATTACAACAGTAGAATCTCCTTCTTTAAAATGGAATTCTCCTTTTAACTCTTTGTCACCAACTGCTCCTGCTGGACCATCTAAAATTACTTGACCTGCTTGAATTTTATCTTCAGACATTTCTTTACCGTTAAGAATAACTTTCTCAGCAGTTAAGTTAGGGTCATTTTTACCTAATACAATTTTACCTGATAATTTTTCTCCAGGATAATATGCATTCTTTTCAAATACAACCATTGCATCATAGTTTGTCATAGACACAGCTGCAGATAATTCTTTTTGTAACAACGAACTTAAAGCATCAGATTCCGTAGCTTTAATATCAGCTTGAATTTGAGTTAACTTAGTTAAAGAAGCTATTAAAGGGAACCCTTCATAGTGATACTTTAACCATTCAACTTTCTTCTTATCCTTGTTTTCTTCTTTATCTGTATTAAAACGATCTAAAATAACATCTGCTACTTCTTTCCCTTCTAATAATTTAGCTGCTTGATCTCTGAATGCCTCTATTTTAGACACAAATTCCTTTCCTTCAGAAGAAATTTTACCTCCTTTAAAAAAGTACACATCTAAAAACTTAGATTTATCCATAGACTCGTACTTCTTAGGGTCCTTAACATCTGCTGTCATTTTAGATTTTAAATCCTCAATGTATGCATATAACTCATTAGCTAATACCTTTAACTCGTCAGTTTTTGCTTTAGCTTCTCCATATTGCAAAGCTTGTTCTGACGCTTTTTGTGCTAAGGCTTCATAACCTAGCTTATTTTTCTCTGAAGCTTTTTGATTAGCTTCAGTTAATTTTTCGTTCATTAATCCAAAAGCTGATAAAACCTCTTTACTCATGTTCATTGCTAACATTGCAATGAATACAAGATACATCAGGTTAATCATCTTTTGCCTTGGTGATAGTTTTCCTCCTGCCATATTAATCAGTTTGATTTAAGTTAACTAGTAACTAATTATTTATTAGACATTGCAGATAACATACCTCCATATACTCCATTTAATGAAGATAAGTTTGTAGCTAATGAATCCATTTGCTCTTGTAAACGCTGAGAGTTTTCTACTAATGCAGAGTTTAAATCTGCTTGTTTACTAGCATTTTCTACTTGAGTAGCATATAAACCGTTTAAAGACTCTAACTTAGCAGCAGCCATAGACATTTGCTCATTATATTGATTAGTTGAAGAAACCGTAGTAGAAGTAGCTGTTAATCCTTCAGCAGCTCCTTGGAAGTTTTTAATACTATCACCTAAACTTGAAATTAAATTTGCATCTAATTTAGCTTCTTTTAAAATATTATCTAATTTTTGAGATAACATACTTTGTGCTTCATCTGGAGAGGCTTCTTTTTTACCTTTTCTAGATGTTGATCCACCAGCTAATTCAGGATATACTTTAGTCCAATCTAAATCTTCTTCTACTGGTTCAAATGCAGATAAAGCAAATACTAATGCTTCTGTAATCATACCAGCCATTAGCATTTCGTTTCCAAAGGGCCAGTGTAAAATTTTGAATAACGCTCCTAAAATTACAATTGCCGCTCCTAGACCGTACGCTAGATTAAATAATTTCTTAGTTGATTTCGATTGTGCCATAATTTTTACTTTTTTTAAGGGAATTTTTAATTATTACTATTTATTCTTGTTTAAACTCTTATTTACTTTTATTTGTTCCTAAATAATCTTGAACTGTTCTAAACCCAATGTAACTTCTTGCTGTATCTGCATATTCCCAATCTCTTGAACTTACTTCTAAGAAATACGCTACATCTTTCCAAGATCCTCCACGGATTATTTTTCTTCTATTTTCTCTATTCTCTACGTTAGGATTCATTGTTGACCCCATGTAATAAGACATTTGGTTGTATGCTGTATTTGTCCATTCAGCCACATTTCCTGCCATATTGTACAAGCCGTATTCATTAGGGTTATAAGATTCTGCTTCTACAGTATATAAAGCGCCATCTGCTGCATAATCTCCACGAACTGGTTTAAAATTCGCTAAGAAGCAACCTCTATCACTAGTTGTACTTGGACCTCCCCAAGGATACTTAGCGTAATTCAATCCTCCACGTGCTGCATACTCCCACTCTGCTTCAGTTGGTAATCTAAAAGCTGGTACTAAACCTAATTTTTTCTTTGAACGTTGGTATCTATTTTTATTTTTTGTTCTCCAATGACAAAAAGCTTTTGCTTGTTTCCATGTAACACCTACTACTGGATAGTTTTCATAAGCTTTGTGTGCAAAATATTCTTGGTGCATTGGATCATTATATGAATAGTTAAAATCTTTAATCCATACTGTGGTATCTGGATAAATATTTAACACTTCATCTTTCATGAATTCTTTTCTATTCTTTCCAGACCTAGCAGCCATTTCATTATCAAACCAATAATACCTGTAATTTAATAAATCTGTATTAAAAGTCCTAATACCATTTAAGGCTTCATCCTTTTTTATATATAATGAATCCATTACTTCAACGTAATCTTCATCTGGAAATTCACTTTGCTCCCAAATAATATCTTCCTCCCAATTTAAAGGTTTTAAAGAATCCAGTCCTTCACCTACTTCGTAGTAATTTTCACGCATATATTTATCGTAAGGACTCTCATTCACCGTATCTTTAGAAGCAAAAGCATATAATTGAATACCTGTAGCCTTATCTCCTTCAGCTCCTTCATCTCCTCCAGAAGCAAATTCTGCTTGGTATGCTAGTTTTGTTCTTGTAATGGAATCTCTTACCCAAACAACAAACTGTTTGTACTCGCTGTTTGTTATTTCTGACTCATCCATATAAAACGGCTGTACAGTAACCGTTTTAGTTGGTGCATTCATTGCTCCTAACGGATCTTCATCCTGTTTACCCATTGTAAAAGAACCTCCAGGTATCTTAGCCATTCCATATGGTTTTTCAGCAAACCATTTTCTTTTTGACTTTTCTCCTACTAACTCTCCTCTATCACCTCCTGAACCACCACAGGCGTAAACGATAGATACTAATAATGCAAATGCTGCTAATTTCTTCATACTTTATTCCTTTCTTAAAAAAGAGGCGTAAACCTATTATTTTTTTTATTAAAAAACAATTACGTGTTATAAAAAATTATTTCTCAAAAATAACTTACGTTTACGTAAGTTTTTGCAATGCTTTAAACCATCTTTTCGGTATTTTATGATTCAATGCTTGTTCATAATCCCGATAGTTACATGGTATTAACGCATGTCTTTTGTGTTTATTATTCGATATTAAATTTATTTCCATCCACCAACGCCCACTTTTATCACTTTTATAAAAGTTTAATGGATCATCATCTTCCAATACTACTGTATATTTCTGATAACTCTCCTTTGTTGCGTATGGATAATCATTAGCTCTATAGTTAACTCCTTCTATAAAATACCATATAGCTTGTGCTATTAACTTAGATGTTTGATTATTATTATCTAAAGTGCTACTATATTCATAGACACCAAAAGAGCTAACTTTGTCACTTATCCCTGCATATCTTGCTATTGCGCATAAATCTTCACCATAAAATCCATTAGGTGATGCATTTTCATTTCCCGGGGCTTCACTTTGCCTAACACAACCAATATCTATACTAACGATATCTGCATCTCTCAATATTGGCTCAACCAGAGTTATATCTTTTACTTCCCCTAATCGATAGGCGTCAAAATATAACTTATCCAAAAGTCCAATTTCTTCTTGTGAATTAAAATATGTTTGGTACCCAATATTACTGTAATTAAATAAATTATTGGGTTCTTCCATTATTACTTTACTCAAAAAAGATCTTGACAACAGACTCTCTTCAGAACTACCAATATCAAATCTACTATCTACAGATACTAGATTTACAGTTTGTTCTAAAGCGTCATATGCTCTATACACAGCATAGGTCAAATCCTGACTCCCTCCAATTACAATAGGTATGATGTTTTGTTTTAGCAGTGAAGTTATAATTGAGGACAAGGCAAAATATGTATCTTGTATTGTCGCTCCTTGTTCTATATCTCCTAAGTCAACAATTTTTGAATGCCAATTCCCTGCATACAATGAATACAATTGTTTTCTTATGTGATATAACCCTTCATCGCAATTATATTGATTTGTCCCTCTTCCTTCAGCAACTCCTATCACAGCTAACCTGACATCTGATAAATCAGGCCAACCATTTTCTTTTGTGTAAAGCTCAACGATTTTTCCTAAAACCATTGATGGTTGCGACATAACATGTGATACTACCGAGTCATTAATCGGTGAGAAAAAATCAACATTCATCTATTTAAGGGGATTAAAAGATATCGCAATATAATAAAAACTTATTAGTATGCGACACTTTAGTTTATTTCTTTTTTTTAACAGTTTTCTTTTTAGGTGTTTTAGCTTCTATCATTTTAACCGCCTCTTCTTGGGTCAACTTCTCTATTTCTGTTGTTTTAGGTAATTCAACTTTTATCTTACCTTTAATAACATTAAACCTTCCCCAACGCGCTTTTTCTACTCGAATTCCAACTTCTTCAAAGTTATGGATTAACTTTTCGCGTTCCTTTCGTTTCTTATCTTCTATTAACTCTTCTAAATCATTTTGCGACAAGTTATCAAAATCATATTTTTTATTGACATTAATAAAAATACTGTTCCATTTTATAAAGGGTCCGAACCTACCTACACCTTTTTGTATTGGCATCCCTTCATATTCACCAATAGGAGCATCTGCTTTTCTTTTTGCTTCAATCAACTCAATAGCTCTTTCCATATCTACAGACATTGGGTTTTCTCCTTTATCAAGAGATACGTACTTACTGTCAAATTTTATATAAGGCCCAAAACGTCCATTAGCCACTACTACTTCTTTTTCTTCATATTCACCTAATGTTTTAGGCAACTTAAATAAGTCCATTGCTTCCTCGTAAGTAATAGAACTTAACGTTTGATCTCCCTGAAGGCTTGCAAATTTAGGTTTCTCTTCATCAGTTGCCTCACCTATTTGAACCATTGCTCCAAAACGGCCTAAACGTACATATACATTCTTTCCGCTTTCAGGATCCACACCTAATAAACGTTGTCCGCTTGCTCTTTCTGCATTTTCTGCAACATCTTTCACATTTGGGTGGAAATCTTTGTAAAAATCTTTAATAATTGAAGTCCAGTTTTCTTTTCCTTCAGCAATATCATCAAAATCATTTTCTACTTTTGCAGTAAAGCCATAGTCTAATACTTTTTTAAAGTTCTCTACTAAAAAGTCATTAACTATATTACCAATATCAGTCGGCATTAACTTTCCTTTATCTGCCCCTACTTTTTCAGTTAGTTTATTTTCTTTAACCGAACTTCCTGCTAACATTAACTGCGTATATTTTCTTTCCACTCCTTCCGCAGTACCTTTTTCTACATAACCTCTTCTTTGAACTGTTGAAATTGTTGGAGCATAAGTAGACGGACGTCCAATACCTAATTCTTCTAATCTTTTCACCAACGATGCTTCAGTAAATCTTGCTGGTGGTCTAGTATACCTTTCTGTTGCCGATATAAACTTGTTTAATAAGGTTTCATTAACCTGCATTTTAGGTAACATTCCTGCTTGCTCTTCTTCTTCATTATCTGTTCCTTCTAAGTAAACTTTTAAGAAACCTTCAAACGTAATCACCTCACCATTAGCAGCAAACTGTTTATCGTTTTTATTGTTATTTATTTTAACACTTGTTCTTTCTAAATTAGCATCACTCATTTGTGAAGCCAAAGTTCTTTTCCAAATTAAACTATATAATCTATCTTGGTCATAATCCACAGAAACTTCATGGCGTGTCATATCTGTAGGACGAATAGCCTCGTGCGCTTCTTGAGCTCCTTTGGATTTTGTTGAAAAACTTCTTGGCTTACTATACTCTTTACCATAACTCTTTGTAATTTCATCTTGTGCTGCATTCATTGCTTCAGAAGATAAATTTACACTATCCGTTCTCATATAAGTTATTAAACCTGCTTCATATAACCTTTGCGCTACCATCATTGTTTTTGAAACAGGAAACCCTAACTTTCTTGATGCTTCTTGTTGTAACGTAGAAGTTGTAAACGGAGCTGCTGGAGATTTTTTAGCTGGCTTTTTCTGTAAATCCTCTACTTTAAACGTAGCGTCAATACAAGAATTCAAAAAGTCTTCTGCTTCTTTTTTAGTTGCAAAATTTTTAGCCAATTTAGCTTTAAAACTTTTACCTTCTTGGTTTGAAAACTCAGCATCAACACGATACGAAGCTTTCGCTTCAAAAGCTTCAATCTCTCTTTCTCTTTCTACAATTAGCCTAACTGCTACAGACTGAACTCTACCTGCTGACAAACCTGCTTTCACCTTTCTCCATAACACTGGAGAGAGTTCGTATCCTACTATTCTATCAAGAACACGTCTTGCCTGTTGAGCGTCCACAAGATTATAATTAATGGTACGTGGATTTTCAATTGCCTTTAATATGGCATTTTTAGTAATTGAGTTAAAAACAATACGTTTAGTGTCTTTCTCTTTCAATTTCAATTGCTCTGCCAAATGCCAAGCAATAGCTTCTCCTTCTCGATCCTCATCGGAAGCTAACCAAACAGTTTCTGCTTTTTTTGCTAAATCCTTTAGTTTCTTAACTACAGCTTTCTTATCTGTAGAAACTATATACTTAGGTTTAAAATCACCTTCTACATTTACCCCTAATTCTTTGGAAGGTAAATCTGCTATATGTCCAAAACTAGATTCAACTTGAAAGTCTTTTCCTAAAAACTTTTCAATGGTTTTTGCCTTTGCTGGGGACTCAACGATTACTAAATTCTTTGCCATACTTCTAAATCTCTTATCTAAAAACTACTACTAATATAAAGGTATAGTTTTTCAGTTTGCAAAAGTAGCCACTTTTTTTTTATTAGACCTTCTTATAAAAAAAATTACTTTTTATTAATACAACTATACTTAGTCATTACAACTAAAACCCCAAGAGTCATCCTATAAATTAAGATTCCATACAATTCACTTCTTACACTGTTAATGTTAACTAAACACTCTTTATTTCTTGCTTTAAAGCTAACAATTATTTATGTCAATTTGTCATAAATTACATTTTTTGGTTGTATCTTTGCACTCTATTTTTCATCACGATATAAGGATATTATGGAACACGTAGAGAAAGTTATTGACGAAAAAAAACAAGGTAAACCTTTATTAACAGAACAAAAGGAAGGTAACAATAAAAAGCTTTTTATTGAAAGTTATGGTTGCCAAATGAATATGAATGATAGTGAAATTGTAGCTTCTATTCTTGCTGAACAAGGATTTAATACTACAGGTGACATTAATGAAGCAGATTTAGTTTTAGTCAACACTTGTTCAATTCGTGAAAAAGCAGAACAAACTGTTAGAAACAGGCTGCAAAAATACAACCATGCTAAAAAACACAATCCTAAAATGAAAGTAGGTGTTTTAGGTTGCATGGCTGAACGTTTAAAAGCTAAATTTTTAGAGGAAGAAAAAATTGTTGATTTAGTTGTTGGACCAGATGCTTATAGAGACTTACCTAATCTTGTAGAAGAAGTTGAAGCAGGAAGAGATGCTGTAAATGTTATTCTTTCTAAAGAAGAAACGTACGCTGATGTTTCACCTGTAAGATTAAACTCTAATGGTGTTTCTGCCTTTGTCTCTATTACTCGTGGTTGTGATAACATGTGTACTTTTTGTGTAGTACCATTTACAAGAGGACGTGAACGTAGCCGTGATCCTAAAAGTATTATAGAGGAAGTTCGCTCAATGCATGACAAAAACTATAAAGAAATTACTTTATTAGGTCAGAATGTTGATTCCTATTTATGGTATGGTGGTGGTTTAAAAAAGGATTTTAAAAATGCATCTGAAATGGCGAAAGCTACCGCTGTAGATTTTGCACAACTTTTAGATATGTGTGCTACTGAATTTCCTAAAATGCGTTTTAGATTTTCAACTTCTAATCCACAAGATATGACGCTAGATGTTATTCATGTAATGGCTAAGCATAGAAATATTTGTAAATACATTCATTTACCTATTCAAAGTGGAAGTAACGCTATGCTTAAAGCTATGAATCGTTTGCATACAAGAGAAGAATATCTTGAATTAGTAGAGAATATTTATAAAATTATTCCTGAAATGCATTTAAGTCAAGATATGATAGCTGGGTTCTGTGGAGAAACAGAAGAAGATCATAAAGACACCCTTGATTTAATGGAAAAGGTTAAATATAGTTTTGGTTTTATGTTTGCTTATTCTGAACGCCCTGGTACTTTGGCTGCTAAAAAAATGGAAGATGATATACCTTTAGCTATAAAAAAACGTCGTTTACAAGAAATTATAAACTTACAACAAGAACATAGTTTATTTAGAGCTAAAGAACAAGTTGGTAAGATCCAAGAGGTTTTAATTGAAGGTACTTCTAAGAAAAACCAAAACGAATGGAAAGGTCGTAATACTCAAAATACAGTAGTAGTTTTTCCTAAAGAAAGCTATAAAATGGGAGACTTTGTTAATGTAAAAATAGAAGATTGTACTTCAACTACATTAAAAGGTACTGCTGTTGGGTACTCTGACAATAATTAAAAAGCAAACACTTTCATACATGGAAAACTTACAAGCCATAAAACAACGTTTTGGAATTATTGGAAATGATCTGTTACTTAATAGAGCCATTGAAAAAGCTATTAGAGTAGCCCCTACCGATATTTCTGTATTAGTAGTTGGAGAAAGTGGTGTAGGTAAAGAAAGTATTCCTAAAATTATTCATCAATTATCACACAGAAAACATGCTAAATACATAGCTGTTAACTGCGGAGCAATTCCTGAAGGAACTATTGACAGCGAACTTTTTGGACATGAAAAGGGTGCTTTTACTGGTGCAACTCAAGCTAGAAAAGGATATTTTGAAGTAGCAGATGGTGGCACAATATTTTTAGATGAAGTTGGTGAGTTGCCCTTAACAACTCAAGTTCGTTTACTTAGAGTGTTGGAAAATGGAGAGTTTATAAAAGTAGGATCTTCTCAAGTACAAAAGACGAATGTGCGTATTGTTGCTGCAACTAATGTTAATATGCATGAAGCTATTGCTAAAGAAAAATTCAGAGAAGATTTATATTATAGATTAAGTACTATTGAAATCCCTCTTCCTCCATTAAGGCAAAGAGGTGATGATATTCATCTTTTATTCAGAAAATTTGCAGCTGATTTCGCTCAAAAATATCGCATGCCTACTATTCGATTAGATGAAAATGCAGTGAAATTATTACTTAATTATAACTTTCCTGGAAATATTAGACAATTAAGAAATATTGCCGAACAAATATCTGTTGTAGAAGAAAATAGAGTTATTACTCCAGAAAAGTTAGCTCAATATCTACCAAATATTCAAGGGAATCTTCCAGCTGTAATTAAAGATACCAATAATAGTAATGGTGATTTTGCCAACGAACGTGATATTATGTATAAAATCTTGTTCGATATGCGAAATGACATTAATGATTTAAAGAAATTAACTCTTGATCTTCTTAAAGATGGAAACACACAACAGGTTCAAGAAGACAATCATACTTTAATAGAGAGAATTTATCAAGAGCAACAAATAGAAACACCTAAAGTTGAAGTTGTTCAAATACCTCAAAATCCATCTTCTAACAATTATGAATTTGTTGAAACTATTGAAGAAGATGAAAACCTATCATTACAAGAAAAGGAGGTTGAAATGATTAGAAAATCATTAGAAAAAAACAACGGAAAACGTAAGCTTGCTGCAAAAGAACTTGGAATTTCTGAAAGAACTTTATACAGAAAAATTAAGCAATACGATTTATAATTTATTTAACTGTTGTTTTGAATATATTTGACAAAATAAGTAAACTTTAAATGAAAAGATTTTTTTACATATTGTTCTCTATTACCATACTAAGCTTTATTGGTTGTGGAGCGTATTCTTTCACTGGTGGTAATACTGGAAATGCTAAAACGATTCAAATTGACTTTTTCCCAAACCAAGCACCTATTATAGAGCCAACACTTAGTCAAAGATTTACACAAGACCTACAAGACTTATTTACTCGTCAAACAAATTTAACTTTAGTTAGAACTGGTGGAGACCTACATTTTGATGGTGAAATAGTAGACTATAGAATTACACCTATGAGTGCTACTGCTAATCAAACAGCTGCCCAAAATAGGCTTACAATATCTGTAAATGTTAGGTTTACAAATAATTTAGAAGAGAAAGATAGTTTTGAGAAACAATTTTCATTCTACTATGATTATGGAGCTAGTCAACAATTAACTGGTTCCGTTTTAGAAAGTGCTTTAGATGAAATTTTAGAGCGTATTAATCAAGATATTTTTAATGCTTCTGTAGCGAAGTGGTAAACAAATGACCACCAATCAATACATACAAGCTTTAATAAACCCAGAAAATAAAGATATTGGGAATATTGACCAATTAAAGTCAATTATTGACAAATACCCTTATTTTCAATCTGCTAGAACTATTTATCTAAAAAAATTAAAAGACTTAGGCAACTATAAATACAATAATGAGCTAAAAATTACAGCTGCCTATACTACAGATAGGTCTGTATTATTAGATTTTATTTCTTCTCTAAAACATGAAAAAAATAAAAAGAAGGACAAATCAAAATTTAGCTTAAATAACTTTATTGCTAGTAAAAAAGAAAAGGAAATAAAAAAAATTGAAGAAGAATTAAATATTGGGCAACCTTTAGCGTTTACCAAAAGTGAAGCTTTTTCATTTAACAAATGGCTGGAATTATCTTCAAAAACACCTATAATTAGAGATGAACAATCAGTTAAAGATGAAAACGTTCAGAGTAACAAAAACGAAAAAGACGATATTATTAATCGTTTTATAACTAATAACCCTAAAATTTCACGACCTAATAAAAATTCTAGTAGTGACTTTAAGGTTACAGAAAGTCAGCAAAATGCCCAATTAATGACTGAAACATTGGCTAAAGTTTACCTTGCTCAAAAAAAATATGATAGTGCTATTCAAGCATATAAAATATTAAGTTTGAAATATCCAGAAAAAAGTGGTTTCTTTGCAGACCAAATTAAAAGAATTAAAATTTTACAAAACAATAAATAATGACTACATACACTTTACTTTTAGTTTTAATTTTGATAGTTGCAATAGCTTTAATATTAATTGTAATGGTACAAAACCCTAAAGGTGGAGGTTTATCTTCATCATTTGGTGGAGGCGGTCAAAATATTGGTGGTGTTCAAAACACTAATACCTTTTTAGATAAAACTACATGGACATTAGCTATTGCTATGTTTGCTTTAATCTTGTTAGCTAATTTTGCTATTCCAAGAGGTAATGCAGCTGGTGCTCCAGATTTAGACAATACTTTAGATGGAGTTGAAACAACAACTGCTCCTGCTGAAACTACTCCAGCTTCTGGAACTAAAGATAGCGTAAAGTAATTCTGTCTAATTTCATAAAATAATTTAAATGTCAACGTGTCATTCGTTGGCATTTTTTTTACTTCATTTTTGGGCACTTTAGAAAAAATGTCAGCAATTTTTCATTGGCATAATTTCTGTCCAACAACTGTCATAAATAAAAAATAAAACTTAATCATAATTTATATATAAAATGGGATTAAACATAAAACCTTTAGCAGATAGAGTTCTTGTAGAACCAGCTGCAGCAGAAACTACTACAGCATCGGGAATTATTATACCTGATAATGCAAAGGAAAAACCTCAAAAAGGGACTATTGTTGCTGTAGGTACAGGAACTAAAGATGAGCCTTTAACTGTAAAAGTTGGGGATACTGTTTTATACGGAAAGTATGCTGGAACGGAACTAAAATTTGAAGGGAAAGATTATTTAATAATGAGAGAAAGCGATATTTTCGCTATTATCTAAATCTACACTTTTACATTGTAGAACTTAAACAAACTAATTAAAACATTTCAATAATTTTATTATTGATTAAAATTTAAAACAAAAATGGCAAAGGATATAAAATTTGATGTTGATGCACGTGAAGGCTTAAAACGCGGTGTTGACGCATTAGCAAATGCAGTAAAAGTAACTCTAGGTCCAAAAGGAAGAAATGTAATTATCTCTAAATCTTTTGGAGCTCCACATGTAACTAAAGATGGTGTTTCTGTAGCTAAAGAAGTTGAGTTAGAAGACGCTCTAGAAGATATGGGAGCGCAAATGGTAAAAGAAGTTGCTTCTAAAACAAATGACCTAGCTGGTGATGGTACAACAACAGCTACTGTTCTTGCACAAGCTATTGTTAAAGAAGGATTAAAAAATGTGGCTGCTGGAGCGAACCCAATGGATTTAAAGCGCGGTATTGATAAAGCAGTAAAAGCTATTACTAACGATTTAGCTAAACAAGCTAAAGAGGTAGGTGATTCTTCTGAAAAAATACAACAAGTAGCTTCTATATCTGCTAATAATGATGCTTTTATTGGTAACTTAATTTCTGAGGCTTTTGGTAAAGTTGGTAAAGAAGGTGTTATAACTGTTGAAGAAGCTAAAGGAACAGATACTTATGTAGACGTTGTTGAAGGTATGCAGTTTGACAGAGGATATTTATCTCCTTACTTTGTTACAGATGCTGACAAGATGATTGCTGATTTAGATAATCCTTATATTTTATTATTTGATAAAAAGATTTCTAACTTACAAGAAATTCTTCCAATATTAGAACCTGTAGCACAATCAGGAAAGCCTTTATTAATTATTGCTGAAGATGTTGATGGGCAAGCTTTAGCTACTTTAGTAGTTAATAAATTAAGAGGTGGTTTAAAAATTGCTGCTGTAAAAGCTCCTGGTTTTGGTGACCGTAGAAAAGCAATGTTAGAAGACATTGCTATTTTAACTGGTGGAACTGTTATTTCTGAAGAAAGAGGCTTCTCTTTAGAAAATGCTACTTTAGATTTATTAGGAACTGCTGAAACTGTTACTATTGACAAAGACAATACAACTATTGTTAATGGTGCTGGAGACGAAGCTCAAATTAAAGCTCGCGTAAACCAAATTAAAGCGCAGATTGAAACGACTACTTCTGATTACGATCGTGAAAAGTTACAAGAGCGCTTAGCTAAATTAGCTGGTGGTGTAGCTGTATTATACGTAGGTGCTGCTTCTGAAGTTGAAATGAAAGAAAAGAAAGATAGAGTTGATGATGCTTTACATGCTACTAGAGCTGCAGTAGAAGAAGGAATTGTTGCCGGTGGTGGTGTTGCTTTAGTTAGAGCTAAAAAAGTATTAGAAACATTAACAAGTGATAACTTAGACGAAACTACAGGTATTCAAATAGTAAACAAAGCTATTGAATCTCCTTTAAGAACTATTGTTGAAAATGCAGGTGGAGAAGGATCTGTAGTTATTAATAAAGTTTTAGAAGGTGATAAGGACTTTGGTTACGATGCTAAATCTGAGCAATATGTAAATATGTTAGAAGCTGGTATTATTGATCCTAAGAAAGTTACTCGTGTTGCTTTAGAAAATGCAGCTTCTGTATCTGGAATGATTTTAACTACTGAATGTGCTTTAGTAGATATTAAGGAAGATACTCCTGCTGGTGGTGGAATGCCTCCTATGGGTGGTGGAATGCCAGGTATGATGTAAAATACCTTAACAATAAGATAACTTAAAAGCTCGCAACTATTGCGAGCTTTTTCTTTTTATTTTTTACATTTGCGCTGCTATAAATCAATTTAATATTTATTAATTATGAAAAAACTAAAGTATTTAGCTGCTATTGGATTAGGATTATCTATGGCAACTAGTTGTAGTAACAGTGCAACTGAAGATTTTAATGAACAACATCTAGATGCCGCTAAAAAGCGCTTGAAAAACATCTCTGCCAATTATTCCAACGACACTTCTAAAAAAGCTTCTACAGATTTTATCTATGACAGTGAACTAAAACTAGAAAAAGTTATTGCTGCTGACGGTAGTAGAACTTCATCCTTAGATTATGACAACAATGGTAGCTTAATTAACGTTAAAGGAAATGATGTTAACGAAAACCTAAATTTAGAAGAACTTTATCAATCTCCATATAAAGCTTTTAAAGAAGGTACTGTATTAGAATATGATACTAACAAAAATCCTTCTAAAATAATCTTTCATCAAAAAGAATATGAGTATCAAAATGGAACATATATTCAAGTAGTTAAAGATTATACTGCTGAAGTTAGTTATGATAATGCTCCTAACTTATTTTTCTACACACTAGAAGCTGCAGGAATTATTGATGTTTTAGATTTAGTAGATTTAAATATAGGTGTAAACATGCAAGCTACTGAAATTATAAAAGCTCGTGCTTTATTTCCTATGAATAACCCATCAAAAATAATCTATAAAGACGATTTAGGAGAAATAGTAGAAACCATAAACATTGCATATACTTATGATGCTAGTAATTATCCTACAAAAGCAATAATCACTTCAATTAATAAACGAGAAGTTCAAAAAGGTGAAGTTTCATTTTCTTATTATGAATAAACAGAAGTAGTATTAAGTAATATAAAAAAGCCATGTTGACTAAGTTAACATGGCTTTTTACCTATAGGTATATTTAAATCTATTTTATTTCAAACACATAAGGCATTCTTGCTTGAATTCCTTTTAAGTTTTTAAATTGAGATATTACTTTATACATTTCATAACTTTCATCTCCCAACACCTCTTTTACCATTTCTTCTTTAGTTGTTTTTGAAAAAGGTGATAATTTCAGAGTTTCTTTCAAATCTTTTTTATAATTGGGATAACTTCTTATTCTGTAGTCTTCAATTTCTGCTAAGTCAGCAGCTATATTAATAGCATCCTCTAAGCTTCCTAAAGAATCCACTAAACCATTTTCTAAAGCCTCTTTTCCGGTCCACACTCTACCTTGCGCAACTTCATCAGCCTCTTCTAATGTCATGTTTCGTCCATCTGCTACTCTTTCTAAAAAAGTTGTATACACTTGTTCTACACCTTCTTTTGTAACCTCATAAAACTTTTTATTCATTGGCTCATATAAACTATAATTTGCGCTTTCATTTGTAGATACTTGCTCTGCATTAATCCCAATCTTATCGGCTAGTTTACTAACATTAGGAACCGTTCCAAAAACTCCAATAGATCCAGTTATAGTTGTAGGTTCTGCTATTATTTTATCTGCTATACTAGCAATATAATACCCTCCAGATGCAGCTACATTTCCCATAGATACAACTAATGGTTTTTCTTCTTTTGCTAATTGTAATTCTCTCCATATTAATTCGGAAGCTAAAGCACTTCCTCCTGGGGAATTTACTCGTAACACTATTGCCTTTACACTTTTATTTTTTTTAGCTTTTCGTATAGCTCTATTAATAATTCCTTGTCCTATTATATTATCGGTTCCTTCTCCATAAAATATTTGCCCTTGAGCATAAATAACAGCAATTTTGTTTTTGGATAAACTACTTTTTCTTCCTTTGCCTGAAGCTATATAATCTTCTATAGTAACCATATCAAAATCCTTGTTAACTTGCTTACCTAATTTAACTTCATATTCATCTTCATAAATACTTCCATCAATTAAATTATTCTTTACTGCTAATTCTGCATTTCTTCCATTTGAATTGTCTGCTATTTCATTTAACTTAGTAACAGAAATACTTCTATTTATACTTATATCATCAGTAATTTCAGACCAAATAGAGTTTAAAAAAGATAATGTTTGTTCTCTATTGGCGTCACTCATTTTATTTGATAAATAAGGTTCAACAGCACTCTTATACTTTCCATGGCGTATTACTTCCATCTTTACCCCTAATTTATCTTCAAAATCTTTATAGTATAATATCTCTGCATTCAATCCTTTAAAATCTATAGCTCCCAATGGGTTCATAAAAACACTATCTGCTACAGAGCTTAAATAGTAATTCTTTTGATCAAAAAAATCGCCATAAGCATACACAAACTTCCCGCTTTCTTTAAATTCTTCTAATTTATTTCTCAAAGCTTGTGTTTGTGCCATACCAGCATTTACATACAAGGTTTTAACACTTATTCCTTTTATGTTTTCATCTTCTTTTGCATTATCAATAGCATTCATTATTTGATCTAATGATAATTTATTATTTGTCAATTCTAAAGCTTGAGCTAACGGACTTTCATCTTTTGGCGCATAATCTTTTATAGAAGTGGTTAAATCTAACTCTAAAATGGAGTTAGGTTCAACAATAACTTTACTTCCTCCACCAACTAATGAAGCAACTAAAGCAAAAAAGATAAATATTAAAAAAAGTGCTATAAAAAAACCTAAAATTGAGGCCAATAAATTTTGTAAAAACTTCATGGTAAGTTGTTAAAATTAATGGCAAATATACGTTTTTGATAGAAGTTTAACTATCGTAATCGCATGCTATATTTTTGCTGTGCAAACTCAAAATAATTAAACAATTTATAATTTACATCATACCCATAATCAATATGTGGTTGATAGTCTATAAGGTTTTCATAAACATTAGGGTTAAAAACACTTGGATTCCTTACACGCTGATTCCATTCAAACACATAAAGTCTATTTTTCATTTCCAAATAATTTTGTGAGTAAAATCCAGAAGGTCTTGCAACCGTGTTTAGATAAACAGTAAAACCAGGATCTATAATAATAATTTCATATTCTAGACTATCATTAGCAATTACTACAGGTTCTTCTTTTATTTCTTTATTTTTTTTTATGGGAGTAGAACAGGAAGCATAAATTAAAAAACTGAAAATGATAGTTATTGGTATATATCTTAAAATTTTCATAATCAACAATATTTAATCATATAAAAATGCGAAAAAAATCCCATTTTTTATCTATTTTTAACTTCTTTAACAATTCCTAAACCTACAAACCACTATGAAAAAAAGATGCCTTTGGGTTACCAATGATCCTTTATACATAGAATATCATGATACTGAATGGGGAGTTCCTGTATATGATGATGATGAATTATTTGAATTTTTAGTTCTAGAAACATTTCAGGCTGGTTTAAGCTGGATTACTGTTTTAAAGAAAAGAGAAAATTTTAGACATGCTTTTGACAATTTTAATTACCATAAAATTGCTAACTATTCAGAAGATAAATTTAACGAGCTAATAGAGAACAAAGGAATTATTAGGAATAAATTAAAAATTAAAGCCGCTATTACCAATGCTCAATATTTTATAAAAATTCAAGAAGAATATGGTTCTTTTTCTAAATACATTTGGGCGTTTGTAAAAGGAAAACCTATTAAAAACACATATCATAAAAGAGAAGAAGTACCCGCTACTACTAACTTATCCGATAAAATTTCTAAAGATTTAAAAAAGAGAGGTTTTAAGTTTGTAGGTTCTACTGTTATTTATGCATACATGCAAGCTATAGGTATGGTTAATGACCATACTACGGATTGTTTTAGATACAACGAAGTTTAATCATAGATTTATAGCTAAAGACTTAATTTTACTATGCCTGCATAAGATTCCTTCATTTTTGTACTTTTACCTTCTAAATTTAACTCAAATAGTACATACATGAACTTAAAACATGCGCTTTGCATTGTGGCTTCTGCTGGAATATTAACTTCTTGCAGAGTTGACACTAAAAAAGAAGCTACGGTAACTGAGAAAAAAACTACTCAAAAGGAGTTTTCTTATGTTGTAGAACAATTTGCTGACATCAAGGTATTACGCTATCAAATTCCTGGTTTTAATGAATTATCTTTAAAAGAAAAAAAATTAGTTTATTACTTAACTCAGGCAGGTTTATCTGGTAGAGACATAATGTGGGATCAAAACTATCGTCACAATCTTGAAATTAGAAAAGCCTTAGAAAACATAAATACTAATTTTTCTGGTGACAAAAACACAAATGAATATCTTGCTTTTACCACCTATTTAAAAAGAGTGTGGTTTTCTAACGGTATTCATCACCATTACTCTAATGACAAAATTAAACCTGAATTTACTAAAGAATATTTAGAAGGACTATTAAAACAAACGAGTACTGAATTATCTCCAGCCGCTTTAGAGGTTATTTTTAACGATAAAGATGCCAAGAAAGTAAACAAAAAAGCTGGTGTTGATAATGTATTAGCTTCCGCTGTCAACTTTTACGGACCAGATATTACAAGTAAAGATGTTGAAAACTTCTATGCTAAAGCCTATAAAGGTCCAGAAGGTAAACCTGTAGAAGCTGGTTTAAACTCTAAATTAGTTCGTGAAAACGGACAATTAGTAGAAAAAGTATGGAAATCTGGCGGAATGTATGGCCAAGCTATTGATAAAATTATTTTTTGGTTAGAAAAGGCGAAAGAAGTTGCTGAAAACGAGGCACAAGCTAAAACACTAGGTTTGTTAATTGACTATTACAAAACTGGTAGCTTAGATACTTGGGATGCATACGCAATTTCTTGGGTTACTTCTACTAAAGGAAATATTGATTGGATTAATGGTTTTATAGAAGTATATAATGATCCTAAAGGTTACAGAGGTTCATATGAAACTATAGTCCAAATCAAAGATTTTGATATGTCTAAGAAAATGAAAGTTTTATCTGACAATGCGCAATGGTTTGAGGATAATTCTCCTTTAGATTCTGCTCATAAAAAACAAAATGTAGTAGGTGTTTCTTACAAAACAGTGAATGTTGCTGGAGAAGCTGGAGATGCCTCTCCTTCTACTCCAATTGGAGTTAACTTACCAAATAATAATTGGATTCGTCAACAGCATGGTTCTAAATCTGTTTCTTTAGGAAATATTATTGGTGCTTATAACAACGCTGGTGGAACTGGACGTTTAAAAGAATTTGCTTACGATGCTGAAGAAATTGATTTAGAAATCAAATATGGAAAGTTAGCTGACAAATTACACACAGCTTTACATGAGGTTATTGGGCATGCTTCTGGACAAATAAATAAAGGTATTGGTCAACCAAAAGAAACATTAAAAAACTATGCTTCTACTATGGAAGAAGGTAGAGCTGATTTAGTTGGGCTTTATTATTTAATGGATCCTAAATTACAAGAACTTGGACTGGTTGACAATTGGCAAAAAGTTGGTGAAGCTGCTTATGATGGTTATATCAGAAATGGTTTAATGACGCAATTAATCAGAATTAATTTAGGAGATGACATTGAAGAAGATCATATGGTAAACCGCCAATGGGTATCTTCTTGGTCTTTTGAGCAAGGTAAAAAAGAAAATGTAATTGAAAAGGTTACTAAAGATGGTAAAACTTACTATAATGTAAATGATTACGGAAAGCTTCGTGAAATTTTTGGTCGTTTATTAAAAGAAACACAAAGAATAAAATCTGAAGGTGACTTTGAAGCTGCTAAAGCTTTAGTAGAGGGCTATGGTGTAAAAGTGGATCAACAACTACATAAAGAAGTTTTAGAGAGAAATTCACAATTTAAATCTGCTCCGTATAGTGGTTTTGTAAACCCTGTATTAACGCCAGTTAAAGATGAGAATGGAACTATTACTAATATTAAAATAGTACAACCAAATACTTTTGAAGAACAAATGTATTTCTATTCAAAAAATTATAGTTTTTTACCTATTAAAAACTAATATAAAACTATCCTTAATTATTACAAACCGATTCTTTTTAGAGTCGGTTTTGTATTTTTAACGCTTATAATTATTTAAATTATTATGAAAAAAAACATATTATTAGCTTTACTTTTTTTTCTTTCATTCAATATACAATCTCAAGAAAAATATAATGAACAAAACAGTGTTGGTTTTGCCTGTTATTTTTTAGGACAACCAACTATTCCTGTAAAAAAAATAGACAGGATATTGAAAAAAAAGAAGTATCATAAAATAACTAACATGTTACATTCTAAAATTAATGCTGAACAATACTTAGCTGTTATATCATTGGAAAAGCTTAATAAACTTGGTTATTATAAATTAACTCTCAATACTAAAAAGTTAATTTCAAAAATTAAAAACTCAGCAGGCTTAGTGTACACTTGTTCTGGTTGTTTAATTGGAGAGCCAATCCAACTGAAAACTTTGTTTAATGATATAGCCTATAAAAACTTCAATAAACACTGGTTAGAACGCATCAAATAATCTTTAACATCATACCCTATAGAAAGTACAACTTTTAAATGGGTTTTGTATTTTTAGTGCGAAATAACGTAGTATGGCAAAAAAGGCAAAAGACCCAGGGTTTGGATACAAATCTCATAAAAACATCCGGGGGATGATTAATAGAGATGGTAGCTCTAATGTAATTCATGTTAATAAAAGATTTAATATTGATGATTTGTATACCTATTTTATCAATCTATCTTGGTATCGATTCTTCTTTTTTGTATTTCTTGGTTACGTATTATTAAATATTCTTTTTGGGTTTATTTATACACTGATTGGTATAGAAGAAATCACTCCTTCTAAAGGTAACTTTTTTGATGACTTTTTAAATGGTTTTTTCTTTAGTGCACAAACATTAACCACTGTTGGGTATGGTGGTATTGCTCCGCAAGGAATATCAGCCAACATAATTGCTGCTTTTGAAGCATTAATAGGATTGCTTTGTTTTTCTTTTATTACTGGGCTTTTGTATGGTCGGTTTTCTAAACCCAAAGCCGCTATTCGTTTTAGTAGTAACTTAATTTTAAGAGATTTTAAAGAAGGGCAGGCTATTATGTTTCGTTTAATGAATAATAGAAAAACGGTAATGATTGAGCCTGAAATTACAGTTACCTTATCTGTAAATGAAAAAGATGAAACTGGAAACTACAATCGTAACTACTACCGATTAAATCTGGAACGTGACAAAATAATGTATTTACCTACTGTATGGACTATTGTTCATGAAATAGATGACAAAAGCCCGTTAAGTAAATATTCTGCTCTTGAAATTCAAGATTTAGATGCTAAAATATACATTTTGTTGAAGTACCATGAAGAATCCTTTGGCCAAACTGTATACCAAGCAAGTTCCTATGATTTTTCTGAAATGCAAGCTAATGTAAAGTTTAGCCCCTCCTCTACTTTTAACAAAGATGGCTTTACTGTTTTAGATCACACTACTTTAAGTAATGTTGAAAAAATGAGCTAGTGTTTTGTTATGTATTTAAACAAGAATAGTAATAAAATAGTTACTACAATTCCTATAGCGGTGAATAAAGCTCCGTTTTGATAGTATTTTTTATTATTTTTTGCATCTTTTCTATAACTGAATACCATTGCTCCCACAAAAACAACAACAAATAAACTTGCAAAAATTATTCTACCTGTAGTAAACATAAAATTGTATTTTTAGCAAAGTTAAAGAATGATTTTATTTTGGTAAAACACTCTATAAAAGTTTTCATAAAAGATTCTATTAACAATTAACTAAATAATACAACAACCTGTGAATACTAAAACCGCCATTGTATTTGGAGCCACTTCTGGTATTGGAAAAATGTTAACTGAATTTTTAGTAAAAGATGGTTATAAAGTAGGAATTACCGGTAGGCGTTTAGAAAAATTAGAGACACTAAAAAAACAATACCCTGCGAACATCATATTCAAACAAAATGATATTCAAGAGGTTGATGATGTTGAAAAAATATTTAATGAGTTGGTAAGTGAATTAGGTGAGGTAGATGTAATTATACAGTCTTCTGGAGTTGGATACACCAATACTAAATTAGAGTGGGATAAAGAAAATACTACTATACAAACTAATGTAGTTGGTGTTACCAAGTTATATGATTTAGCTTACAACTTGTTTAAAGAACAGCAATTTGGTCATTTAGTAGGTATTTCATCCATAGCTTCTTTAAGAGGTAATAGGTTTGCGCCTGCATATTTTGCTTCTAAAGCCTATCAAAAAGCCTATTTAGAAAGTCTATATATTAAAACAAAATCCATTAAATCTAAAAAAGTATTCATCACAGATATACGACCTGGCTATGTAGATACAGACATGGCTTTAGGTGATGGTATTTTTTGGTTAACTCCTTTAGAAAAAGCTTGTAAACAAATTTATACTGCCATTAATAGAAAAAAGCGTGTTGCCTATATTTCAAAACGATGGATGCTCATTGCTTGGGTATTAAAAATAGTTCCTTCAAAAATCCTAAAATTAGCCACATAAATCATGACCAAGAAAAATCTTATTGTATTAGATATTGATGATACTTTAACTAAAAGTGAAGAAAAGCATACTAGCGCTTTGCTACATGCCTTAAAATATTTTGATATTACTGAAATTGATACCGACTGGAGAAACTATCAAAATGCTACTGACAGTTACATTTTTAGTGTTAATTATGAGAAAACTCATAAAAAAACTTTTAGCTTTGATTTAATTGAAGAGTTTGAAAAGGTAATGACAGAACATTTTTTGACTTTTCCCGATACGATTGAACTACATGGGGCTCAAACTATTGTAGATTATTTTATTAATGAAACCAATTATGCTGTATGTTTTGCTACAGGTTCTATTTTACAACCTGCTTATTTAAAATTACAGCAAGCCGGTATTCATTTAATTCCTGAAGTATTAGAAAGTTCTAATAACATTTTTACGAGAGAAGGTATTGTTAAATCTGCTATTGAAAAGGCTAAGTCTTATTATGAAGTAAATAACTTTGAGCACATTATTTCTTTTGGAGATGGTTTATGGGATGTTACTACTGCGCAAAACTTAGACATTCATTTTGTTGGTGTTAATGATAAAAACATAGCAGATTTTAATAAGATGAATATTAAACATCATATTAGTAACTGGGATAACTTTAGTTTAGCAGAAACTGAAAAAAAATTAGGTATTTCCTCTACTACTTCTATTCAATTATAAAAACACTTAATATGAAAGATAAAATAAATGCAGTACATGAATTTCATAAAGCCTTTGGTTTGGGGATTAAAAAACAACCTACTGCTCATATTGGTAAAGACCGCAATCTACTCCGTTATAATTTAATGAAGGAAGAAAACGAAGAGTATTTAGAAGCAGCAGAAAATAATGATTTAATTGAAGTAGCTGATGCTTTAGGTGATATGCTTTATATTTTATGTGGTACTATTATTGAGCATGGGATGCAACATAAAATAGAAGAAGTATTTAATGAAATACAACGTAGCAATATGAGTAAACTTGGTGAAGACGGCAAGCCTATATATCGTGAAGATGGTAAAGTTTTAAAGGGACCTAACTATTTTAAACCAGATATAAAAAGTATATTCAAATAATTTTTTAACCAAAAGCTAGCTATAGTATGTATAACGTTAATAAAAATATTATATATGCTATAGCTCTATAAGTATATCTAAGATTATCAACCATCTCCTTCCCCTACTCTTTCCAATTTTGTTTTAAAATATCCTATAAATAAATTGCTTTTTAAAAACGATAAACAATCGTTTTTATGTATTCAAAAAATGAAAATGTGATCTAAGTCAAATTAATTTATTTTACCGATTTTAATTTTGCCTGCCCCTAAAAGTTATTACAAGATAACAAGCTAGGGCTTAACAGTAAAAATTAAAATTTATGATTACAACAAGGCCTTCTCAAAAAGAAGTACTACAAAGATGGGGAAGTTATTTCTTTTCTTTACTCATCTTTTTAGGCAATGCACCTGCTTCGTATGCTAATGCATATGCACAAAAACAGATGCTTACCTCACAACAAACATTACAACAAAAAACAGGAGCATTACCCGTAAATCAATTAGATTTAGGTACTGGTAATGTTACTTTACAAGAATCTTTATTAGCTGTTGAAGGCTATCAAGCTGCTATTTCTTATAACAGTGAAGGAGTAGCACAAAAGGCTGCTACCTGGAATCGTTCGCAAAAACAAGGTACTTTAGGATTAGGTTGGGAATACCCAGAAAACAGAATCATACGATTAACCCAACAAACTGGTACTTTAGAAGATGATAAATATTTACTTTACAATCAAGGAGCCACCTATCCGCTTCTTTTTATAGAACAAAGCAATAACGAAAAAACTTATAGAATTGCTAAAAAGCACAATTGGATTGTAAAATACCATACTACCAATAAGCAATGGCGTTTATTTATGCCTGATGGACAAATTTACATTTATGGGGATGGTTCGTTTACTCAACACCATGCTAATAGTAATGAATACAATGTAAAATGGGGAAACTGGATTGGTAGTTCAGTAGATCCTACCAATCAAACTAAATTCCCTATATCCTATAATCTTTCAGCTATTGAAGATATTTATGGAGAACAAGTAAAGTTTTTTTACCAAACTACTAATGAAAATGTTGGACGTAGTGGTAGAACTCATACACGCGCTTCTTATTTAGCTAAAGTAGAAGGACTTCGTGGTAAAACATTAAACTATACTTATCAAAAAAAGGAGGCTTTTGAATATAGTGATCCACATACTGAAAATGGCAGAACTGGTACTGATAACGATAGAGATGCCTACCAAGAACGTTATGAAGATAGATACCTAAGTGTAATTACACTTAAGAACAGAAAAGATCAACAGATAAAAAAAATAAATCTTGAATATACCTTTTTAAATAAAGGAACAGAACTACAAAAAAGACTGTTAAAAGGTGTTCATTATCTAGACGCTAAGGATGATCCTTATATGCCTGCTAAAACCTTTGATTATTTTGGAATCAATACTTTTGATGGTGTAAAAGCTGGGCTTACTAAAGCTGAAACTAAATTATACAATTCTACTAACGGGGCACTATTTGGAGCTATTAAGCAGGAAAATATGCCTGAAGGTGTTAGCTATGCCTTTCAATATGGAAAACAAAAAATAACAGGTGCTAGTAAAACCTTGCCTATTACTTTCCCTAAAGCGCCTTTTAATGATAAATATAAAGTGACTTCTCGTTGGAGTGCTCCTGAATTATTTTACGGAAATGATTATGTAGTAGCTATTTTTGAATCACAGGATTTAACACAACGAAAGAGTCATGTAAAAGTATACCAATGGATTGGAGATCGTTGGAACGAACAAGATTTAGGTACTTTTAATGGTTATTTTTATGATAGATACCCTGCTAAAGATCAATACTCTAAAGGAATACTTAAACAAGCTAAAGGAAAATTATTTGAAGCTTTAGGAAAAACACCTGGTGGACAACAGTTAAACGGAGTAATTAATGCGCTTAATGATGGGTTTTCTGATTTTGGAAAAACACTATACAGAACTGGGGATGATTTAGCACATGGAAAAGTAGGAAAAGCTATTGAAGACTGGTTTAAAGGTCAAGGTAAACTAATAGAAGATGTGGTACTTGATATTGCTGCTTCTTTTGAAAAAGAGGCTGAACAACTTGTTAATCTTATTATCGAAGGCTTTGGTACTAATCAACAAAAGTTTATTGTAGATCAAAAAAAGCTATATGAACAACGTCAAAAAGATGAAGCTAACAACCCTAGAAAACAATACCATGTTGTTTTACAAGATGACTTCTTTGCTTTAACTACTTCTTACGGAGGTTCTGAAGTAAACATTATTCAAAAAAATAAACTAGTCCCTGGTACTTGGAATAACATTTCTAAAAGAGCTAATCTTACCAGTAAATTCTTCTCTTTTGAATCAGGAACAAACTTTGTTGCTTTATTAGATGAGCTTACAGATTTTCTTTACATCTATACTTGGGATGGTTTGGTTTGGAATATTGAAATGACTAAACTAAATGCCAACTTTAACAACACTATTGCTTTTAAACAAGGTAAGGATGCTTTAGAAAATGCTTTTGATGGGGTATTTAATGCACCTGAAAATGAAGAAAACAGATTAGACCATCGTTCTGCTATTACTGCCAAGAACAATATGATTTTAGCCGTAGTTACAGACTCACAAGGTACCAATGCAGAAATCACCATTTTCCATCATGATGAAAATAGGAATTGGACAACTAATGGGCAACAAATAAACAAAAAAGCAGCGGCGGCTAAAACTATTAGCCTCCATAATACTGCGGCTGAACGATTATCTGCTATTATGGGACGCGATGGTAAGCTAGATGTAAAAATGGGAAATAGTTTTGCCGTTTTACAAACCTATGACAACCTTGATGAAAACCTTCCCGATGTAGGTGATATTCCATTAGTAGGAAATCTTATTAGCGGGTTTGTTCCTGATATGAAGAAAATTAATATGACCTATGGAATTACATGGGATGAAAATTTTGAAAACATTAACCTAGAATTTCTACATGCTGCTGCTGGACAAACCGGTGTAGAAAGTTTTGTAGTTGGTGATGTTATTAATAAAATAGGTAAAGCACATAGTTTATTAGTAGGTTCTAACAATGGATTGGATGCGGAAGATGGTAAGAACTATGCCTTCCGTTATGATGGAAACCAGTTTTTAGGTAAACAATTCTCTTCTCCTTATTATACAAGTGGGTTTGCCAATGATGTGGTAAGCACTTTAACAGAAAGCGATGACAAAGCTTTTAAAACGCCTCAATTTTATCAATACGATCCTAATACTAATGGATGGACTTTAATTAACAAGGCTTCTCAAGAACAAATTGCGGCTCCTGAATTTGTGGATGAAGCTATTAATGTTTCGGTAGAAATTGTAAACATTATTGTACAAGTAGTTACTTTAGTACTTCCTGGATTAGGGGAAGCTTTAGAGCTAGCGGAAGAAACCATACAGCTAATTGATAATGCTGCCAATATTGCTCAAGTTGCTACTATGGTAATGGAACCTGTTGCTAAAGAACTAGTAAAAGATATTATGGGAACCAACCATAAGAGTACTTCTATTGCTAATAATTATATTTCTGTAAATGGAAAACTTTTTCACAGAAGTCCTACAGGACAATGGGAAAGAGTTTCTAATGACTTCTTTGAGTCTAATGGAATTGATCAAGATATTGTTGGAGGAACTAATAACATCGTTAGTAATTTTGTTCCATATACCTTAAAAACTACACATGGTATTGAAAATCATATTAAGTTACTAGGAAATGGTAAGGTATATGATACAAAAACTATAGAAAACAGTAACCTTACTGTACATCAAGATTCTTTAAGTGCAACTATTGGTGCGAGTGCTTATGTTAGTTACGGACCTATTACTAATAAAGGTTTTGTACAAAAGAATGCCTATACCGAACAGTTTAAACCTTTAATTGGGAGTACTGCTGAAGAAAGAGCTAGAAGCAATAGACCTGCTTATAAAGATGCTACTCAGGTAGTATTACATAAAATTGCTGGATTAGATTTAGACAATGAACTGTATGACTACCCTGTTACCAAAGTAACTATAAAGCAAGGTGGCGAAAAACTAAGTGCTCATCATTATTTATATGATGGTAACTCTGCTGCTTATGATGCTAATTCACATCTTACCTTATATGGTAAAGTTACTGATATACCTACCAGTAAAGATATTAAAGTAAATACTGATGTTAGTTTAACAACTACTGATGGTGGATATATTGAACATTATTTTTACAACAGATATAACACCTATGGAAAAGATCATAGAAAAGGATATCCTACTAAAAGTAATGACTTAAAGTTGCAAGACAATACACTGGTAACGTATCAAAGCATTCATAGTGACGACTCTCAAAACTATTCCAATGGTAATATTACCACTTTATATGGACATCCTTATGCTACACTAACTTATAACACCAATCAAAAAGTAGTAGCTAGTAATCATACGTATTATAATGTATGGGAAGAAGATTTAAGACATCCTGTAGATGGAGCACATTTACAAGAAAACAGAATTTACTTATCGCGTCCTGTAAAGAAAATAAACACTATAGATGGCGTAGCTAATGTTACTACTTCAGAATTTAAATTTGCGAAACATAGTTTAATTACCCGTAAAACTACCTCTAAAGGATATACTACGCAAGGCGCTACTGAAGAACATAATCAATACCATACCTATGCTTTTGAACATTACGATGATTTAAGAAAAGTAAATCGTATTCAAGAGCCTTTTAGCACTATTAATACAGTTAAACAAGGAAATGATCCTGAGAAAATAACTGGAGGAAATGTAGTTGCTTATGAAAGCTTTAGGATTAATAATAAAGATATTCACGCACCGAAAGACTTCTATACCTTAGCTAATGCAAACGGACTTGCTCCTAACGCATTACCTGAAAATATTATTGGAAAAATAACCAGTAACATTAATAATCAGGCTACTTTAATAGAAAACTATGATACTAAAGTAGCCCAATACCACACAATTATTGGTGATTATCATGGAGCTGAAAGAGCCGCTCATCAAGCGCATCATAAAGAACATGAAATTCAAGATAATATAGAACAACTTCATGATGACTTATTAGACTTAGCTAAAAATATTGATTTTTACAAACAAAGCTTAGCTCAAAACAAGGCTGAAGAAAACAAGTTAACCTCTGATATTAACTCGCTTAGAAGTGACCAAAGGATTTCGCGTAATCAAGCTAATGATAAAATTAAACAAATCAATCAACAATATCGTAATATTAATAAATATCAAGATTTAATTGCACTTGGTTGGATTGGAGGGCCTATTGGGTTTGGTATAGCTTATGGGGTTAATCACCCTAAAATTGAGAAAGCTAAACAAACCATTAGCAGTCTTCGTAATGCTCTTACTCAACTAGAGAGAGATATTAGACAAGATCAAGTTGATATTAATAAAAAACGTGAATCATTACTTGGATTAGTTGCTAATGATAATGATTTAAAGCCTGTTCTTCAAAATATTCAACAAGCTTTAAAAAATGAAAGAGATACCTATAATGCTTTTAAAACTAGTAAAGAAAATCCGTTACACAATAGCTTAAATGCTTTTAATGGGGGGATTGAAAACTTTGATCAAAATAAGCATGATACTGCCAGACATGGTTTAGCTAATGTTAATTTTAATAGTTACCAGAATTCTTTAAATAGCCTACAACAACATTTAAGGCTACTTGAACAAAAAAGAGTAACTCCAGATAATCTTGAAGCTAATTTTCACAATAAAATTAGAAAAAATATTGAGGATATCTCGGCTAAACATCAGCAGCACCAAAATAATATTAAAGAAATAGCGGAGCATCACCGTAACGCCATTACACAAGCTAATAATGCTAACAGTATTTCAAAACAAACACCAAGTGGCTATGCTGTAAACTGGATTCGTACTAAAACTGTTGAAGATAGAGATACTACCACTGGGGTACCTCTAAGTTGGTATGATACTGATGATACCTATAGTAGTGTAGTATTACACCCGTTAAACAAAAAACCTATAGCTACCTTTAATGGTGTTAATGCTCATAAAGGTGCTAAAAGAACACTGTTTTATGATTTTGAAAATGCAAATAACACTCCATTCTCTGGGAGCCTTATAAACAAAGGACATACAGGGAATAAAAGCTTAGTGTTAGCTACCAATTCTTCTGGTAAAGAGTTTACTCAATTATCTAAAAGAAATGACCTACAGTATTTAGTTTCTTTATGGATTAAAAAGAATAACTCTACAGATACTAATGATGATAATAACAAAGCTTTTATTGGTGCTTTAAACCATATTAGTGAAAAAAATAGATATATCGCTACAAATACTTGGCAATATATTGAAGAATTACTTCCTGCTAATGAAGTACCCTATATGAGTTTTAGAAATAATGTACTTGTTGATGATATTTTAATAAGACCAATAGGAACTACAGCAACGATCTCTGCTTGGGACGATAATGATATGTTATCACATCAAGTTGCTAATAATGGGCTAACTACTACACATATACTAGATGATGCGCAACAACATATGGCTTCTATTGATAATACAGGTAGAACTATGGATTTCACCCATCATGGATATAGTCGTTTTATAACCCATAATCAAGATGGCTATGATGTTAATCAGCCAAACTCTAATATGAAAATCCATTTCCAAAATAAAGCTACTTATCTAGGAGATGTATCTGGTACTACTAATATACCAGCTAATGATTTAGGGAATGAATTTGCTATAGCATTCACTGCTAATGATAACTTTACTATTACTAAAGGAAATCAACGTATTCAAAAAACAGGAAATTCTATTAGTTCTAGTTGGGGTAGTTTTGACATAGATAAACGTAAGAATATTTTAATTCTTCAAAAAAATAATGTACTTGTTGTTTATGTAAATGGTGAAATTAAAGCACATCTTAGGGCTCCTAATGCCAATACGAACTTACAAATCAATGGTACGGTATCTAATCTATTAACGGGTAAAGATCCTGTGGTAGATATTACTTATAAAGACGGATTAGCTAGAAATATACAACACCAATATTGGTTTAACAATAGTGAAAACCAAATAATTGGTAAAATTGTACAAGCTACACTATATAATGGATGGGGAAAACCTATGTTACAAACTAAACCATTGTACCATTTAAACCCTAGACTTAATTATGAGCAAAACTTTATTGAGTACAATGAACAAGATGGAAACATACAAGGAAATTTTGTATCTCTTTATGAAACTTTTAGCCAACAAAATAATCATGATTACAAAATAGAAGATCATCTTGATATTAGTAGGTTATTTACACAAACTAAATACAGCAATGACCCTCTACAAAGAGTCATCGCAACCACAATGCCAGGGGTAAATAATCAGGATACTGAAAACACCAAAAGAACTGGCTACCAAGACGCTTTAGGGGCTTCTTTAGAAACGGCTATTGGTATTAGTAATGCTAATAAACTAAAGTTTAAAACTTCTTCTACTGAGATTCGTAATAATGATAAAGCTGCTGTTAAAGACTTATTTGGAAGAGCTACAGCCATGCAAAACGGAAACTCGATTAGTAGTTATGCGTATATCTATGATGCTAACGGTAATAAAACAATACAAAGAAGATTACCGCTTTCACATACTAATAACACTCCGAATCAATATAAAAACACACGTGTTAATATAGACTTAATAGGAGACCAAGCATATACAAATACCGTAGATGAAGGAAGAAACTATGTAATTAAAAATAATAAAGGGCTAACCGTATTTTCTTCTGCTAATAACTTCTCTAAATCAAAAACAAATATTAAGTGGCGTTATACTAAATATGACCCTATTAACCGTCCTATTGAAGCTGGTGTTATAAACGTGCCTGGTAACTTTAATAAACAAGAAATGAGTTTCCTTGCCAACACCACTGAATGGTTAGCAGATATTAAACAAACTATTCATAAAACTTGGCAGTATGATAGTTTTGAAAATAACGTAGACAAGTCTAACGGAAAAGTTACACATACTTCACGTCTAATCAATGACAAGCAAATAGAAACCAGGTATGCCTATAATATCAGAGGACAAGTCACTAGAAAAGCTACTTATATTAACGGAGATTTGCAAGGGCTTATTGGATATCATTATAATCATGATGGTAAAATTAAAGACATTGTATATCCTAATGGTACTTCTGTAGATTATACCTATGATCAAAATGGTAGATTATATGGTATAGGAACCAATACAAATCCTTTTGCCTATGCTAAATATGGATATGGTACAAATGGTAAGATTAACCTAACAATTCATGGAAACGGCGTGTTAAATACAACTCAGAAATACACCTTACAAGAACATGTAGCTGAATCTAATACTGAATTCAATGGTGCTCAAACCCTATTCAAGGAAAATCTTGAATACACAGTAAACGGCAACTATCACCAAGGAATGATTATGCGTAAAACAGAACAGCAAGAAGGGCAACCTATTGATAGGTATGAATACACCTATGACAATCAATATAGATTAACTCTTGCTGAAAGACATAACGGAGCTGGTATTGATGGATTCCAATTTGATTACGACACCAATGGTAATTTAACCTCTCAGTCATCTAGTGTATTTGGAAGAACTAATAATTTTGCTTACAAACAAGGTACTAATAAATTACAAAGCGCTACCGAAACTGCTAGTAAAATTGGGTTGTACACTAAAATTGGACAAACTCCTTTAGGACTGAACACCCAATTAGACTACGATATCTTTACTCGTAAAACTCATAAAGTATTTGACGGGCAAAATCAAGTGAAGTTCTTATACGATGCGAACAATAGAAGAGTCCAAAAAACACGTAAATATACTTCTAAACATGGGCTTAGTATTGACGATACCTTAACCTATATTTTTGGAACTCGTAATTTACCTTTATTTGAAAAACTTACGGATAATGTAGATAATACCTCATGGGATAAAACGTATATTTATGGGGCTCAGTATGCTCCTATAGCTATGCTTTACAAAGGTAAAACCTATTTCTTTGTACGTGATTACCAAAGTAGTTTACGTAATGTAGTTAATGCTTCAGAGGGTATTGTAGAAGAAACCTATAAATACACTCCTTTTGGTGAAATTTTATACTCTAACCATCAAGGAACCGAGGTGAAACACAAATTAGGAACCTATTTATATACTGGGCAAGAATACGATCAAGCTACTGGATTGTATAATTTTAAAGCTAGATTATACCATCCTGTTAAGAAAATATTCTTAACTCCTGATCCTAAGCACATCAATTACTCACCGTACACTTACACTAGTAATAACCCTATTAACCTTGTGGATCCAACTGGAATGGCACCAATATTCCCTAATAAAGGTTTTATTGTTGATGGTACCGAAGCTGCTAATCTTTCAAGCAAAAGTGCAACAACAATTGAAGGTAGTAAAGTTTTTTCAAGAGGAACAAGAGTTTCTACAGAAGTAACAAGTCATATAACTGGAGCAAATAACATAAAATTAATTCCAAATACTATGGGGAATGACTACTATTTCCCATTTCAATCTGGGGGTATTGGTTATATGGAAGTCCCTAAAGATGTACCAGCAGGAACATGTGTTTTCACAGGACCAATGAATGGTTGTGCAATAGAGGTAAGACCTGTAGGAGACAATGATGTTTTTTACCATGACTTAAATAGTAAAACCCTAAAAAATTATGGGGCATCATCTGGACTCCCAGGCGCTACAGCTCAACCAAAAGCCAGAGTTGCATGGGAAGATTACGGTGATAACTTAGAAGAGCAAAGAATGATGGAATCTGCATCAGCTAATGGTAGGGCTAATCCTAGTTTTCATTATGATAATGTGTTTGTAAAGAATAGAGAAAAAGGATGGGATGTATATAGCACCGAAGTAAATACAAATCAGGACTCGTCCATCCCTGCTTTTAAGAAAGTTAACGGTAAACTAACAGCTCAAAACAGGACAAGAGCTTTTAGTGTCAAACCAGGGCCAAGAGCAATTCAAAGTGGACAAGAAGCTCATTTATTAGAAAGATTTCCTGAATAAAAAACTATAATTAAAAACTAAAAGCAGCCTAAATTAAGATTTAGGCTGTTTTTTTACTTATAAGTACAAATCTTATTTATAAATCTACTACTTCTTATAAAACACATTTAACTCTAAAAGATTACTCTATCAAAAAATGTACTTGTTCGTAAACATACCCAAATACGAATCACAAGTAACACAAATAATTAACAAATTTTTATACGCAAAAAATTAACACAAAAAACAAATAATAACCGATAAAATTACACTTTAAAAAAGGAATCCATAAAAAAAAAGCCATTAAACTATTAAAAACAAAAAAGCACAACAAACAACAAACAACTGATTATTAGTTATTTGTATTTTTTATTATATATTTGCCCCCGCTAAACAGAAAGTAACTAATTATCAAACATTTAGTTTTAACTATTACTGGATTTACTTTGTTAACGAGTTTTACATTAAGTCCTGCTAAAAAAGAAATAACCACTACACTACCTATCATCAAAGTTGATGATATAAAGGAATTCAATTTCCCTTTTTTACAAAAAGATTTTATTGGATTTAAAGAAGCCCTTGGCTTTAAAGAATCACAAGGTAAATATACGGTTATCAATAAACTTGGTTATTTAGGAAAATACCAATTTGGAAAATCTACCTTAAAAAGATTTAAAATATATAACACACAACGTTTTCTTAAGAACCCAGAATTACAAGAAAGAACATTTATAGCTCTTTGTAAAGTTAATAAATGGATTCTTAGAAAGGATATTAGAAGAAGTGTTGGTAAAAAAATTAAAGGAATACTTATAACAGAATCAGGTATTCTAGCTGCTGCTCATTTAAGTGGAGCTGGCAATGTTAAAAAGTTTTTACGTACCAATGGAAAATTCCAGTTTAAAGATGCTTTTGGTACAACCATAGAAGAATATTTAAAAAAGTTTTCAGGATACAATGTATCAGACATTCCCCCAAACAAATCCCCTTTAGTATAAGCAAAAACCGGTTTACCTGTGCACTATAAAAATAGCTGGACGTTTATGTAAATCGGTTTTTACATTTTTCCATTCTTTTACAGTAAGTGTTTTTATATATTCTGTTGGTAAAGTTATGTCACAGGCAACACAAACTTTGGTATCTGGTGCCAATACCGAACGTAAATCCTCTAACATTTTTTCATTCCTGTAAGGTGTTTCAATAAATATTTGAGATTGGTCTTTGTCTCTAGATAATTTTTCTAAATCTTTAATAGCTCTTTTTCTTTCACCTTTATCTATAGGTAAATACCCATTAAAAGCAAAACTCTGTCCATTCATACCTGAAGCCATTAAAGCTAATAAAATTGAAGATGGACCTACCAAGGGAATTACTTGAATACCTTTTTCATGTGCTTGTTTTACAATGGTCGCACCAGGATCAGCCACTGCTGGAACTCCCGCTTCAGATAATAACCCTATAGATATTCCGTCCTCACATACATCTAAATAATTTCGTGTCTCTAACTCATCAGAATATTTATCTAACAACATAAGCTGTAAAGAAGGTTGCGACTTTGTCGGAGTAATTTTTTTGATATACCTTCTTGCTGATTTTTCATTCTCAACAATAAAATGTTCTAATTTCTCTATAACTTTTTTTACAGATATCGGCATCACCTCTAAAGGTTCAGTATCTCCAAGTGTAGTTGGAATTAAGTATAATTTCCCTTTCATTTAATTTACAAATTTTGAAGCGACTATTTCACAAGCTTCATCTAACATATTGTATACATTTTCAAACCCTTTATCACCTCCGTAGTAAGGATCTGGCACACTTAAATTTTCGTTTGGATATATTTCTTGAAGAATCATTTTGACCTTACCAGCATCCTCATCATTTCTTGCCAGTGAAACTAAGTTATGAAAATTACTCTCATCCATTGCATAAATGACATCAAAGGTATCAAAATCAGCTAATGAAAATTTTCTAGAACGTTGATCTGTGATATCTATTCCATTTTTTTGGGCAACAGCAATAGATCGCTTATCAGGTAACTCTCCTTCATGATAACCAGCAGTCCCAGCTGAGTCAACTTGAATAAAATCAGAAGATACTTTAGACTTTAAAATACCCTCGGCCAATGGGGAACGGCAAATATTCCCCAAACAAACCATTAGTATTTTCATGATATATTTATTTTATAATGTTAACTTTTTAGTTAAATCGTCAACATACTTTTTAAATTGTTTATCAGTCTCTGTTAAGTTATCTACAGTTTTACATGCATGTAATACCGTAGCATGATCTCTCTGCCCTATTTGATTTCCAATACTTGCTAAAGATGATTTTGTCATACGTTTTGCAAAATACATAGCTAACTGCCTTGCTTGAACAATATGACGTTTACGTGTTTTAGATTGTAAAGTAGCTACATCCATATCAAAATATTTAGAAACTACTTTTTGAATATAATCTATTGATAATTCTTTCTTAGTACTCTTTACAAACTTATCTACAATTTGTTTCGCTAACTCAATTGTAAACTCTTTCCTATTAAAAGAAGCTTGTGCAATCATAGAAATAATTACACCTTCTAATTCTCTTACATTAGATTTTATATTCTTTGCAATGTATTCTACTATTTCCTCAGGCATTTCTACTCCATCTCTATATAACTTGTTTTGTAATATAGAAATTCGAGTTTCATAATCTGGTGATTGTAGTTCAGCTGATAATCCCCACTTGAAACGAGATAATAATCTTTGCTCTATATCTTGCATATCAACAGGCGCTTTATCAGAAGTTAAAATAACCTGTTTTCCATTTTGATGTAAATGATTAAAAATATGGAAGAACACATCCTGTGTACCTGCCTTACCTGATAAGAATTGAACATCATCAATAATTAACACATCAATCATTTGATAAAAATGAATAAAATCATTTCTTGTATTTGATTTAACAGAATCGATAAATTGTTGTGTAAATTTTTCTGAAGAAATATACAAGACAGTTTTATCTGGGTACTTATCTTTTATTTCTACTCCTATTGCATGGGCTAAATGCGTTTTTCCTAAACCAACACCTCCGTAAATTAATAATGGATTAAAAGAAGTACCTCCTGGTTTATTTGCAACCGCCATTCCTGCCGATCTTGCTAATCTATTAGAGTCTCCTTCTACAAAATTCATAAAATTGTAGTTAGGGTTTAATTGAGACTCTATTTTCACTTTTTGCAATCCAGGAATTACAAAAGGATTTTTTAGTTCTCTTTTTGACTCAATGGGAACTGTTACCTTTTGTGGTTTGATAGGATTTCTATTTGAACTAGGAATTTTAACAGTTTGAGGACTGTTACTACTATACGTATTTTCCATTCGAACGTCATAAACTAGCTTGGCATCATTACCCAACTGCCTAACTAAGGCAACGCGTAATAATTTAATATAGTGCTCCTCTAACCACTCATAAAAAAACTTACTAGGAACCTGAATAGTCAAAGCCTCCCCCGATAATTTGATAGGCTTAATTGGCTCAAACCAAGTTTTATAAGCTTGTGGTTTTATATTATCTTTTATAAAAGATAGGCACTCAACCCAAACTGCTTCAGCTGTCTTAGTCAT